>MEED01000014.1 GCA_001724855.1 Lautropia sp. SCN 69-89
CGATTCGCTGAACTTCGTCTTCTTCATCGGACTTCCCCCGACAGCAAATCCTGCCAGAAAAGTCCACTTGCGAATGTCTACCGGTCAGGGGAGCTTACGGGTCAACCTCGACTCAGCTGCAGACGCTGAGCTCGGTGGCGAAGGACGTGAACCGAAAACTGGGGCTGAGCGAGGACTCGACGGTCGGCAAGAGCATCGCCGCTGCAGCGTCCGCCGGCGCGAAGATCCCGCTGACCGAGATCGGCGGCCAGCTCTCGTTCGAAGGCCGCAAGGTGGATCAGCAGCGGCTGCAGAGCGCCTACGACTTCGCCCGCAAAGCGGTGGAGAGCTCCCAACTCTCCGAAGCGAGTGCTCTGGTCAGGGATTTCAGATCCTCCGATGCCTACCAGTGGGCGCGCAGCAGCCGTACGACTTCGACCGCCGGCTACGACTCCTCTGCTCGCGAGGCAATGGAGCGGCAGACCTCGAGCGACAGCGCCTATGGCCAAGCGCGCGAACTCGCCCGGACGGCGCAGTTCATGCGTGAGTGGAGCAGCGGGACTCAGACCGACTTCACCAACTACGCGGCGCAGCGTCTCGCCGAGCGCGGGCTGTTACGCGAGGAGGACCCGATCAAGCTGCAGCGCGCCGTGACCGAGATCGCATACTCGTACGCCCGCGGCGGAAGCGCGGCAAGCGGCTACGTTCCGATCGACAACCCGCTGGGTCCATCGAGGCCGTTACCGGAAGCCTTGAGCTGGCCCAACTCTTCGCTGCGGGAGCAGTACGACACCTACGCACGAACGGTGAACGACCGCAGACTCCATGAACAGGCCGCGACCAACGAAGCCGAGCTCCGTTCGCGCCAGAGTCGCCAACGCGCCGTCCCCAGCCAATCGGTGGCCAATGACCTGGCCGCTCGCCTCGGCGCCGGCGAGGCCGAAACGAAAGCCACGATAGCCAAGGGGCGCAGCCGGATCTCGCAGGACGCCGGCCAGTTGAGCGAAAACTACAAGGGCTCGGTGCGAATCGGCAAGGTCTCCCCCAACCACGGCGGGAACCAGGCCGTCTGGGACACGGTCGGCGCCAACGCGAACCAGCCCGACCTCGGCATTACGCCCAAGGTCGAGCCAATCGGCGAGTGGTACTTCGACAAGTACGGCGTCCCTGTCGCCGGCCCGAAACCGACGCCACCGGGAACCGACGGCAAGCCAATGTCGTCGAGCGCCGATGAAAGCGCTGGGCGTTCAACTACTGGGAAGCGTGACACCAACAAACCGTGAGCGAGCGCGCGGCTCAGTCGTCGGCAGCACCGATTTCCAAGCTGCCGCGTCCGTTACTCGTCAGGTAACCAGGCGCCTCATGGCCGTACCGGCTGGCAATGTTCTGTGTAACCGGTCCGTCCGCCTCGAGATCCGACTGCTCTGTCATCGTGGGCCAGTCTCCCAACCCTTGCCATATCAAGGAGATCCAGCCCCGAAGGGCTGTCGCAAGCGTTGCACAGGCTGTGGACAAGGCACTCATGTCGCGCATTCCCTCTCCGACGTCCGAAGCCACTGGCGACTTCGCGTTAACTGTCGTGCCGAACCTTGCCGACAGCGACCAGGAGATCCCGACTGCTGTAGTCGAGGACACCATCGAGATGAAGCTGAATGGGATCGACAAGAATGTCAAGGAGCTCAGGCTTGCTTCCCGTCCGGATGACTCGAACGATCACGTAGAGCGCCTTTTCGGCTCCCGTATGGCAGCGAATGGCCGTTTCCCATTCGTTCGTCGTCATCTCAAAGGCGTCGGAACCATCGCTCCCAGTCGACTTCACCTCGATCAGGCAACGCGGAACCGACGTATCGCCTGTGAGGGCTCCTCGCGCATCGTGGTACTCGAAATCGTACCCAAGCGAATCGTCGCCCTCACCGTACCCGAAGATCTCCTTCGCCTTGGACTTCCAGTTGGTGAGATCGAAATCACCTAGCAGCTGCCTCAACTGCTGGAACACAAAGTGCTCACCTACAGCACCGAACATTTTCAGCAGGGACTCCGGTGGACGCCGCCGACCCTTGCCGCCACCGCCACCCGCTCCAACGCGCTTGCCGCCAGCAGAGATCTTCTCGCGATCCGGATTTCGAATGCTCGTCAGGTCGAGAACTGGGTTCACGAAGCTTTCAAGGCGCTGGACAACTGCGCCGCCGGGACCTTGGGCCGCAGATTCGTTGAACTCATCCTCGGTCCATCCCGCGCCAAGAACTTCGAACTTCGGCTTGGACAGGCCCGGCGTAGCGGGCTTCGGAATCTCTCCCAGTTCCTCGAACTTCGCCCACAGCATGCGCCAATCGTCGACGTCCCTAAAGGCCTGGCGCTCCTTCATGCGCGAAGCAGTCGCAGGTGCGGCCCCTTCAAGCCCAAAGCGAACCGCCGCAAGAACAGAGACACGATTCGCCCAAGAACCCTGGCTCAATAGAGCAACCAATGGGTGGCCTCGCACTGCTTCTGGGTCGAGCACTTCGCCGCGTTTGATAGCGAGGGCGCCCGCAACCTTCAGCACTGCCTCTACGGCAGCTGCGGCATGTTGTGCGCGCACTACTTCGTTGTCGACTTCGTAAATCGTCGCTGCCTTATCGGGTTCGTCTTTCAACTTGATTGCACCTACATCGGCAGGCGCCGTTATCGAAAGCTCTCGAAGCGATTCCGTGAAGATGGCGAGCTCGCGGATTGCCGAATGAGAGTCTGCAAGGGTGAGGGCCTCGCTCGCCACGCGTTGCGTAGCAGCGCTTTGGCCTAGTGGCTGTTCGACCAGGTCCTCAGGTGCCTTTACCTCACGCAGCTCTTCGATCCATGCCAACACTTCGTCCGCAAGCCCGGCGGCGACCGTAGGCCCATGAGATCCAGACGCGCGAGGGACCACGAGGTAGGCGAACCAGGCCATAAGGTGTCCGATGAGCGCACTACACGCTGCATGGTAGCTACGCTCGGTCGCCTCGAATCGATATGCGTGTGCGCCCAACTCGCGTCTTGCCGCTTGCCATTCCGCCACGCTCACTACAAGCTGCTCAAGCAGTGCCAGTGAACCAGCCGGCTCGTCCCTCCGTGCTGCTAGCTCTAAGGCCGCCTCGACGTCATTCCAACGCAGCCAGTCCCGCGCCAACTCGATGACTCGGGCATTCCGTGCCCACTCGAAATGGAACTCGTCGACGGATCGCAAGGGGTTCCTCTTTCGCCAGAGGGCGAGGCAGACCGGCTGGTAGCGCCGCAGCGACTGCTCAAACCCAAGCCCTATAGCGGCCTCAACCTCGGTCCGGTCCGCAGGCGAGACCCCACGGTCAGCGAAGAAGATGTCGGTGCGACCATCTTTGAGTGCTTGGGCGTACGCGGCACAGATGTCTCGATATGAGGGGCCGAGGATCTGCCAAATCTCCGCAATGATTTCGTGCGGTTTTAGTCGGGCGTCTACCAGTAGCGCGGGGCCAGCCTCACGGTGGGCGTCGTAACAGCTCCGGTGCGCCGCACCTTCTCCGAACGCCCCGCGCACAACCCGTGTTTGTCCCATCTCACTCCAGGCCTGACGGAATGCGGTCTCGTGCGGGGAGGTCGCCTGATTCCCACCCTTAACGATCAGCAGGGCCAATTCCTCAGCGATCGAGCGCCCCGGAAAGTTGTGCCTGATGAAGTCGAGGAGCGCCGCTCCGGCTTCGAGCGGCTCGAACTCTAGAGCGATAGGACAATCGCTCACCCTCAGAACTACGGCCTCCCCAAGCAGTGCCCGCAGCGCGTCGATTAACTCGCCATAGGTCTGATGAGACCGTTTGGGAAGAAACCACGCATCGTCGAGACCTGCAACGAAGCGACGCCGCACCGGATCGTCGTCAACATACAGCCGCCCCACCTCACTCAGCGCGATGCTTTCGATCTCCTCGCCGCGAAGCAATGGCACTGGCCGAGTCATGATTGCTTTGAGCGCGGCCGGGGCTTCCTGTGCCTTCAAACGAACTTGGATCGCCTCGTAGAGATCGTGAACGAGCGCGCTGAAGTGGCGCAACGTCTCTAACTGCGCTTGGTCCTTGTGTTCCGCCAATTCATGCAATGCGCGGCAAAGGCGAGGCACTCCAGCCTCTTCCAGAGTCACGACACCTACCGTCCGGAGCAACTCTCGGGCGGCACTCAACTCCGCCTTGACACAAGGCAAGAACGCGAAGCGATCGGCCTTCGTGCTCCTCGACTCAAGTGGCAGGTACCACGCGGCGGTCGGCTTTCGCAGGCCATGGGACGTCGGGATGACATCCCAGTCCTCTGATTGCATCGCATGTACCCAAAGTGCCGGTACCGTGCTGCTGTCCTCGCCGCCCCACCGCGACAGAGTCGTGGTCTGGTGGGGCTTGTACCGGTCGGCGCGCCGTAGCATCGCCTCGACGACGATGGGGCGAATCTCGCCATTGTCGAGACCGTCGATCCACGTCACCTCCTTGAGGTAGAAGTCCTGACCAGTCTTGGTCTGCGCTCTCCTCTGGCTAACTTGGGCGAGATACCTTGGCCATTCTCCATCGGTGCAGGGTGTTGGGCACGGCACACCGTCAATTACAGTGAGAGACGAGTAGCTGTATGCGCGCATGACCTCGATCCGGCGATCCGCGCGTATCACCCTTGGGCAATCCCACACGCCAATTTCTTTCATCGCCTGGAGCCACCAGCCACGGTCAGCCGACCCGAATAGCTGCATCGCTTTTCGCTCGAATCGGTCCCAGGGAACGAGCTGGCTGCTTCGCCGGCCGCCGTACGCTCTCGTGAGGAGCTCGATATTCGGGTCGTCCGTCCACCCTTCTCCGAGGTAGGCAGACTCGGGCGCGATCCAGCTCCAGGCTCCGCTGGTGCCGCTCACTGGAACCAGCAGGTCCTCGGTAGCGACGCGCTGGCGCGACTTCTGCGGCATGGCGACCAGCCAGACCAGGGCCTGCCGCAACAGAGCTAGAGCCTTGTCGCTGTCGTCCCGACATTCGGCCAATGCAGGAATCAGGGCATCGTTGATAAGGTCCGCTTGGCGCGGTCGTCGAACAAGGCCGCCTCCTGCTATTGGCGCCAGCCTCTGAGCCAGCGGTGTGTAGTCACGGGCGGAACCTGTGCGCACCTTGATCGCGCGCTCGTCGAAGAACTTAAGTAGCGGCGAGACGGTCTCGTCGATCGCCGCGAGTTCATCGCCTGCATCGTCAACCGCGTGTGGGCGCTCGGCGCCCTCGAGCGGTCGAGGGGGCGTGCTCATCGGCACGAAGAACACACGGGAGCCCGGCTTTGAGAGATCGGCCTCAGCGGTCGGCAAAATCGCCTGTTTGGAGAGTTCATCCGGAAGCGTCGATGCGAAGCGCGTCAGCACCCACGAGAGGAACCTTTCCCAAAACGCAGAGCCATCTG
The DNA here is from genome assembly GCA_001724855.1 of Lautropia sp. SCN 69-89. Lineage (GTDB taxonomy): Bacteria > Pseudomonadota > Gammaproteobacteria > Burkholderiales > Burkholderiaceae_E > Zeimonas. Next base: position 5,377 of record MEED01000014.1, read on the forward strand.
CGCGATGCCTGACCGCAGCATGTTCGACAAGCGACAAGTCGCCGTTTAGTCGCCTCAGGTATGCAGCATCCGGGGCCTCCGTGTCAGCCGCCAGAGTATCCAAGATAGCTCTCGCATTCTTGAGAAGCATCGGATCTGGCAGCCGGAACCCGTAGCTTTCGACGCTGGACAGCCCTTCAGAGAGCATCTCGAACATCGCGAGGTCAGTCGCCTTGGGAATTCGGAGCTGCTTGGCCTCGATGAATGCACCGTCGTCCGCCAAGACGATCGCCGTGCGAGCAAGACCGGTCGGGGCGAAGCTCCTATTCGCGAGTTCGCCCTGCCCACGCTCCATGGCAAGAGCTGCGAGCCGCTGTTGCCAGCGCCTGGGGAACATCTTGATCCTGTCGAGGAGCGTGCGCGCGAGTTCCCCGGCAGTGTCCAGAAGAAGCGTGTTGTACGCGTTCGCGAAATCGATTGCCGTGCGGTCGATCTTGCCGTGGAAATGCGCGCTGACCCATAGCGGTAGCCCCGTGGAGACCTGCGTCGGCAAACCGATGCAGAACCGCCCGTTCGGGCCGAGCGGATGGCCCTCGTGTCCGTCTCCGTCGGACTCGCCCGGCACCGGAAGCGCTACGGCGACCGGAACCTGCTCGACGTCCTTCCAGTTCTCCTCCGGCAATCTAAGCGCCCTTATTGCCTCGCGCAGTGCCTCTCGCTCTGAGGCCGCCTTGTTGTCGGTATGAGGGTCTCCACCGCCCAGCAGGCGCTCGACCACCCACCAGTGCTGCTTCGCTGGCTCGCCAGCCTCTGCGGCGGCGGCCGTAACAGTTCGCTTAGCCGTAGTCGTCAGATAGCGCAGCGTTGCCCCGTCGCCGAGTGACTCGGAGGCGGTCCCTTCCATCTTTTCCAGGTCCGTGCGAATGCCCCGCACCCGATCCAGGACTTCAATCTTCGCGATACCCGGGAGAAACAGGAACGACGCCCCCGCCGGGATGCTTCCCCCTTCAACGTGGTCTCCGCAAATCTCATCGAGCGCCGCGGTGACCCGCTCTAGCGAAGACACCGAGGTGTCCAACGGCAACACGATCAAGGTCTGAGTCTTGGCGAGCGCGTGGCCCGAGAGCCCGAGTTGGTCGATGCGTCTTCGGAAGTCCTCCACCGTAAGTCGGAGCGGAAACGTGAAGCCCGCAGCCCGCGCAGCCTCGCGAAGAACGGCGTCGACCCCACTCTGGGTTGCAAACCGGCCTTCGATAGCTCGTCTACGCTCCGCGTCACGCGCCAGGAGCGTCTCGGTCAGGGTGCGAAACTCGGCCCGGAATGCTGGATCGTCGAAGGGTCGCCGCACCATGCGGAAGGCGATGGCGGGCTCCTCGGACAGATTGCCGCCGGGTGTACAGCTGTAGATCTCGGCCGAATCCGCGACCTGGAATACGGCTTTGAAGCCGATTCCCTTGTTGCCGATGCAGACGTCGGCTGTCTTGTCGCTCTTGAAGATCGACGTGATGTTGTCGACCTTTGCGTCGTCGAAGGGCTGACCGCTGTTGCCAACCGCAATTACTCGCTCGGTCCGCGTGATTGAGACGCGGGAGTTCATCAGTCCGTCGCGAACCGCCTGATCATTGGCGTTCTGGATCAACTCGATCAGGAAGCGGCCTTGATGCTCCGCACTGATGTGTTCGGCAGCATTGGCGATCTGGAGATAGTAAGGGTCGCCATTTGCAATGCCGGCGGCGAGCGTATCGAGCCGTCGTCGCCAAAGGTCAGCAAGGATGTCGTGCTTGACCGCGTCCAACGCCGCTACTCCAGGCTCATACCCATTTTGATTCGGCGAATGTCTAAGCAGCAAAAGGACCGCATCTCGCCCTGAACTGCCGGCGCTTCAGCTCACCACGGTGCCGACAGCTTGTCGACAATGTCTCTCCGCGCAAGCACGCGCGAGCAGAGTTCCCATCGGTCCTGGTCGGGATCGATGGTCTCCTGGTATCGCATTTCGAACACGTTCCGTGTCTGAGCGCGGAGGTGGATGTACTCGTCCATCTTCCTTTCGAGATCCTCCACGTTCTCGATCCAATCGTCCTCGATGGTGTCAGGCAGACTGCCGAAGATGTCGTAGCGGTCCTTCATACGTCTGGAAATGACCGCATAGACCCGCTCGTCCTGCGTCTCGTGATAGACGAGATTGAGCATGTCCACGTTGGCTCGTACCTGGCCGAAGCGTTTGATCCGCCCGAGGCGTTGCTCCAGCCGCGAAGGATTCCACGGCAGATCGACGTTGATCAGGGTTCCGAGGGTCTGAAGGTTCAAGCCTTCGCATGCGGCGTCGGTCGCCACGAGCAGTCGGATCTCCCGTCGCTTCACCGCGGCCTTGATGTCTTCGCGCTCGACGGAGGCGAAGTCGGGACCGCGATAGATGCCGCTCCTGCCAGCACCTGCGTAGATCGCAACCGGTTCCCCAGGCAGCGCCAAAGCCAGGTCTCCGGCTAGCGAGCGCACGGTGTCGTAGTACTGGCTGAAGACGATGCAGCCGTGCTCGAGCCAGGTCTTGCCATCGGTCCGGTGCTCCGTCAGAAAGTACTTCACCGCAGATACCTTCGGGTCGCGCGCCTCTGGCCGTGAAAGCTCATCAACAATCGTCCGCAGATGCACCGTCTCATTGCTCGACAGCGTGCTCAGCACCTCGTCGATGACCCGCGCCTCTTCTTCCTCCTCCAGCGCCTCGCGCCGAAGCATCTTCTCTGCTGTGCTCCGCCCGGAGGCGAAGCTCGAACAGATTCGCTGGAGAAGCAGCGTCTTCATGAATCCTGCGGCCCGGCTTCCTTGCTTCTTCAGAGCCGCCGTGAACTCTTCGGCCGCTTGATAAGCCAGATCAAACGGGTGGTTAGTGAGTAGCCCGAGGCCTTCGAAGCCGACGCCTCGATAGGCATCGGCCGGCGCGTCCGGCTCTGGATGAATGGAGACGCCTACGCGCTCCAGCAGTCCCGCGTTCTCGAGCGTCGATCTGCGCCGCAAGACTGTATGACGAACCACCGGGTTATGTTCGCGCAGGTATCCGGGAGCGAGGGCCTGTGCGATTGCCTGTTGCTCCAGAAAACCGAGCGAACCGAAGCCTCGGTCGGTAAAGAATGCCTGATCGGGCATCCCGAGCTGAAGCCGGAGTGTCGCGAAGAGAGCATCCTCACTTGCGGGTGGCAGCGGATTGCGCAGCCATTCCCACGCATCACGATCCTCGACAGGGACCTCAGAACCTTTGACGATGGGCAGCGCACGCTCCCACTCGACCCATCGCCCGAAAAGCTCGCGCCCAAGCACGAAATCGGAACCCGCGTTGAGGATGCGCAGTAGATCCCACAGCTCGTAGACCTCAGTCTGGATCGGGGTCGCCGTGCCGAGCAGTAGGTTCTTGGCGCGGTGCCCGATCCGCAGCATGAAGTCGAGCAGATTGTTTGGCTCCTCCTTTTGCTTTCCCAGCCCGCCACGCCGGCGCGCCTTGTGCGCCTCGTCCAACACCACCGTCCCGAACTTGCGCGCAAGCAGGTATTGGCGCTCCTCGGAATCGTGGAAGATCAGGCCCGTCGAAACAATCGCGATCTGCGCGGGGCAACGCCCGATGTCTTCCGGGCCTCGGGTTCGGATTTCGTGCCCACGCGGGTCAAGCCACACCTTTTTAGCGGATGACCACACCGCACTCGGAATGCCGAGCTTGTCGGCCAGTTCAACCTGCCATTGAAGGGTGAGAGTAGAGGGGCAAAGAATCAGTACTGGGCCATCGTCCAGCAGGACGGAGATCATGGCGCTGGCGGCGAGCGACAGGGTCTTGCCCACGCCCACTTCATCGGCGAGCAGTAGACGTGCGCGGCCATAAGTCTCCCGGTGCCGCAGGTACATCGTCACGAATGACCGCTGCCAGGGCTGAAGCTGCTCACCGCCTCGGTAGATCGGGCTCTCCGCGAGTGCCGCTCCCGGCATCTCTGCGGGCTTCGTGTCGGCAAATCGAATCTCGACCCGCTCAGCAACACGACGCACCTCCTCGATGATTGCGTCGGGCAGCGGGTAAGCGTCTGCCCAGAGTGCGGCGAACTCCTCCTCGACCCAGGCAACGCCGTCGGGAGAAGGATCCTCCCACAGGATCTCGTAGTTCTGGGCAAATGCGCTCTTGGTCTCGTTGATGGAACCGAGGAAACAGGTCTTCTGGCCGTCCTCGCCTTCGATTACCCCGGCCTTGCCGTGAATGAAGACACGGTCCTTCGGGACCACTCGAATCTCGACCCGGCCGCTCGTGAGGAGCTCGTGGAGCCTTCGGTAGCGGTCCCGGTGCAGCAGCGCCTCTACCTCGGACGGCGCTTCGTTCCAGCGCTCCTTCAGCGAGGTTTCGCGCGCATGGCGAGACACAATGACGTCGGCTGCATCGAGCTCGCTGTTGCAGACGACCTGCACCTTCGGAATTGCCGCAATCTCCTCTCCCACCAGCTCGAAGATGGAGCTACGAAAGTACCCAGCGATTCGCCGATATGACTTCGCGCCCTTCAGCCTCTGATTGAGGAACGCATGATCGAGACGCTGGCGCCGGGAGGAAAATCGAACGATCGAACTCATGTCGCTCTGCCGTCCCCCAGGCGCTTAAGGCGAGCCTGCCCCTGAGCCTGTCTTGCAGAAGCCTGATGCAGCTGTTCGCGTTCTTCGGGGGCGAGCGTCACGGAAACCAGCTCCGCAGCCAAGGAAAGCGCAGCGGGAAACCATCCGTCACCCCGCAGGCTTTCAACGAGCTCGTCAGGGACGAGCAAGAGGTAGCGTGCGTTCGCAACGGAAGAGAGTGCGTGTCGCAGTCCGAGTAGCTTGAGGGCGTCCATCGCAAGCTTGCGTCGATGACCGGCTGTAAGTTGGCCGATCCGCGAATAGGCCTCCACGACGATCGTCTCCCCGCACTCCGTCTTCCACACGGCGTCTGGGACGGCCTTCTGCCAGATTGGAGGCAGTCCGAGGCCGAGGGCCGCTTCCTGCCACGCGAGGCGCTTCCAGGTGGGGTTCCGCTCCTCCAGTCGCCTCAGCATCACCGCCTCAACCTCCCGTTGGGCTCTGCTGTCGCTCGGATCGATTTCAGGAGAGGTCGCCACGGCGCAGGCAAATCGCTGTTTAGCCGAGCCGCTGGTTCTTCACCAGCTCACGCAACACGCGAGCAGCGCTGGCCTCGCCCGGGCGAAGGGCATCGAGCCGCGTCTCCAGATAGTCAGCCAGCTCGACAACCATCTCGCGCTGCGTCATGTCGCTGTAGTAGTTGGGAACATTGAGCGTCAGGTGGGCCAACACTTCGGCGCCATCCACGTCCTTCTGAAGCTCCATTAGCCCGTACAGCACAGCGCGCAGGGTGGACTGGTGTAGCTCGGAGCCCTCGCCCATCTCCGCACGGCCAAACTCAACGGCACTCTTCAGACGGGCGTCGTTGGCCTTATGGCTCTCGAGCAGCGGCTTGAAATCTCGCACCTTGAAGGCCTTGGCGAAGTTCTGATAGTTATCCAAGGTCTTCGAACCACGCGACTCCATGTCCAGCATCTTGAGGTAGAACCGTTCCGCACCGGACAGCTTTTCCCAGCGCCCCTTGGTCACGCCCTGAGGGACAAGACAACGGTTGGCGGTGTCGACGGCGAACGCAATCAATCCGTCAACGAAAGTGGTCTCGCCCTTCACCCGTGGGCGGATCGCCTCGGCCGTCATGTCTCGCCCGTCAATGACCGCGTACCGTGTCAACACCCGAAGCGCCGCGGCATACCCCGCCATCTGGATGTCGGCATCTTCGAACACGTTCTCGTCGCGATACAGGCCTTTGGCCTGCTGGTTAAGCCCCGTGAGATCCGCCACCTGCTTCTCGACTTCCTCTTGAATCTCCCAGGCCAGATCGTCGCGGGTGGTCTTGTGCCAGCCGTGGCTCTTGCGCAAGACGAGCAGCACTGTGCCTTTTACATAGCTACCTTCTCGCAGGGCACTATCAGTCTCGGTGACGACATACCACGCGGCAGTCACGTGCATGCCCGCGGCCCAGACGATATTGGCCATATCAGCCCAGATCGCGCCTGACTGATGCGTGAACATGACGACCTGGATGCCGTTATCGGGCATGCACTCGGCCATGCGCTTATAGGCGGAGACCATCCCACGGCGAAACCCCTCGTCCTCACCTTTGATCGCAAGGGCACGGCGGCTGTCCCAAATCCACTGCGCGAACTCCGCAGGAGGATTCTTGCGCAGCCAGGCAATGAAGAACTCCAGGATCTCCTCATACTTGACGGCGTCACCATAGGGCGGGTCCGTCACATACAAATCGTTCGTTGTATCGATTTGATCCGCAGATCGGCAGTCAATGCGAAGGGCGTCTCGCTCTGGTAAGGGGAAGCTCTTCAACTCCGACTCCACGAGATCGAGCGCGTAAGGCGCTGCGCGGCAGCCGTAGTTCAGGAGCGTGTTCAGAGCCTGATTGTCGAAGACTTGCTTTACCCCGCCGCTACGACCTTCCCCATCCCCGATGCTCCAACGAGTCAGGCGCGCACTGGAGTTGAGCATCTGAGCCATTCTCAGCTTTAACTTCGCGTCGCTGTAGCGATTCACGAGCCCAGCGATCAGCAGTTGACGGGAGTTGAAGAGGTGGTGCCAGTGCGTCCAGCCGCGCTCGCGATACAGCCGCTCGGTTTCGTCACCGGGCTCAATCCGCATGTCTGGAATCCAGCCCTTCGCCTGCCAATCGGCAATGTGCTTCGCGACGAACGCCTCAACGATGCCCTCCCGGTTGAGATCGTCCGCACTGACGCCCCTGAACTCGTAGTCGTCGCCCTTGCCCTTCTTCTTCGGCCGCATCCACTGAATGCAATAGAGCCTCTCCTGAAAGATGTCGTCAGGGCGTGGCTTGAAATCGCTCTTCTCCCACAAACGCAATCGATTGCCGTTCGACCCGTCTTCCTTTCGGTAGTCGCCGCGCAGAGTCGAAATTTTCGTCCGGTACTCGACACCATCGACCCTGTGAATCAAGTAGGGCTCCTGCCCGCGGCCGTCTGAGCGTACGGTGCCGTCTTCGGCCAACCGGAAGTCATCAGCATTGACCTGCTGAAGGATCTCAATGTCGTAGCGCTTGTGACGTGCGTCCGGCACCAGCCTCGCGATCACCTTCTCGCGCTTGCTAATCACCAAGGTTGGCAGAAGCGGCACAAGCCAACCTGTCTGAGGGCAGCGCGCCTCGACGCAGTAAAGAAACACCTTGGCGCGCCAGCCATGACCGTCGGTCTCCACGCCGAGTCGCTCGATATCGGCCTTCACGCGCAGGACAAGCGCCTGCTGATCACGCGCGAAATGCTCGCGGCTCTGCGGCGACCCTCCAACAATGTGGAAGGCCCCCCAGGTGAGCATGCACGCAACGGGATTCAAGTCCGATGCGTACACGTCGCATCCCAGCCGAGCGGCCTCGAATGGGATCTGGCCGGAACCGCAAAAGGTGTCGGCCAGTCGCGGGCGGTGACCGAAGCGCATGATGCCCAATTGCTCTACCAACTCCGAAAACGCGTTCGCACTCGTACCGAGATGCGCGTTGACCGCGTCCCAGATGTGGTCGTGGACGCTGTCAATGACTTCCTCTGGGCGCCTCGCTTCCTCCGCCCGCTGCCGGTAAGGCACGCGTGGCAACATCTGGGACTCGAGTTTCCGGCGTTCCCGCTCGGGCAGGTCGGCGCGCCAGGAGACCTTGACGACGTTGTACTCAGGCTTTGTCCAATCGATCGGCGCCGATCTGGGCAACACGTCTTCTGGCAATACGCTGAAGTAGTCGGTAATCCGCGCGATCGAAAGCCGCTCGAGGATTTCCTTTGGCCTTGGACGCCGCTTCCATCGGACGACGAAAGACTCGTCGTCCATCGCCATCAGCATTTCGAATATCTCGAGGTCACGCGCCGGTGTGTCGGTGGCGGGTAGCAAGCAACCAAGCACGCAAGCTTTGTTGAGGATTAGTGGTTTGCGGCCTTTCCAGTAACCGCCTAAAGCCGTTAGGGTCTTGCCGTGCACGGCCATTTGCTCTTTGTAAGCCTCAACCGAGAGCTTTTGCACCGGCAGCAGCCGCTCGATGAGCGCGGGGGCGTCCTTCAGGGACAGCGGAACGACTGGCGTGCTCACTCCGCCTCCTTGAAGAGCGGCAAGCGAAACAGGTCATCCTCCACGGGGCGCCGACGCCGGCGTCCCGGCACAGGCCTCTCTCCGTCAGACAGAGCGTGAAACAGCGCTCTACGCCAGCCGCGTTGGGTGTCCTCAGGCAGACCGGCCTCGGCTACTGTCATCGAAAACAGCCACCATCGTTCCTCGGGCCGAAGTGCGGCCCACTTGCTGCCAATGACGCGAAGCTGGTCGTCGCTCGCCGTCTCCGCTGCCCACGCAAGAACGCACAGCTCCTTTCCGAGTAGGCGGTCCACAAGGTTCGTCCCGGAATGCCACCGGGCCGTCAGGACCTTCGCGGCCTTAAGGCGATCGTTGAACTCGCGGCGTGCAGTATCAGAGATGCCCGACCAGACGCGGCGCGGCAACACCACGCGTTCCTCGTCGCGCGGAATCCCGGCCTCATGGCCGCGGTAGCCGTAATCCTCGACGATCACCACGGGCTCGGTCCGGGACGCTGGAATCTCAACGCGAAAGACATGGGCGCCAAACTTCTCTGGCGCGCCGAAGTCGACCGTGGCGACTGCTTCGCTCATTGCTCGACGTCCGCCTGTTCAAGAGCAATACCGAGCTTGCCTGCAAAATCCTTCAGATCGTGGCCCGAGGCGAAATGCGCCTTTCGGAAGGTCATGGTCACCGGCGTGTCAGGCGCGAACTTCTCCAAGATCTTGGTCAGCAGCGCCGTGATGAAAGCGGCATCGACACGCACTTCGCCGACCATGATGTTCGCTATCTTGTTGCCCTGGCCCACAGTGAGTGCGACGTTCTCGAACTCCACGGTCTTGTCTGCCGCCTGTTTGAGCCCTTCGAAGGTCGTTCCTCGTGAGTCCAGCTTGCGTCCGGTACGCGAGACGAGCCGCGCTGGCTTGACCTCGTCGATCTGGACGCCCTTCTTGCCACGGGCCGGAAAGCGGAAGTCGGCTTTGGCCTCTAGGCCGTCTGCCGAGCCGAACGCTCGGAGCAGCACGTCACCATCGCCAATGTCTACTGGCCCGGCGTAGGGCGTTCCCTCGCGCGGCTCACTTCCGTCCAGCGTGTATCGGATATCGCCGCGAGGCGCGACAAACAGCTCCACAATGCGCTTGCCTGCCTGCTCGCTGAGGCGATTGCGCAGTACGAGCTGGTTGGACCAGGTGACGGGATCGCCGGTCTCGTACTGTCCCGAAACATCGCACACTAGGAAGCTCACCCGCAAAGCCGTTGTCGGGTACGGGTTGTCCTTGAGTACGGGACTCGACTCCGACACAGCGCCATCCTCGGCGTAGTAGATGCGGGGCGCCGGCCCGGCGTTGACCGGATTGACCTTCAACCGAACCCGGCCTTCGTCGCCGAGCTCAGGCTCGGCGACGATCTGTGCCGATGTCCGCTTCTTCTTCGGCTTCTTGGTCACGTACCCATTGCCAAGGTCCTCCCAGAGGCCCCGGTTGCACGCGATTGTCTTCAGCGTGTCGAGACCTCGTGGCGGCAACCAGGGCATGCCCGGCTGCTCCGCGTAGCGGTCGGCTGCGTCCGACCAGCGTGCATCGTCCTGATTCTCTGGCCACAACAGGTCCTGGGCCTTGTCGCGAATGGCATCGAACTCCTTCTCGACATCGAGATACAGCTTGAGCGGGTTCGACGTGAGCGTTCTCTCGATCTGCTCCTCGCCGTTGAATGGTTTGGTGGCATCGCGCGTCATGTCTAGTGCTTTGGGTGCGAGTTGCGAGGGCCGACCGGTTCGTTGGATCGGAAACAGCACTTTGTCGAACAGGCTCAGCACAGTAGCGTTGAAGTCCTGCTCATAGGTCTGCTGTTTGCGTTCAAGATCCTCGCGCTGTGGATGGCCTTTGGGAATGCGACCATCTGCCTTTTGCGATGCGAATAGCTGGCGAGCGGCCTTCTCGACACTGCCCATCGCCGTTTTGTCACCTGTGAGGACGCACAGGTTGTTCTTCTGGCTGAGTCCGTCGAAGAATTTCTGGACCTCCTCCGGCGGAATCTTCGAGTCCGGGCTTACAACCAGCAATACGCGCCCGCGTCGGACGCGGTCCGCGACGTCCTCAAGCTTTGGCAGCGGAAGTACTTCCTCATACACGGTCTTGCGCACGGGTTTGAACATATCCCGGAGACGGTGCCGAATTAGGTCGTCGACCTGGTTCTCCGGTGCGTCGTGGGCCAGGCTTTGCAGGAGCTTCGTCAGATTCTCCTGACGGTCGAAGTAGTAGCGACCCTCAGGCGTGTGGTGCAGGTACCAAGCGGCCTTCTCCAGCTCCTCGAACGCCGCCAAGAAATCGGATGGTTCACGCAGCGGTGATACGAGGCACTCCACCATCTCTTCCCGTGTGAGCCCCTTAACTGCGTTCACTGCCGTCGAAAGGCTTGCGGTAAGCAGCAGGGAGCCAACCTGGGTAGCGGCCTCCTTGCCCGTCTGAAGATCGATGATCTGGGCGTGCGCGGATAGCTGTGCATCCCAAAGATCCTTGGCGATTACGTCGCGCATGCCGGAGATCTCGGTGAGCTTGTCGCGCACCTCCGCGATGCCGAGGTCAAAGTGCTGGGGACCGATCAAGAAGACGTCATTCGCGTTCCGGTCCCAGACAGATTTCAGGAGCCGGGAGACCAACTCGATAAGGCCTCGGGTTTGCTTGAACTGCTCGTTTTCTTTGAACAGCGCGACGACGTTCTTGAGCCTTGGATGAAACGGGTAGGTGGCGACGATCTCGTCGGCGATGGCTTCTGCACCTCGGTTGGCCGTCTTGGACTTGGCGGCTTCCACAAGCTTGCGGCCAAAGGAGTCGGCGATATCCTCGATCTCGTTCTTGTCGGGCAGTGCCTTGAACAGCCGCTTGCGCAGGATGTCGTAGATCTCGTTCGCCGCAAGATCCACGGGAGTGATGTTGCGTTCCTGACGGCCGAGTTCGGCGCGTGCATCCTGTAGGGCTTTGTTGATGAGCCTTCCACCCGTGTCATACGCGGCCGCAAGATCGGACACCACGATGCACACGTTCTTCTTCTTGCCAGATGCCGTGAGCAAATTTGCGAATGCACGCGTGGCAATGTCGGCGACCGTGCCGTTGCCGACCTTCTGGGTGTCGAGGTAGTGGAAGTACGGTGGCATCTCGTCAAGCAGAACCAAAACCGGGTTCTCGCCTTCGAAGAGGTTCAACCAGTCTTTCTCGTCCGGCGCCTTCGGCCCGCCCGTCCAGAAACTGCGGAACTGGTCCCCCTTCCCGAGCTGATTCGCGATCTCGCCCCAGAAGAAGTGGTCGGGGTTGTTCCGGCCGTTGAACGCTGCAATGGCCGCGGTCTTGAAGGCATCTGCGTGAGAGATACCTGCGCAGTGCTTTGCTCGAAGTGAGGGGTGCTTCGCGAGGAGGCCGAAACCCACGAGCAGGTGGGTTTTCCCACCACCCATCGCCTGCTTCAGATGAAAGACAGCCTGAGAAGAGGCGCCTGCCAGGCGCGCAATGCCTTCCGAGATCAGGTCCTTCATGCCCTGGGTGATGTGGGTCTTCTCGAAGAACGCCGATCCGTCACCCTCGGCCGAAATGATCTCGTCAAGCTGTTCTATCTGATCGCTGAGCTTGATCGAAAGTGCATTTGGCTGCAGCTGGCAGGCGTCGCGGACGGTCTTCATTCGTTATTCCTCAGATTGACCTACTCGTTACTCGACACTGGCCGCCCAACCCGGTGCCAGAGCCGAACTGTCTATCGATGACAGAACCTCGTGGTTTGCGAGTGCGAGCTGGAACGCCGCTGCACTCAGGTTGTGTCCTGGCGAACAGTCGACCCCCCATCGGCGCAGCGCGTAACCCGCCACGGCCGCCCGACACGTGACCAGGAGCGCTCCGGAGCGCATCCCGTAGTCAGCCTCGATAGCGCTCTTGTGCGCGAGCTTAGGGTGTGGAACCAGCTTCAGATCCACGGTGTGGTTCCATTGCTCGTCCGCTTCCGCGCGCTCATGGTCGGCCGGGTCACCCGCATCCAACACCGTGGCCTTGGATATCCGGGTGATCACGAAATCGGCGAAGCGCGCGTTTGCACGGTCGTAGGCGCGAACGTGCCAACGCTGGCCGTTGTCGACCAACGCGTGGGGCACGATCTGCCGCTCCGTTTTTCCGCTGCTTAACGACACGTACGTCACCTCCAGAACCTGCTGGCGATAGATCGCCCGCGTCACCACTGCTAACTCAGCTAGCTTCGGCAGGCTGAGACTTTCGACTGTCTCGGTCGACAGACCCTGCGGATGCGGCAAACCGTCGCCCAGCCCGGACTTCAACCAGTACAGCACCCGTTCAGGAGTCCGGCTGAATATCAGCCTGAACTTCTCTCCCGGCAGGTACGTCTTCGCCTGAAAGTCGTAGACCAAGTTCTCCGGAGCCAGCTCTTTGTAGAGCGCCAAGTCTCGACTCGCCTGGATCGACGCCCCAGAAAACCGCTTCGCGACATCCGCCCGCCGCAACTCCCCCAGAAAGAACAGGCGCGCTTCGATGTACGACAGCCGCTCCACCTGGGAAGGAGGCACGCCCTTGAGCATCGCTCGCACCGAGTTCGACCTAGTCATGAACACACAGCGCCCGCTCTATAGGCACAAGTTCCTCCAACCGTATCTTCATGATAACAATTCTGATAGATTGAGGCTACAGGCCACCCTCGACGACGCACTTCTGCCGCTATCCCATCAGATGAAGCTGCACTGGCAGATCGGCAACAAGGATGTTGTTCGCGTCAAGGCGCTGGTCGCCGGTCAGACGGGCAGTGCGCTGATCCGCGCACGTCAGCAACACAATCTCGCTCAGTCGAAGCCAACCGTCACCAAGGAGCGCTTCTGGCGGGCCATGGTCTCCATGCGGCTAACCACCCGGCAGAAGTCGGGACCCGAGAGCCACGTGGCACGGTTCATCCGCTTGAATCCGTTTCCCCTTACGTACCCGACCGTCCACCAGGCACGCGATGCCGGCGTCCTGATCGCGAAGGTCCTCAGGAAAGCGGGAGGAATCCGGTTCGCCGACAAGATCGCGACCGAGCTCGCCCAGAACCTGGAGATTCTCGAAGATGGCTTGTGGACCGACACGCTCGCCCAGTGCAATCGGCTGACGCAGTTGGTGCCAAGGGATGTCGAGATCGAGGTGGCACGGCACGTTCAGGAGCACTTCCTCGGCTTCGGACCGAAGCAGTCCCGCAACCTGTTGCAGTCCTTGGGACTGACCCGCTACGAGATCCCGATCGACAGTCGCCTGACCGACTGGCTGAACGAGTTCGGGTTCCCAGTGCGCCTGACGGCTACAGCGCTGGGCGACGACAACTACTACCGTTTCATCTCGGATGGCATTCAAGCGCTCTGCGAGCGCAGCGGTGTACTGCCCTGTATCTTCGATGCGGCGGTGTTCGCGTCGCGAGATTCGGTGGCGTGGACCGATGACAACGTGATCTTCTGAACGCCCGTGCGCATCACCAAGAACGGCCAACTCATTCATTCCGTCGAAGATTGGTTTCGATGCGCGCCACCGAAGGGCGGTGCCGACCAATGGCGGGACGGCCGCAGTGCTAAGGAGTTCGCCCGGGCGTGGGTCGAGTCCGGTTCTGTTTCAGTGCCAGATGAACTTGTGGCATTGCTCTCATCACACCCGGATGCGCAGTCCGCAGTGCTGGAGAACGGTGAGCCCGAGGCGCGACTTGCATTCGATAAGCGCGTCGGCGAAGTACGCAATGCGGACTTGGCAGTACGGGCGGTTTCAGGCAGTGCGCCACTGGCCCTGACCATCGAAGCGAAGGCCGACGAGCCATTCGATCAACTGGTCCCTGACACCCTCGCAGATGCGCTCGATCGCATTCTCGAGCGCGGGCGCGGCGGTGGGATTGACAGGGTACGTGATCTCGCGACGTCCCTACTGCCTCCTCCCCGGCGAGGGTTGCCTCCGCTTCGTCTACTGCGATACCAGTTGTTGACGGCCGTTGCCGGCAGTCTTGCCTGGGCGCGACAGCTTGAGGCGCCGCGTGCGGTACTCGTCATTCATGAGTTCCACACGAGCCAAACTTCAGCTCGCAAGCTCCAGGGGAATGCTCTGGACCTCGACCTCTTCGTCACGAGGCTCACGGCTGGCGCCCTGCGCGGGCTTGCCGTCGGGTCGCTCGTGGGTCCCATCCGCGTGCCGGGCGATCCGCTGTTCGACAAACCTGCCGATCTGTACCTTGGCAAGATCGTCAGGCGCGTTTCGCCACCCGGCCCATAGCTGCATTCCGCACTCGGAACGACGAGGCTTATCCACGGCCGCGCGATCGGCGCCTCAAACGCAAGACTCGCGCGGCGGTGGGTAAGTCGCCTGCACGAACCGAGGGCTGTCCAGCCGTCCGCAGTGCTGACGAGAGGTTGGCGAATGCCTGGCCGACGTGTGCCTGCCTGAGTCGACCACTGCGGTTGCGGTCCGGAAGACGTTGGCGCAGGATCGCTCCCGCCTACGCTGGCTGAGTCAGCCCGGTTGATGCCCGACAGCGCATCGCCCCTGCCCGCATCCGTGGGCGCATACGCCGGCCTCATCTCCTGAAAACCGGCGGCCGCAAGGCCCGGAGATATGCGTCAGGCTTCGGACACGAAGCGCCCCTGCCCCAGTTGAGCATGCGGGACCGTAGCGGCAACAGCCGAGACGTCACTGCTGCAATCACGCCCGCGCCCTGCCCCAGTCCGCTGCGCCAACCGCGTCGTCACTACGCGGCGCCAGCCAGTAGTGACGACGCGCACGCTGCCCCAGCGCACGAGCGTTTTGTCGGGGCTGTCGCAAGTGACGCCCCCACGTGACGGGCTCCCAGGCGCGTCAAAACCTCGGACCGTGCAACGCGGTCTGCACCCGCCCGCTCCCCGCGGGCCATGTCAGCCATGGCGCCAACCGGCGCACCGAGAGCCTTGGGCAATGGCTCACCCGATGGATCGCCTTCCCGCAGGAAGCGCCATCGACGCCAATGCCGCGTGCCGCGGCGGCCAGCAGTTACTCGGCACGAAACGGGAGTGGTGTCCCGCGTCCCTCGTAGTTCCCGCAACGCCCAGGCGTTCGGGACGGACAGAAACACTGACCTGACCGACGACACACCAGCGACAACGAAGCATCTCGCCCCAGGGGCAACCGACAGGAACGAGGACGGCACCCGACAGCAGCTACCGAATGCGCGACCTGAACTACGAGCTGAAGCAGCTTTGCCGGCGCAACCGCGACGGCAGCTTCGCGACCCAGCGCGATCGCGAGCGCGTGCTCGACCTGGTGGCGAGTCAGCTTCACGAGATGGGTTACCGACACATGGCTGCAGCAAGCCTCAAGCCCAAGCACGTCGAGGGCTTGGTGGAGCGATGGCAGGCGGAAGGCCTCGCCGTGGGCACGATCAAGAACCGGATGGCGGAGCTGCGATGGTGGGCCGAGAAGATCGGCAAACAGAACGTCATCGCCCGCGAGAACGACCACTACGGCATCGGCAACCGGCAGTACGTCACCAACGTCAGCAAGGCGCGGCAACTGACCGGCGTCGAGCTCGCCAGGATCACGGATCCGTACACGGCGACGTCGCTGCGGCTGCAGGCGGCCTTCGGGCTGCGGCGCGGGGAGTCGATCAAGATCCGTCCCGAGTGGGCCGACCGTGGGGACCGGGTGGCGCTCAAGGACACCTGGACCAAGGGTGGGCGTCCGCGCGAGATCCCGATCCGCAACGCGGAGCAGCGCCAGGTGCTCGACGAGGCCAAGGCACTGGCCGGCAGGGGCAGCCTGATCCCGGCCGAGCGAAGCTACGTCGAGCAGTTGCGCCGCTTCGAGTATCAGTGCGCGGCGGCCGGCGCGCACCGCATCCACGGCCACCGCCATCAATACGCGCAGACCCGCTATCGCGAGCTGACCGGCTGGCCGGCGCCGGCGGCCGGCGGGCCGCGGTCGAGAGACCTCACGCCCTCGCAGCGCGAGGCCGACCGCGAAGCGCGACTCACGATCAGCGAGGAGCTGGGGCACGAGCGCGAGCAGATCACGGCGGTGTACCTCGGCCGATGAAATCCTCGATCGAAGGGTTGGGCGCCTGAGTGTCGCGCCTCTCTGTCCGACATGTTGCTGCTCTCGGTCACCGCGCTTCTGGCTGCAGCGCGATGACTGCCATGCCTACCAGTGCAATGCTGGCGCCGGCAAGATCCCAAAGCGTCAGCGTGACGCCATCGACAAGCCAGAGCCACACCAGGGCGACCGCGATGTACATGCCGCCGTATGCGGCGTAAGTACGGCCGGCCGCGCTCGGGTGCAACGTGAGCAGCCATGCGAACAGGGCCAGGAAGGCCGCGGCTGGAATGAGGAGCCAGGCGCTCCTGCCCTGCTTGAGGACCAGCCACGACAGATAGCAGCCGACAATCTCCGCCACGGCGGTCACGGCGAACAGGCCCGCGATCCTCAGCAGTTCCATCACGCCGCCTCCTGCAGCGACGCGATCAGTGGACAGTTGACCCGGCCGCGAACGGCCGAACATCGCGCCACCAGTCCCGCCAACACCGACTCGATGCGCTGCAGGTCGCTGAGCTTCTGGCGCACGTCCACGAGCTTCTGTTCGGCCAGTTGTCGCGCTTCGCTGCAGCGTGCGCCGTCTTCGAGCTTCAGCAACTCGCCGACTTCCTCCAGGCTGAAACCGAGCCGCTGCGCGGACTTGATGAACCGCACGCGCGCCAGCTCCGCCGCGCCGTACCGGCGGATGCTGCCGTAGGGTTTCTCGGGCTCAGGCATCAGGCCCTTGCGCTGGTAGAAGCGGATCGTCTCGACGTTGACCCCGGCGGTTTCCGCCAGGGCGCCGATGGTGGCGCCGGTCTTGTCGTGCATGTGCCTTGACTCCGTACTTATGTACGGAAGTAAGGTTACACGCGGGATTACGTTGCGCGGAAGGAGTACTCGATGGCTGAACCCACGCAGGGTCGTGGCGCCCTGTTCGCCGGCGGGCTGGCCGCGATCCTTGCTTCGACCTGTTGCCTCGGGCCGCTGGTGCTGATCACGCTCGGATTCTCCGGCGCATGGATCGCGAACCTGACGGTGCTCGAACCGTATCGGCCGGTCTTCATCGGCGCGGCGCTCGTGGCCCTGTTCTTCGCATGGCGCCGCATTTGGCGCCCCGCTGCGACCTGTCAACCGGGCGAAGTCTGTGCGTTGCCGCAGGTGAAGACGACCTACAAGGCACTGTTCTGGCTGGTCGCCGCGCTCGTGGCGATCGCGCTCGGCTTTCCCTATGTCGCCCCCTGGTTCTATTGAAAGGACAACACCATGAAGAGAGCATTGCTCGCGTTTGCCACCGTCGTCGCGATGTCCGGTCCCGCCTGGTCGGCACCCAAGACCGTCACGTTGTCGGTGCCCGACATGAACTGTGCGGCCTGTCCGATCACGGTCAAGAAGGCGTTGGGCAAGGTGGCCGGTGTCGCCAAGACGGAGGTCAACCTGGACAAGCGTGAGGCGACCGTTACGTTCGACGACACACGCACGACTGTGGATGCGCTGACCCGGGCGACACGGGATGCCGGCTATCCCTCGACGCTCGTAGGGAGCGCCAAATGAGCGAGGTCATCCTGCAATCGACCCTCACGTGCCCGCAGTGCGGCCACGTGAAGACGGAGACCATGCCGACGGATGCGTGTCAATGGTTCTACGAATGCGAGCAATGCCACACCGTGCTGAAGCCGAAGCCGGGCGACTGCTGCGTCTACTGCTCGTACGGCAGCGTGCCTTGCCCGCCGATCCAACTGCGCGGCGCAGGGCGCGGGCACTGCTGCGCGGTCGACGCGCACGTCTCGTGAGGCGGCAGGACGCAGTGCGCAGCGCGCGCCGTCAGCACTGCTGACAGCCTGATAGAAGAAGACGCCCGGGCAACCGTAAGGGCGCGCCGAGCGAAGGAAAGCAATTTCTATCAGGGGCAAGCGTAGACCGCCGACGCTATATCACGCGACGCTAAATTCCTTTATTGCGCGAATTTGGCGTTGTATGATGTAGCTATGACAACAGAAGGCAACTCCCTACCGGCTTCCCGCGCTCGGCTTGCGGCCGTGCTGCGTGCCACCCGGGAGGTGGTGTCGATTGACGCCGCGGCCAGGGTGCTTGACATCGACCGGCCGGCTGCGGCCAAGATCCTCTCGCGCTGGCTTAAGCAGGGATGGTTGCGGCGCGTCGGGCGTGGTCTCTATGTCCCTGTCCCGCTCGCTCTTGCCGGAAGCGAGCAAGTCGTCGAGGACCCCTGGGTCCTGGTCCCGACGCTCTTTGGTCAGTGCTACATCGGCGGCTGGACCGCCGCTCACCACTGGGACCTGACCGAGCAGCTCTTCAACGAGACACTTGTCTTCACGACGAGGCGCATCAGCGCGAAGCGCGCGACCGCGCAAGGCGTCGCCTTCCAGCTCCATCACGTTGGGCAGAAGCGCCTCTTCGGTCTTAAGTCCATCTGGCGCGGCTCGATGCGCGTGAACATCTCGGACGCGGCGCGCACGATGATCGACATGCTGGCGATGCCGGAGACCGGTGGCGGCATCGATCACATCGCTGACTGCCTGCGCGCGTACGCAAAGTCGCCGACCTATGACGGCGACTTGCTGGTCCGCTACGGGGAGCAGTTCGGGAACGGCGCGGTCTTCAAGAGGCTCGGCTTCC
Source organism: Lautropia sp. SCN 69-89 (assembly GCA_001724855.1). Lineage (GTDB taxonomy): Bacteria > Pseudomonadota > Gammaproteobacteria > Burkholderiales > Burkholderiaceae_E > Zeimonas. The sequence goes on from MEED01000014.1 coordinate 24,156, forward strand.
TGGCCGAGATGCAGCTGCATGACGCGGGCCTTTCAAGCGCCTGCCGAGCGCGCCTGACGCAGGGGTACGCGCAGTTCGATCCCGCAATGCCCGGCCATCATCTGCTCACGGCATGGCGGCTCTGGGTGCCGGAGCGCTGGAGGAAGGCAGCATCATGATCGACAAGCGCGAGGTTCTCGAAGCCGCCTCCGCATTCGGCCTGCTGCCAGGTGTCATTGAGAAGGACTACGTCCTCGGCTGGCTGCTGGCGGGGATCAACGCCCATTCTGCGCTTGCCGATTCGTGGGTGTTCAAGGGCGGGACCTGCCTCAAGAAGTGCTACTTCGAGACCTATCGATTTTCGGAGGACCTGGACTTCACGCTACGCGATGAAGCCCAACTTGAAGACGGCTTCTTGCGCCGTGTGATGGGCGAGGTTATCGCCTGGGTGGCGGATGAATCAGGCCTTGTGCTCCCCGCCGATCAGTTGAGCTTTGATCTCTACTCGAACTCGCGCGGTCGCCTCTCCTGCCAGGGTAAGGTCGGCTATCGGGGGCCGGTGTCGCCCGCCACGGCGGCTGGCGGATGGCCGAAGATCAAGCTCGATCTCACGGCGGATGAAAGGCTCGTGCTGCCCGCCGTGCGGCGCGAGGTCTTTCATCCCTACTCCGACCGTCCGGAGGAGGGGCTGTGGATCAACTGTTATGCCTACGAAGAAGCCTTCGGGGAGAAGCTCCGCGCGCTGGCCGAGCGCACCCGGCCCCGCGATCTCTATGACGTGGTGAACCTCTACCGCCACGGCGACAGCCGCCCGCCCGCATCGGTGTTGCGCGACGTGCTGACGCAGAAGTGCGAATACAAGGGCATTGCGCTGCCGAGCGTTGCAACGCTCGAACCGCATCACGCCGCTCTGGAAGCGATGTGGGAGAGCATGCTTGCTCACCAGCTTCCGGTCCTGCCGCCGGTCGCGGATTTCTGGGCCGCTCTGCCGGAGATATTCAACTGGCTCATGAGCGGAACCGAAGCGCCGCAGCGCGCGCGCATCGAGCCCGTCGCGTCCGAGACGATCATTCGCAGCCGCGTACTGCCGATGTCGGTGCCGCTTCGCGCACGCGCGCCACTGGAAATCATCCGCTTCGCCGCCGCGAATCACCTCTGCGTGGACCTGACCTACGACGGCAGTGTCCGCCGCATCGAGCCGTACTCGCTGCGGCAGACGGCCGAAGGACACTTTGTGCTGCATGCCATCCGCAGCGATTCGGGCGAGCATCGTTCGTACCGTGTGGACCGCATGCAGCATGCATCCGTGACCGGGCAGGCGTTTACGCCGCGCTACCTGGTCGAACTGACCTCCGACGGGCCGCTGGCCGTGGCTCCGGCAGTGACTCGGCCAAGCCTCGCAAGCTCGGCATGGAGCGCTCCGCCCGCAGCCCGTGCCCGCCGCGCCGCCCCTGCCCGCAGCGACGGCCCGACATACGTCTATCGCTGCACTGTGTGCGGCAAGACGTTCAACAGAAGGACGATGGACGGCACACTGAACCCGCACAAGAACCCGAGGGGCCATGACTGCTACGGTACCTACGGGACGTATGTGCGGACGAAGTTCTAGCGAAGCCAGGAGCCGAACACATGCCTGAGATTGCAGAGGGAGTCATCGCCTGCATTGGGTGGGGCTCGCTGATCTGGAACCCGCGAGACCTTCCGATGCGCGGGACATGGCAAGACGACGGGCCGCTGCTCCCTGTCGAGTTCGCGCGCGAGTCCGGCGCGAAGGCAAACCAACGAGGAGACAAGGTCACACTGGTGATCTGCCCCGACACGCCGCGCGTGCGCACCTGCTGGGCGCTGCTCGACGTGCCCGACCTGACAACGGCGCGCCAGCGGCTGGCGAGACGCGAAGGCATCGCGAAGCGATGGGAAACCGACATCGGCTACTGGGACTATGGCAGCAACGCAGGAGCTGGTCGGGAAGCAGCAACGATCGGTGCATGGGCCGCTGCGAACCGCCTTGCAGCGGTCGTCTGGACAAATCTCCCGTGTAAGTTCGACGGGAAGGACACGAAACCCACAGGCGAACAGGTCGTCGCGTTCTTGAGGGACCTCGACGATGACAAGCGCCCGCTCGCCGAGGCGTACGTGCGCCAGGCCCCGGCGGCGATCGACACACCTTACCGGCGGATGATCGCGGAACAGCTCGGCTGGCATCATCGTTCGTGAGGATGGGCTGCGACATCCGACACGACAGAGGACCGGTGGAGAAAGAAGCGCCCGGGCAACCGTGAGGCTGTGCCGGGCGAAGGGGAGAGAACTCGATCAGGAGGAGGCGTTCCGAAGCGCTACCGTAGGCGGCTCTTCGGTCGGCTTCACGCGGCGTGTGCAACCTCCTTCCAGTCGCCGGGGGCCAGCTCGATGAGCTTGCCGCCCAGCGCCTCGAACTCGGTGGCACGGTCGTAGTCCTCGACGTCCTGCGAGAAGTGCGTGACGGCGTTGACCAGACCATAGGCACTGAGATCGCCTTCGACGATGAGGTGCCGCAGCACGCCGGCCCGCTCGGTGTCGTTGAGCGTGTAGCGGTTGGCCAGCACCTCGACGGACTTCACCGGGTCGCCGGTCAGACGAATGTCGCGCGTCTTCTGCAGCTTCTGCGCGACCTGGCGGAACGTGGCCTCGGACACCGCAGCCTCGACCACATCCCGCACCTTCAGGAAGAAAGCCCGGTCGTCTGCGGCCAGGGTGTCGTCCCTGAACACGTTGACCGACTCCGGTTCCGTGGTCAGCGAGCGCCCGACATGCGTCTTGCGCAGCGCGTGGTCCGATGCGATCAGACCGTTCTTGCACACCAGCCGGTAGATCAGCGGCTGCACCGAGAGCGTGCCGCAGCCGACCTCCGAGTTGGTGATGACGATGCCGGCCTGCACGATGTCGCCGGGGGCGACCTCGAACTCGACGCGAGGCGTGATGACTTTCAGGTACATCTTCGTCTCGGTCAGTTCGACCGATTCGAAGCGGGCACCTTCCAGCCGCTGCAAGATCGGCAGGACGTTTTCCGCAAGATCGAAGTTGTCCAGCCGGCGATAGCGGTCCGACAGCACCGCCCTCACCTGCCCGTCCAGCGTGCGGATCATCCGGCGGTCGCCGTCCGATTGCAGCCAGGTGTTGACGTTGCGATCGAGCAGTTGCGGCTGCTCGGTACGCATGCGCTCGAAGTAGGCGAACGGAATCTTGAGCTTGTCGGCGAGCTGCCGACGCGCCAGACCCGTGACGCCGTATTCGCCGTCTCCCTGGCGGGAGTCGACGATCAGCTTGAGGCTGCCATCCTCATCGGTACGGCACTGCAGGAAGGACGAAGGCACGACGAGGTCGCGCTTGGAGGAGATCTGGCGCTCGAGTTCACGGGCCAGGTCGACGAGGGAACGTCCGCTCTTCATGGTGAGACTCCAGAGAAGTTGCAGGAACGGCCCCCGCCATGCGGGGATGCACATCCCCGCTGGGGTGAAGAACCGGACCGGGGAATCCCGATCCGGAAGGGAAGCGCGACGGGTGTCGCGCAGGGTTCACGGGCTACAACAGACCGCGTTCTGCGAACGACGTGGCGTTGCTGCCTGCGATCACGATGTGGTCGAGCACACGAATGTCGACCAGGGCCAGTGCGGAGCGCAGCGACTGGGTCAGGAACTCGTCGGCCCGGCTGGGCTCGGCGACACCCGACGGGTGGTTGTGCGCCAGGATCACTGCCGCAGCGTTCAGCGACAGCGCCCGCTTGACCACCTCACGCGGGTACACGCTGGTCTGCGTGAGCGTCCCTCGAAACATTTCCTCGGGCGCGATGACCCGGTTCTGTGCATCGAGGAACAGCACCATGAAGACTTCGTGGTCGCGCTGGGCCAGCATGATCCGCAGGTAGTCGCGCACCGCGGCCGGTGAGGCCAGCATGTCCCGCTCGCACATCGTCTCGGCAAGGGCACGACGGACCAGTTCCCTGGCCGCCATCAGCTTCGCTTCGACGGAGGACGACGGGACTTGCTGCGCTACGTCTGCGTTCAGCAGCCGCGACAGACTGCCGCTCGCATCTTTCAACAGGTTCGCTGCCGTTCGGGGTCCCACCAGCGTACTGAGCAGGGCCGCGTCCGACATCGACTCGATCGGTCGACACATGGAGTTCTCCTTCGTATGACGAATGGGGAACTCCTCCCCCAGGGAGCGAGCTCCCCGGGGGATGGATTGAGACTGACAGTGCCGGCGGTCAGAACGGAACGCTCTCGCGTTCCTCCGCGCGCTCCGGTTGCGGCACATCGATGGGTTCGCCGTTGACCTTGGCGAACTTGATGCGCAGCAGTCGACCCTTGATGCTGACGCCCGGCTGTCCCTTCCTGTCGCCCTTCTCGAAGGTGAACATTTCGGGATAGATGTCGGCGATCCGGAATCCGATGATCACGGACTTGTCGGCCGCGACATCGTTTTCCAGGCGCTTGACGATCGCCTGAGCGTCAGCACCGCTGACACGGCAGTCGAACTTCGTGTAGCTGACGTCACTGTCGCTGCCGCGGAGGGCAGCCACGGTGCAGGCCAGGAACTCCTGGCCCTTCTTCGGCTTCACGGTGCGAACACGATTGAGATAGCCGACGCCTTCGACGTGCAGGTTGAAGAACGACGACGGGCTGCTGGCTTGGGACGACTCGGACATGATGGCCTCCTATGACATGGAACACATGAAATTGGAGAGACCATCCCCAGTACGGGGATGGGACTCCCCGGCTGGGTAGAAGCACTGACGAAATCTCCGGGCCTTGCGGCCACCGGTTCTCAGGAGATCTGACCGGTTTCGGGCGATGCGTAACGGGCATCAACCGGGCTGACACAGCCAGCGAGAGACTCGGCCTGGCACGCGGCAGTCGCCGGCGCGTGCGAGTGATCGATGCGGCATGCTGATCCCGTGTCCGATCGGGATGCAACTGCAATGCGAACACGGTCCAACGGTTCGCCGCCGCGATTGCCAGCCAGCGTGATCTCGACGAATGCGCCATCCGTCCCTGCGGTGCAGAGGCGCGTGGCAGCGACGCGATAGCCGCGGAATGACAGCTCCGCGGCACCGTGCAGCGTGGCGACGGCGAGCGCCTCGCGCGCAAGCACGCAAAGCATCGCCCACACCGGCGCACTGGGGTGCCGTGCCGGCGGGCACATCCCCGTCGTCACAGGAGCTGCCCTTCCGATGGTGGCGGCGGCTCGGCGTCCGCGCCGAGCGAGACCTGCTGCATCAACCGCAGTTCCGCCGCGGTCGGGGTGACGCGCCGCTGTGAGTGCCGCGGCGCCTCATCGCCGGTGAACACTTTGCGCGGGAGTTCGCCGAACAGCGCCACCGCGGCGCGCACGCGCTGCCGAGCCGCTTCGTCGGCGCCCGGCAGCAAGTCGCGCCGGCTCAGCGGGAGCATCTCCTCGCGCAACAGGTTGCGCTCCCAGCGGATCGGCTCGAGGAACAACGCGCGCAGGCCGCGGCCGATGGCGCGGATCTCGGCCCTGCCCTCCTCGTCGCTCATGCGGTCCTTGAGGACGAGGGTCTTGACCATGCGCACGTGGTAGTCGAACTCGACGATCGCCTCGGCCGTGGCGTAGCCATACGGACTGCGAAACCCCAGCTCCACCGCGACCGGGCTGCGCGACGCGAGCACCGACAGCGCAAGCCCTCGGCGGCGAAGCCGCTCGAACTCGGCCTCCCGCGCTTCGATGACCCGGCCCATCTGCGAGCGGATGCCGGACAGCGACTGGTAGACGCGGATCAGGATCCAGTCGGCGTAGGGGTTGTCGTTCGCCGACAGGTACCAGATCGCTTTGAGCACCGCCGCGAAGCGCCGCCCGCCCGGAATGGCCGGTGCGTTGCTGGCCGGATCGGCGGCGCGGCCGGTGAACATGCGGTACGCGTCCTGCGTGTGCAGGGTCATCGCATCGGGTGTCTCGTCGACGAGCTGGCCCAGCGACGATCCTGCGGGCCGTGCTGGCGCCGCAGACGCGCAGATGGCTGGTGCGGGGTCGGGCACCGGACCGAGTGAGGACGGCGCGTCTTGTGCTGTCATGGCGGACTCCGTGTTGACGTGTTCTGGCATCGACGGGGCGGGGGCGCGCGGTGTGCTCATGGTTGCCTGCCGGTGTTCATGCGCGTCTTGAGCTCGCCGAGCATCTGCCTGACCTTCTCGCGCTGTGCGCGAGCCCTGGCCTGGTACTCGGGCGTGGCGCGTTCGGCCGCGAGACGCCGTTCCTCGGCTTCGCGTTCGCGACGCAGAGCGGCCTCCTTCTGGCGCTGCGCACGCGCGGCCGCCACTCGGAGACCGAGCTCCGGTACGAAGCTGCCGGCGCCAGCGCGCGCGATGAGCCCGCGCAGGTACGCGACCGGACTGCTGCGCACGCCGCCCATCTGCAAGCGGCCGGCCAGTTCGTCGAGCAGGGCCTGGGCATGATCGCCGCAGGGGCGAAGCAGCACGCGTGCTGCCTGGCGCTCGTCCGGCAGCATTTGCTCGGGGAAGATCAACTCCCCACCACCATCCACGGCGGCCGGCGCAGGCGTCGGCGAGCCAGTATTCTGTGGTTGTAGTGATTCACCTGTACTGTGATTCATAAGAAGAGCGGCGCTTTCGGGTGAACCGTGTTCGCGGGTCGGGCCGAACTGTCGTGGCGGATTCGGCGTGGCAAGGCTGCGGGGTTGCCACACTCTTGAGTCGCTCTTTGGTGAATCGTTGGCTGCGTCAACGTCACGCTCTGGAACCGCGCCACGCAAGTCGGTGCCGCGTGCCGGCGGGACGTCTTCGGTCAGCAGTGTCAGCAGGCAGTCGAGCCTGATGCGCGCCACCAGGCTCGGCGGAATGCCGCGCAGGCACTCCTCCCAGAGCCCGGCACGGACGAGGTCGCGCCGCGCCGTCTCCTGTTCGCGCCGCGTGAGACCCAGCTCCTCGAACCAGCGCGCGGCCGAGCTGACGATCCACTGATCCAGACGACGTCGAACCTGCAGCCGCGTGAGGTGCAGCGCGCGCGACAGCATCAGCCCGCCGTGCACGCCACCCGCGACCTCGACGAGCGCCCGGTGGAAGGCCACCGACGGACCGAGCAGTTCCGCGAGCACGAGTCGGTCGCTCCAGTCGACCGCGTGCGGATGGCCGGCGATCCGATCGGCGAGCCGCGCGCCGAGCTCGTCCAGCCTCAACCTGAAATGCAGCCGGGCGGGAATGCCGATCCGCTGATCGTCCAGGAGCGCGAGATCGCGAAGCACCTCGCGCGCGCTGGCCTGTTCCTTCGGCGACAGTCCGGTCTCGATCGCCCACTGCTCCGTTGTCTTGTGGAACCAGCCGCCGTTCCGGGGGATGTCCCGACCGTGGCGCGTCCAGTAGATCGACTGCGACAGCAGGAGCGCCGCCTTGACGCTGGACGTGAGATCCACCAGCCGCCGATGGAAGGCGATGTGACGGCCCAGCAGCGGCCAGATGACGGCGAGCGACGCCGCATGGTCGTCGCCAGCCGCCCGTGAGTCCTCGTGCTCCCGGCGCGCGTCTTCAGTCACGACGGCTGCCTCCTCGGGCGCTCACCGGTCGACCGCCTCGGCATGGGCCTGTAACGCGCGCCAGACCGCATCCGCCCGAACTCGGAACCAGAGCTTGGCCGGCATGCCGACCCGCCGTTCTTCGAGCAGCCCCGAGCGACGCAACGCGCGCCGCGCGGTCTCCTGCTCCCAACGCGAGAGCCCGGTCTCCTGTGTCCACTGCTCCTGGGAGCGAAGAAACCAGCCGTCGGCAGCAGGCTCCAGCGCCTGGCTGATCCAGATCGCCTGCGAGAGCATCAATGCCGATGTGACGCCGCCGGTGATCGGCACCAGGCAGCGATGAAAGCTCACCGGAATGTCGAAGACCTCGAGCAACAACTGCGGCGTGATGCCGAGGCTCTCCATGCGTGCGTTCATTCGTCGGCCTCGAATTCTCGGACGACCGCCTCCAGCACGGCGATCGCGATGTGCTGGAACTCCTGGTGCAGCCGGTAGTAGCGAACGCGGGGCGACGGATCGGCGATGGCCCGCCACGCCTGGTAGATGCGCTCGCGCGTCGCGTAGTCGGGCAGCGGCACCCGACCGGCCGGACGCCGGGCTCCGAGGTCTCGGCGGCGCTTGAGCGTCAGCTTGCGGCGGAGCTTGAAGAGCGCGCTCATCAGGTGCGTGGACGCACCGTGGCGGATGAAGTACGTCTCCAGCGCCCTGGCCTCGTTGACCAGGGCCACCGCGCGCAGCCCGGCCCTGAGGGCCGCACCGTCGAAGGTGACGCCGATGGTCAGGCTGCGCATCGCGGCAAGGCGACTGAGGTCGACGGCCGAGAGCTGCCGAAGGTGGGCCAACTGCTCCATCTCGATGCCTGCCGCGTGGAGCTCGTCCTGCGCGGCGTCGGCCAAGCGCACCGTGACGTGGTTGAGGAGGACGAGCCGCACCTGGGCGTCTTGCAGCGGCAGCATCACGCTGCCTCCGAGGTAGAAGCCGCCTCGCCCGCGGTGCCCGGTTGCCGGCGAAGGCCACCCGATCGCCTGGCGCAAGCCAGCAGCTCCCAGAACGCCGTTGACGACGGGTCGTCGGGATCGACGAGCCATTGCAGGAACGCCGGCTCCGGCGCGTTCGACGACGCCGCTTTCGGCTCGAGCTGGCCGAGGAGCGCCGCGAGCAGGCACCAGGTGCGGTGGCGCGCAGGATCCTCCGCGTCGCCGTCGGTGAGGGTCGCGATGCGCAAGCCGGCGGGGGACTGCGGATCCGGCTGAATCACGCCGGAGATGCCGACGGCGTCCGCAAAGCGCCTGGCACGCGTCAGCAGTTCGTCCACATCTGCGCCATCGGCGGAGGAGCGGGCCACCGGCGTCGACGGGTCCGCCTGGGACTCGCGCTCGCCCTTCGACCTCAGTGCCAAACGTAGCGACTCGACGGGTTCGCCAAGGTGATGAGCCAGGCCGACTTCGCAGGCCTCGCAGGTGGCGGCGACGCTGAACGTGCCGGTGTGCGGGTACTGCTGCGCGATGCGTCGAAAGACGGGTTCGAACACCTGCGCGTAGAGGTCGTCTTCGGAGATCGAGCTCCGCGTCTGGGCGTAGCGCTTCAGCGCATTCAGCCGCGGCTGCATCGTCTTGACGTCGAGGCCGGAGAGATCGGCCACTGCTTCGCCGAGGGTGCGCAATCGCTCGGTGGCGAAGAGATGAAGACCGAGCGTGGCGGTGTTCACGGCCAGACCCAATGCGTGGAGCGCATCCTCCAGCGGCCGCAGCGTCAAGGTGCGGCCCTGCTCCGCTTCCAGGCGGGACTTGAGCGCGACGATGCCGCACGCCTTGTCCCAGAAGGTCATCTCGCCGCGCTGTTCGTTCTCGATCAGGTGCGCGGTGAGGACGTGGCTCTCGGATCGCCACGGCCGAAACAGCACCACCAGCTTGCGGAAGCGCGGATCGCGCGTCTCGGCCCACAGTTGTCGCAAGGCCAGCAGCCGCGTGTTGCCGCCCGCCTCGACGATGAAGTGCGACTCGCCGGGACGGCGGGTCACGGTGAGCGGGCTTCTCAGGCCGCTGGTGCGGATCGACTCCTTGATGTCGTCGAACTTCGCGTTCGTCGCGCGCCGCGGGTTGTGCTCGTAGGGCTGGATCTCGTCGACCGCGAGCTCGATCTGCGATTCCGCTCGCGGGTCGACATGGCCGGCGAGATCGCGGGCGTTGTTACCCGGGTTTCCGACGCGCAACGACTCCGCCACCAGTCGCCGCCGCTCGTCGACCGACACCTTGCCGCTCATGCCGATCGTTCCTCGGTAGCGGAGTCGCCGGCGTGAACGCCCTGGAGGCTGGGAATCAGTTCCCAGGCGAGCTGGTGCATCACCGTGGACGCGCTCGGCATGACGCCGTCCCTCCGAGGCTCGTGCCGGTGCACCGGGATCCGCAGAGTGGCCGCCTCCTTGTAGGCCTTGGCGTGCGGCACGACGGTGTCGAGCACCGACACCCTGCCCTTCAGGCGGATGAAGTCCTCGCGGATGCCGCTCGCGATGAGACGGGCGTCGGCCGTGCGGTCCTGCCGGTAGATCACTGCCTTCACCCGCCCGAGCGTGGCGCCCAGGGCGCTGCCCGGCTCCAGCCGATCCAGCAGCTCCATCGTGCCGTCCTTGAACTCCCGCGCGGAGAGAACTTCCGGCGTGATCGGCGAGACGAGGATGTCGGCAGCCATGAGGGCAGCGTCCTGCAGAGGGCCGATGGCGCCCTGCGTATCGATCAGGACGCAGTCATAGGCGTTCGCCACGACGGCAGCCTGCAGTGCGAAACGCAGCCGGAAGCCGCGGTCGATCCGGTTGAGCAGCCAGTTGGGGAGATGGCCTTCGGGGTCGTCCGACACGACGATGTCGAGGTTCGGAAAGACCGTGGCCGTGATGCACGCCGCGGTCACCTCGCCGCGCAGGATCACCTCCGTGAGGCCGGCTGCCGGCTGCGCTGCCGCCAGCGGGAAGTACTTCGACAGCGAGGGCTGGACGTCGGCGTCGACCAGAAGGACGCGCAGCCCCATGTCGGCCAGCAGGGCGCCGAGGTTGGCCGTGAGCGTCGTCTTGCCGACGCCGCCCTTGGTGCTGGTGATGGTGAACTTGATCATCGATTCCGTGCCGATTCAGGTCGGTCTTCAGGCATACGGAATCGCGTCGAAAAGTGTCGGGCTACTCCTTCAGATAGTCGCCAAGCCCCTGATCTGCGAACACCCGACGGATGCGCTTGATCTCCTCGTACAGGGTGCCGCGGGGGATTCGGAGCCGCTCGGATGCCTCTTTGACCCTCAACCCCTCCTCGCCGAGCATCCGGCACAGCTGCCGCTGGACCGGCGTCAGCCGAGCCAGGGCGCGGCCGATGTCGATGCGCGCGTGGTGGCGATCGACGGCACCAGCCTCGTCCTGCGGGGCCGACTCCTCTTCGGCCAGCAGGTCGGCCAGCGTCAGGCCATCGTCCGAGCCGTCGAGCGCGACATCGAGCGACAGCGCCTCCTTCTCTCCGGCGCGCTTGTCGGCCTCCCGCTCGCGGATCAGATCCGTGAGCTTGTTGCGGATGACCTGCGCCATGTAGCCCACGGGAGGCGCATCGGGATCGGGTGCGAGCTTCCGTCGCACCACGATCCAGTGCGCCAGGCACTCCTGCATCAGATCGTCGAACTCCTCCCGCTCGAGGCTTCGAGACCGCCTCCTGAACACACCCACCAGTTTCTTCGTAACCGCGATCTCCCATCGCTGGAGCCCTTCTCCCGCCTTGAGCACCATGGCTCTCCCCGTCCGTTGCGTGACGGGGAGGAGATCGAGCGGGGGTCAGCGGAAGAAAAAGAGCGACAGGCGACCTAATTCGTAGGGCCGACAACGGCAGTGGTGGTCGATGTGTCCCGACACTTCTGCGCCGGATTCCGTAACCGGAGATCGGGGCCTCGCGATAGATGGCGAATGCCGGCGATCCATGGCGGAAGGCGCCAGGACGCCACGTCGGAGCCCCGAGGCTCGCGAGCCGCCGAGTCGGTGGCGGCGCGCGAGGTCGACGGTTCGGAGAGTCGGTCGAGGACGCTGCGGTGGCCCCTGGACCGGCGACGGAGGTGCGGATGAAACGCGGGAATCAGTTCGTCAATGTGGCGCGGGCGGCCGGCACCGGGGGGGCGCAGGCGAGGCCTGCTGCACTCGACGGGGACGTCTCCGACGATCGTGATGCTGGGCGAGATGGCGACTCGGCCCTTCGCCAGACGGTGCGGGAGACGGAGCCGACGGGCGCGTTCGACGCGCGCGCGATCCGGGATCTGTACAAGGCGGCGCCGACGGATCCCAAGGGATTGCGGCGCACGATCCGACGCAGCGAGCTACGTCAGGTCGTCCCGCTGGCGGACTCGACGATCTACGAGCTGGAGCGCCGCGGGGAATTCCCGCAGCGGTTCTATCTCACGGCGCGCTGCGTGGTGTGGGACCTGGCCGAGGTGATGGCCTGGCTGCAGAGCCGGCGGCAGGCTGGGAGCAACGGGGTGAAGAAGGCGCCGATGCCGGATGTACATCAGCGCAGGCACCGACGGGTCCGAGGAACCACTCCGTTGTGACGATCGCTACGGTCGGACGGACGATCCACTTGCGTGCTGACCAAGCTAAGCGGTCGCCAATCCGCAAGTCCCATCAAGCGCAAGATTCAATCCGCTACAAGTACGAGAGGCGACGCCGACGAAGGCCGAAGAAGAACCGAAGTGCCAACCCCCTCACATCGCGGCTGGCTGCCGCATGCTGCACAGTCCCGATGGATACCTCACGAACGACCATCCCGCCGACGCTGCGGGTGCTGCGTCATCGTCGCGACTGCTTAACACCAAAGCGCGACAAGTAACTGGAAAACCCAAGCGCTGCCCGCATGGACCGCAGCGTGTCCTGCATCTGCTCGCGCGCGGCTTTGGTGCCTCTCGAAAGCGCCCGCAACACTTGTCGATTGGTTACTCGCGGCTCTCGGAAGGGAGTCAGGACGCTCACCAGCCCAGACATGAGCACATCACGCTCCTTGTCGCCAAATACCCCACTGCGTCGGACAGCGCGGGCGGCCGCAGTCAACGAAGCGACCTCAAGCCACATGGCGAAGACGTTGGCGTCGCGTATTGCATCCACGTGACGCCGGACCTCGTCCTCCGAGGCGTCGATGCTCAGTCGGTTCGCGTAAGTCATCGGCGTCCCATCGGCAGCCGGAAACTGCGCCAGCTTACTGAGCAACAGCTTGGGCGACTTAAAGACGGAGCGCTTTACCTCTCTATTGAACAGCTCCGCCAACTCCGTCATGTACTGGTGATTTGCGGCCACTTCGCTTCCACCCTGCCAGAAGTCCGCGCCGAGCGCCAAGGCATAGGCGCTGATTCCGAGATACGGGTAGCTGACCTCGGCCACCGAGGCATTCGCGGCCAACCCCAGCTTCCTTCGTTGAGCCGTCGGCAAGTGTGCCGCAAACGTGTTGAGGTGACGCTTGGCGACCTCGTCGACGTCGACGGTACGACTGAGCAAGAACGCTATCTCGAACAGCTCCGGTAGCTCCGACGTTAGGACGATGCTCGCCTTTCTTGGGTCAACTCCGGCCGCGACGAACTGACCCGCGGCCACCATCGCCTTGTCCGCAAATGTGAGCGTGTCCACGGGCTGCGTTACTAGCCCGACCACGTCGTCGACCACGAAGTAACATTGGTACTTCTGTTGCAGGCTCGGCCACTCGCGCATGGTGCTCGCATACACACCGAGAAACCGAGAGCCGAAAATGCAGTTATGTGCGCTGACGAGCGTCTTCATGGCTTCACTCGCGGCCCGTTGCGAAAGATCACAACTTCGTCAAGAGTTGGGCGGCTGATGTCCACGGGAAGGTTGACCTCGCTCGGCATTGTGACAACGGTAACTCTGCCGGGATCCCTCGGCGACTTATCAAGCCAAGCCTTTGTAAGAGGTTTGACAACCTGAGGCCTTTTCTTCATGCATCCTCCTTTGTTGACGACGTTCCGACCAGCTCCTTAATACTGACAATCTTTCCAAACTGAGTCTCGCTTGATGGAATCGAGCGGATCGTATTGAGCAGCTTGGAGTTCCTCCAAATTGACTCGATCGAAAGCAAAGTTGCGTTCCCCGCCAAGGCCCCATCACCCAGCGCTTCGACCGCCTTGATGGACGTGTAGCAGTTTCCAAAGGGGTCTACTCGCATAAACCTATCTGCAGCGCGCATTCCGTCTTGAAGCAATAGCCAGTCGGCATCCCGGGCGAGGCTTGCGCCCTGATCGACGTCAGCACTTGGCAGCTCAAAACAAGCAAGCTCTTCGTCTCCTCCGAAGGAGACGTCGCGCAGCTGCCGCGCTACCGATAGCAGTTGTTCCTTATTAGGCGCTAGGGCGTTAACCTCCCGCCCCCTCCCGGCTGCGTACAGAGGGGAGGCCACGAAGTACCTAGCACCTAGAGTTCGTGCCAATCGGGCGGTCTCACCGACAAGGGAATAATTTAGGCTCGTGATCACCATGCTGACCAGAAATGGAATCCTCGCTTCCCTTAGCAGCGGAAGAGCACTAATCACCTTCGTGAAATTCCCGTTCCCGCGCAACCGGTCAGCAATTTCCCTGTTCGGCCCGTCCAGCGTGGTATGGATGCAATACAGGTTCCTCAGAGACTTAAGTCTCTCGCAGTCAACAGGCGCAAACTTCGAGAGGTCACTGCCGATGGTAATAAGTAAGCCAAGTGTGTCGGCGTGACGAACGATCGACCAGAAGTCATGCCGCAGCATTGGATCGCCACCAGTGAACCTGACGAATACGACTCCTGCGCCTGCCGCATTGTCCAAAATTGACTTCCAAGCGGACTCGTCGAGCTCCCCCTCGGTATTGACGGTGGGGCTAGAGTCGTAGGAGCAGTAGGAACATCTTCGGGAGCACCTGCGGGTCAATTCGATTTCGAGCCCGAGGGGCGTATGGAAGATGCCAGGTTGGAACTCCATCGTATCGAGGTGGAAGGCGGCATCGGCACTGATCCCATTATCAGCAAGGGCCGGTACCAGTATCCCCTTGTTCTGCAACATCTCAACAAGCGCATGGGCATGCACTCGATCCGGGAAATCGAGACTGTCTTCGGCAGCCGGCGCGAAGAACTGCTCGATGATGTACGCAGCGGAGCGGTTGAAGAAGCGGGTCGACTGGTCAGCAAGGTTCACGACCACACAGCCAAACCATTCCCTGCGATAGCGGATCGTTGACGCTAGTACGAGTTCCAACAAACCACCTCCTGGTTGGTCCTGGATCCTGAGGTATGGGCAGAAAGGTCCGACTAGTTCCTTCCAGAGCGTGGAACAGATGCGTATCCAACAACCCGCCCCCCCCAACCGCCGCAGGGCGAGCGGGACCCAGCCGGGGAGCGACCCTATCGCAATGTACGCACTTGGGCGCAGTGGTTCATGGTAACCGCTCACTGAATTTCGAGACAAGAGAGAGCGGCACACATCAGTGCCAGGCCGCGCGGCAACCTGCAATCTCCGCCTTACAGGGAGTCACATCGGAAGGCGCAGCGTCGAAGCAGCGCAAGCGCCATGCGTCGATGCGGCGGCACTCGCTAGATCGCACGCGCGCCTACAACGCAGCTCATAGTGGCGCCGCCGTCGTCGCCACCTTCATCGTCGGCGGCAGCAGCATGGGCGTATGCGACTTCCCTGCCACCCAGGCGTCGATCATGTCCGCCCACTCCTGCAGCATGTGACGCCGCTGCTCTGCGTACTCCGCCTTGTTGTAGACGCCGCGGGATGAGCGCCCGTCTTCGTGGGCCAGGCACTTCTCGATCCAGTCGCTGTTGAAGCCGAGCTCGTTCAGGATGGTCGAGCCGGTGCGGCGCAGGTCGTGCACCGTGAACGGTTCGAGCGGCAGCTTCGCTTCCTTGGCTCGCTCCACGACGATCTGGGTGACCCGGTTCAGGGTCGCCTTTGACATGCAGCGGTCGGCGTCATAGCGCGAGGGCAGCAGGAACTTGGACCCGCTGGCACAGGTGCGCAGCGCCACCATGATGTCGAGTGCCTGCTGCGACAGATACACGTTGTGGGGCTTGCCGGCCTTCATGCGGCCCTTCGGGATCGTCCAGACGGCGTTCTCGAAGTCGACCTCGTCCCAGGTGGCCTCGATCAGTTCGCTCTTGCGCACGAGCGTCAGCAGGATCAGGCGCAGCGCCAGGCGGATGGTCGGCAGGGTTGCGGTGGCGTCCAGCACCCGGTGCATGACGCGTATCTCGGACGGCGACAGCGCGCGGTCCTTGGGCACGAAGGTGGCGATCGACGAGGGGCCGACTTCGTCCGCCGGGTTCGGCGCCTTCTCGCCGTGCAGGGCTGCGAAGCCGAAGACCTGCTTGACGATGTCGCGCACGTGCACGGCGGTGGCCGGCGCGCCGCGCGCCTTGACCTTGGCGCAAAGGTTGCGCAGGTCTTCCGCCCCGATCTCGGCCATCAGCCGATTGCGGAACACCGGCAGGATGTCCCGGTCGATGATGCTCTTGCGCATCGACTTCGTGCTCTCGGCCATCCTGGCTTCTTCCAGCCAGCGCTTCGTGAACTCCTCGAAGGTCTTGGCCTCGGCCGCCCTGCGCTTTTCGCGCTGCTTCTCCTGGGAGGGAGACCGGCCTTCGGCGATCGCCTTGCGCGCTTCCACGCAGCGCTCGCGCGCCATCAGCAGCGAGATCCCGTCCTTGGACCCGTAGCGGCCGATCGTGAGCGTCTCCCGCCGGCCGTTGAGCCGGTAGTCGAGACGGAAAGTGATCGTGCCCCTGGGGGAGACGGTCACGTACATCCCGTCCCGATCGGCGATCTTGTAGGTGGTGGCCTGGGGCTTGATGCCCCTGAGCGTGCCATCGGACAGCATCGGCAGTCCCTCCTCTCGGAGGAATTTTACCGTCACGCCAAAACGGTGGCTACAACTCCAGTAAGTTTTTGATTTCTCAGGAGTTGATGCCACTTTTTTTACCGTCACCCCTCGCTTTGGCGTGACGGTAAAAAATTTGGAGGCATCCGGTCGAAGATTTCTACCGTCAGATTTACCGTCAGATCGAAAGGCATCCCAGCGATAGATGTTGATAGATCTCGACAGACATTTCTTATGTAGGACAACGCCTTAGATGAACTTTCCGACAGGCCTCGATAGACCCTGAAAGACGCCGAATCATTCCCACTCGATCGTCGCCGGCGGTTTGCCCGAGATGTCGTAGACAACGCGGTTGATGCCGCGCACCTCGTTGATGATGCGATTCGACACCCGCCCGAGCAGCTCGTGCGGCAGGTGCGCCCAGTGCGCGGTCATGAAGTCCTGCGTCTGCACCGCGCGCAGCGCGACCACGTACTCGTAGGTGCGGCCGTCGCCCATCACGCCCACCGACTTTAGCGGCAGGAACACCGCGAAGGCCTGCGAGGTGATGTCGTACCAGCTGCGCCCGTCGGGCCCGACAGTGTTGCGCAGTTCCTCGATGAAGATCGCATCGGCGCGGCGCAGCAGGTCGGCGTGCTCGCGACGCACCTCGCCGAGGATGCGCACGCCCAGCCCCGGCCCCGGGAACGGGTGACGGTAGACCATCTCGCGCGGCAACCCGAGCGCCACGCCCAGTTCGCGCACCTCGTCCTTGAAGAGATCGCGCAGCGGTTCGAGCAGCTTCAGGTGCAGCGTCTCGGGCAGCCCGCCCACGTTGTGGTGCGACTTGATCTTCGCCGCCTTGCCCGACTTGGCACCGGCCGACTCGATCACGTCGGGGTAGATCGTGCCCTGGGCAAGCCACTTCGCGTTCGCGAGCTTCGCCGCCTCTTCCTGGAACACGTGGACGAACTCGCGGCCGATGACGCGGCGCTTCTCCTCGGGGTCGGCCACACCGGCCAGCTGCCCCATGAAGCGCCCGCTCGCGTCGACGTGCACGAGCGTCATGCCCATGTGCCGCTGGAAGGTGTCGACCACCTGCGCGCCCTCGTTCAGGCGTAGCAAGCCGGTGTCGACGAACACGCAGGTGAGCTGCTCGCCGATCGCGCGATGGATCAGCGCCGCGGCCACGCTGGAATCGACGCCGCCCGACAGGCCGAGGATGACCTCCTCGGCGCCCACCTGCCTGCGGATCTGCTCGACTGCCTCGGCGATGTGGTCGCGCATCACCCAGTCGGGGCGACAGCCGCAGATGTCGAGCACGAAGCGCTGCAGGATCTTCGCGCCCTGCGGCGTGTGCGTGACCTCGGGATGGAACTGCACCGCGTAGAAACGGCGCGACTCGTCGGCCATGCCGGCGATCGGGCAGGCGTCGGTGGAGGCCATCAGCCGGAAACCGGCAGGCATCTCGACGACCTTGTCGCCGTGGCTCATCCAGACCTTCAGCAGCCCGTGGCCTTCGGCGTTGCGCGCATCCTCGATGCCCTCGAGCAGCCGCGTGTGGCCGCGCGCGCGCACCTCGGCATAGCCGAACTCGCGTCGCGCGCCCGGCTCGACGCGCCCTCCCAGTTGCTGGGCCATCGTCTGCATGCCGTAGCAGATGCCGAGCACCGGCACGCCGAGCGCGAACACCGCCTCGGGAGCACGATCGGTGGATTCCTCGTGCGCCGACATCGGGCTGCCCGAGAGGATGATGCCCTTGGGCGCGAAGCTGCGCACGAACGACTCGTCGACGTCGCAGGGGTGGATCTCGCAGTAGACGTGCGCCTCGCGCACGCGCCGTGCGATCAGCTGCGTGACCTGCGACCCGAAGTCGAGGATCAGGATCCTGTCGTGCATCGCCCCCTCACTCGGCGCGGTAGTTCGGGGCTTCCTTGGTCATCTGCACGTCGTGCACGTGCGACTCGCGCATGCCGGCGACGGTGACCTCGACGAACTGCGGGCGGGCGCGCATGTCGCCGATCGTCGGGCAGCCGCAGTAGCCCATGCTCGCGCGCAGGCCGCCGCACAGCTGGTAGATGATCGCGACCACCGACCCCTTGTAGGCCACCCTGCCCTCGATGCCCTCGGGCACCAGCTTGTCGATGTTGCCGGTCGGGTCCTGGAAGTAGCGGTCGGCCGCGCCCTGCTGCATCGCGCCCAGCGACCCCATGCCGCGGTAGGTCTTGTACGAGCGCCCCTGGTACAGGATCACCTCGCCGGGCGCCTCTTCGGTGCCGGCGAACATCGATCCGAGCATGACTGCATCGGCGCCGGCGGCGATCGCCTTGGCGACGTCGCCGGAGTAGCGGATGCCGCCGTCGGCGATCATCGGCACCCCGCTGCCGTCGAGCGCCGCGGCGACGTCGCTGATCGCGGTGATCTGCGGCACGCCCACGCCGGCAACGATGCGCGTGGTGCAGATCGAGCCGGGCCCGATGCCGACCTTGACCGCGTCGGCGCCCGCCTCGACCAGCGCGCGCGCGGCCTCGGCGGTGGCGACGTTGCCGGCGATGACCTCGATCGACGGGTACTGGCGCTTGAGCGCGCGCACCCGCTCGATCACGCCGCGGCTGTGCCCGTGGGCAGTGTCGACGACGATCACGTCGACGCCGGCGCGCACGAGCCGATCGGCACGCTCTTCGGAATCGCCGCCCACGCCAATCGCGGCACCCACGCGCAGCTTGCCCTGCTCGTCCTTGCAGGCCTCCGGATGCGCGGTCGCCTTGAGAATGTCCTTGACGGTCATGAGGCCGCGCAGCTCGAACGCCTCGTTGACCACCAGCACGCGTTCGAGCCGGTGGCGGTGCATCAGCGTCTTGGCTTCGTCGAGCGACGCGCCCTCTCGCACCGTGACCAGCCGCTCTCGCGGCGTCATGATGCGGCTCACCGGCTCGTCGAGCCGGGTCTCGAAGCGCAGGTCGCGGTTGGTGACGATGCCGACCACCTTGCCGGCCTCGACCACCGGCAGCCCCGAGATACGGTGCTGCTGCGTGAGGTTGATCACGTCGAGCACCTTCATCTGCGGTGCGACCGTGATCGGATCGGCGACGATGCCGGCCTCGTGCCGCTTGACGCGGGCCACCTCGGCCGCCTGCTCGGCGGGCCCGAGGTTCTTGTGGACGATGCCGATACCGCCTTCCTGGGCAATCGCGATCGCCAGGCGGGCTTCGGTGACGGTGTCCATGGCCGCGGACACCAGCGGAATGTTCAGCGCGATCCGCCGGGTGAGGCGGGTCTTCAGGGAGGCGTCGCGGGGAAGGATTTCGGAGAAGGCAGGAACCAGCAGGACGTCGTCGAACGTCAGCGCCTTTTTCGCCAGTCGCATGGGACCCTCGGGCACAAAAATCAATTATACAGGCGCCCTCGCGGCTGTCCGCCGGGCCGTGCACGCCCGCCTTCCGTCGGCGGGCGGCGGCCGCTGCCTCGGAGCGGCGCGGACAATCGGAGGCACCGCAGCTGCGTCGATCCACCGCCATGCGCAAGCCCCGCCTGCCCAATCGCCCCGCCCGTCTCCTGTTCGCTGTCGCCGGGTTGCTCCTCGCCGCGCCGGTGCTCGCCGGCACCTGGCAGTGGCGCGACGCCTCCGGACGGATGGTCTATTCGGACCAGCCCCCGCCTTCGAGCGTGCCGGCTTCGCGGATCCTGCGCGCGCCGGCATCTGCGCAGGGTGCAGGGACACAGGCAGCCACGCCCGCGGGCGCAGGACAGACCTCGGCCGCCGCGGGCCAGGCCCCGGCCGGCACCGGCGCGGCGGCGCCGCGAAGCTGGGTCGAAAAGGAGCAGGCATCGCGCAAGCGCGCGCTCGAGCGCGAGGAGGTCGAGCGCAAGCAGGGCGCCGAGCGCGAGCAGGCGGCGCGCAACGCGCGTGTCTGCGAGGAAGCGCGGACGGCGCTGCGCACGCTCGAGAGCGGGCTGCGGATGTCCTACGTCGACGACAAGGGTGAGCGCCAGGTGCTCGACGAGGCCGAGCGCGCGCGCCGCGCCGAGGCCGCCCGCCAGGAGATCGCGCGCAGCTGCACCGGGGCGAGCTGAGTTCTCCGGCTCAGGGCCGGCTCACGTCAGTCGCCGCGCCACTTGCTGCGCGGTTCGAGCGCCCGGCGCTTTTCGACGCGCCGCCGGCGCGCCACTTTCGGGTCCACGCTCAGGCCGGCGAGCAGTTCGATGCGATCGCCGGCGTGCAGCAGGGCCCCTGGCTCGCAGCGCTCTCCGTAGATCGCCGGTTGCAGTTCGCCGCGGGCGAGCCGTTCGATGACCGCGGCAGCCCCTTCGCCGGCGCGCAGAGCGGTGAGTGCGTCGGCGACCCGGGAGCCTTGCGGCAACTCGACCAGGCGGCGCACGACCGCCTGGTCGGCGTCGACCCAGACCAGCTCGACCTCGATGGCCGCCGGCGCCCCGGTGCCGGCACCGCCCTCAGCGGCCATAGAGCTGCTCGGCGCGACGCACGAACGCGTCGACGAACGAGCGTGCGATCTGGTCGAATACCGGCGCCAGAGCGCGCCCGAGCAGGCCGCGGGCAAACGCGTAATCGAGCGAGAACTCGACCTTGCAGGCATCCTCGCGCAGGCTGCGGAACCGCCATTCGCCCTCCAGCCGGGCGAACGGGCCCTCGCGCAGGCGCATCGAGATCACCTCGTGCGGCTGGTTCACGTTGACGGTGGTGAAGCGCTGCCGGATCCCGCGGTAGTCGATCGTCACCGTCGCGAGCACGCCGGAGCTGTCCAGGCGGGCGACTTCGGTGCCGCCGCACCACGGCAGGAACCCCGGATAGTCTTCGACGCGCTCCACCAGCTCGAACATCTGCCGGGCGCTGTAGGGCAACAGGACGGACTTGCGGACGGCGTGCACGGGCGGCGTGGGCCTGCGGTTGCGGGTTCCTCGGGGGCATTCCGGGGCACAATGCGGCCTTGCCACCGCCCCGGGGGCGGATTTTAGACAATGAGCATCGTCCAGAACAAAAAAGCCACACACGACTTCTTCATCGAAGAGCGAATCGAGGCCGGCATCGCGCTCGAGGGCTGGGAGGTCAAGGCGATCCGCGCCGGCCGCGTGCAGCTGAAGGAAGGCTACGTGATCGTGCGCGGCGCCGAGCTGTACCTGATCGGCGCGCACATCACGCCGCTGCCCGAGGCGTCCACCCACGTCAAGCCCGATCCGGTGCGCACGCGCAAGCTGCTGCTTCATGCGGCGCAGATCGCCAAGCTCATCGGCAAGGTCGAGCGCGCCGGCTACACGCTGGTGCCGCTCGACCTGCACTACTCGCGCGGCCGCGTGAAGGTGGAGATCGGGCTCGCCCGGGGCAAGAAGCAGCACGACAAGCGCGAGGTCGAGCGCGAGCGCGAGTGGCAGCGCGAGCGCGAGCGCCTGCTCAAGCAGGGACGCAAGACCTAGCTCGCCGCATCCGGCCTCAGCGCGCCAGCCAGCGCGCGTGCGCCGCGAGACGCTGCAGCCGTCGCGGCCGCCGGTCGGCGACCGGCACCGACGCGAGCAGGCGCAGGAACAGCATCGCCGTCGCGAAGGCGTCACCCACGGCGTTGTGCCGCTGCTCCACCGGGATGTCGAAGTGCGCGAGCCAGTCGTCGAGCGCCCGCGCGCCGGTACCCGGATGCAGCGCCGGAGCGAGGTCGGCGAGGTCGATCCAGGCGTTGCCGATCGGCACGCCGACGAAGGCCTTGGCCGCGCGCATCAGGAACGCGCGGTCGAACGACGCGTGGAAAGCCACCAGCGGCGAGCGTCCGACGTAATCGAGGAACTGCCTGCAGGCCTGCTTCGGGTCCAGCCCCGACAACTGGGCCTCGGCGCCGATCCCATGCACCAGGATGTTCTGGCGCTCGCTCGCGCTGGACTGCCGGATCGTCAGTTCGAGGCTGTCGGCGACCACGATGCGGCGGTCGTGCACCGCGACCGCGCCGATCGACATCAACCGGTCGCTGGAGTGGTCCAGCCCGCTGGTCTCGACGTCGAGCACCACCCAGCGCTGTGCGCCCGCCGCGTGCTCGGCATGCGCCTCGCCGGGGCCGCGCCCGAGCCAGCAGTCGAGCCAGCGCATCGCCGCCCTACCCCGGATAGTCCATCGCCAGCCGCTGCTGCAGCAGGCGTGCCTCGCGGAAGGCCTCCTTGAGGATGCGCCGGTCGAGCGCCGACAGCGTGCGCGTGTCCAGCACGTTCGGATTGCCTTCCGGCGTCGGCTCGCCCATGTGCTGTGCGCGCAGCCGCAGGCTCTGCAGGAACTGGAAGGAGTCGATCCAGTTGTGCACCTCGCGCGGCACCGCGCCCCCGGCTTCGGCGAGCGCCTCGAAACGCTGCACGGTGCCGGTCGCGCGCACGTTGTGGGCCAGCGAGAGCAGCCGGGCCGCATCGACGAACGGCACGGTACCGTTCATCTTCAGGTCGACCACCGCGGCCTCGCGGCCGAACAGCGTCTCGAAGACGCCGGCGGTCCAGGACTGCGGCGGGCCGTTGCGCAGCGCGTTGTCGCTCATCTGCTTGAGGAAGCGCGGCACCGCGGCCGCCCGTGGCGCCACGTGATCGCGCAGCGCATGCGCCAGCGACGGGTCGCCGGCCAGCGGGCGGAAGTCGAAGAAGATGTTGGCGTTGAGCAGGCTCTGCGGATCGCCGCGCTCGATCCAGCCGTCGAACAGCGCCTTCCACTGCGAGAGCGTCAGGCACCACTTCGGGTTGCCCGCCATGATCCCGCCCTTGCAAAGCGGATAGCCGCAGGCATCGAGCCCCTGGTTGACGGCCTGGGCGAACGCGAGCAAGGCATCGATCGAGGCGGCGAAGTCGTCGGCCACGATCAGGCCGTTGTCCTGGTCCGAGGCGATCGTCTGCTCTTCGCGCCCCTCGCTGCCCAGCGCCAGCCAGCAGATGCGATCGAGCGGCACGCCATGCGCGGCGGCCTCCAGTTCGATCAGCCGCACCGTGAGCTGATCGTTCAGGCGGCTGATCAGCCGGGTGATGAAGGCGGCCGAGACCCCCTGCGCGACCAGCGCGCGCGACCAGTGGCGGATGTCGGCAGCCGGCAGCTTCAGGTCTTCGACGCTGGCTGCGCGGCCGATCGCGTCGCCGATCTGGTTCATGCTGCGCCGCTGCAGCACGAACAGGTCGCGCTCGGCCACGACGCCGGCCAGGCGCCCATCGCGCATCACCGGGATGTGCCGGATCGTGCGGTCGGCCATCACGAGCATCGCCTCGCCGACGGTGTCGCCGACATCCATCGTGACCACCGGCGCGCTCATCACGCTGCGCACCGGTTCATCGAGCGAACGGCCCGGCAGCACCACCCGGCCGAGCACGTCCTGGCGGGTGAAGATGCCCGCCACCTTGTCGCCCTGCCCCCCATTGGGCTGGATCACGATGATCGCGCCGACGCGCTCGCCCTCCATGCGTTCGAATACCGCCCGCAGGCTCTCGTGGGGCTCGCAGGTGACGGGTGCGCGCCCGAGCAGCGACTCGAGCGGTGCCTGGATCGAGCGCCAGTGCGTCGTGCCGGCAGCGTAGCTCGCCTGCAGCGCCTGGTGCGAGAGATCGAGCAGGCTGGCCATGCGCCGCTTGCAGAAGTCGAGGAAGACCGGGCTGCGCTGCAGCAGTTCGTCGAACCGCGCCTTGGGCAGGAGCCAGCAGAACACGTCGCCGGCGGCGCGGTAGGTGGACATCACCGGCCGCTGCGCCATCAGCGCGCTGATCGGCAGCATCTCGCCGGGCACGCGCTGCACCATCGGCTCGAGGTCGGCCTCGGGGCGATCGGGGCGACGGCGCAGGCCCTCGACCAGCCCCTGCTTGATGATGAAGCAGGCGCCCGGCGCGCCGTCGTCGGGCCCGATCAGCACTTCGCCGCGCGCGTAATACGCGACCTCGACGTTTCGGGCGACGAACTCGAGGTCGGCGCCGTCCATCTGCGAGAACGGCGGGTGATCCTTCAGGAACTGGACGACGCCGGCCATCAGGGTGTTCGACGCCATCTCCGGATGCTCCCCCTCGAAACGCCCTCTCAGCCTGCAGGGCGGCCGGCGCCGCCCGGAAGATCCGCCTGCCGGCGGATCACGCTGGTGGCGGCCGCGACCAGCGTCGACACGTCGGCGAGGTTGGCCGGCACGATCATCGTGTTGTTCTCCTTCGCCATCCGGCCCAGCGCGTCGACGAACTTCTCGGCCACCTGAAGGTTGACCGCCTCGAGGCCGCCGGGCTGTCGGATCGACGCCCCGATCCGCTCGATCGCGCGCGCGGTCGCGTCGGCCACGGCCTGGATCGCAGCGGCCTCGCCCATCGCCCGGTTGACCTCGGCCTGTCGCTCGCCTTCGGAGCGCTGGATGAACGATTCGCGCTCGCCGGTGGCGAGGTTGATCTGCTCCTGCTTGCGTCCCTCGGACTCGGCGATGCGCGCGCGCTTTTCGCGCTCGGCGGTGATCTGCGCCTGCATCGCACGCAGGATCTCGTTCGGCGGTGTCAGGTCCTTGATTTCGTAGCGCAGCACCTTCACGCCCCAGTTGAGTGCCGCCTCGTCGAGCGCCGAGACCACGCTCGAGTTGATGAAATCGCGCTCCTCGAAGGTCTTGTCGAGCTCGAGTTTGCCGATCACCGAGCGCAGCGTGGTCTGTGCGAGTTGCGTGATCGCCGGAATGTAGTTGCTCGAGCCGTACGAGGCGCGCATCGGGTCGGTGACCTGGAAATACAGCACGCCGTCGACCGTGAGCTGCGTGTTGTCCTTGGTGATGCAGACCTGGCTCGGCACGTCGAGCGGAATTTCCTTCAGCGAATGCTTGTAGGCGACGCGGTCGACGAACGGGATGACGAAATTGAGCCCCGGTGCGAGCGTACGGTCGTACCGGCCCAGGCGTTCGACGATCCACGCGTGCTGGTGCGGCACGATGCGCAGTGCGCGGACCACGAACACGATCGCCAGGACCAGCACGATCGCGGCGACCGCGAAGCTTCCTCCACCCATGAATGTCTCCCGGCCCCGCGGGCCTCAGTGTGCGCGCTGCACGACCAGTCGGTTGCCGACCACCCGCCTGATGACGAACCGGCCGGGGACGGCCGACGACGCGGGCTCCCCGGGGTCGAGCTCCACCGTCCACGCCGCGCCCCGGTAGCGGACCTGCGCGCGCCGGTCGTCGCTCCATTGCGCGACCTCGAGCGCCTCGCCGACGTCGAGCAGCATGCCGGAATCGGTGACCGCGTCGCCGGCAGCCCCCCGGCGCGGGTCACGGCGCCAAAGCCAGGCCCAGCCGGCGACGCTGACCGCCGCGGTCGCGAGAACCTGCACGGTGAGGCTCGCGCCGGCCCAGGCCGCGACGCCGCCGGCTGCGCATCCGAGCGCGAGTACCAGCAGGTAGAACGTGCCGGTCAGGATCTCCGTCACGCCCAGGCCCACGGCGAAGATCCACCACCAATAATGTGCCGCCATCGCCCCCCTCCCGCCGGAATCCTAGCATCCGGCCGATACGGGATTGCACTCGATTGCCCACCCCGGAGAATCCGGATAGCATCCGGCCCGTTGTAGCCGCTGGCGCCGATCCGGCCTGCCGACGGTCGCTCCACATCCACCTTCCAGGAGAATCCCTGATGAAGTACAGGCTGTTGGCTCTCGCACTCGCTTCGGCCTTCGCGGTCGCCAGCGCCCCGGTCGCCGCGCAGACCGTCGTGAAGATCGGCCACGTTGCGCCGATGACCGGCGGCATCGCGCACCTGGGCAAGGACAACGAACTGGGCGGCAAGCTCGCGGTCGAGGAACTCAACGCGAAGAAGGTCACGATCGGCGGCAAGCAGGTCACCTTCGAGCTGCTCTCCGAAGACGACGCGGCCGATCCGAAGCAGGGCACCGCAGCCGCCCAGAAGCTGGTCGATTCCGGCGTGGTGGGCGTGGTCGGGCACCTGAACTCGGGCACGTCGATTCCCGCTTCGCGCATCTACAGCGAGGCCGGCATCCCGCAGATCTCGCCGTCGTCGACTGCGCCCAAGTACACCCAGCAGGGCTTCAAGACGACCTTCCGCGTGGTGGCCAACGACGGCCAGCTCGGCGGCACGCTCGGTCGCTATGCAGTGAAGGAGCTGAAGGCGAAGTCGATCGCGGTCATCGACGACCGCACGGCCTACGGCCAGGGCGTCGCCGACGAGTTCCAGAAATCGGCGAAGGCCGCCGGTGCCAAGATCGTCGGTCGCGAATTCACCAACGACAAGGCCACCGACTTCAACGCCATCCTGACCAAGCTCAAGGCGTCCAAGCCCGACGTGATCTTCTACGGCGGCATGGACGCGGTCGCCGGGCCGATGATGCGCCAGATGAAGCAGCTCGGCATCGACGCGCGCTTCATGGGCGGCGACGGCATCTGCACCGCCGAAATGGCCAAGCTGGCCGGCGACGCGGTCGGTGAAGGCAAGGTGGTGTGCGCCGAAGCCGGCGGCGTGACGCCGGAACGGGCCGCGGGCATGGAGGCGTTCAAGAAGCGCTTCAAGGAGAAGTTCGGCATCGAGGTGCAGCTCTACGCGCCCTACGTCTACGACGCGGTCAACGTGCTCGTCGCCGCGATGCAGAAGGCGAACTCGACCGATCCGAAGAAGTACCTGCCGGAAGTGGCGAAGATCCAGTACGACGGCGTGACCGGACATATCGCGTTCGACAAGCACGGCGACATCAAGGACGGCTCGCTGACGCTGTACACCTTCAAGGACGGCAAGAAGACGCAGCTGATGGTCACCAAGTGACCGACGGCGCCCGAAGGGGCGCCGAAAGCTGCCGATGCCTCGCGGTGCGCCGCGAGGCATCGAAGAGGGCTCCCGCGGGAGCCCTCTTCGTTTTGCGGGGTCGATGGCGCGCCACCGCCGGCCCCGCGCCGCGGAGCCTCAGCGCGCGCCGCCTGCCAGTTGCTGCCAGGTGGCGACCACGGTGTCGGGATTCAGCGAAATCGAGCCGATGCCCTGCTGCATCAGCCACTGCGCGAGGTCGGGATGGTCGGAGGGCCCCTGGCCGCAGATGCCGACGTACTTGCCGGACGAACGGCAGGCTCCGATCGCGCGCTCGAGCAGCATCTTCACCGCCGGATCGCGCTCGTCGAAGCTTTCGGCGACCAACCCGGAATCGCGGTCGAGCCCGAGCGTGAGCTGGGTGAGGTCGTTCGAGCCGATCGAGAAGCCGTCGAAGTACTGCAGGAACTCCTCGGCCAGCAGCGCGTTCGACGGCAGCTCGCACATCATGATGAGCCGCAGGCCCGCTTCGCCGCGGCGCAGCCCGTTGGCGGCGAGCAGGTCGACCACCGCGGCCGCCTCCTTCGTCGTGCGCACGAACGGCACCATCAGCTCGACGTTGACGAGCCCCATCTTCTCGCGCACCCTGCGCATCGCCTGGCACTCGAGCTCGAAGCAGTCGCGGAAGCCGTCGGCGATGTACCGCGAGGCGCCGCGGAAGCCCAGCATCGGGTTTTCCTCGTCGGGCTCGTAGCGCGATCCGCCGATCAGCTTGCGGTACTCGTTCGACTTGAAGTCGGACAGGCGCACGATCACCGGCTTGGGCCAGAACGCCGCGGCGATCGTCGCAACGCCCTCGGCCAGCCGCTCGACGTAGAAGGCGCGCGGCGTCGAATGCCCGCGCGCCACGCTCTCGACCGCCTTCTTCAGGTCGGCGTCGACGTTCGGGTAGTCGAGGATCGCCTTCGGGTGGATGCCGATGTTGTTGTTGATGATGAACTCGAGCCGCGCCAGGCCGACGCCGTCGTTGGGCAGCTGCGCGAACTCGAAGGCCAGCGTCGGGTTGCCGACGTTGACCATGACCTTCACCGGCAGCTCGGGCATCGCGCCGGTGTCGAACTCGGTGATCTCCGTCTCGAGCAGGCCGTCGTAGATGTAGCCGGTGTCGCCCTCGGCGCACGACACCGTGACCAGCGACTCGTCGCGCAGCCTGCGCGTCGCGTCGCCGCAGCCGACCACGGCCGGGATGCCGAGCTCGCGCGCGATGATCGCGGCATGGCAGGTGCGTCCGCCGCGGTCGGTGACGATCGCGGCCGCGCGCTTCATCACCGGCTCCCAGTTCGGGTCGGTCATGTCGGTGACCAGCACGTCGCCGGGGCGCACGCGGTCCATGTCGGCGGCGTCGGCCACCACGCGCACCCGGCCGGCACCGACCTTCTGGCCGATCGCGCGGCCCGAGGCGAGCACGTCCGAGCTTCCCTTGAGCCGGTAGCGCTGCTGGCGATGTTCGCCCTGCAGGGACTTCACCGTCTCGGGACGCGCCTGCAGGATATAGAGCTTGCCGTCGTGGCCGTCCTTGCCCCACTCGATGTCCATCGGCCGGCCGTAGTGCTTCTCGATGATCACCGCATAGCGGGCCAGCTCGATGACATCCTCGTCGGACAGCGAATAGCGGTTGCGCATGTCCGCCGGCGTGTCGAGCGTGCGCACGGTACGTCCGGCTGCGGCCTCGCCCGCGCCGTTGCCGGCAAAGCCCATGCGGATCAGCTTCGAACCCAGTTCGCGCCGGATGATCGGGAACTTGCCCGCCGCGAGCATCGGCTTGTGCACGAAGAACTCGTCGGGGTTCACCGCGCCCTGCACCACCGTCTCGCCCAGCCCATACGAGCTGGTGATGAACACCGCGTCGGGGAACCCGGACTCGGTGTCGATCGTGAACATGACGCCCGAACTGGCGAGGTCGCTGCGCACCATCCGCTGGATGCCGGCCGACAGCGCCACGTCGCCGTGCGCGAAGCCCTTGTGCACCCGATAGGAGATCGCCCGGTCGTTGTACAGCGACGCGAACACGTGGCGGATGCGCTCGAGCACCGCGTCGATGCCGTTGACGTTGAGGTAGGTTTCCTGCTGGCCGGCGAACGAGGCGTCGGGCAGGTCTTCGGCGGTGGCCGACGAGCGCACTGCCACCGAGATCGGCCCGCCGGACTGCTCGACCATCCGCTCGTAGTGATGGCGGATCTCGCGCTCGAGTGCCGCGGGCAGCGGTGCCGCGACGATCCAGCCGCGGATCTCGGCGCCGCACTCGGCCAGCGCCTTCACGTCCTCGGTGTTCAGTTCGTGCAGCCGCGCGTCGATGCGCCCGGCGAGGTCGCTTTCGCGCAGGAACTCACGGAACGCGTGTGCCGTCGTCGCGAAGCCACCGGGCACGCGCACCCCGGAAGCGGCCAGCTGACTGATCATCTCGCCCAGCGAAGCGTTCTTGCCACCGACCGAATCGACATCGGTCATGCGCAGCTCTTCGAAGGGGACGACGAGTCGTCCTTCGTGTTGGCTCATGGGAAGGTCCTGACATGGTTGGAGATTCTTTTGCAAAGTTCGGGTAATTTTACTGCTCGCACGGCCGGCGCGAGGTTGACGGCGCTCACGCCGGCGGCCGAAAGGCGGCCAGCCATTTCTGGAACCCCCAAATGCCCGATTCAGGCAGAGAGAACTTCGAGCGGACGGT
This sequence comes from Lautropia sp. SCN 69-89, assembly GCA_001724855.1. Lineage (GTDB taxonomy): Bacteria > Pseudomonadota > Gammaproteobacteria > Burkholderiales > Burkholderiaceae_E > Zeimonas. Next base: position 53,945 of record MEED01000014.1, read on the forward strand.
CTTCTACGTTTCCGACGGCACCGGCGTGACCGCCGAGACTTTCGGGCATTCGCTGCTCACGCAGTTCGAGCAGGTGCGGCTGCGCGAGGTGCGCCTGCCCTTCGTCGACTCGGTGGAGAAGGCACGCCAGGCGGTCGAGCGGATCGACCGGCAGGCGCTGCTCGATCGCCATCGACCCATCGTCTTCAGCACCCTGGTCGACGCGTCGATCAACGACGTCGTGCGGCTGGCCAATTGCCGGTTTCTCGACCTGTTCGCCACCTTCGTCGAGCCGCTCGAGAGCGAATTCGGGGTGCGCTCGACGCATACCATCGGGCGCTCGCACGCTGCCACCGACACCGAGGCCTACCAGAAGCGGATCGCGGCGATCAACTACTCGCTCGCCCACGACGACGGCCAGCTGCACGCCGACCTCGCCAACGCCGAGGTGATCCTGATCGGCGTCTCGCGCAGCGGCAAGACACCCACCAGCCTGTACCTGGCGATGCAGCACGGGATTCGCGCCGCCAACTATCCGCTGATTCCCGACGATTTCGAGCGTCGCCGCCTGCCCGCGGTGCTGTATCGCTACAAGCAGAAACTGTTCGGGCTCTCGATCGCGCCCGAGCGCCTCGCCGAGATCCGCAACGAGCGGCGCCCGGGCAGCCGCTACGCGTCGATCGAGAACTGCCGCTACGAGATCGGCGAGGCCGAGGCGATGATGCGCCGCGAAGGCATCCGCTGGCTGTCCTCGACGACCAAGTCGATCGAGGAGATCGCGGTGACGATCCTGCAGGAGCTTCAGCTCCACTGATCTGCGCCGGCGAGACGCTGGCGCAGCTGCTCGTACAGGCAGATCGCCGCGGCCACGCCGACGTTCAGCGATTCGATCGCCGGCCGCTGCGGGATGCCGACCGGGCTCACCGCGGGCCAGGCCCGCAATCTCGCGTCCAGGCCCTGTCCCTCGTTGCCGAAGAGCCAGAGGGCAGCCGCGCGCAGGTCGGCACGATACAGCGAGGTGGAGGCACCGGCCTCGGCCGCGCGCACCGCCACCGCGACGTGCGCGGCCAGCCACGCGGCGTCGACCCCCTCGTGGATGTCGAGGTGGAAATGCGCCCCCATCCCGGCGCGCAGCACTTTCGGCGACCAGCAGAACGCCGTCCCCGGCGAGGTCATGACCCGCCCGATGCCCACCGCCGCGCAGGTGCGCAGGATGCTGCCGACGTTGCCGGGATCCTGGATCCGGTCGAGGTAGACCGCGTCTTCGGCCAGCTGCAGCGGCAGCGCCGGGCGCGGCGTGGGCACGATCGCCAGCAAGCCGCTGCCATGCTCGACCTGGCTGGCGCGCGCGTACAGGCGATCGTCCAGCACCGTCGGCGGCGCCGACAGGCGCGCGAGCAGCGCGCGCACCTCGTCGCCGGCCAGTGCGTGCCGCGCGACGAACACCTGCGCGTCGCGCGCCTCGGCTCCGAAGCGATCGAGCCAGGCCTGCAGCAGGTGCGCGCCCTCGATCACCGACAGGCCCTGCTGCTTGCGCTCGCGTGCCGACGAGGCGAGTGCGAGCAGGCGCCGGAACCGCTCGTTCGCGGCCGAGACGATCTCGTCGCTCATCCGGTTCGGCCCGCGGCGAGCGCGCGCACCGGCGCGAAGCTGCGACGGTGCTCCTCGCAGGGCCCGTGCTCGCGCAGCAGGGCCAGGTGTTCGGCGGTGGGATAGCCCTTGTGGCGATCGAAGCGGTATTGCGGAAAGCGCTCGTGCAGCGCCAGCATGGCCTGGTCGCGCGTGCACTTGGCGAGGATCGACGCGGCCGAAATCGCCGGGTCGAGCGCGTCGCCCCCCACCAGCGTCTGCACCAGGCAGCGCAGCCTGGGCGGCCGGTTGCCATCGACCCGCGCCAGCGCCGGCTCGATCGCCAGCCCCGCGACCGCGCGCTGCATCGCCAGCAGCGCCGCCTGCAGGATGTTCAAGGCGTCGATTTCCGCCGTGCTGGCGCTGGCGATCGCCCAGGCGAGCGCGCGTTCGCGGATCTCGCCGGCCAGTGCCTCGCGGCGTGCCGCCGACAGCGCCTTGGAATCTCGCAGCCCGTCGATCGGCGCCCGGGGGTCGAGAATCACCGCCGCCGCGTAGACCGGCCCGGCCAGCGGGCCGCGGCCGGCTTCGTCGACGCCGCACACCGGTCCCTCGGGTGCGGGGAGCAGCAGTGCGAGTTGCGCGGTTGCGCCGTGGCGGCGACGCGCGGGCCTGGCGGTGGACTCAGGCACCGGCCACCTCGAGCACGGCCGCGGCCGCACGCTCGGCGCAGCCGCGACGCAGCGCTTCGTGCAGCGCCGCGAACTGCGCGACGATGCCGCTGCGGTACGTGTCGTCGTCGAGCTGGCGCAGCAGCGCCTCGCCCATGGCGGGCGCGCGCACCGCGTCCTGCACGAATTCGGGGACGACGAAGCGTCCCGACAGGATGTTGGGCAACCCGATCCAGGGCAGGTAGCCCATGCGGCGCATGATCCGGTAGTTCAGCCAGCTCATCCGGTAGGCAATGACCATCGGCTTGCGGAACAGCGCGGTTTCCAGAGTCGCGGTGCCGCTGGCCACCAGCACCGTGTCGGCGGCGGCCAGCGCGTCGTGCGAGCGGCCGCAGACCAGCGTGAGCCGCAATTGCTCCGGGAGCCGCGCCGCGGCGGCGATCGCCCTGAGCCGCTCGAACAGCGTCGTCGAGGCCGCCGGCATCACGAAATGCAGCCCTGCGCGACGTTCGTGCAGCCAGGCCGCCGTCTGCAGGAACGGCAGCGCGAGATGCTCGACCTCCGAGGACCGGCTTCCGGGCAGCAGCGCGACCACCGTTGCGCCCGCCGGCAGGCCGAGCGCGCGCCGCGCCTCGACCGCATCGACCTGCGCGGGAATCGCGTCGGCAAGCGGGTGGCCGACGTAGGTCGCCGGGATGCCGGCCTCGCGATAGATCGCCTCCTCGAACGGAAACACCAGCAGCATGTGGTCGACGCTGCGGCGGATCTTCTCGATGCGTTCGCGCCGCCACGCCCAGATGGAGGGGCTGATGAAATGCGCGGTGCGGATGCCCTGCGCCCGCAACCTCGCTTCCAGGTCGAGATTGAAGTCGGGGGCGTCGACGCCGACGAACAGTTGCGGGTGCCACGATGCCAGGCGCGCGGCCAGCGCGTTGCGCATGCGCCGCAGGCGCGGATATTCGCGCAGCACCTCCAGGTAACCGTTGACCGACAGCGCGTCGATCGTCCACCAGGCGTCGAAGCCGTGCCGCGCCATCGCGGGCCCGCCGATGCCGGCCGCCTCGAGACGGCCGACGCGGGTCGCCAGCCCTTCGAGCACCGAGGCCGCGAGGAGGTCCCCGGAGGCTTCGCCGGCCACCATCCCCAGCGTCAGCGACCCGGCGGCGCCCGTCTGCGCGGACATCACACGTTCTCAGCGCACGATGCCGCGCGTGACGCCGTCGAGGAAGTCGGCAAGCAGCACCAGGTCGCCGCGCGCGGCAGCGCCCAGCGGTTCGGCAGCGCCGACCCCACCATCGCCCGCGCCGGCCCTGCTCTCGCCCGCGGCGGCGGCTGCCTCGTGGCCTGCGGCCGACGGCGCCACGCCCTGGGCGATCCAGGCCCGCAGCCCCTCGCGCGCCTGCTGCAGCGTCGCGCCGCTCTTGTACAGCAGCTTGTAGGCGCGGCGGATCGCGTTGATCCGCGCGGCGTCGAAGCCGCGCCTGCGCAGCCCCTCGGAGTTGATGCCGTGCGCCGCCGCGCTGCTGCCCGAGGCCATCACGTACGGCGGGATGTCGTGCAGCACGACGGTGCCGACGCCGGTCATCGCGTGCGCACCGATCTTGCAGAACTGGTGGACCTGCGTCGCGCCGCCGAGGATCACCCAGTCGCCGATCTCGACGTGGCCCGCGAGGTTCGTGCTGTTGGCGATGATCACGTGGTCGCCGAGCGCGCAGTCGTGGGCCACGTGCACGTAGGCCATGATCCACGCGTCGCTGCCGATCCGGGTCACGCCGCGGTCCTGGACGGTGCCACGGTTGATCGTCACGCATTCACGGATCGTGTTGCCGTCGCCGATCTCGAGCGCGGTGGGCTCGCCGGCGTATTTCTTGTCCTGCGGCTCGGCGCCGATCGACGCGAACTGGAAGATCCGGTTGTCGCGGCCGATCGTCGTGCGCCCCTCGACGACCACGTGCGGGCCGATCCGCGTGCCGGCGCCGATGCGCACCTGCGCGCCGATCGTCGAATACGCGCCGACGTCGACGCTGCTGTCGAGTTCGGCGCGCGGATCGACGATCGCAGTCGGATGAATGCCGGGCATCTGGGGGTTCAGCCCGCGCCCGGGGCCGTGCCGTTGCCGTTGGCCGGTTCGATCTCGCGAAGCGTGCACATCAGCTCGGCCTCGGCGGCAACCTGGCCGTCGACGGTGGCCTTGCCCGCGTACTTCCAGATCGAGCGCGAGATGCGCACGATCTCGACCTCGAGCATCAGCTGGTCGCCCGGGACGACCGGGCGCTTGAAGCGCGCGCTGTCGATACCGACGAAGTAGTAGACGGTGCTCGCGTCGGAGACGCGCCCCATCGTCTGGAACGACAGGATGCCCGCCGCCTGCGCCAGCGCCTCGACCTGCAGCACGCCGGGCATCACCGGCAGGTACGGAAAGTGCCCGGCGAAGAACGGCTCGTTGATCGAGACGTTCTTCACGGCGAGGATGCGCTTGCCCTTTTCGAGCTCGAGCACCCGGTCGACGAGCAGCATCGGATAGCGATGCGGCAGATGTTCGAGAATCGCACGGATGTCGAGCACGGTCATCGTTCTTCCCTGTCGGTTCGTTCGAGCCGGCGCAGGCGCTCGCGCCACTGCGGAAGCTGCCTGAGCAGCGCCGCCGACTTTTCCCAGTCGACATTGTCCATCAGCGGGAACACACCCGAATAGAAGCCCGGCTGGCGGATCGACCGCGTGACCAGGCTCATCGCGGAGATCGTCACGTCGTCGCAGATCTCGAGGTGCCCGAGGATGCCCGCGCCGCCGCCGATGCGGCAGCGCCGCCCGATCACCGCGCTGCCGGCGATGCCCACGCAGCCCGCGATCGCAGTGTGCTCGCCCAGCCGCACGTTGTGCGCGACCTGGATCAGGTTGTCGAGCTTGCAGCCGTCGCCGATCACCGTGTCTTCCAGCGCGCCGCGGTCGATCGTGCAATTGGCGCCGATCTCCACCGAGTTGCCGATCACCACCGCGCCGAGCTGGGGAATCTTCTCCCAGCCCTGCGGCCCGCTGGCGAAGCCGAAGCCGTCGGAGCCGATCACGGTGCCGGCGAAGACGGTGCAGTCGTTGCCGATCGCGCAGTCGTGCTCGATCGTGACCCGCGGATGCAGCCGGCAGCCGGCGCCGATCACGCTGCCCGCGCCGACCGAGACGCCGGCCTCGAGCACGCTGCCGTCGCCGATGCGCGCCCCCTCGCCGACCATGACGAAGGGACCGATGGCGACATCGCGGCCGAGTGTCGCGCCGGGCGCGACGACCGCGGCCGGATGCACGCCGCGGGCGATCGGGCGCGCCAGGCGCGCGGCCATCTCGCGGGCGATCTGCCCGAATGCGCGGTGTGCGTCCTCGACTTCGATCAACGCGCTGTGCGCGGCAACTTCGCCGGCCAGCGCTGCCGGCGCCAGCACTGCACCGGCACGCGTCTGCCGGGCCTGAGCGGCGTGGCGCGCCGATGCGAGGAAGCTGAGGTCGTCGGTGCCCGCGGCACCGAGGCTGGCCAGCGCATGGATGCGCCGATCAGGGTCGCCGCGGCGCAGCGACGCCCCGAGTCGGCGCGCCAGTTCCGCGATCGTCAATCCCTCTGCGAGGCGGCGCATCGCAGACGCCCGGTCAGGGGGTCGCGGCCACCGCGAATGGCAGGTGTGCCGGCACTACTGCTTGCCGTTGCCGAGCGCGCGCAGCACCTTGTCGGTGATGTCGATGCGCGGGCTCGCGAACACCGCTTCCTGCAGGATCAGGTCGTACTTCTCCTGCTCGGCAATCTGCTTGATCACCCGGTTCGCCTTGTCGATGACCTGCGAGAGTTCCTCGTTGCGCCGCTGGTTCAGGTCTTCGCGGAACTCGCGCTGCTTGCGCTGGTATTCCTTCTCGGCTTCGGCCAGTTCGCGCTGGCGTTTCTGGCGCTCGGACTCGCTGGTGACCGCCGCATCGCGGTCGAGCCGCTCGCCGAGCGACTTGAGCCGCGCGGCCATGTCCTGCAGCTCCTTGTCGCGCCGGCTGAACTCCTGCTCGAGCTTCTGCTGCGCGGCCTTCGCCGGGACGGCATCGCGCAGGATGCGCTCGGTGTTCACGAAGCCGATCTTGCCCACGTCCTGGGCGCTCGCCAGCGCACAGGCGGTGGCGAGCCAGCACGCCGCGAAAGTCCTGACAAGCTTCATCCAGCCCTTCCTGCTGATCGCATCGATTCGAGGCGTGGATTGTCGCACAGTTGCAACGACGGGCAAGCCATGCTCAGAAGCCGGTGCCGATCTGGAACTGGAAGCGCTGGCTGCGGTCGCCCTCCTGCTTGCGAATCGGATAGCCGAGGCTCAGCTTGAGCGGGCCGATCGGGGACAGCCAGGTCAGGCCAACGCCGGTCGAGTAGCGCAGGTCGCTGGCACTGAACGACTCGCCCTCGGCGAGCACCGTACCGGCGTCGAAGAACACGAAGGTGCGGATCGTGCGGTCGCGACCGGTGCCCGGCAGCGGAAACAGCATCTCGGCGTTGCCGACGATGCGGGTCACGCCGCCCAGCGGCACCTCGCGGCTGCCGCCGCCGGGGATCGTCTCGATCTCGCGCGGGCCGATCGAACTGGGGTAGTAGCCGCGCACCGAGCCGATGCCCCCCACGTAGAAGTTCTTGAACAGCGGATAGGCCATGCCGCCGAAACCGCGCCCGAAGCCGAGGTCGCCGTTGAGCGCGAGCGTGAGGTCGCGCGTCATCGGGTAGTACCACTGGTGCCGGTAGGTGGCCCGCCAGTACCTCAGTTCGGCCGCCGGCAGCGTGACCTCGAGACCGGCGCTCTGCAGTCGCCCGCGGGTGGGGTTGAGCGCACTGTCGCGGCTGTCGCGGCTCCAGCCCAGCACGCCCAGCAGCGCCGTGCTCGAGCTGCCGAAATCGTCGACGAAATCGACATAGCGCTGCGGCGCCAGCGGCCCGAGATGGACATCGTTGCGCTCGTAGGTCATGCCGAAGCTGACCCGGTCGTACTCGGTGTAGGGCACGCCGAAGCGCAGGCCCACGCCGGTGGCGCGCGTGCGGTAGTCACCGAGGTTCAGCTCGGTGGCGTTGAAGGTGCGCGTGTACAGGTCGAAGCTGCGGCTGACGCCTTCCGGGGTGAAGTACGGGTCGGTCTGCGACAGCACGACCGAGCGCGACAGCCGGCTGGTGTTCAGCTGCAGCGCCACCGACTTGCCCGTGCCGAGGAAGTTCGGCTGCACGATCGAACCGGAGAGAATCACCTTCTCCGTGCTGGAGAAACCGATGCCCAGCGAGATGTTGCCGGTGGGTTGTTCGGTGACGACCACGTTCAGGTCGACCTGGTCGGGCGCATCGGCCACCGGCCGGTTCTCGATCTTCACCTCGGTGAAGTAGCCGAGCCGCTCGAGCCGCTCGCGCGACAGCCGGATCTTGTCGGCGTCGTACCAGGCGTCTTCGTACTGGCGGAACTCGCGGCGGATGACCTCGTCGCGGGTGCGCACGTTGCCCGCGATGTCGATGCGCCGCACGTAGACGCGCCGGCCCGGGTCGATCAGGATGTCGAAGGAGACCTCGCGCTTTTCCCGGTCGATCTGCGGCACCGCATTGACGTTGGCGAACGCGTAGCCGAGCGTGCCGAGCTTCTCGGTGATGCGCTTGGTGGTGTCGGTGAGCTTGCTGCCGGAGAACACGTCGCCCGGACGCAACTGCACCAGCGGCTCGAACTCGGCCTGGCGCCCGAGCAGTTCGCCGCCGAAGCGGATCGACGACACGCGGTACTGCTCGCCTTCGTTGACGTCGATGGTGATCTCCACGCCCTCCTTGTCGGGCGAGATCGAAACCTGCGTCGACTCGACGTTGAACTCGAGGTAGCCGCGGTCGAGGTAGAACGAGCGCAGCGTTTCGAGGTCGCCGGCGAGCTTCTCGCGCGCGTACTGGTCGGCCTTCGAATACCAGGTGAACCATGTGGGCGTGGACAGGGCCATCTCGTCGAGCAGGCGCTTGGTACTGAACGCCTTGTTGCCGACGAAGCGGATCGCCGTGATCTTCGCGGTCTCGCCCTCCTCGATCGCAATCGAGATGCCGACGCGATTGCGCTCGAGCGGCGTGACCGTGGAAGTGATGCGCGCGGCATAGCGACCGCGCGACAGGTATTGCCGCTTGATCTCCTGTTCGGCGCGCTCGAGCGTGGCACGATCGAAGATGCGCGACTCGGCGAGCCCCTGCTCGCGCAGCACGCGCTTGAGCGTGTCGGTGTCGAATTCCTTCGCGCCGGTGATCTCGACCGACGCGATCGCGGGCCGCTCCTCGACGTAGACCACGAGGACGTCGCCCTCGGCTTCGATGCGCACGTCGCGGTAGAAGCCGGTGGCGAACAGCGCCTTGACCGCCTCGCTGGCCTTCTCGTCGGTGATGCGGTCGCCCACGCGCACCGGCAGGTAGCTGAACACGGTGCCCGGTTCGGTACGCTGCACTCCCTCGACGCGGATGTCGCGAACCACGAAGGGCTCGAAGGCGAGAGCGGGTCCGCTGGCGGCCGCGCAGGCCAGGGCGGTGGCGAATACGACCAGCGCAACGCGCGCCGATCCCGGTTTGCGCCCCGGTCGGCGTCGGTCGAATGCCATGCGTCAGGAACCGATCAGGCGGGTGATGTCGTTGAACAGGGCCAACGCCATCATCATCATGATGATCGCCAGGCCGGCTTTTTGTGTGATCACCACGAAGCGCTCCGACAGTGGCCTGCCGCGCGCCGCTTCGAGCGCGTAATATACCAAATGCCCCCCGTCGAGCACGGGGATCGGCAGCAGGTTCAGCACGCCGAGGCTGATGCTGATCAGCGCCAGGAAGCTCATGTATGCGAGCCATCCCACGCGCACCGATTGCCCCGCCAAGTCGGCGATCGTCACGGGCCCGCTCAGGTTGCGCAGCGACAGTTCGCCCATCAGCATCTTGCCGAGCATGCGCAGCGAGAACACCGACATGTCCCAGGTCTGGCGCACACCCTGCCCCAGCGATTCGAGCGCGCCGTAGCGCACCGTCTGCATCAGCAGGCGATCCTGCAGCCCCGCGCCGATGCGGCCGATCGGCGCGGCGCCTTCGCCGCCGGGTGCGGCCACGACGTCGGGCGTCACCGCGAGCGTGAGCTGGTCGCGCCCGCGCTGCACCGTGAACGACAGCGGCTTGCCGGCACTCGCCTTCACCCGCTCGATCACGTCGGACGCGCGGCGCACCGGCCTGTCGCCCACCGACAGCAGTTCGTCGCCCGCGAGCAGCCCGTCGCGCTCCGCAGCCGCGCCGCTCACGAGGTTGCCGATCACCACCTTGCCCGGCGCCAGCCGCAGGCCGAGCGTGCCGAGGAAGTCGCGCTCGGCTTCGTCGGGCGGCAGACCTCGCGTGTCGATGCGCACCTGGATCGTGCCGCCCTGCCGCTGCACTGCCAGCACGCCGTCGCGCCGCTCGATCACCGGCTCGAGCATCTGGAGCCGCACGTCGTTCCAGGAGCGCACCGCATCGCCGTCGACTGCGAGAATGCGGTCGCCCTCGTGCAGTTGCGCGGCTGCGGCCGGCGTGCCGGCAACCGGCTGGTCGATCACCGGCGCGGGCTCCTCGGTGCCGATCCAGCCCATTGCCGCATACAGCACGATCGCCAGCAGGAAATTGGCCAGTGGCCCGGCCACCACGATCGCCGAGCGCTGTGCGAGCGTCTTGCGCGTGAACGCGCGCGGCAACTCGTGCGGGGCGATCGGCCCGCTGGCCGCGTCGCGCTCGTCGAGCATGCGCACGTATCCGCCCAGCGGGACCGCCGCGATCGTCCACTCCGTGCGATCGCGACCCACGCGCCAGGACAGCAGCGGCTTGCCGAAGCCGATCGAAAAGCGCAGCACCTTGACGTCGCACCAGCGCGCGACCAGGTAATGGCCGAGCTCGTGCACGAAGATGAGCAGCGTGAGCGCCGCGAGGAACGCGACCAGTGTCTGCAGCCCGTTCATGCCGCGCGCCTCGCCAGCTGGCCGCGGGCGTACGAGCGCGCCTCGCGGTCGATGTCGAGCACCTCGTCCACGTCGGCGCCCGCCGCGCGCGAGCCCGACGCCGCCAGAGCCGCCTCGGCGAGCGCCGCGATGCCCGGGAAGCGCAACTCGCCGGCAAGGAAGGCGGCGACCGCCACCTCGTTGGCCGCATTGAGCACGCACGGTGCGGCCCCGCCCGCACGCAGCGCCTCGCGCGCGAGCCGCAGGCACGGGAAGCGTTGCAGGTCGGGCACCTCGAACTCGAGGCTGCCCACCGCCGACAGGCTGAGCGGCGCGACGCCGCTGTCGATGCGCTCGGGATGCGCGAGCGCGTGCGCGATCGGCGTGCGCATGTCGGGATTGCCGAGCTGGGCGAGCATCGAGCCGTCTTCGTATTCGACCATCGAGTGGACGATGCTCTGCGGGTGCACCAGCACGTCGAGCCGGGCCTCCGGCAGGCCGAACAGGTACGACGCCTCGATCAGTTCGAGCCCCTTGTTCATCATCGTCGCCGAGTCGACCGAGATCTTGCGGCCCATCGACCATTTCGGGTGGGCGCAGGCCTGATCGGGAGTGGCCTGCATCATTTCGGCGGGGCTCGCGCGCCGGAACGGCCCGCCCGAAGCGGTGAGCACGATGCGCCGCACGCCGGGGGCCGCGGCGCCGGTACGCTGGCCCGCCGGCAGGCACTGGAAGATCGCGTTGTGCTCGCTGTCGATCGGCAGCACGGTGGCGCCGCCCTCGCGGCATGCGCGCAGGAACACCTCGCCCGCCATCACCAGCGATTCCTTGTTGGCCAGCAGGATCCGCTTGCCGGCGCGCGCCGCCGCAATCGCCGGCGTGAGACCGGCGGCGCCGACGATCGCAGCCATGACCGTGTCGACCTGCGGATGCGCCGCGACTTCGGCCAGCGCCGCCTCGCCCCAGAGCACTTCGGTGGCGCAGCCGGCGGCCGCGAGCTGCGCGCGTGCGGCTGCGGCGGCTGCGGCGTCGCCGAGCACCGCACAGGCTGGCCGGTGGCGCTGGCACAGCGCGACCAGCGCGTCGACCTGCCGGTGCGCCGACAGCGCGAACACGCGATAGCGCCCAGGATGCCGGGCGACGACGTCGAGCGTGCTCAGGCCGATCGAACCGGTGGCCCCGAGGATCGTGAGCGTGCGTACGGCGGGCTGCATCCGGGGATTATCCCAGCAGGCGATGCAGCAGCATCGCCGCCGGCATGGTCGGGATCATCGCATCGATGCGATCGAGCACGCCGCCGTGGCCCGGCAGCAGCGTGCCGCTGTCCTTCATGCCGGCCTGGCGCTTGAGCAGCGACTCGTGCAGGTCGCCGACGATCGACAGCGCGGCCAGGCCCACCAGCGCCAGCACCGCCGCCGGCGCCGGCCAGTGCGCCAGCAGTTGCGCCGGTAATCCCTGCGACAACGCCGGCACCGAAGCCGCCGCCAGCCCGAGCAGGGCCACCGCCACGAAGCCGCCGACCGCCCCTTCCCAGCTCTTTCCCGGACTGATCGACGGCGCGAGCTTGCGCCGGCCGAACGCGCGGCCTGCGAAATAGGCCGCGATGTCGGCCACCCAGACGATCGCCATCGCCACCAGCAGCGCCACCGGCCCGATGTCGCGCAAGGCCAGCAGCGCGACCCAGCAGGCGAGCAGCAGCGCAGCCGCCAGCGGCCAACCGCCGCCGCGCGCGTCGTGGCGCCGCAGCCGCAGCGGGCCGAGGACGACCCACAGCACGGTGGCTGCGGCGCAGGTCGCCGGCACGAGCCAGGTCGGCCAGCCGCCGCGCTCGTGCCAGGCAAGCAGCACGGCGCCGATGGCCGCAAGCGTGGCTGCCGCCAGGGCCGCCGCGCGGCGATGCCCGAGCAGCCGGCTCCATTCGTAGGCGGCCGCCGCGAGGAAGACGAGAGTGATCGCGCCCCAGATCCAGGCCGCGGACGCGAAGATCGCCGGCAGCAGCAGCGCCAGCAGGACCAGGGCGGTGACGACGCGCTTGCCGAGCATCGGCGGTGCTTCGGAACGTGCTCAGCCCGAGGCCGCGGCGGCCGCGACCTGCGCGCTGGTTCGTCCGAAGCGCCGCTCGCGCGTCGCGTAGGACTCGATGGCCCGGTCGAGGGCGGCGGCGTCGAAGTCGGGCCACCAGGCGTCGGTAAAGTACAGCTCGGTGTAGGCGAGCTGCCAGAGCAGGAAATTGCTGATCCGCTGCTCGCCGCCGGTGCGGATGAACAGGTCGGGCTCGGGCGCGTAAGCCATCGCCAGGTGCTTCGCGAGCGCCTGTTCGGCGAACAGTTCGGGGTGGCGCGCCAGCTCGGGCTGCTCGCGCAGCGCCGCCTGCACCGCCTGCAGGATGTCCCAGCGTCCGCCATAGTTGGCCGCGATCGTCAGGGTCATGCGCTCGTTGCCGGCGGTGCGCGCTTCGGCCTGGGTGATCAGGTCGCGCAGGCGCTGCTCGAACGCCGAGAGTTCGCCCACCACCCGCAGCCGGATGCCGTTCTTCTGCAGCTGCGTCACCTCGCGCTCGAGCGCCGAGATGAACAGGCGCATCAGCACCGAGACTTCCTCTGCCGGCCGGCGCCAGTTCTCGGAGCTGAAGGCGAACAGCGTCAGGTACTCGACGCCGCGGCGCGCGCAGGCCTCGACGGTGGCGCGCACGGCCTCCACGCCCTTCGCATGCCCGGCCACGCGCGGCAGGCGCCGCTGCGTGGCCCAGCGGCCGTTGCCGTCCATGATGATCGCGACATGGCGCGGGACTGCCCGATACCCGGGAACCGCCACGGTGGTGCTGGTGAAGGTGGACATCGGCGTGTGGATATCGATCGCAGCGCGCGATGCGCGGCGCTAGACGGTCATGATCTCCTGTTCCTTGACCGCGAGCATCTTGTCGATCTCCACCACGAAGCGGTCGGTGAGCTTCTGCACCTCTTCCTGGGCGCGCCGCTCGTCGTCCTCGGAGATCTCCTTGTCCTTGAGCAGCTTCTTCAGGTGCTCGTTGGCGTCGCGGCGCAGGTTGCGCACCGCCACCTTGGCCTGCTCGCCTTCGTGCTTGACCACCTTGGCGCCGGCGCTCCTCGGACAGCGGCGGCATCGGCACGCGGATCAGGTCGCCGCTGGTGGCCGGATTCAGGCCGAGATCGGATTCGCGGATCGCCTTGTCGACGACCTGCACCATCTTCTTCTCCCAGGGTTGCACCGCGATCGTCCGCGCGTCCTGGACGGTGACGTTGGCCACCTGGCCGATCGGCACCATGCTGCCGTAGTAGTCGACGTGGATGTGGTCGAGCAGCCCGGCGTGCGCCCGCCCGGTGCGGATCTTGGCCAGCCCCGCCCGGAGCGATTCGATCGATTTCTGCATCTTCTGCTCGGCCGACTTGCGGACCTCGGCGATGCTCATGCTATCTCCCTAAACGTGGACGAGCGTGCCCTCGTCGTCGCTGCTCAGCGCGCGGCGCAGCGCGCCTTCTTCCAGGATCGAGAACACCTTGATCGGCAGCTTCTGGTCGCGGCACAGCGCGAACGCGGTCGCGTCCATCACCTTCAGGTGGCGCGCGATCGCCTCGTCGAAGCTGATGCGGCGGAAGCGCTTCGCGTCGGGGTCGGTCATCGGGTCGGCGCTGTAGACGCCGTCGACCTTGGTGGCCTTGAGCACCAGCTCGACGCCCATTTCCGCCCCGCGCAGCGCCGCCGCGGTGTCGGTGGTGAAGAACGGATTGCCGGTGCCGGCCGCGAAGATGACGACCTTGCCCTCTTCGAGATAGCGCAGCGCCTTGGGCCGGATGTAGGGCTCGACCACCTGCTCGATCTTCAGCGCCGACTGTACCCGGGCGACCACGTCGCGCTGGCGCAGCGCGTCCTGCAGCGCAAGCGAGTTCATCACGGTGGCCAGCATGCCCATGTAGTCGGCCGTGGCGCGATCCATGCCGGCCGCGCCGCCGGCGACCCCGCGAAAGATGTTGCCGCCGCCGATCACGATCGCCAGTTCGAGCCCCGAGGCGACGACGTCGGCGATCTCGCCGACCATGCGCTCGATGGTGAGGCGGTCGATCCCGTAGGCCTCCTCGCCCATCAATGCTTCGCCGGAGAGCTTCAGCAGCACGCGGCGATAGGCCAGCGCGGGGGCAGGTGGCGCCACGCTCGCGCGGGCCAGGCTATCGTTCGAACTCACGCACCCTCCTGATCGGCGCGGCCGCGCAAGACTGGACCGGAGCCGCGCCGCCCGGGATTATGGGGCTTTTCCGGAACGAATGCTGTCACCGGGCCGCGGCGGCGGCCTGCGCCGCGACCTCGGCGGCGAAGTCGGTCTGCTTCTTCTCGATGCCCTCGCCGACCACGTACAGCTCGAACCGGGCGACCCGGGCGCCGCGCTGCGCGAGCAGCTGCTCGACGGTGAGCTTGTCGTCCTTGACGAAGGGCTGGCCGAGCAGCGTGACCTCCTTCAGGTACTTCTGGACCGTGCCCTCGACCATCTTCGCGACGATCTCGGCCGGCTTGCCCGATTCGGCGGCCTTCTGCTGCGCGATCGAGCGCTCGCGCTCGACGTCCTCGGCCGGCACGCCGGTCTTCGACAGCGCCTTGGGCTTGCTGGCCGCGACGTGCATCGCGAGGTCTTTCGCCAGCGCCTCGTCGCCGCCGTCGACGTCGATCAGCACGCCGATCTTCGAGCCGCCGTGCACGTAGCTGGCCAGCCGGCCCTCGGCGGCAACCCGCGCGAAGCGGCGGATGCTCATGTTCTCGCCGATGCGCCCGACCAGCGCGGTGCGCGTGGACTCGACGGTGCCCTCGCCCATCGGCAGCGACGAGAGCGCGGCCACGTCGGCCGGCGCGGCGCGGGCGACCATCGCGGCCAGGTCGCGAACGAACGCGAGGAAGTCGTCGTTCTTGGCGACGAAGTCGGTCTCGCAGTTCACCTCGACGATCGCCCCCAGCTTGCGGTCGTCGGCCAGCCAGATGCCGACCACGCCTTCGGCCGTGACGCGCGCGGCCGCCTTGCTCGCCTTGTTGCCGAGCTTCACGCGCAGGATTTCCTCGGCGCGAGCCATGTCGCCGCCGGCCTCGGTGAGCGCCTTCTTGCACTCCATCATCGGCGCGTCGGTCTTCTCGCGCAGTTCCTTCACCATGCTCGCGGTGATTTCCGCCATCGCATTGCTCCTGTGTCGGCCCGTGGCGGGCCGGTCGTTCCCGTGCCGCCGCTCAGGCGTCCTCGCCGTCGACCTCGACGAACTCCTCGTCGGCGGTGGCGGCCTTGATCGCTTCCTGCAGCGAAGCAGCGCGCCCCTCGAGGATCGCGTCGGCCGCGCCGCGCGCGTACAGCCGGATCGCCTTGCCGGAGTCGTCGTTGCCGGGAATGACGTGGTCGATGCCCTCGGGCGAGTGGTTGCTGTCGACGACGGCCACCACCGGGATGCCCAGCTTGTTGGCCTCGGTAACCGCGATCTTGTGGAAGCCGACGTCGATCACGAACAGCGCGTCGGGCAGCCCGCCCATTTCCTTGATGCCGCCGAGGCTGGTGTGCAGCTTGTCGAGTTCACGCTGGAACATCAGCGATTCCTTCTTCGACATGCGCTCGAGACCCCCCTCGGACTGCGTGGCCTCCATGTCCTTCAGTCGCTTGATCGACGACTTGACGGTCTTGAAGTTGGTGAGCATGCCGCCGAGCCAGCGCTGGTCGACGAAGGGCATGCCGGCGCGTGCCGCTTCCTCGGCGACGATCTCGCGAGCCTGGCGCTTGGTGCCGACGAACAGCACCGTGCCGCGATTGGCCGCGAGCTGGCGCAGGTACTTCATCGCGTCCTGGTACATGACCAGGGACTTTTCGAGGTTGAAGATGTGGATACGGTTGCGGTGGCCGTAGATGTACGGGGCCATCCGCGGGTTCCAGAAGCGCGTCTGGTGGCCGAAATGGACGCCGGCCTCGAGCATTTGCCGCATGGTGACGGACATGACAAACTCCGATCGGGTTGAGCCTGACGCACCGCCTGCGACGCCGCGCCGCGATGCCCGGCACGAACCGGCCGGTTGCGGCGCGCTCTTCGCCACCCCCGATCGCGGTTTCCACCGGGCGATGCCCGGAACCCGGACGCTGCCCGAAAGACTTGCGCGATCGGCGGCACCCAATTGGGACGGTGCGCGCTATTTTGGCCGGGTGCCACCGGGCGCGACTGCCGCGCGAAGCTCGCGAAGCGCCGCCCTCATGGGCATTCAGCCAAGCTTATAATCATAGCATGTCCATCGTCCTCAAGTCCGCCCCGGAGATCGAGGCCATGCGCGTGGCGGGTCGCCTCGCCAGCGAGGTGCTCGACTACATCACCCCGTTCGTGCGCGCCGGTGTCAGCACCGGCGAGATCGATCGGCTGTGCCACGAATACATGGTCGAGGTGCAGAAGACCGTCCCCGCGCCGCTGAACTACGCCCCCCCGGGCTACCGGCCGTATCCGCGCTCGATCTGCACCTCGGTGAACCACCAGGTCTGCCACGGCATCCCGGGCGATCGCGTGCTGAAGAACGGCGACATCATGAACATCGACATCACCGTCATCAAGGACGGGTTTCACGGCGACACCAGCCGCATGTTCATGATCGGCGAGCCCGCGGTCGGCGCGCGCCGGCTGTGCCAGGTCACCTTCGAGTGCATGTGGATCGGCATCGACCAGGTGCGCCCGGGCGCGACGATCGGCGACATCGGCTACGCGATCCAGCGGCACGCCGAGAGCCACGGCTACTCGGTGGTGCGCGAGTTCTGCGGGCACGGCATCGGCAGGCGCTTCCACGAGGAGCCGCAGGTGCTGCACTACGGCCGCCCGGGCATCGGCGAGCGCCTGGAGCCGGGAATGATCTTCACCATCGAGCCGATGATCAACGCCGGCAAGCGCGAGGTGCGCGAGATGGCCGATGGCTGGACGATCGTCACGAAGGACCACAGCCTGTCGGCCCAGTGGGAGCATACGGTGCTGGTGACCGACTCCGGCCACGAAGTGCTGACCGTCTCGGCCGGCACCCCGGCCCGACCGGAGCCGTTGCGCGCGGTCGCGTGAAGCCGCTCGCCGATCCTGCCGGCCTGCGCGAGCAATACCGCCGGGCGCGCGCGGCGGCGATCGAGCGGTTTCGCAGTACGCAGGATCCCGATGCACTGTCGCGCGCGCTGGCGCGTGCGACCGACCGCGCGCTGCGCGGCCTGTGGCGCGCGGCGCGCCCCGGAGGCCAGGCCGCGCTGCTGGCGGTCGGCGGCTACGGGCGTGGCGACCAGTTTCCGCACTCCGACGTCGACCTGCTGATCGTGCGCGCCGAGCAGGCCGACGCGGCCCTGCTGCAGCGCCTGGAAGCGTTCGTCGGCGCATGCTGGGACTGCGGGCTGCCGATCGGCCACAGCGTACGCACCGGCGCGCAGTGCCTGGAGGAGGCACGCGCCGACATCACGGTGCAGACCGCGATGCTGGAGATGCGCTGGCTGGCCGGCAACCGCGAACTGGCCCGCGAACTGGCCGGCGCGCTCGCCGCCGAGCTGGACGTGCGCGCGTTCTTCTCGGCCAAGCTGCTCGAGATGCGGCAGCGCCACTCGAAGTACGACGACACGCCGTACAGCCTGGAGCCGAACACCAAGGAAAGCCCGGGCGGGCTGCGCGACCTGCACGTGATCCTGTGGATTGCGCGCGCGGCCGGCTTCGGCCACAGCTGGCCCGAGCTGCAGCGCCGTGACCTGATCACCGCCAGCGAGGCTGCGCAGCTGCGGCGCAACGACCGCCGCATCCGCCGCATCCGCGCCTGGCTGCACGTTCTCGCCGAACGGCGCGAGGACCGGCTCGTCTTCGACCTGCAGGCATCGGTGGCGCATGCCCTCGGGGTGGCCCACGCCGACGCGCGGCGCTCCTCCGAAGAGCTGATGCAGCGCTACTACTGGGCGGCCAAGGCGGTGACGCAGCTGAACACGATCGTGCTGCAGAACCTGCGCGCCGCGCTGTTTCCGGCGCCCGATGCGCAACCCGAGCCGATCGACGCGGAGTTCCGCAACCTGCAGGGCATGCTCGACGCGGTCGACCCCGGATGCTTCGAGCGCGACCCCGCCGCGATGCTGCGCGCCTTCCTGACGATGGAGCGCCATCCCGAACTCTCCGGCATGACCACGCGCACGCTGCGGGCGCTCTGGCACGCGCGCAGCCGCATCGACGGCGCATTCCGGCGCGATCCGGTCGCGCGCGAGCTGTTCATGCAGATCCTGCAGGCGCCGCGCGGGGTCACGCACGAATTGCGGCGAATGAACCAGTGGTCGATCCTCGGGCGCTACCTGCCGGTGTTCCGGCGCATCGTCGGCCGCATGCAGCACGACCTGTTCCACGTCTACACGGTCGACCAGCACATCCTGATGGTGGTGCGCAACCTGCGCCGGTTCACGATCGCCGCGCACGCGCACGAGTATCCGTTCTGTTCGGAACTGATGAGCGGCTTCGATCGGCCGTGGCGCCTGATCGTCGCAGCGCTGTTCCACGATATCGCCAAGGGGCGCGGCGGCGACCACTCGAAGCTCGGGCGGCTCGACGCGCGACGCTTCTGCCGGCAACACGGCGTCTCCCCGGCCGACACCGGGCTGATCGAGTTCCTGGTCGAGCACCACCTGACGATGTCCTCGGTCGCGCAGAAGCAGGACCTGAGCGACGCGGACGTCGTCGCCCGCTTCGCCGCGCTGGTGAAGACCGGGGAGCGCCTCACCGCGCTGTACCTGTTGACGGTGGCCGACATCCGCGGCACCAGCCCGAGGGTCTGGAACGCGTGGAAAGGCAAGCTGCTCGAGGACCTCTACTGGCTCACCCGGAGGGTGCTGGCGGGCGAGGCGCCATCGGCGCAGGTGCGCGTCGACGCGCGGCGCGCCGAGGCGGTGCGCGTGCTGGGCCTGTACGCGATCGAACCCGGGCGCTACGCGCACTTCTGGCGCCAGCTCGACGCGCCGTACTTCCTGCGCAACGACCCGCAGGACGTCGCCTGGCACACGCGCGTGCTGTACACGCACGCCGACACCACGACGCCGGTGGTGCGCGCGCGGCTCGCGCCGATCGGGGAAGGCTTCCAGGTGGTCGTCTACCAGCCCGACCAGCCCGACCTGTTCGCGCGCATCTGCGGCTACTTCGACGGCAAGAACCTGTCGGTGCTCGACGCAAAGATCCACACCACCGAGCACGGCTACGCGCTCGACAGCTTCGTGCTGGTCGACCCGGCCGGCCCGGCCCACTACCGCGACATCCTGGTGCAGGTGGAAACCGAACTGGCGCAGCGCCTGGCGCGGCCCGGCGAGCTGCCGCCGCCGGTGCGCGGTCGCATCTCGCGGCGCTCGCGCTACTTCCCGATCGAACCCTCGGTGGACCTGCGCCCCGACGAGCGCGGGCGCCAGTTCCTGCTGTCGGTGGTGGCCAACGACCGTACCGGGCTGCTCTACGGCATCGCGCGCGTGCTCGGCCGCTACCGGATCAGCCTGCACACGGCGCGGATCACGACGCTGGGCGAGCGCGTCGAGGACGTGTTCCTGATCGACGGCGAGGCGCTGCGCAATCCGCGCGAGCAACTGCAGTTCGAGACCGAGCTGCTGGCGGAATTGCGCGCCTGAAACGGGGCCGCGCCCGTGTCCGGGCTCGTGCCGCCCGCGCGCCGGAGCGTCAGGCGCGTGCCACTTCGGCGAGCACGGTCCTCACGCGCCCCATCGTCGCTTCGAGCACCGCGTGGATGTCGGGCATCGAGATGGCGGCGCTGCTGGCACCCAGACCAGCCGCCTGGTTGGCAATCACGCACAGCGACGCGTAGGCGAGGTGCGCCTCGCGCGCCAGCGCGGCCTCGGGCATTCCGGTCATCCCGACCAGGTCGCAGCCATCGCGTGCCAGTCGCGCGATCTCGGCGGCCGTCTCCAGGCGCGGTCCCTGGGTGCAGCCATAGACCGCCCCGTCGATGACCGCCTCGCCACAGCGCTGCGCCGCCTCGATCAGCTGCCGCCGCAGCGCGGCGTCGTAGGGCCAGGTGAAGTCGACGTGGGTGACCGGCTGCTCGACGCCTTCGAAGAAGGTGTGTCCCCGCCCCCAGGTGTAGTCGACGATCTGGTCCGGCACCACCAGGCTGCCGGCGACGCAGTCGGCGCGGATGCCGCCAGCGGTGGCCACCGCCACGACCTGCGTCACGCCGACCTGTCGCAGCGCCCAGACGTTGGCACGATAGTTGATCTCGTGCGGGGCGATCGTGTGCCCGTAGCCGTGGCGCGCGAGAAACACGATGGGCCGCCCGTCGAAGTCGCCGTGGGTGAGCGCGCAGGACGGGTCGCCGTAAGGGGTGCGCACCACCTCGCGCCGCGTATTGGCCAGTCCCGCGAGCCGGGCGAAGCCGCTGCCGCCGATGATTGCCAGCATCTGCAGGTTCCTCGTGTTCAGCCGCGCCCGCGCGGCGCACGCTCGGCGACGCGCGCGGCCAGGCCGGCAAGATAGTCCGCGAAGCGTTCGCCGACCTCGGGATGTTCGAGCCCCAGCTCGACCGTCGCCTGCAGGTAGCCGAACTTCGAGCCGCAGTCGAAGCGCTTGCCCCGGTAGCGCCAGCTGAGCATCCGTTCGGCGGCACACAACTCGTTGAGCGCATCGGTGAGCTGCATCTCGCCGCTGGCGCCGGGCTGCAGCGTGTCGAGGAACTCGAAGGCACGCGCGCTCAGCACGTAGCGCCCGACCACCGCCAGCGTCGAGGGCGCCCGCTCGGGCGACGGCTTCTCGACGATGCCGACGATGCGCTCGCTGCCTTCGACCGGCCCGGCACCATCGGTCGATACGATGCCGTACGAGGCGGTCTCCTCGCGCGGCACGTCCTGCACCGCGACCACGCTCGAGCCGCTGCGTTCGTACAGGTCGACCATCTGCGCGAGCACGCCCGGGCCCTGCGGCGGCGCCCGCATCAGGTCGTCGGCGAGCAGCACCGCGAAGGGTTCGTCGCCGATCAGGTCGCGGGCACAGCGCACCGCGTGACCGAGCCCGAGCGGGGCGGGCTGGCGCACGTAGACGCAGTGGATGTCCTTCGGCGTGATCGACAGGACCTGCTCGAGCAGTTCGGTCTTGCCCTTGAGCGCGAGTTCGGATTCGAGCTCGTAGGCCTTGTCGAAGTGGTCTTCGATCGAGCGCTTGCCGCGCCCGGTGACGAAGATCATTTCGGTGATGCCGGCGGCGGCGGCTTCCTCGACCGCGTACTGGATCAGCGGCTTGTCGACGACGGGCAGCATCTCTTTCGGCTGCGCCTTGGTCGCGGGCAGGAACCTGGTGCCCAGGCCGGCGACCGGAAAGACGGCCTTCCTGACGCGGCGGCGGATCGGTGTGCTCATGCTGGATCGCTCCCCACTGGATCATCCGGATCATCCGGGACTCGCCTCGGCAGGGCTTCCCCGGTCATGTTCAGCAGCGCGTCCTCGTCGATCACCGCAATCCCGAGCTCGCTCGCGCGCGCGAGCTTGGAGCCGGCCGCTTCGCCGGCGACGAGGAAGTCGGTCTTGCGCGAAACCGAGGACGCGACGGTCCCGCCGTGACGGCGGATCAGTTCGTGAGCCTGCTCGCGCGACATCGTCGGCAGCGTCCCGGTGACGACGAAGGTGCGCCCGGCGAGGCGCTCGCCGGCCTCGGCCTCGCGCACGAACTCGATGCCCGCGGCGTGCAGCGCGGCGATCACCTGGCGGTTGTGCGGCTCCTCGAAGAAGCGCTGCAGGCTCGCCACGATCTCGGGTCCGATGCCTTCGAGCGGCACCGGCCCGGGCGGCTCGCCGCGCGCCCGGCGCCTGGCGTTGTCTTTCTGCAGCGCCGCCTTGGCGGCGGCCAGCGCCGACCAGTCTTCGCGCATCAGCGCCTCGGTGTCGGCATAGCGCTGCGCCAGCACCCTGGCCACTTCCTCGCCCACGTGCCGGATGCCCAGCGCGAACAGGAAGCGCGCGAAGCCGGCGCGGCGCGAACGCCCGATCGCCTCGACCAGGTTGGCGGCCGACTTCTCGCCCATTCGCTCCAGGCCGGCCAGCGTCGCCACGTCGAGTCGATACAGGTCGGCCGGCGTGCGCACGAGCCCTGCGTCGACCAGCTGGTCGACCAGCTTCTCGCCCAGCCCCTCGATGTCCATCGCGCGGCGCTGCGCGAAATGCAGCAACGCCTGCTTGCGCTGCGCCGCGCAGTACAGGCCGCCCACGCAGCGCCAGTCGGCTTCGCCCTCCTCGCGCACGACCGCGGAGCCGCACACCGGGCAGGCGCGCGGCATCGCGAACGCGCGCCGGCGCGGCGGCTCGCTGCGCCGCTCGGGCAGCGCGCGCACCACCTCCGGGATCACGTCGCCGGCCCGGCGCACGACGACCGTGTCGCCGATCAGCAGGTCCTTGCGGGCGATCTCGTCCTCGTTGTGCAGCGTGGCGTTGGTGACGGTGACGCCGCCGACGAAGACCGGGCGCAGCCGCGCCACCGGAGTCAGCTTGCCGGTGCGCCCGACCTGCACCTCGATGTCGAGGAGTTCGGTGAGTGCCTCCTCGGCAGGGAACTTGTGCGCGAGCGCGAATCGGGGCGCGCGCGCCACGAAGCCGAGCGCGTCGTGCCAGTGGCGGCGCTCGACCTTGTAGACCACGCCGTCGATGTCGTAGGCCAGCTTCGGACGCAGCGACTGCATGCGACGATAGAACGCGAGCAGATCCTGCGGCCCGTCGGCCGCCGCGCGCTCGGCCCCCACCGGCAGCCCGATGCGGGCAAGCCAGTCGAGCAGCGCCGAATGCGTGTCGGGCAGCCCGGCGCCGGTCACCTCGCCGACCCCGTACGCGAAGAACCGCAACGGCCGCGCAGCGGTGACCGCCGGGTCGAGCTGGCGCAGGCTGCCTGCCGCGGCGTTGCGCGGATTGACGAACTCGCGTTCGCCCGCATGGCGCTGGCGCTCGTTGAGCCGCTCGAAGTCCCGCCGGTACATGAGCACCTCGCCGCGCACCTCGAGCACCGATGGTGCGATCCCCACCAGGCGCAGTGGAATCGCGCGAACCGTCCGGACGTTCGCGGTCACGTCCTCGCCGGTGGTGCCGTCGCCGCGGGTGGCCGCCTGCGCGAGCAGGCCGTGCTCGTAGCGCAGGCTCACCGCGACGCCGTCGTATTTCAGCTCGGCGCTGTAGCGCAACTCCCCGACCGGCAAGCCTTCCTCGGCCAGCCGCTCGCGCACGCGCCGATCGAAGGCCAGCACTTCGTCGTCTTCGAACGCGTTGTTCAACGACAGCATCGGCGACGAATGGCGCACGGCCGCGAATGCGCCGGAGACCGCGCCGCCGACGCGCTGGGTCGGCGAGCCCGCGACGACCAGCGAAGGGTCGTTGCGCTCGAGCTGCTGCAGCTCGCGGAACAGCCGGTCGTACTCCGCGTCGGGCACGCTCGGCGCGTCGAGCACGTAGTACTCGTAGTCGTAGCGGGCGAGCAGCTCGCGCAGCTTCTCGGCGCGCTTGCGGGCGGAGTCCACCTGGCTGGCCGGCTGGTCGGGCGGCGATCCGTGCGCCGTCAGTTGAACACCCTGAGCGCCAGCGCCGAGCCGGCGGCCAGCCCGATCGCCTCGAGCGACTCGTAGCGCTGCACCAGCTGGCGGCCGATCTGCGCCAGCGCGGCATCGGCAAGCGGGCGCCCGCCGTCGTCGACCAGTTGTCCGCCCACCTGCTGCGCGCAGGTCCTGGCCGCCTCGAGCATCTGCCCCCACGGATCCGATCCCGGCGAGGAGCGTGGCACGTCGAGCAGGAAGGTGAAGCGATTCGGCATGTCGGCGAGCGCCACCGAGAACACCAGCTCGCCCTGCGCACCGAGCCTCGCATGGCGGTTGCTGCCACGCTCGGCCATCGACAGCACGCCAGCGAGCGCCGCGAACTGTGCCGGCGAGATCGGCTCGGGCGCCTCGACGTTCAGGCCGATCTGCGCGTCGAGTTGTGCGCAGGTGGCGTCGAGATCGCGCGCGCGCGCAAGCACCGGGATCATGTCGGGCGTGTCGGCGAGCGCGGCCAGCGACTCGGCGATCGCCTGCACGCCGGTCACGAACTCGGAGAACTCCATGGCGTTGAGCGGGCCGTGGCGATTGGCCAGCAGGATGCCGACGCGCAGCGCAGCGTACTGGCGCGCCGGCGCGGGCGCAGCCCAGTCGCCCGGCGCGGCATCGACCGGCTGGCCCTCGATGACGACCGGCTTGCTGCCGGCGCGCCGGAAACGCTGCGCGATCGCAGTCAGGCGCTCGCCGGCGCAGGGCGCAGGCAGCGGCATCTCGACGATGCAGTCGCAGATCTCGGACAGACGCGGCTGTGGCACAGCGGCGGCGGGCGCCGGGCGGGCCGGCGGCGATCCGGGCGCCAGTGCCGGCTCTGCCGACGCGGAGGCGACGGCCGGGCGCGCGCTGCCGGCGGGCGCTGCCGAGGCCACGGCGGCTGCGGCGGCCCGGCTCGCGATGGAGCTCGCGGTCGTCTCCGCGGCCGGTTCGCTCGCCGGATGCAGGGTCGGAATCGACGGATCCGCAGCCCAGGGCGCCGCCAGCGGCGCACCGGGCGCGGCTTCGGCATCGACTTCGTCGGCGATCGGATCGGAGCCTAGCCGCGGCTCGCCGCGCGGCGCTGCCGCGGGCTCGTCCGTGCCGGCCTGCGCAGCCGCCGGCGGCGAGCGCCGGCTTGCGGCCGGGGCACCGCCCTTGCCCGCCCCCGCGCTCATGCCAGGCAGCTCGCGGCGCCACGCCGGCCAGCGCGCAGCGCCCGGGCGGCGCAGCCGCGGCCAGGCCTGGCGCAGGTTGTACAGCAGCGCGACGCCGACCGCCAGCGCCACCAGCAGCAACAGGCTCAGCCCGAGGCTGCTCACGCTGCCTCCGCCATCCGGGCGGCGGCCTCGAGGTCGACCGCGACGATGCGCGAGACGCCGCGCTCCTGCATCGTCACGCCGACCAGTTGCTGCGCCAGCTCCATCGCGATCTTGTTGTGAGTGATGAACAGGAACTGGGTCTGGTCGGACATGCGCCGCACCATGTCGCAATAGCGCTCGGTATTGGCGTCGTCCAGCGGCGCGTCCACCTCGTCGAGCAGGCAGAACGGCGCCGGGTTGAGCTGGAACAGCGCGAACACCAGCGCGATCGCGGTGAGCGCCTTCTCGCCGCCCGACAGCAGGTGAATCGACGTGTTGCGCTTGCCCGGAGGCTGCGCCATCACCTGGATGCCGGCGTCGAGGATCTCGTCGCCGGTGAGGATCAGCTTCGCTTCGCCGCCGCCGAACAGCTGCGGGAACAGCTGTCCGAAGTGGCTGTTGACCGTGTCGTAGGTCTGCTGCAGCAGCTCGCGCGTCTCGCGGTCGATACGCCGGATCGCGTCCTCGAGCGTGGCGATCGCCTCGTTCAGGTCGGCCGATTGCGCGTCGAGGAAACCCTTGCGCTCACCCGACTGGGCGAGTTCTTCGAGCGCCGCCAGGTTGACCGGCCCGAGCGCGGCGATCGCGTTGGACAGCCGGGTCACCTCGCCCTGCAGCCAGGACGGGCGCGGCGGATCGGCGAAGGCGGCGCGCAGCGCCGCAATGCCCTCTTCACCGACCTGCGCGTCGGCAAGCTGCTGCGCGTACTGCTCGGCGTTCATCCGTGCGGCTTGCTCCTTCAGCTGCAGTTCGGTGAACTGCTGGCGCAGCGGCTCCTGGGCCCGCTCGGCGGCGAGCCGCTGCTCCTCGCGGCTGCGCAGCGCCTGCGTCAGCTCGTCGAGCCGCTGGCGCGCCGCACCGAGCGCCTGTTCGGCGCCCGTGCGCGCAGCGAGCGCGTCCTGCAGAGCCTGGCGCGCCGCTGCATCGGAGAGCTGCTCGAGCTTGCCGAGCACCGCGGCGCGCTCGGCCGCCGCCTGTTCGGCCATGGCCTGGCCCTGAGCGAGCAGCGCGTCGAGCCGCTCGATGTCGGCCTCGATCGCGCGCACCGTGAACGCGGCCTCCTGCGCCTCGCGCTCCTGCTGGCGCAGCGCCTCGCGGCGACCGGCCAGCTCGCGCTCGACCTGCTCGAGCGCGAGTTGCAGGTCTTCGGCGCGCTGCTGGCGCTCGCCCAGCTCGGCGTCGAGCTGCTCGAAGCGCCCGGTCTCGCCGGCGATCGTGTCCTCGAATTCGGCGATCCGCGCCGCGAGCTCGTCGAGCTCGCCTTCGATGCGTTCGCGGCTCTCGGCGACCCGCGCCCGCTCCTGCTCCAGCCGCTGCGCGTCGAGCCGCAGTGCCGCCACTTCCTTGAGCCTGCGGTTGTGCTCGTCGCGCTGCGCCATCAGTGCGGCGAGCTGCTCGGAAGCACCCGCCTCGATGCGCGCCGCGCGGCTGCGCGCGTCGTCGACCATCAGCTGCTGCGCACGCTGCTCGCGCACCAGGTTGTCCAGCTCGTGGCGCCGCGCGAGCACGCCCTCCTGCTCGGAGTCGGCCGCATACATCAGCACCGACTGTCGGCCCACCAGATGACCGGCGGCGACCACGAACTGCCCGCCCGGCGGCAGGCTCGCGCGCTGCGCCATCGCGGCTTCGAGCGAATCGGCCGCGAAGTAGCCTGCGAGCCAGTCGGACAGCAGCGACTGCACGCCGGCGTCGCCGACCTGCACCACCGACAGCAACGGCCGCAGGCCTGCCATCGTGCCCACGGTGCTGCCGACCGGCGCAGCCGCGAAGAACCCGACCTTCGACGGTGGCGCGTCGGCGACCAGCCCGGCCACGTTCTCGAGCCGCCCGACTTCGAGCGCATTGACCCGCTCGCGCAGCACCGACTCGATCGCGTTCTCCCAACCCTCGTCGATGCGCAGCTTCTGGTAGAGCCGGGACAGTCGCCCCAGCCCGTGCCGCTCCAGCCACGGCAGCACCTTCGCCTGACTCTCGACACGCTCCTGCAGCTGGCGCAGCGCACCGATGCGTGCCTCGACCTGCGCAAGCTTCGCCTCGGCCTCGCGCAGCGCCTGATGCGACGGCTGCCGCTGCGCCTCCAGCCCGGTCCAGTCCGCCTCGATCGTCGCCAGCCGCTCGGTAGCCAGCCGCTCGGCTTCCTCGGCGGCAGCCAGCGCTTCCTGCGCCTGTGCCAGCTCCTCGGGGCGAAACGCGTGAAGCTCGCCTGCCTGCGCCTGCAGCCGCTCGCGCCGGCGCGACGCCAGGTCGAGCCCCTCGGCCGCCTTGCGCTCGTGCAGCGCGCAGACCTCGATCGCCTGGCGCGTCTGCGCGACCTGCGCGCGCGCCTCGTCGACCCGCGCGCGCGCCTGCCGGGCGCGCTCTTCGAGCGCCGGCACCTCGTCGGCGTGCGCGGCGACCCCGGCGGCCAGTTCCTCGGCAAGCAGCCGTGAATCGGCCAGGCGCACATCGGCGCCGCTGCGGTCGGCGCGTGCGTCGTCCTGCTGGGCCTGCGCGCGCTGCGACTGCTGTTCGACGCTGTCGAGCCGCTCGCGCAGTTGCCCCTGCGTCTGGGCGACGATGCGGATGTCGGATTCGATCCGGCTCACGTCCGCGTTGCATTCGTAGTAGCGCGCCTGCGCCGCGTGCATCGCGTCGCCCGCCTCGTAGTGCGCGCTGCGCACCGATTCGATCTCGGCTTCGATCGCCCGTTGCTCGGCGTGGCGCGCCTCGAGCGCGACTGCCGCCTCGCCGGCTGCCCGGGCGAGTCGCTCCTCCTCGGCATGCGCCTCGTCGCGGCGCAGCAGCCAGAGCATGTGCTGCTTGCGCTCGCGCTCGGCTTCGAGGTCGCGGTAGCGCTGCGCCACCTCGGCCTGCCGCTCGAGCTTCTCGATCTGCGCCTCGAGTTCGCGCAGGATGTCCTCGACCCGCGTGAGGTTCTCGCGCGTGTCGGCGAGCCGGTTCTCGGTTTCGCGGCGCCGTTCCTTGTACTTCGAGACGCCCGCGGCTTCCTCGAGAAACACGCGCAACTCTTCGGGGCGCGCCTCGATGATGCGCGAGATCATCCCCTGGCCGATGATCGCGTAGGCGCGGGGCCCCAGCCCGGTGCCGAGAAACATGTCGTGCACGTCACGGCGCCGCACCGGCTGGGTGTTGATGAAGTAGGTCGACTGGCCGTCGCGCGTGAGCACGCGCTTGACCGAGATCTCGGCGTACTGGCCCCAGCTGCCGCCGATGCGTCCGAGCGTGTTGTCGAACACCAGCTCGACCGAGGCCCGCGCAGCGGGCTTGCGCTCGGACGAGCCGCTGAAGATCACGTCCTGCATCGATTCGCCGCGCAGCTCGGACGCCTTGGATTCGCCGAGCACCCAGCGCACCGCGTCGATGATGTTCGACTTTCCGCAGCCGTTGGGCCCGACCACACCGACCAGTTGGCCGGGAACATCGAACGCGGTGGGATCGACGAAGGACTTGAAGCCGGCGAGTTTGATCTGTTTCAGTCGCACCGAGGATTCCTGCCGCAATCACGGGCGTCGGCGCGGAGCGCGCCTGGTCGCCCGGCAAAACGCAAAAGCCGCGCTGGGCGGCTTTTGACGCTCCGTATAATAGCACCCGCCCTTCCCGCCTCCCGGGAACGCAAGCGGGTCGGTTCCCGGGGCCGTTCGCCTTCGAATCCGCTCATGCCTTCAAGACCCTCCCGAACGCTCGAGACCTTCGCCAACCCGGCAACCGGGCGCGATTACCTGGTGCACATCGAGGTGCCCGAGTTCACCTGCCTGTGCCCGCTCACCGGCCAGCCCGACTTCGCCAAACTGGCGATCGACTACGTACCCGATCGGCGCAATCTCGAGCTCAAGGCGCTCAAGCTCTACATGTGGAGCTTTCGCGACGAAGGCGCCTTCCACGAAGCCGTCACCAACCGTATTCTCGACGACCTGGTGGCCGCGGTCGCGCCGCGCTACCTGCGCCTCACCGCCCGCTGGTTCGTGCGCGGGGGCATTTTCACGACAGTCGTGGCCGAGCACCGCAAGAGACGCTGGAAACCCGCACCACGGGTGGAACTGGGCGATTTTCCGAGCGAAACAAGCACTCGCGGATAGCAATAACTTGCTTGAATACCATATACTTACGAGCGTTTATTGAACCCGTTCCTCAACAATCTGCAGCCCTATCCGTTCGAGCGGCTGCGCGCGCTGCTGGCCGGCGTCGCCGCGCCCGAAGCCTTCACGCCGCTGAACCTGTGGATCGGCGAGCCCCGGCATCCGACGCCGGCGCTGATCCGCGAGGCGCTCACCGCCCATCTGGACGGGCTGTCGAGCTACCCGGCCACCGCGGGCACGCCCGCGCTGCGCGAGGCGATCGCCGCGTGGCTCCGGCGACGCTACGCGCTGCAGGCGATCGATGCCGCCACCGAGGTGCTACCGGTCAACGGCTCGCGCGAAGCGCTGTTCGCCTTCGCGCAGGCGGTCGTCGATCCGGCGGCCGGCGCGCGGGTGGTCTGCCCCAACCCCTTCTACCAGATCTACGAGGGCGCAGCGCTGCTCGCCGGCGCCCATCCGTATTACGTCGAGCAGTCGCCGCAGACGCGTTTTCGCTGCGACTGGACATCGGTGCCCGAGGCGGTCTGGGCCGACACCCGGCTGGTCTATGCCTGTTCGCCCGGCAACCCCACCGGCGCGGTGCTCGCCCTCGACGACTGGCAACTGCTGTTCGAGTTGTCCGACCGGTACGGCTTCACGATCGCGGCCGACGAGTGCTATTCGGAAATCCACTTCGACGACTCTGCGCCGCCGCTCGGGGCGCTGCAGGCCGCGCAGGCGCTGGGCCGCACCGACTGGCGGCGCCTCGTGGTCTTCTCCAGCCTCTCGAAACGCTCCAACGCGCCGGGGCTGCGCTCGGGCTTCGTTGCCGGCGACGCGTCGATCCTGCAGCGCTTCCTGCTCTACCGCACCTACCACGGCAGCGCGATGAGCCTGCCGGTGCAGGCCGCCTCGATCGCCGCATGGGGCGACGAAGCGCACGTGGCCGAGAACCGGCAGATGTACCGGAGCAAGTTCGACGCGGTCACGCCGGTGCTGGCGCGGGTGCTCGAAACCGCGCGGCCCGAGGCCGGCTTCTACCTCTGGGCGCGCGTGCCGGGCGGCGACGACCAGGCGTTCTGCCGCGATCTGTACGCCCAATATAATGTGCTGCTGCTTCCGGGCAGCTTCCTCGCCCGCGAGCAGGACGGGCGCAACCCCGGCAGCGGCTTCGTTCGCATCGCGCTGGTCGACACGCTGGCCGGATGCGTCGAAGCGGCATCCCGTATCGAACGCTTCCTCTCCTGCTGAGACGAACCATCCGCCATGACGCCGCTGCAGCAGACCATCGACCAGGCCTGGGAACAGCGTGACGAGCTGGCTCCCGCGAGCGCACCGACCGAGGTCCGTGACGCGGTCTACGCCGTGCTCGCGAGACTCGACGAGGGCAGCCTGCGCGTGGCCGAGAAGCGCGATGGCGCCTGGCAGGTGAACCAGTGGGTGAAGAAGGCGGTGCTGCTGTCGTTCCGGCTCGACGAGAACGTGCCTACGCAGTCTGGCCCTCTGCGCTTCTACGACCGCATACCCACCAAGTTCGAAGACTGGCGCCCGGCCGACTTCCAGGCGGCCGGCATCCGGGTAGTCCCGCCAGCCGTCGCGCGTCGCGGCTCCTTCGTCGGAAAGAACGTCATCCTGATGCCCTCGTACGTGAACATCGGCGCGTACGTCGGCGAGGGCACGATGGTCGACACCTGGGCCACCGTGGGGTCGTGCGCGCAGATCGGCCGCAACGTCCACCTGTCGGGGGGCGTGGGCATCGGCGGCGTGCTCGAGCCGCTGCAGGCCGGCCCGACGATCATCGAGGACAACTGCTTCATCGGCGCGCGATCGGAGGTCGTAGAGGGCGTCGTCGTCGAGGAGAACTCGGTGCTGTCGATGGGCGTCTACATCGGCCAGAGCACGAAGATCTACGATCGCCAGTCGGGGAAAGTCCTCTACGGGCGAGTGCCTGCGGGATCGGTGGTGGTGCCGGGCTCGCTGCCTTCGGCCGATGGCAAGGTGAGCCTGTATTGCGCGGTGATCGTCAAGCGCGTCGATGCACAGACGCGGGCGAAAACCGGCATCAACGAGTTGCTGCGCGGCGATTGAGCCCGCCCCTGCCCTGCGCGGACGGGCAGGGTGCGCGGTGCGAAGACATCGGGAGATCCGGATGATGATGGAGCGCTTGCTGCAGCTGATGTCGGAGAAGAAGGCCTCCGACCTGTTCCTTGCCCCCGGTTCGCCGGTGCAGCTCAAGCTCAACGGCGCGATGGTGCCGGTGAACCAGCAGCGGCTCGCCGCCGAGAACGTGGTCGCGCTGGTGCGCGAGATCGTCGACGAGCGCCACTGGGAGACCTTCGAGAAGCAGAACGAGCTGAATCTCGGCTACGGCGTGCGCAACATCGGCAGCTTCCGCGTGAACGTGTTCCGCCAGCGCGGCTCCGTGGCCTGCGTGATCCGTTTCATCCCGCACGACATCCCGAAGCTCGACACGCTGCACCTGCCGCCGATCCTCGGCGACCTGGTGATGGACAAGCGCGGGCTGCTGCTGGTGGTCGGTGCCACCGGATCCGGCAAGTCGACCACGCTCGCATCGATGATCGACCATCGCAACGAGCAGAAGGCCGGGCACATCCTCACGCTGGAAGATCCGATCGAGTTCACCTTCCAGAACAAGCGCTCGATCGTCAACCAGCGGCAGATCGGCACCGACACCCATTCGCTCGATGTCGCGCTGAAGAACGCGATGCGACAGGCGCCCGACTGCATCCTGATCGGCGAGATCCGCGACACCTCCACGATGTCCAACGCGATCGCCTACGCGCAGTCGGGGCACCTGGTGCTCGCCACGCTGCATGCGAACAACGCCAACCATGCGCTGAACCGCATCGTCAGCTTCTATCCGCCGGACAACCGACCCGTGCTGCTCGCCGACCTTGCGGCCACGCTGAAGGCAGTGGTCTCGCAACGACTGGTGCGCTCCTTCGACGGTAGCCGCCTGCCGGCGGTCGAGATCCTGCTCAACACGCGCCACATCGCCGAACTGATCGAGCAGGGTCGCCTCACCGAGATCAAGGACGCGATGAACCAGAGCCTGGCCGCGGGCTCGCGCACCTTCGACCATGCGCTGGCCGAGCTGGTGCGGGCGCGCCGCATCGCCAAGGAAGACGCGATGGCACACGCCGACTCCCCGACCAACCTGCTCTGGATGCTGGAGAACGAAGCCAAGGACGGCGCCGCGCCGCCCCCCGCCGGCACCGCACAGCCGGGCAACCTGGTCAGCCCGGCGATGGCCTCGGCGGCGCTCGGCCAGCCGGGCAAGCCGGACAGCGACGCCCAGGGGCCGTCGTTCTCCGAATTCATGCTCAACATCTGAGATGAACGAGGTCGTCGTCTACGGCATCGAGACCTGCGACCAGGTTCGCAAGGCGCGCGCCTGGCTGCGCGCGCACCGCATCGCCTTCCGCTTCCACGACTTCCGCAAGGACGGGCTCGACGCGCAGTGCCTGTCGACCTGGCTGAGCCGCGTGCCCTGGGATTCGCTGCTGAACCGCCGCGGCCTGGCCTGGCGCAAGCTCGACCCGCAACGCCGCGCGACGATTACCGACCAGACGAGCGCGGCCGAGCTGATGCTGGCCGACCCGACCCTGATCAAGCGTCCGGTGCTGCAGGCGGGTGATCGCCTGCTCGTCGGCTTCTCCGAGCCCCTGTACGCCGGAGTGTTCGGCACCACGGCCGACGCCGGCCCCGCGGTGCGATGAGCCGCGTACGCGAGCTGGCCGAGGCGCTGATCCGGCAGCGATCGGTCACCCCCGACGACCAGGGCTGCCAGGCGCTCGTCGCAGACCGGCTCGGCGCGCTCGGCTTCGCCTGCGAGACGATCGAGAGCAACGGTGTGACCAACCTGTGGGCCGTGCGCGCAGGCGCCGCGGCCGGCCCCACGCTGGCATTCGCCGGGCACACCGACGTGGTGCCCCCCGGTCCGCTCGACCAGTGGGCCAGCGATCCGTTCGTGCCCACGGTGCGCGACGGCCGCCTGTACGGGCGCGGCGCGGCCGACATGAAGACCTCGGTCGCCGCCTTCGTGGTCGCCATCGAGGAATTCCTCGAGGCCGGCGCGGGCCATGCCGGGCGCATCGCGCTGCTGCTCACCTCCGACGAGGAAGGCCCGGCCACCGACGGCACGGTGCGCGTGGTCGAGACGCTCGCCGCGCGCGGGGAGCGCATCGATTTCTGCATCGTCGGCGAGCCCACCTCGGTCACGCGCCTCGGCGACACGGTGAAGAACGGCCGCCGTGGCTCCCTGTCGGGCCGGCTCACGGTCATCGGCGTGCAGGGTCACGTCGCGTACCCGCATCTCGCGCGCAACCCGATCCACCAGCTCGCACCGGCGCTCGCCGAACTCGCCGCGGCCGAATGGGATCGCGGCAACGCGCATTTCCCGCCCACGACCTGGCAGGTGTCGAACATCCAGGCCGGCACGGGGGCGACCAACGTGATCCCTGGCCGCGTCACGCTCGATTTCAACTTCCGCTTCTCCACCGCCAGCACGGTCGAGAGCCTGAAGCAGCGGGTCGCCGCGGTGCTCGATGCGCATGGGCTCGACTACACGCTCGACTGGTCGCTGTCGGCGCTGCCGTTCCTCACTGCGCGCGGCGCGCTATGCGATGCACTGTCGGCGGCGATCCTCGCGGAAACCGGCGTCGCCGCGGAGATGTCGACCACCGGCGGCACCTCGGACGGCCGCTTCGTCGCCCGCATCTGCCCGCAGGTCGTCGAGTTCGGCCCGATCAACGCGAGCATCCACCAGGTCGATGAGCACGTGGGACTCGACGAACTCGAACCGCTGAAGAACGTCTACCGGCGCACGATCGCCGCACTTCTGCGCGCATGAGCCCCGCCTTCGAACGCCGCCTGGCCGATGCCGACGCCGCGGCGCGCGAGCTGCGCACGCTGCGTGACCTGCTGCGCTGGGCGGTCTCGCGCTTCGAGTGCGCCGGCATCGCCTACGGCCACGGCACCGACAATCCCCGCGACGAGGCGGTGGCGCTGCTGCTGTGGGCGCTGCACCTGCCTCCCGATCCGCTCGATCCCTGGCTCGACGCCCGCCTGCCGCGCGCCGAACGGCGCGCCGTGGCCGAGCTCGTCGAGCGCCGCATCGCATCGCGCGTGCCGGCAGCCTACCTCACCGGCGAGGCCTGGCTGCGCGGGATGCGCTTCGCCTGCGACGCGCGCGCGCTGGTGCCGCGCTCGCTGATCGCCGAAGCGCTCGACGAGGTGCTGCCGCAATGGCTCGAACTGCACCCGCGAGCACCTTCCTGGCCGGCCGCGATCCTCGACCTGTGCACCGGCGGCGGCAGCCTCGCGATCCTCGCCGCCGACCGCTTTCCCGACGCGCAGGTGGTCGGCGCCGACCTCTCGGCCGATGCGCTGGCGCTGGCCGCGACCAACCGCGAAAGTCATGGACTGCAGCAACGCGTCGAACTGGTCCAGGGAGACCTGTTCGCGCCGCTGCGCGCGCACCGCTTCGACCTGATCCTGTGCAACCCGCCCTATGTCAACGAAGCGTCGATGCAGGCGCTGCCGCCGGAATTCCGCGCCGAGCCGCGGGCCGCGCTGGCCGGCGGGCGCGACGGCATGGATCTGGTTCGGCGGATCATCGCCGATGCACCCGCCCACCTGGCCGACGAAGGCGTGCTGCTGCTCGAGATCGGCCACGAGGCGGCGCATTTCGAAGCGGCTTTTCCCGAACTCGAGTTCCATTACCTGCCGGTGACTGCCGGCGAGCGGATGCTGGTGCTCGTGGAGGCCGCACAGCTGGCCGCCGCGGCAGCGCGACTGGGCACCACGGCAGCGCGGCGGGCTCGCCGGCCGGCCGGCGCCGCGCGCAAGCCCCGTCCGCCGTCGGCGCGCCGCACAGCCGCGCGCCCGCCCGGCCGACGCCCGTGATCCGCCTGCAGCAACTGACGCTGTCGCGCGGCGGCAGGGTCCTGCTCGATCGCGCCGACGCGAACATCGGCCCGGGCGAGCGCATCGCGCTGGTCGGCCAGAACGGCACCGGCAAGACCACGCTGCTCGCGGCGCTGGCCGGCGAGCTGCCGCCCGACGGCGGCGAGATCGTGCAGCCCTGGCGCGACGTGATCCGCCTCGAGCAGGGCCTGCCTCACAGCCCCCTGCCTGCCTGGCGCTTCATCGTCGCCGGCGATGCGCGGCTGTCGGCCGCGCGGCTCGCGCTCGAGAAGGCCGAGCGCGACGGCGACGGCATGGCGCTCGCGCATGCACACGATCACTGGCAGGAAGCGGGCGGGCTCACCGCCGAGGCGCGCAGCCGCAGCCTGCTCGCGGGGCTCGGTTTCGACGCCGCGCAGGCCGATCAGCCGGTCGATGCGCTGTCGGGCGGCTGGCGGATGCGGCTGAACCTTGCGCGCGCGTTGTTCGCTCCGGGTGAACTGCTGCTGCTCGACGAACCGACCAACCACCTGGACCTCGACGCGATCCTGTGGCTCGAGCGCTGGTTGCTGCGCTTCGCGGGCACCGCGCTGATCGTTTCGCACGATCGCGATTTCCTCGACCGCGTCGCCACCGCGACGCTGCACATCGACGGCGCGAAGCTGGTCCGCTACGCGGGCGGCTACAGCGAGTTCGAACGGCTGCGCGCCCAGCGACAGCTGCAGGCCGAGCGCGAACGTGCCGCCTGGGAAGCGCGCGTGACGCAGCTGAACGCCTTCATCACGCGCTTTCGCGCGCAGGCGAGCAAGGCACGACAGGCGCAGAGCCGGGTGAAGGCGCTCGAGCGGATGACCGAGGTCGCGCCGATCCGCGCGCTGCGCGGCGTCGAGTTCGCGCTGCACGAAGTCGGCGACTGCCCCGACCCGCTGCTGCAGGCGCAGGGGCTCGACTGCGCCCACCCCGGCCACCCGCCGGTGCTGCGCGGCGTCGAACTGTCGGTGCGACGCGGCTCGCGCATCGGCATTCTCGGTCGCAACGGCGCCGGCAAGAGCACGCTGGTGCGCACGCTCGTGGGCGAACTCGCGCCGCAGGCGGGCGAAGTGCGCGTCTCGCGCTCGGTGCGCATCGGCTACTTCGCGCAGCAGGGCATCGACCGGTTGCGCGGCGACGAGTCGGCGCTCGCGCAGCTGCAGCGCCTCGCGCCGGGCGCGCGCGAACAGGTGCTGCGCGACTACCTCGGCCGCTTCGGGTTCTCGGGCGACGCCGCGACGCGACCGGTCGGACCGATGTCCGGGGGGGAGAAGGCACGTCTGTCGCTTGCGCTGATGCTGCACGACCGGCCGCAGCTGCTGGTGCTCGACGAGCCGACCAACCACCTCGACGCGCAGGCGCGCGATGCGCTGGCCGATGCGCTCGCCGGCTTCGACGGCGCGGTCCTGCTCGTCTCGCACGATCGCTACCTGCTGCGCGCCACCGCCGACACGCTGATGCTGGTGGCCGACGGCGGCCTGCGCGAATTCGAAGGCGATCTCGACGACTATGCCGAATGGCTGATGCAGCGAGCACCGGCCGCGAGCACGACCGCAGCCGGCGCGCCGATGGGCGACGCTTTGCGCCCTGACCTCCGGCTCGTCGCACGCGCCGCGCCGGGCGCACGCGAGGACGCGGCCGGCGCGAGCCGTCGCGACGATCGCCGACTGGCAGCGCAGCGGCGCACGCGGCTCGCCGAACGGCTGCAGCCGCTCGATCGCGAGATCGGCGCGCTCGAGCAGCGGCTTGCGGCGATCGGCGCGCGCCTGGCGCAGGTCGAGGACTGCCTGGCCGATCCGGCCGCCTACCGCGACGCGGCCAACGCAGCGGCGCTGGGCCGCGAGCGCGCCGCACTGGGCCGCGAAAAGGACGAGCTGGAGGAGCGCTGGCTCGAGCGCAGCACCGCGCGCGACGCCGAGCGCGAGGCCTTCGCCCGCGATGCCGGGTGACGACGCCCCACTTCGCGCGCGACGCGGGGTGACGGCGCGCTACTTCGCGCGCATCTTCGCCAGCAGCTCCGTGTGGGCCTTGCGATCGGCGTTCACCTTCTGCACCGTCGGGCGCTCGCCCAGCCGCTTCACGTAGTCGCGCACCGGCAGCGCGGCCAGCGGATCCTCGCCCCAGATCGCCTTGCCGGCCATCGAGATCACCGGCAGGTGCACGACCGCCGCGCAATCGGCCATCGTGAACCGGTCGCCGGCCAGAAACGGTGCGAACTTCACGAGCCGCGCGATGGCGGCCACGCCGCGCTCGAGGTCGCGACGCGTCGCGTCGATGGTGCCCTGCGAGACCGTGCCGCCGAAGAACGCCTGCACGTAGACGCGGCGCGCGACCAGCTCGAGATGCAGCTCGGTGAACGCGACCAGTTCGCGCACCTTGGCCCGCTCGAACGGGTCGGCAGGCAGCAGGGGCACCTGGGGATACGCGTCCTCCAGGTATTCGAGGATCACCTGCGACTCGCACAGCGTGCCCTGCGGCGTGCGCAGGAACGGCACCTTGCCGAGCGGGCTGGCCCCGAGCGTAGGCTCGTCCTTGCTCGCCCAGTTCAGCTCCTCGGTGAACGCGACGCCCTTCTCCAGCATCGCGAGCTTGACCTTGTTGTAGTAGTTGCTGACAGCGAAGCCGGCCAGTACCAGCATGACGATGTCCTCCCGCGGATCGATGCGCCAGTGTATCGCGGCGCTCCAGTAGAATCCCCCGCATGAGCACACCACCCTTCCAGCGGATCGGCGTCGTCGGCAGTGGCGCCATGGGACGGGGCATCGCCCAGCTGTTCGTCCAGAGCGGCATCGCGGTGCGCCTGCATGACAACAACGCGGCGGCCGTCACCTCGGCGATCGCCGGCATCGCCGACGTGTTCGCCCGGCAGGTCGAGAAGGGGCGCATGTCCGCCGAAGCCGCAGCGGCCGCGCGCGCGCGGCTCGAGCCGGCCGACGCGCTGTCCGCGCTCGCCGACTGCGACCTGGTCGTCGAGGCGATCGTCGAGCGACTCGACGTCAAGCGCGAACTGTTCGGGCAGCTCGAGGCAATCATCGCCGACGACGCGGTGCTCGCCACCAACACGTCGTCGCTGTCGGTCACTGCCATTGCCGCCGCCTGCCGTCGGCCGCAGCGCGTCGCCGGCCTGCACTTCTTCAACCCCGTGCCGCTGATGAAGGTGGTCGAGGTGATCGACGGCATGCGCACCGATTCGTCCGTGGTCGAGCGCCTGGTCGCGCTCACACGGCTCACCGGGCACCTCGCGGTGGTGGCGCAGGACACGCCCGGGTTCATCGTCAACCATGCGGGGCGCGGCTTCGGCACCGAGGCGCTGAAGGCGCTCGGCGAGGGCGTCGCCGACGTCGCGACCGTCGACCGGATCCTGCGCGAACAGGTCGGCTTCGACGGACAGGGCTTCAAGCTCGGGCCCTTCGAGTTGCTCGACCTCACCGGCCTCGACGTCTCGCAACCGGTGATGGAGTCGATCTACCGCCAGTTCTACGACGAGCCGCGCTTCCGCCCGTCGGTGATCGCCGCGCAGCGCCTTGCCGCCGGTCTCACCGGCCGCAAGGCGGGCGAAGGCTTCTATCGGTACGCCGACGGGCGCCAGCAGGCCTCGCCCGAAGCGGCGCCGCCGACGGTCGCGGTCAGGCCGCCGGTCTGGGTCGCGCCCGGGCCGCGCGCCGCGATGCTGCGCGAAGCGGTCGCCGCGCTGCAGGGCGTCGTGCACGACACCGAACAGCCGGGCGAGCACGCACTGGTGCTCGTGGCGCCGCTCGGGCTCGACGCCACCGCGGCCGCCGCTGCGGCCGGGCTGCCGGCCTCGCGTACCGTCGCGGTCGACACGCTGTTCCCGATCGCACCGGGCGGCTGCAGGCGTCGCGTGCTGATGCCCACGCCCGCAACGCGCGCCGACTATCGCGACGCCGCGCACGCGCTGTTCGCCACCGACAGCACGCCGGTCTCGATGCTGCGCGACAGCCCCGGCTTCGTCGCGCAACGCGTGCTCGCGATGATCGTCTCGATCGGCACCGAGATCGCGCAGCAGCGCATCGCCTCGCCGGCCGACATCGACACCGCGGTGCGCACCGGGCTGGGCTATCCGCTCGGGCCGCTCGCGATGGGCGACGCGCTGGGCGCAGCGACGGTGCTCGAGATCCTCGAGAACCTGCACCGGCTCACCGGCGATCCGCGTTACCGCCCCGGCGGCTGGCTGCGCCGACGCGCGCAGCTGGGCCTGTCGCTGCTGCACGAGGATTGACCCCATGGCGGCGCGCCTGCTGTCCGAGCGCCGCGGCGCAGTGCTGCTGCTGCGCATCTCGAATCCGCAGGCACGCAACGCGCTGCACCCCGACGTCTACCGCGACGGCGCGGCCGCGCTGCGCGCCGCCGGCGAAGACCATGGCGTGCGCGCGGTCGTCCTCGCCGGCGAAGGCGAGCACTTCTGTGCCGGCGGCAACCTGCATCGGCTGCGCGAGAACCGCTCGGCCGACCCGACGGTGCAGGCCGCCTCGATCGACCTGCTCGCCGAATGGATCGCGGCGATCCGCGATTGCCCGAAGCCCGTCATCGCGGCCGTCGAGGGTGCTGCCGCCGGCGCGGGCTTCTCGCTCGTGCTCGCCTGCGACCTGGTGTTCGCCGCCGAGGACGCGCGCTTCGTCATGTCGTACGTGAAGGTCGGGCTCACCTGCGACGGCGGAGCCAGCCATTTCCTCGCGACCCGCCTGCCCTACCCGCTCGCCTACGAGCTGCTGTCCGGCGGCCAGCCGATCGACGCACCGCGGTTGCACGCGCTGGGGCTCGTGAACGCACTCGCACCGCGCGGCGAAGCGCTGGCGGTGGCGCTGGCGCGCGCCTCCGAACTGGCCGACGGCCCGGCGTTCGCGCTGGGCCGCATCAAGTCGCTGCTGGCGGCGCACGAACGCGAAACCCTGGCGCACCAGCTCGTGCGCGAACGCGACAACTTCGTCGCGGCGCTGTTTCACGACGACGGCGGCGAAGGCATCGACGCCTTCCTCGCCAGGCGCCCGCCGCGCTTCAACCGCGACGCGGGCACCGGCTGAATGCACTGCACGATTGCACGGAGGACCCGTGGCTGATCCGTCCACCGCCGGCGCTGCCGACAACGACGCCGCCTACAGCGGGACCGTCGCGGTTCCCGAACGCCATCGCGTCGACGCCGATGCGTTGTCGGGCTGGCTGCGCGAGCACGTGCCCGACTTCGCCGGCCCCCTGACGATCGAACTCTTCAAGGGCGGGCAGTCGAACCCCACCTACCGGCTGTCCACGCCCGGCGCGGCCTACGTGATGCGCTCCAAGCCCGGACCGGTCGCGAGACTGCTGCCCTCGGCGCACGCGATCGAGCGCGAATACCGCGTGCTCGCGGCGCTCGCCGGAACCGGCATCCCGGTGGCACGCGTGCACGCGCTGTGCGAAGACGAAGCGGTGATCGGGCGCGCCTTCTACATCATGGAGTACATCGACGGCCGCGTACTCTGGGAGCAGTCGCTGCCGGGCCTGTCGAACTCCGAGCGCAGCGCGATCTACGAAGAGATGAACCGGGTGATCGCCGCGCTGCACACAGTCGACTACGAGGCGATCGGGCTGGGCGACTTCGGCAAGCCGGGCAACTACTTCGCGCGCCAGATCGGCCGCTGGAGCCGGCAGTACCAGGCCTCGGAGACCGAGCCGATCGACGCGATGAACCGGCTGATCGATTGGCTGCCGCAGCACGTGCCGCCGGGCGACGAGACCTCGATCGTGCATGGCGACTACCGGCTCGACAACCTCGTCTTCGACCGCCGCGAGCCGCGCATCCGCGCGATCCTCGACTGGGAGCTGTCCACGCTGGGCCACCCGCTCGCCGATTTCTCGTACCACTGCATGGCCTGGCACATCGCGCCGGGACAGTTCCGCGGCATCGCCGGGCTCGATCACGCGGCGCTCGGCATTCCGGCCGAGCGCGACTACGTGCAGGCGTATTGCCGGCGCACCGGACGCGACCCGGCGGCCACGCTCGCCCACTGGGATTTCTATCTCGCGTACAACATGTTCCGGCTCGCCGCCATCCTGCAGGGAATCATGAAGCGCGCGGTCGACGGCACGGCCTCGAGCGCGCAGGCAATCGAGGCGGGGCGGCGCGCGCGCCCGCTCGCCGAGATGGGTTGGGAGATCGCGCAGCGCGTGCGCTGAGCGCGCAGCGTGTGCGTTGACACAGGAGAACACCATGGAATTCGAATACTCGGCACGATGCGTCGAGCTGCGGCAGCGGCTGCTCGCCTTCATGGACGAGCACATCTATCCGAACGAGCGCCGCTTCTACCAGGAGGTGTCGGCGAACCGGCGCGCCGGCAACGCGTGGATCCCGACGAAGATCGTCGAGGAGCTCAAGCCGAAGGCGCGCGCGGCCGGCCTGTGGAACCTGTTCCTGCCGAAGTCCGCGCGGGTCCCCGAAGGGCTGTCGAACCTCGACTACGCACCGCTGTGCGAGATCATGGGCCGCGTCACCTGGGCGCCGGAGGTCTTCAACTGCAACGCGCCCGACACCGGCAACATGGAGACGCTCGAGCGCTACGCGAGCGAACCGATCAAGCGTGCCTGGCTCGACCCGCTGCTCGCCGGCGAGATCCGCTCGGCCTTCGCGATGACCGAGCCCGCGGTCGCGTCCTCCGACGCCACCAACATCCAGGCGCGCATCGAGCGCCAGGGCGACCACTACCTGATCAACGGGCGCAAGTGGTGGACTTCGGGTGCGGGCGACCCGCGCTGCAAGGTCTACATCTTCATGGGCAAGACCGACCCGGACGCCGGCCGCCACGAGCAGCAATCGATGATCGTCGTGCCCGCCGACACCCCCGGGATCACCGTGGTGCGGCCGCTCAACGTGTTCGGCTATGACGACGCCCCGCACGGCCATTGCGAAGTCGCCTTCGAGAACGTGCGCGTTCCGGTGGAGAACATCCTGCTCGGCGAGGGGCGCGGCTTCGAGATCGCGCAGGGCCGGCTCGGCCCGGGACGCATCCACCACTGCATGCGCTCGATCGGCGTGGCCGAGCGCGCCCTCGAATACATGTGCAAGCGGCTGTCTTCGCGCACCGCCTTCGGCAAGCCGATCTCCGCGCACAACGTCTGGCACGAGCGGATCGCCGACGCGCGCTGCATGATCGACCAGGCGCGGCTTCTCACGCTGAAGGCCGCCTACATGATGGACACGGTCGGCAACAAGGTGGCCAGGGCCGAGATCGCGATGATCAAGGTCGTCGCGCCGAACATCGCCTGCCAGATCCTCGACTGGGCGATCCAGGCGCACGGTGGCGCCGGCGTCAGCGACGACTTCCCGCTCGCATCGCTGTATGCCCACCAGCGCACGCTGCGGCTGGCCGACGGCCCCGACGAGGTTCACCGCAACGCGATCGCCAAGCTCGAGCTCGCGAAGCACCTGCCGGTGCCCGGCGCCGCCAAGGCGCAGCCCGCGCGCGGCGCCTGAGGACGCACGTCATGATCGACCTCTACACCTGGCCGACGCCCAACGGTCACAAGATCCACATCATGCTCGAGGAGTGCGGCCTGCCGTACGCCGTGCATCCGGTGGACATCCGCGCCGGCG
Organism: Lautropia sp. SCN 69-89; assembly: GCA_001724855.1. Taxonomy (GTDB): domain Bacteria; phylum Pseudomonadota; class Gammaproteobacteria; order Burkholderiales; family Burkholderiaceae_E; genus Zeimonas. Next base: position 96,615 of record MEED01000014.1, read on the forward strand.
AGCAGTTCTCGACCCGGTTCCTCGAGATCAGCCCGAACAACAAGATCCCGGCGATCGTCGACAGCGACGGACCCGACGGCCGACCGATCTCGCTGTTCGAGTCCGGCGCGATCCTCGTCTACCTCGCCGGCAAGACCGGCCGGTTCCTGCCCCGCAGCACGCGCGGCAGGTACGAGGTCCTGCAGTGGCTGATGTTCCAGATGGGCGGCGTCGGCCCCATGCTCGGGCAGGCGCACCATTTCCGCATCTACGCGCCCGAGCCGATCCCCTACGCGATCGATCGCTACACGAAAGAGGCCGCGCGGCTGTATCGCGTCCTCGACCGGCGGCTCGAAGCCACCGGCGCCTTTCTCGGCGGGCGCCAGTATTCGATCGCCGACATCGCGACCTGGCCGTGGATACGCTCGCACGCCAGCCAGGGCATCGGCCTGGCCGACTATCCCGGCGTGAAGCGCTGGTACGAGACGATCGGCAAGCGTGCCGCCGTGGTGCGCGCGCTCACGGTGCTGGCCGACCGGCGCAAGCCGATGGACGACAAGGCGCGCGAGAACCTGTTCGGCGCCACCCAGTACGCGCGGCGCTGAAGCCCTACTGCAGCGTTTCCTTGGCGGCGGCGGGCAGCGGGAACGAGAAGACGTCGATGCCCTCCTCCTCGAGCTCGGCGCGCTGCTCGCGGGTGGCCACGCCGCGGATGCCGCGCTCGGGCGCCTCGTTGTAGTGGATGCGCCTGGCCTCGTCGGCGAAACGCTCGCCGACGTCTTCGGTGTTCTCGGCAAGGTGCCTGGCCATCTTCATCCACAGCGCCTGCAGCTGCTGCGGCGTGGGCATCGCCGCAGCGACCGCCTCGCCCTTCTCGCCCTTCTTCCGTTCCATGTCGCGCCCGGACTGCCCCTGCGGCTCGGGCGCCGAGGACAGGTTCAGGCGCGGCGCGCTCGGCATCCGGCGCACCGCCCGGCTGGCACAGACCGGGCATTCGACGAACCCGCGCTCGAGCTGTTCGTCGAACGCTTGCGTCGACCCGAACCAGCCCTCGAAACGGTGGTCGTGCTCGCAGGCGAGATCGAAGACTTTCATCGTGGCGTTCCCCTGCAGGTATTGTACGTGGCGGATGGGCCGATTGCGCGTCGCAGGCGCTGCTAGAATCGGTCGCACCTGCCGCCATCGAGCGGCGCCCGGCGCGGGCGCCCGCGTTGCTCCGATGAAAGACCCGCTGCTGCTCCCGATCGACGAAGCCGTCGCTCGGCTCGACGGCTTCGACGCCATCGTCGACGCGCGCAGCCCTTCCGAATTCGCCGAAGACCATCTGCCCGGCGCGCTCAACGCACCGGTGCTCGATGACGCGCAACGCGCGCAGGTCGGCACGATCCACAAGCAGCACTCGGCGTTCGAGGCGCGGCGCACGGGCGCAGCGATCGTCGCGCGCAACATCGGTTCGCTGATCGACACGCTGTTCGCGGATCGCCCGCACGACTGGCGCCCGCTGGTGTACTGCTGGCGCGGCGGCAACCGATCCGGCGCACTGGCCACCGTGTTCGCGCGCATCGGCTGGCGCACCTCGGTGATCGACGGCGGCTATCGCGCGTTCCGGCGCCGCGTGCTCGACGACCTCGACCGCTGGCCGGCCGAACTTCGCCTGCGCGTGCTGGCCGGGCGTACCGGCACCGGCAAGAGCCTGGTGCTGCAGCGGCTGGCCGCCGCCGGCGCGCAGGTGCTCGACCTCGAGGCGATCGCCTGCCATCGCGGCTCGGTGCTCGGCCCGATGCCCGACGCGCCGCAGCCGTCGCAGAAGGGCTTCGAGACCAGCCTGTGGGACGCCATCCGCCGCCTCGACCGCACGCGCCCGGTGTTCGTCGAATCCGAAAGCCGCCGCGTCGGCCGTTGCCACGTGCCCGACGCGTTGATCGCGACGATGCGCTCGGCGCCCTGCATCCGCCTGGACGCCGGCGTGCCGGTGCGCGCGGCGCTCCTGCTGCGCGAATACCGCCACTTCGTCGACGACCCGGCGCTGCTGTTCGAGCGCCTCGAGCGGCTCGTGCCGCTGCACGGGCATCGCCAGATCGAGGCCTGGAAGGCGATGGCCGACTCGGGCAACTGGGAAGCCTTCGTCGAGTCGATGCTCGCGCAACACTACGACCCGGCCTACGACCGTTCGATGAAGCGCAACTACCTGCTGATCGACGAAGCGCAATCGGTGGAACTGGCCGCCGCCGACGAGCCTGCGCTGGACGAGGCAGCGCGGCGCGTCCTGGCGATCGGCCAGTAGGGCCTGTCGACACCACGAACGGCGCCGTGCCGTCCGCAGTGTGGGCAGGCCTCGAGCCGGGAAACGCTCAGCGGCTTTCGGCGCCTGCCAGGCGCTCGGGATGGCGAACGATCTTCGCGCGCGCCTTCACCGATTCGACATAGTCGCCCAGCGCCTGCTGAGCGTAGACCTGCTGCAGTTGCTGCCGATAGGTGTCTCGCCGCTGGGCCACCTGAGCCGCATCGGGCAGGTTCACCTTCGTGAGCTGGTAGATCGCATAGCCGCGCTCGCCGAGATCTGCGCCGACGAACACGGGCAAGGACTCGGAGGCCGCCCCGAACACCGCGTCGATCGCGGCCCGCGGCATCGCGTCGCTCGGCGCGCGCGTGACCGTGCGCGGCGCCGACAGGCCGGTGGGCGCCTCGCCGGCGCGCAGCGCCTTCAACCGCGCTTCGCCAGCCTGCACCGCGAGCTTGTGCGCCTCCTCGTGAGCCACCAGCTGGCGCACCTGCGCCTTGACCGTCTCGAAGGGCTTGCGCCGCGCCGGGTGGTGCTCGACGATGCGCGCCGAGATCAGCGTATTGCCGCCCACGTCGACCGCTTCCGTGTTGCGCTTGCTCGCGATCGAGTCGGCGCTGAACAGCGTGGCGAGCAGGCGTGGATTGTTCAGCGGGTGCTCGCGAGGCAGCTTCGAGGTGCCCGAGCGGCCCACTTCGTCGGCGCTCTGCACCTGCAGGCCGAAGCGCTGCGCGGCTGGCGCCAGCGAGTCGGCCTGCTCGTAGACCAGGTTGCTGAAGGTCTCGGCCGCTTCGGCGAAGCGCGACGCTGCCTTCTGCGCGCGGATCTCGGCCTCGATCGATGCCCGCACCGATTCGAAGTCGCGCTGCGCGGCAGGCTTGATCGCGGTGAGCCTGATGATGTGGAAGCCGAACTCCGACTCCACCACGCCGCTCGTCTCACCCTCTTTCAGCGCGAACGCGGCGTCGGCGAACGGCTTGACCATCGTGTCGCGGGTGAAGAAGCCGAGATCGCCGCCCGAAGCGGCCGAGCCCGGATCCTGCGATTCGGCCCTGGCCAGCGCCGCGAAATCCGCACCCGCCTTCAGTTTCGCGAGCAGCTCGTCGGCCCGGGCGCGCGCCGCGTTCTTCTGCGCCTCGCTCGCGCCCGGCTCGACCTTGACCAGGATGTGGCTCGCACGGCGCTCTTCCGGCGTGCCGTAGCGCGCCTTGTTCTGCTCGTAATAGGAGCGCGCATCCTGCTCGGACACCTCGATCTGCCTGGCCACCGTGTCGCCCGAGAGCACCAGGTACTCGACGCGCGCGTTCTCGGGCACCTCGAAGGCCTGGGCGTTGCGCTCGTAGTAGGCGAGCAGCTGTTCGTCGCCCGGGTTCACCTTCGCGGCGTAGTCGTCGGTGCGAAACAGCAGTTCGCGCACCTCGCGCGTCTGCTCGCCCAGGGCGATCATCCGATCGACCAGCGAGGCGGGCACGAAGGTCGTCTGCGAGATGGCCTCGGGCAACGCCTGAAGCGCCAGGTCGCCGCGCATCTCGCTCTCGAACATCTGTTCGCTCTTGCCCTGGGAGCGCAGCAGCTGCCGGTAGCGGTCGATGTCGAACTTGCCGTCGCTGCCGACCAGGCCGGGAATCGCGGCGATCGCGCGGCGCAGCTGGTCGTCGGGCACCGCGATTCGCTTGTCGATCGCCTCGGCGAGCAGCACGCGCTGCGCGATCAGCCCGTCGAGGATCTGCGCGCGCGCAGCGTCGTTGTCGAGCATCGACGAATCGAAGCGCTCGCCCAGCATCTGGCGCAACTGCTCGATCTGGCGGCGGTGGGCGAGCTCGTATTCCTGCCGGCTGATCTTGCTCGCGCCCACGGTGGCCACCGTGCCGTCGTCGGAGAAGAACTGGTCGTAACCCTGGATGCCGAAGAACGCGAATGCCGGAAAGATCAGCACGAGCAGCAGGAACTGCATCAGCCGTTGGTGTTTCCTGACCGTATCGAACATGCGCACCTGCCAAATGGAAAAAAAAGGGCGAACTCTCGTTCGCCCTTCGGGTGTTGGCGGAGTGGACGGGACTCGAACCCGCGACCCCCGGCGTGACAGGCCGGTATTCTAAGAACTACCACTCCTGATTCTTCGATCGTGCTTCTTCGCTGGCCTTCGCCGCGTTGCCCGGCCGACCTCACCTGGCTGGCGCTACCCGTCCGATGTTACCCGGCTATGGTGGGTGCTGAGAGGTTCGAACTCCCGACCTACGCCTTGTAAGGGCGCCGCTCTACCAGCTGAGCTAAGCACCCCCGACCAGGGCAACCATTCGCGGGCCGGTTTCGTCCCGGTGTTTCCCGGGCTTGCCTTCCCGCATCGATCGATGCGCAGCGAAGTCGGCGATTATATACGAGCCGTGGCCCATCGATCAACCGGCCGCGTTCGCGGCGCTTCAGTTGATCGCGTCCTTCAGGGCCTTGCCCGGACGGAACTTCGGCACCTTCGCCGCCTTGATCCGGATCGTCGCGCCGGTACGCGGATTGCGCCCGCTGCGCGCCGCGCGCTTGCCCACCGCGAAAGTGCCGAACCCGACCAGCGTCACCGTACCGCCCTTGCGCAGCGTCGTGCGCACTGCGCCGACCAGCGCCTCGAGCGCGCGACCCGCGGCGGCCTTCGAGATGTCGGCCTGCTTCGCGATGTGGTCGATCAATTCGGTCTTGTTCACGGAAAGCCCCCTCACTGCGGAATCGTGTTGGATGAGCGCGCACTGCACCGCGCGCTGCGGATGTTGCTGGTTCTGACGGCCGCTGACGCGGCAAGGCGGAGCCGTATTAAATCGCCGGGCCCGGCCAGTGTCAAGCCGAGCCGCGGCGATGAAAACGGTCGATTTCCCTCTGTACGAGCGCCGTTTTTTTCTCAATGCGTGACGACGTCGCTGCCGCTTCCGGAAGCCGGCGCCGGCGTCGCGACCGGCGCGGCCGGAGCCTCTTCGGGAAGAGGCTGCGGCTGGCGCTCGAGCGCGATCTCGAGCACGCGGTCGATCCACTTGACCGGCACGATCTCGAGCTTGTTCTTCACGTTGTCGGGGATCTCGGCGAGGTCCTTCACGTTCTCTTCCGGAATGAGCACGGTGCGGATGCCGCCGCGGTGTGCAGCGAGCAGCTTCTCCTTGAGCCCGCCGATCGCCAGCACCTCGCCGCGCAGCGTGATCTCGCCGGTCATCGCGACGTCGGCGCGCACCGGGATGCCGCTCAACACCGACACCAGCGCGGTGGTCATGGCGATGCCGGCGCTCGGGCCGTCCTTCGGCGTCGCGCCCTCGGGAACGTGGATGTGGATGTCGCTCTTCTCGTAGAAGTCGTCCTTGATGCCGAGCCGCTGCGCGCGCCGGCGCACGACCGTCATCGCGGCCTTGATCGACTCCTGCATCACGTCGCCGAGCTTGCCGGTGAAGGTGGTCTTGCCCTTGCCGGGAATCGCCACCGCCTCGATCGTGAGCAGCTCGCCGCCGACCTCGGTCCAGGCAAGGCCCGTGACCTGGCCGACCTGGTTCTCCTTCTCGGCGATGCCGAAGCTGTAGCGCCGCACGCCCAGGAACTTGTCGAGGTTCTTGTGCGTGACGCTGATCTTCTTCTCCTGCTTCTTCAGCAGCAGCATCTTCACGACCTTGCGGCAGATCTTGCTGATCTCGCGCTCGAGCGAGCGCACGCCGGCCTCGCGCGTGTAGTAACGCACGATGTCGCGCAGCGCGCTCTCGGCGATCGAGACTTCGCTCGCCTTCAGCCCGGCGTTCTTCATCTGCTTGGGAAGCAGGTAGCGCTGGGCGATGTTGACCTTCTCGTCCTCGGTGTAGCCCGACAGGCGGATCACCTCCATCCGGTCGAGCAGCGCCGGCGGGATGTTCAGCGTGTTGGCGGTGGCCACGAACATCACGTCGGACAGGTCGTATTCGACCTCGACGTAGTGGTCGACGAAGGTCGAGTTCTGCTCGGGATCGAGCACCTCCAGCAGCGCCGACGAAGGGTCGCCGCGGAAGTCCATGCCCATCTTGTCGACTTCGTCGAGCAGGTAGAGCGGGTTGCGCACGCCGATCTTGGCGAGGTTCTGCAGGATCTTGCCCGGCATCGAACCGATGTAGGTGCGGCGATGCCCGCGGATCTCGGCCTCGTCGCGCACGCCGCCCAGCGCCATGCGCACGAACTTGCGGTTCGTGGCGCGCGCGATCGACTGCCCGAGCGAGGTCTTGCCGACCCCCGGGGGTCCGACCAGGCACAGGATCGGCGCCTTCACCTTCTCGACCCGCTGCTGCACGGCCAGGTACTCGAGGATGCGGTCCTTGACCCGCTCGAGGCCCCAGTGGTCCTCGTTGAGCACCTTCTCGGCGTTGGCCAGGTCGTTGTTGATCTTGCTCTTCTTGCGCCAGGGCAGGCCGACCAGCGTGTCGATGTAGTTGCGCACGACCGTCGCCTCGGCCGACATCGGCGACATCAGCTTGAGCTTCTTGAGCTCGGCCTCGGCCTTCTTCAGCGCCTCCTTCGGCATGCGTGCGGCCTTGACCTTCTTCTCGAGCTCGTCCATGTCGGCGCCTTCCTCGCCTTCACCGAGCTCCTTCTGGATCGCCTTGACCTGCTCGTTCAGGTAGTACTCGCGCTGGCTCTTCTCCATCTGGCGCTTCACGCGCCCGCGGATGCGCTTCTCGACCTGCAGGATGTCGAGTTCGGTCTCGATCTGCGTGAGCAGCTTCTCGAGCCGCTCGGACACCTCGTTGGTCTCGAGGATGTTCTGCTTCTGCTCGATCTTGATCGGCAGGTGCGAAGCGATCGTGTCGGCCAGGCGGCCGGCGTCGTCGATGCCCGACAGCGAGGCCAGGATCTCCGGCGGCACCTTCTTGTTCAGCTTCACGTACTGGTCGAACTGCGCGAGGATCGCGCGGCGCAGCGCCTCGGTTTCGGGGCTTTCGGCCGTGGGCGGCTCGATCGGCGCCAGCTCACAGCTGAAGTGTGCGCCGCTGTCGTCGACGCCCAGGATGCGCGCGCGCCGCACGCCCTCGACCAGCACCTTCACCGTGCCGTCGGGCAGCTTGAGCATCTGCAGGATGTTCGAGACGCAGCCGATCTCGTAGATGTCTTCGGCGACCGGCTCGTCCTTCGAGGCGTTGCGCTGAGCCACCAGCATGATGCTCTTGCCCACTTCCATCGCGGCCTCCAGGGCCTTGATCGACTTCGGCCGGCCGACGAACAGCGGAATCACCATGTGGGGAAACACCACCACGTCGCGCAACGGCAGCAGCGGCAGCGACTGGATGGCGGGGACCTGCTCTTCGGACATTCGGTTCTCCATGTGGACCTCCCGGCCGATGTGGCGCCTCCAGCGGGGATTTCAAGTTCTGCCGGCCGAGGATACGATGATTCGGGCTGCCGGCCTGCGCGACGACCCCGCGACGTGGGGCCAATCTGCAACGGTCGCGGCTGCCGGCACTGGCTTACGCCGCTGCCAGCAGCGCATGCAGCGGCGGCGATCGTCGCCGAACGCGGGCCGATCGGGTTGCGATCGGCCGCGATACCTCAGTTGGAGCCTGAAACGCGCGGCGTCTCGGCGTAGATGACCAGCGGCTTGCCGTCACCTTCGATCGCGTTCTCGTCGACGACCACCTTCTGCACGTTCTGCAGGCTGGGCAGGTCGAACATGATGTCGAGCAGGGTCTGCTCGAGGATCGAGCGCAGTCCGCGCGCGCCGGTCTTGCGCTTGAGCGCCTTGCGGGCGATCGCCTGCAGTGCGGCCGGGCGCAACTCGAGGTCGACACCTTCCATCGAGAACAGCCGCTGGTACTGCTTGACCAGCGCGTTCTTCGGCTCGACCAGGATCTGCACCAGCGCATCGGCGTTGAGCTCGTCGAGCGTGGCCACCACCGGCAGCCGGCCGACCAGCTCCGGGATGAGGCCGAACTTGACCAGGTCTTCGGGCTCGACTTCGCGCAGCACCTCGCCGACCGCGCGCTCGCTGGCGCTGCGCACCTCGGCGCCGAAACCGATGCCCGAGCGCTCGGATCGGTTGCGAATGACCTTCTCGAGACCGTCGAACGCGCCGCCGCAGATGAACAGGATGTTGGTCGTGTCGATCTGGACGAAGTCCTGGTTCGGATGCTTGCGCCCGCCCTGCGGCGGCACCGACGCGACCGTGCCCTCGATCAGCTTGAGCAGCGCCTGCTGCACGCCCTCGCCCGAGACGTCGCGGGTGATCGACGGGTTGTCGGACTTGCGCGAGATCTTGTCGATCTCGTCGATGTAGACGATGCCGCTCTGCGCCTTCTCGACCTCGTAGTTGCAGTTCTGCAGCAGTTTCTGGATGATGTTCTCGACATCCTCGCCGACGTAGCCGGCCTCGGTGAGCGTGGTCGCGTCGGCGATCACGAACGGCACGTTGAGCAGGCGCGCCAGTGTCTGCGCGAGCAGCGTCTTGCCCGAGCCGGTGGGGCCCACCAGCAGGATGTTGCTCTTGGCGAGCTCGACCTCGTCTTTCTTGCCCTTGTGGCGAAGCCGCTTGTAGTGGTTGTAGACCGCGACCGACAGGATCTTCTTGGCGCTCTCCTGGCCGATCACGTACTGGTCGAGGATGCCGCAGATCTCGGCCGGCGTCGGCAGGCCGCCCTTCTGGCTGCCGGCCGCGTTGTCGGCCTGCGTTTCGTCACGGATGATGTCGTTGCACAGCTCGATGCATTCGTCGCAGATGAACACCGACGGACCGGCGATCAGCTTGCGCACCTCGTGCTGGCTCTTGCCGCAGAAGGAGCAGTACAGCAGTTTCTCGGTGGAACCCTTCTTGTCCGTCATGTTCGCTCCGGCCTGCCGGACGGCCGGGCGCACCGCGGCCGGCAACGCCCGCCAGGGTGCCTGCCGAAGTGCCCGTCGGCATCCCGCCGATCAGGCACCTTCGCCCCGACTAGACAAAACCTTGTCGATCAGTCCGTAGCTTACCGCATCTTCGGAGGACATGAAGTTGTCGCGATCGGTGTCGGCCGCGATGCGTTCGATCGGCTGCCCGGTCTTCTCGGCGAGGATGCGATTGAGCCGCTCGCGCGTGTAGAGAATCTCGCGAGCGTGGATCTCGATGTCCGAGGCCTGGCCCTGCGCGCCGCCCGATGGCTGGTGGATCATGATGCGCGCGTTGGGCAGTGCGAAGCGCTTGCCCTTCGTGCCTGCGGCGAGCAGGAACGCACCCATGCTCGCGGCGATGCCCAGGCACAGCGTGCTGACCGCCGGCTTGATGAACTGCATCGTGTCGTAGATCGCGAGCCCCGCCGACACCGACCCGCCGGGCGAGTTGATGTAGAAGGAGATGTCCTTGTCCGGGTTCTCGGACTCGAGGAACAGCAACTGCGCCACGATCAGGTTCGCCGACTGGTCCATGACCGGGCCGACGAGGAAGATCACGTGCTCGCGCAGCAGCCGCGAATAGATGTCGTAGGCGCGCTCGCCGCGTCCGCTCTGCTCGATGACGATCGGGACCATGCCCAGCCCCTGTGTTTCCTGGCGCTGCGCCAGGTGGGCGTTGACCAGGTCTTCCACCAAGCTGTTGAAGGTCATGTCTGGCTCCGTCGATTCGGGTCGGGCGTCATTGGCCGGACGACATCAGTTCGTCGAAGGCGAGCTCGCGGTCGGTGATGCGCGCCTTCGACAGCGCCCAGTCGACCACGTTCTGCTCGACGACGATCGCCTCGACCTCGGCCAGCCGGTCGCGGTCGCTGAAGTAGTAGCGCACGACTTCGGCCGGGTTCTCGTAGGCCTGCGCGAACTCCTCGATCTGCTTGCGGATCTGGTCGGGCTTGGCCTGCAGGCCGTGCGCGCGCACGATCTCGGCCACGATCAGGCCCAGGCGCACGCGCCGCTCGGCCTGGTCGCGGAAGGTGTCGGGCGGAATCTGCGGCAGGTTCTTCGGGTCCATGCCGCGCTGCCTGAGGTCTTCGATCGCGCGCTCGCCCAGCGCGTTGCTCTCGGCCTCGACCAGCGCCCTGGGCAGCTCGAAGCTGGCGAGCCCGGCGATCGCCTCCATCGCGGCGGCCTTGTTGCGCGCGCGCACCCGCTGCGCGACCTCGCGCTCGAGGTTGGCGCGGATGTCGGCGCGCATCCGCGCGAGATCGCCGTCGGGCACGCCGAGCTGGCGGGCGAACGCCTCGTCGACCTCCGGCAACTGCGGCGCCTCGACCTTCTTCACCGTGACCTCGAACTGCGCGGTCTTGCCGGCGAGGTCGGCCGAACCGTATTCGGCCGGAAAAGCGACCGGGAAGGTCTTCGTCTCGCCGCTGCCCGCGCCGCGCACGCCCGTCTCGAAGTCGGGGAGCATCCGCCCTTCTCCGAGCACGAACGCGAAGTCGGTGGCCGATCCGCCCGGGAACGCCACGCCGTCGATCGTGCCGGTGAAGTCGATCGTGACGCGGTCGCCGTCCTGCGCCGCGCGGTCGGCCGCCGCCCAGTTCACGCGCTGCTTGCGCAGGATCGCGATCGTCTTGTCGACGTCGGGCTCGCCCACCGGGCACGACACCCGTTCGAGCTCGAGCGCGGAAGGCTCGCCCAACGCGATCTCGGGGTAGACCTCGAAGGTCGCGGTGAAACCGAGCTCGTGTTCGGCAGCGCCTTCGCGCGACTCGATCCGCGGCTGGCCGGCCACGCGCAGCTTGTGCTCGTCGACCGCCTCGCTGAATGCCCTGGAGACCGCGTCGCCCAGCACCTCGGCGTGCACCTGCGGGCCGTAGGAGCGCTCGATCATCTTCATCGGCACCTTGCCGGGCCGGAAGCCGGGCATCTTGACGTTGCGCGACAGCTTGCGCAGGCGCTCGACGACCTGCCGGTTGATTTCGGCCACCGGCACGGCCATGGCCAGCTTGCGCTCGAGCGCGCCGGTCGTTTCAAGTTGGGTTGCCATCTCGGGTCATCCAGGATCTCGAATTTGGGGGCGATCCGCCAGGATCGCAGTGTGCCGTGGTGCGGCCGAAAGGACTCGAACCTTCACGCCTCGCGGCGCCAGGACCTAAACCTGGTGCGTCTACCCATTCCGCCACGGCCGCGAAACCTGTCATTCTAAACGATGCAGCAAGGGGTCACGGCGCTGCGCATCCGGCCGGGCCTACAATCGCGGCGATGCCACCCACCCCGCTCAGCTCGGTCGACCACTACGAGAACTTCCCCGTCGGGTCGCTGCTCGTGCCGGCGCGGCTGCGTCCGGCAGTCGCCGCAATCTACCGGTTTGCACGCCACGCCGACGACCTCGCCGACGAGGGCGATGCCTCGCCGGCCGAACGGCTTGCGGCACTCGACGCGCTCGATCGCGCACTGCGCGGCGAAGCCGACGATCCGCCGGTGCTCGCCGAGCTGCGCCCGCACCTGCAGGCCCACGCGCTGCCGGTGGAGCCGCTGCGCGCACTGCTGTCGGCATTCGCGCAGGACGTCGGCACGGTGCGCCATCCGGGCTGGGGCAGCGTCACCGACTATTGCAGCCGCTCGGCCAACCCGGTCGGCGAGCTGATGCTGCGGCTGTTCGGCGCCTGGAACGCGTTCACGCGGATCCCGTCCGACGAGATCTGCACCGCGCTGCAGGTGCTCAACTTCCTGCAGGATCTCGCCCCTGACTGGCGCCGCGACCGCCTCTACCTGCCGCTGGACGAGTTGCACGACGCCGGCCTGTCCGAGGACGACGTCGCGCGCTCGGTGGATGCCGGGCGCGCCAGCCACGCGCTCGCGCACTTCCTTGCGGGGCAGCTGCGCCGCGCGCGCGCCCTGCTCGAGTCGGGCGCGGTGCTGTCGCAGCGCGTGCCGTGGCGCCTGTCGCTCGAGTTGCGCGGAATCGTCGCCGGCGGCCTGCGCGTGGCCGATCGCCTGCGGGCCGCGGGGCACGATCCGATCGCGCATCGTCCGTCGCTCGGATGGCGCGACGCGCCGGCACTGGCACGGCTCTGGTGGCAAGCACCGAAATGACCCCCGACGAATACTGCGCCGAAAAGGCCGCGAGCAGCGGCTCCAGCTTCTACTACAGCTTCCTGTTCCTGCCGCCCGAGCGCAGGCGGGCAATCACCGCGCTGTACGCGTTCTGCCGCGAGGTCGACGACACCGTCGACGAGGCCGGCGATCCGCAGGTGGCGCGCATGCGCCTCGACTGGTGGCGCGGCGAGGTCGACCGGATGTTCGCCGGCGCACCCCAGCATCCGGTCGCGCTGGCGCTGGCGCCGCACCTGGAGTCGTGCGCGATCACGCAGCACGCTCTGGCGACGATCATCGACGGTATGCAGATGGATCTCGATCAGGACCGTTATCTCGACTTCGAGGGGCTGCAACTGTACTGCCACCGCGTCGCCGGCGTGGTGGGCGTGCTCGCTGCCGGGATCTTCGGCGCGCGCAGCCCCGCCACACAGGAATACGCGGAGCGGCTCGGGCTGGCATTCCAGCTCACCAACATCATCCGCGACGTCGGCGAGGACGCCCGCAAGGGCCGGGTCTACCTGCCGATCGAGGACCTGCAGCGTTTCGGCGTCGCGGTGCACGAGATCCTCGCGTCGCGGCCGAGCGAGCGGTTCGTCGAGCTGATGCGCTTCCAGGCGGCGCGCGCGCGCGATCACTACCGGCAGGCGTTCGCGCTGCTCGAGCCGTCGGAGCGGCGCGCGCAGCGCCCCGGCCTGATGATGGCGGCGATCTACGCGCGGCTGCTCGACGAGATCGAACGCGACGGGTTCAGGGTGCTCACGCACCGCACCTCGCTCACCCCCTTGCGCAAGTTCTGGCTGGCGTGGAAGACCTGGGTGACGGGCCGCCTGCCGCGCGTATGAGGCCGCCGCCCGCGGTGGCGGTGGTGGGTGCCGGCTGGGCCGGCCTGTCGGCGGCGCTGGCGTTGGCCGAGGCGGGGCTGCGGGTGACGGTGTTCGAGTCGGCACCCCAGGCCGGCGGACGCGCGCGCAGCATCACGCTGGCGACGCCGCTCGGCCCGATCGCGATCGACAACGGCCAGCACCTGATCGTCGGCGCGTACCGCGAAACGCTCGACCTGCTCGCCCGGCTCGGCGCCGGGCCGCTGCTGCAGCGACACCGGCTGCACCTGGTCTCGACGCGCGGGCTGTCGCTGCGCGCAGCGCCGCTGCCGGCGCCGCTGCACCTGGCCTGGGGCCTGCTGCGCGCCGACGGGCTCGCCTGGGGCGAACGCGCGGCGATGCTGCGGATGATGCGCGCGCTGCGGCGCGCGCGATGGGAGGTCCTCGCCGACGAGACCGTCGCGGCACTGCTCGCACGCCTGCGCCAGCCGGCGTCGCTGGTGGAGACACTCTGGGCGCCGCTGTGCGTCGGCGCGCTGAACACGCTGCCGGCCCAGGCCTGCGCGCGCAGCTTCGCCGCGGTGCTGCGCGACACGCTGGGCGCGGCGCGCGGCGCCAGCGACTTCGTCGCGCCCGATGTGCCGCTGGGCGCGCTGCTGCCCGATCGGGGGCTCGCGCGGCTGAGGGCGCTCGGTGCGACGATCCGGCTGCGCAGCACGGTGCGCGAACTGCGGCCATCGTCGTCGGGGTGGCGGGTCGACGCGGACGAGAGCCCCTTCGCCGCGCTGCTGCTGGCGCTGCCGCCATGGTCGGCCGCAGCGCCCCTGGAGCGTCTCGGGGTGGACCTCGCCGCGCTGCGCGCCTTCGTTCCCGAACCGATCGCCACGGCCTGGGCGCTGTGGCCGGCCGGCGAGGCGCCGCCGCTCGCGCGCTGGCTGATGCTCGACGAGGATCCCGCACGCCGGCGCTTCGGACAGTGGGTCTTCGACCGCGGCGTCATCGGCGCGGCGCGCGTGGCCGGCGTCGTGGTGAGCGCGGCGAGCCGGATCGAAGACAACCCCGTGGAGGTGCTCGCCGAAGGCGTCGCGGCGCAGTTGCGCGACGCGTTCGGTGCTCCGGCGCCGTCGGCGATCCGCGTCGTCACCGAGCGTCGCGCAACCTTCCGCTGCACGCCCGGGCTGCCCCGCCCGGCCTGCGATCACTACGCCCGCGAGGCGCCCGGCCTGTGGCTGGCCGGCGACTGGGCCTGGCCGGACTATCCGGCCACGATCGAAGCAGCGGTGCGCAGTGGCCAGCGCGCTGCGGCCGGCATCATTGCCAGCCTCGGCGTGGCGCCTGCCGACCAGGGCCTGCACGCCGCCGCCGACCCCACGTGAGCCCGCCCGGCGCCCGGGCGCTCGCGGCCCGTCGAGCCGCGCCGGTGCTCAGCCCCAGGCTGCGTCCAGCGCCTGGTCGATGCGATCGAGTCCGACCGCCTCGAGCCCTTCGAAGGGGCGCTTCGGCGCGTTGGCACGCGGGATCAGCACCCGCGAGAAGCCGAGCTTGGCCGCCTCGCGCAGCCTCTCCTGGCCCCGCGGTGCAGGCCGGATCTCGCCGGCCAGCCCGACCTCGCCGAACACCGCGAAGCCGCGCGGCAATGCGCGGTTCTTCAGCGAAGACACAATCGCGAGCAGCACCGCCAGGTCGGCGGCCGGCTCGCCGATGCGCACCCCGCCCACCGCGTTGACGAAGACGTCCTGGTCGTAGCAGGCAATGCCGGCGTGCCGGTGCAACACCGCCAGCAGCATCGCCAGCCGGTTCTGTTCGAGGCCGACCGACAGGCGCCGCGGGTTGGGCACGTGCGCGGTATCGACCAGCGCCTGGATCTCCACCAGCAACGGGCGGGTGCCCTCCTGCGTGACCAGCACGCAGGAGCCCGGCACCCGCTCCGCGTGCTGCGACAGGAACAGCGCAGACGGATTGGCCACCCCGCGCAGGCCGCGGTCGGTCATCGCGAACACGCCGAGTTCGTTGACCGCGCCGAAGCGGTTCTTGAACGCGCGCACCAGCCGGTACGACGAGTGCGTGTCACCCTCGAAATAGAGCACCGTGTCGACCATGTGCTCGAGTACCCGCGGGCCGGCGAGCGTGCCCTCCTTCGTCACGTGACCGATCATCACCATCGCCACGCCGAGCTGCTTGGACAGGCGCGTGAGCTGCGCGGCGCATTCGCGCACCTGCGCGACCGAGCCCGGCGCCGACTGCAGCTGCGACGAATACAGCGTCTGGATCGAGTCGATCACCACGACCGCCGGCCGGCGCTGCTGCACGGCGGTGCAGATGCGCTCGAGCTCGATCTCGGGCAGCAGCGGCAGGCGCGCCTCGCCTGCGCCCAGCCGTCGCGCGCGCAGCGCGACCTGCGAGGCCGACTCCTCGCCGGTGACGTAGAGCACCTCGAGCGAAGCCGACAGGTGGGCGAGCGCCTGCAGCAGCAGCGTCGACTTGCCGATGCCCGGATCGCCGCCGATCAGCACCACCGAGCCCTCGACCAGGCCGCCGCCGAGCACGCGGTCGAATTCGTCGATGCCGGTGCCGACCCGCCCGGCCTCCTGCGCCGGCACCGCGTCGAGCAGCACCACCTCGTGGGTGGGCGCGAGCGACTGGTAGCGATGGGCCTCGGTGCGACCGGATACCGCAGCCTCGCCGAGCGTGTTCCAGGCCCCGCAGTGCGGGCACTGGCCTGCCCATTTCGGGGTGGCACCGCCGCATTCGCCGCAGACGTACTGCGTCTTGGCCCTGGCCATCGTCGGCGCCGCGATCAGGGCGTCGCGTCGTCTTCGACGCGCAAGGGCACCCGCTGCGCGAGCGCGCACATCAACTCGTAGCCGATGGTGCCGCTGGCCCGTGCGACGGCGTCGATCGGGACGACTTCGCCCCACAGCTCGACCGCCGAGCCCGGGCGCGCGCCAGGCGCCGGACCGAGATCGACCATCAGCATGTCCATCGCGACGCGTCCGACGGTGGCGGTGCGCACGCCGTCGACGGCCACCGGCGTGCCACTGGGCGCGTGCCGCGGATAGCCGTCGGCGTAGCCGCAGGCGACCACGCCGATGCGCATCGGCTGCGACGCGCGAAAGGTGGAGCCATAGCCGACCGCATCGCCTGTGGTCAGTTCCTGCACCGCGATCAGCCGCGATTCGAGCCGCATCGTCGGACGCAGGCCGAGCGCGCGCGCATCGCCGTCGCCGAAAGGCGTGGCACCGTATAGCATCACGCCGGGTCGGATCGCGTCGCCGTGCGCGCCGGGCACCTGCAGCGTCGCTGCCGAATTCGCCAACGAGCGCGGTGCGGGCAGGCCCTCGGCGGCCGCCTCGAAGCGGCGCATCGCTTCGTCGGCGCCGCCGTCGAGGTCGGCGTTGGCGAAATGCGTCATCAGCGTCAGCCGGCTCACCGAGGGCAGCCGCGCCAGGCGGCCGAACGCCTCGCGAAACGCATCGTGGCCGAAGCCGAGGCGGTTCATGCCGCTGTTGAACTTGAGGAACACTTCGATCGACGCAGGTGCGGCCAGCGCCTCCAGCCATTCGACCTGGCGAGCCTCGTGCACCACCAGCGACAGCCGCTCGCTTGCCGCCTGCGAGACGTCGACGGGATCGAAGGCGCCTTCGAGCATCAGCACCGGACCGCTCCAGCCCTCGCGGCGCAATTGCGCGGCGCCGTCGAATTCGACCAGCGCCAGCCCGTCGGCCGCGGCGAAGCCGCGCGCCGCATTGGCCAGCCCGTGGCCGTAGCCGTTGGCCTTGACCACCGCCCAGAGGAAGCGGCCCGGCGCCCGCTCGCGCGCGAGTGCCAGGTTGTGGCGCATCGCAGGAATCGAGACGGTGGCGCGGATCGGGCGGGGCATCGGGGGCAGGCAGTCGGGCTGCGTCAACTATACACACGGTCGCGCCGGACGATCGTGGTATAAACCGACCCGCGCTCAGCAGCGGGACCATCGGTCGCACGGCATGGCGCGCCGGCAGACCGGCCAGGCCGCCCATGAGAGCGGAAAGCCGGCGCTCGAACGGAGACACGAGAGCCCTTTCCGGATGAAACGCGGCTTCTACACGATCATGGCGGCGCAGTTTTTCTCGTCGCTCGCCGACAACGCGCTGCTGATCGCCGCGATCGCGCTGCTCATCGAGATGCACGCGCCGGAATGGATGAAGCCGCTGCTCAAGCTGTTCTTCACCGTCTCCTACGTGATGCTGGCCCCGTTCGTCGGCGCACTGGCCGACTCGATGCCCAAGGGCCGGGTGATGTTCGTGACCAACCTGGTGAAGATCGTCGGCTGCATGCTGATGTTCTTCACGATCCACCCGCTGCTCGCCTATGGAGTGGTCGGGTTCGGCGCGGCGGCGTACTCGCCCGCCAAGTACGGGATCCTCACGGAGCTGCTGCCGCCCGAAAAGCTGGTCGCCGCGAACGGCTGGATCGAGGGCACCACGGTCGGTTCGATCATCCTGGGCACGGTGCTGGGCGGGGCGCTGATCAGCCCGACGGTCGCCGGGACGCTGCTGGCCTTCGACCTGCCGCTGGTCGACACCGGCATCGACACGCCGGCCGAATCGGCGATCGTGGTGATCGCGGTGTTCTACGCGATCGCCGCGGCGTTCAACCTCGGCATTCCCGACACCGGCGCGCGCTATCCGCAGCAGGCACGCAACCCGTTCAGGCTGGTTCGCGAGTTCCTCGGCTGCTGCCGCGTGCTGTGGAGAGACAAGCTCGGCCAGATCTCACTGGCGGTGACCACGCTGTTCTGGGGCGCCGGAGCGACGCTGCAGTTCATCGTCCTCGACTGGGCGCGCCACGCGCTCGGCCTGCCGCTCAGTCGTGCCGCGATCCTCCAGGGCGTGGTTGCGCTGGGCATCGCGGTCGGCGCGGTGCTCGCGGCGCGCGTGGTGCGGTTGCGCGATTCGCTGCGCGTGCTGCCCGTGGGCGTGGCGATGGGCCTGGTCGTGCCGACGATGACGCTGGTGTCCTCCGAATGGGTGGCGTTCCCGCTGCTGGTGCTGGTCGGCGCGATGGCCGGGTTCTTCGTCGTGCCGATGAACGCGCTGCTGCAGCACCGCGGACACGTGCTGATGAGTGCCGGGCATTCGATCGCGGTGCAGAACTTCAACGAGAACCTGAACATCCTGCTGATGCTCGGCCTGTACTCGCTGCTGCTGCGCCTGGAGCTCGGCGTGAACCTGGTGATCGTGATCTTCGGCGGGTTCGTCGCGCTGACGATGATCGCGGTGATGCGGCTGCACGCCGCCAACCAGCGCGTGTTCGATTCGGTCGCGCTGATCGGCCAGAGCAAGCATTAGGGCCTGCCCACAGTACGGACGGCCCCGCGCCAGGCGGGCTCAACCCTCCCCTTCATCGTGGGCGCGGCGCGCCAGGCACAGGTCGGCCCAGGCGCGCGCCTTGTCGGGCGGGCTGCGCAGCAGGTAGGCCGGATGGTAGGTGACCACCACCGGAACCGCCCTGTCGCCGATCCGGTGGCGGTGCACGCGCCCGCGCAGGCTGGCGAGCGAGGCTTCGGTGCGCAGCAGCGCCTGCGCCGCGATGCGCCCGACGACCACGATCACCCGTGGCGACACCAGCTCGACCTGGCGCTGGAGGTACGGCTCGCAATGCCGGATCTCGTCGGGCGACGGATCGCGGTTGTTCGGCGGACGGCACTTGAGCACATTGGCGATGAACACGTCGCGTTCGCGGGACAGGCCGAGCGCGGCCAGCATCTCGTCGAGCAGGCGCCCGGCGTTGCCCACGAAGGGCTCGCCGCGGCGATCTTCCTCGGCGCCAGGCGCCTCGCCGATCACCATCCAGCCTGCGCGCTCGTCGCCGACTCCGAACACGGCCTGGGTGCGCGTCTCGCTCAGCGCGCAGGCGCGGCACGAAGCCACCGTGGCGCGCAGCTGCGGCCAGTCCATCGTCGCTACCGCGGGCGCCTGCACCGCAATCGGGTCAGCCGCCGGCCGGCGCAGTCGCCAGACGGGCCCGAGCCCGAGCGCCTCCCAGGCGCGGCGCTGCGACTCATTCATCGTCGAACTCCCTGAACATCACCCACGCGTCCTCGCGGGCGCCGTGGGGCGCCGGGTAGTAGCGCCTGCGCACGCCGATCTGCGCGAAGCCGGCGTTGCGGTACAGCGCGATCGCCGCGTGGTTCGACGGCCTGACCTCGAGCATCATGCCGCGCGCACCGCGGCGCCGGCCGTCGCGCATCAGCCAGTCGAGCATCGCGCGGCCGATGCCGCGGCCGTGCATCGCGCCGTCCACGCTGAGATTGAGCAGATGCACCTCGTCGGGGATCCACATCACGACGGCGTAGCCCAGCAGTTCGCCACTTGCGCCTTCGGCCGCTTTGAACACCCATGCGTCGTAGCCGGCCTTCAGCGAATCGGCGAAGTTCCCGCGCGTCCAGGGAAACGGATAGACCGCGGACTCGATCGCCATGACCGCATCGAGGTCGTCGGCGCGCATGCTGCGGACCCGCAGTGCCGGGCGCGGCGCCACCGGCGCATCGGGCGCCGCACCCGGAGGTTTCGGCAGCGCGCTCATCGACGGTACTCAGGCGTCCGCGCGCTGCGCGCGCCGCAGCCGCAGCGCGCGCTGTTCGTCGCGATCGAGAGCGACCTTGTCACGCACGTAGCGCGGCGCCGCCGCCGACGCGTCGATCGCCAGCCCCGCGCGCCAGTCGCGCAGCGCAATTTCGGCCAGCGCGTCCGCGCGAACGTACGCCTGCTCGCTCGCAGGCGCGAGCGGCGCGGGCACGAGCCCGTGATGCGCACTCCATTCGTCGAGCAGGCCGAGCAAGCGCCAGGCGTTGCCGCCGGGAAGAACCTGCTCCGGCAGCGGCGCGGTCTCTTCCGGGCGGGTGCCGGCCCCCGGCCAGCATTCGGCCAGCGCGGGCAGGAAATCGGCGCGCGCGACCACGCGAGGCTCGATCAGCGCCTCGCCCCACTGCGCGTGCGCGTCGAGCCGCAGCCGATACATTGCGACGTAGAGCTCGTCCATGCGCGCGTCGTTCGCCACCAGCACGTCAGCCGCGACGCGTCCGCTGGCGCGCAGCCGCTGCCAGCCGAGCGTGGCCAGTGCATCGATCGGGAGCACCGGCCGGCGCAGCGCGAAGCCCAGCCCCTGCGCGACCGAGCAGCCGATGCGCAGCCCCGTGAACGAACCCGGCCCCGCGTCGAAGGCGATCGCGTCGATCTCCTCGAGCGCGATGCCGGCGCCGCCGCAGACTTCGCGAACCATCGCCAGGATGCGTTCGGATTGCTCGGCGCCCAGCCGCTCCGACAGGCACTCGCTCTCGTCGATGCCGGCGTCATGACAGTGCAGCGCCACCGAACACCAGTCGCTCGAAGTCGCCAGCGCGAGCAGGCGTACGCGCGCCTCGGGTGTGCCCGCGTCGACGGGACGGGTCGGGGGCGAAGCGGAATGCGATGGACTCACGCGACGAATTCTACGGGTCTGCCGGCGCGCTCGCCGCTGCGCCGCCCGGACACCCAGGCCCGGACACGCGGGGCCTGCACCGGCCCCAGGAGCGTCTTCACGCTAGTCGCGCCGGCGCCCCCGCCCGCGACGATCGTCGGGCCTGGCCTCGCGCAGCTGCTGGCGCAACTGCTCGCGCTCGCTCGGCGACATCCGCTCGCGGCGAAAGCCCTGGTCGGCTTCGTATCGGCCCCGCTCCGGCTGCTGCTGGCGCAATTCGCGCCGGAACCGCTCGCGCTCGTCCGGGCTCATTCGCCCCGCGAAGAACGGTTGCGCGACGGCCGCACCGGCGCCCAGCGCGAGCGCGGCCGCCAGCAGCGCCTTGCCCAGGCGCCGGCGCGCTGCCGAGCCTGCGCGCGCAGGCAGCGTGCCTCGCGCGGCGCCCGAGGCGTGCGGATCGTGGAGCCATGGAGCTTGCGCAGGCATGCGGGCATTCTAGACAGGGCGAGCATCGCGCGCAGCCCTGTCGGCGGTAAACGGTGTAACAGCGGGTAACGGGCTGCAGCGGATGTTGCGGCCGTGGCGTGCCGGGCGCGCCGCGCGCGGCCCCGCGGCTATCATTGCCGCCATGAGCCAAGCCGCCCGCAAGCTGCTGGTCGTCGACGACGACCCGAAACTGCGCGAACTGCTGCGCCGCTACCTGAGCGAGAACCAGTTCGAGGTCAGCCTCGCGCAGGACGCGCCATCGATGAACCGGCTGCTGCTGCGCGAACACTTCGACCTGATCGTGCTCGACCTGATGCTGCCCGGCGAAGACGGCCTGTCGATCGTGCGCCGGCTGCGCGGCGCGAACGACCGCACGCCGATCGTCATGCTCACCGCGCGCGGCGACGACGTCGACCGCATCATCGGCCTGGAAGTCGGCGCCGACGACTACCTGCCCAAGCCGTTCAATCCGCGCGAGCTGCTCGCGCGCATCCACGCGGTGTTGCGGCGCCAGCCGCCCGCCGAGCTTCCGGGTGCGCCGTCGGCCGAACCGATCGAGGTGAGCTTCGGCCCGTTCCGGCTCGACCTGGCCACCCGCGCGTTCTCGCGCGATGGCCAGCCGGTGCCGCTCACCACCGGCGAATTCTCGGTGCTCAAGGTGCTCGTGCAGCATCCGCGCACCCCGCTGTCGCGCGAGAAGCTGATGACGCTGGCGCGGGGCCGTGAATACGGTGCCTACGACCGCAGCCTCGACGTGCAGGTTTCGCGCCTGCGCAAGCTGATCGAGGCCGATCCCCAGCAACCCCGCTACATCCAGACCGTCTGGGGCGTCGGCTACGTGTTCGTCCCGGACGGCGCATGAGGCCGCAGGCGGCCGACACGGCGGGCGCGCGCGCGGCGACGCCGCGCATCAGCCTGTTCTGGCGCACCTTCCTGCTGCTCGCGCTGCTGATCGGCGTGAGCCTGGGAGCGACGCTGGGCATCGCCGGCCTGCTCGACCGCGCACCCCCCGAGCAGCGCCTGGCCTGGGAGGTCGCATCGGTGGTGAACCTGACGCGCTCGGCGCTGGTAAGCGCCGAGCCCGATCGCCGGCTCGATCTGCTCGACCAGCTCGCCCACGAAGAGGAAGTGCGGGTGCTGCCGAAGGAGCCCGAAGATCGCATCGACGACGCCGCCACCGGGCCGAGGCTGCGCGCGCTGCAGCCGCGGCTGCGGCAGCTGCTGGGCGCGGGCACGCGCGTGGCCTGCCGCGTGAACGGCACCGACGGGGTGTGGATCAGCTTCGAGATCGACGGCGACGACTACTGGTTGATCCTGCCGCGCGCCCGGGTCGAGCGCCAGTTCGGACCGGGGATCGGCCTGCTCGGGTTGATCGCCGCAGGCCTGTCGCTGCTCGGCGCGCTGCTCATCTCGCGGCTGGTCAACCGGCCGCTCGCCGACCTGAGCCGCGCGATCGCCCGGCTGAGCCGCGGGCAGGCGCCGCCGCCGCTGGCCGAGCAGGGTCCGACCGAGATCGCCGCGCTGAACCGCCGCTTCAACCGGCTGGCGCGCGACCTGGCCCGGCTCGATGCCGATCGTTCGCTCGCGCTGGCCGGCATCTCGCACGACATCCGCAGCCCGCTCGCACGGCTGCGCATGGAGATCGAGCTGGCGCCGCTCGAGGCCGGGGAGCGCGCCTCGATGGCCGAGGACATCGAGCGCATCGATCGCATCGTCGGGCAGTTCGTGCAGTACGCACGGATCGCCGAGCCGCCGCGCACCGAGCGGGTCGACGTCGCCGCACTGCTCGCGGGCCTCGAGCACGGCTATCGGGGTGCGATCGAGGCGGGCGAGCTGGTGCTGGAGATCGACGCAGCCCAGGCCCTGCATTGGATCGGCGACCCGACCGACCTGCACCGGGCGCTCGCCAACCTGATCGACAACTCGATGCGCTATGGTCGCGCTGCCGCCGGCGAGCCGGCGCGCGTGCAGTTGCGCGCGCAGCGCTCGTCCGACGGCCTGTCGATCGAGGTGCGCGACCACGGTCCCGGCGTGCCCCCGGCCGACCTCGACCGGCTGCTCGAACCGTTCGCGCGGATGGACAGCGCGCGCGGCGAAAGCGGCGGCTCCGGGCTCGGGCTGGCGATCGTCGAGCGCCTGGCACGCCGCTACGGCGGCGGTTTGCGCCTGGTCAACCTGCCCGCCGGGGGACTGTCCGCAAGCTTGACCCTGCCCGACTACCGGGGCATGGTTGAGGTCGGGCGCCCACCCGCCCGATAGCCCAAGACAATCAATTGCATTTGAATCTCCAATTGGAGTTTCCAATCGAACGTTGATACATTCGATCGGGCCGGCCGCCACTTCGCGTGTGGCCGAGAGCATCCTCCGACCCACCCTTTCGAACAAGGAGACTTCCATGCCCAGCCTGAAAGGCACGAAGACCCACCAGAACCTGAAGGACGCGTTCGCCGGCGAGAGCCAGGCGAACCGCCGCTACCTGTATTTCGCGAACAAGGCCGACGTCGAAGGCCAGCCGGAAGTCGCCGCGCTGTTCCGCTCGACCGCCGAGGGCGAGACCGGCCACGCGCACGGCCACCTCGACTACCTGGCCGAAGTGGGCGACCCGGCCACCGACCTGCCGATCGGCAGCTCGCAGGCCAACCTGAAGTCGGCCGTCGCCGGCGAGACGCACGAGTACACCGACATGTACCCGGGCATGGCCAAGGCGGCCCGCGAGGAAGGCTTCGACGAAATCGCCGACTGGTTCGAGACGCTGGCCAAGGCCGAGCGCTCCCACGCGAACAAGTTCGCGAAGGCCCTCGAGACGCTGGCCTGACACCCGCAGGCCGGCCGCCCGCCAACCCGGGCGCTTGCGGCCCGCCAGGCGCGAGGGGAGCTCCGGGGTCTGGAGCTCCCCTTTTCATTCACGCCCGCGCCGCGCGCCGCGCGCCGGGCACACGCCGGGAACGACGATGACAGTACGCGAAGGTTCGCTCGAAGCCCCTACCCGCCACCCGCTCGACTGGAAGAACCCCACCTTCCACGACGAGGCGAAGGCGCTCGACGAGATGCAGCGCGTCTTCGACATCTGCCACGGGTGCAGGCGCTGCCTGAGCCTGTGCAACGCCTTCCCGACCCTGTTCGACCTGGTCGACGAGTCCTCCAGCGGCGAGGTCGACGGCGTCGATCGCAAGGATTACTGGAAGGTGGTCGACCAGTGCTACCTGTGCGACGTCTGCTACATGACCAAGTGCCCGTACGTGCCGCCGCACCCCTGGAACGTCGACTTCCCGCACCTGATGCTGCGCGGCAAGGCGATCCAGTTCCGCCAGGGCACGCCGACGCAGTTCCGCGACAAGCAACTGTCGTCGACCGATCGCAACGGCACGCTGGCCGGCATCCCGGTCGTGGTGCAGGCGGTCAACGCGCTCAGCCGCAACAAGGCGGCGCGCAAGCTCGGCGAGAAGGCGATCGGCGTGCATCGCGACGCCTGGCTGCCGCCGTTCACCAGCGACAAGTTCCGCTCGTACGTCGCGCCGTCGAAGCCGCATCCGGTGCGCGACGGCGAGCGCACACCCGGCAAGGTCGCGATCTATGCGACCTGCTACGTCAACTACAACGAACCCGGCATCGGCCACGACCTGGCTGCCGTGCTCGACCACAACGCGATTCCCTACGTGCTGGCGGAGAAGGAAGCCTGCTGCGGGATGCCCAAGCTCGAGCTCGGCGACCTGGAGTCGGTGGCCGCACTGAAGGACAAGAACATCCCGGCGCTGGCGAAGCTCGCGCGCGCCGGCTACGCGATCCTGGCGCCGATCCCGTCGTGCGCGCTGATGTTCAAGCAGGAACTGCCGATGATGTTCCCGGACGACGCCGACGTGAAGGCGGTGCAGGAGGCGATGTTCGACCCGTTCGAGTACTTCGTGCTGCGCGCGAAGGACGGGTTGCTCGAGACCGACTTTCCCAGGCCGCTGGGCAGGGTCTCGTACCACGTCGCCTGCCACCTGCGGGTGCAGAACGTCGGCCAGAAGACGCGCGAGTTGCTGCAGATGGTCCCGGGCACGAACCTGAACACGATCGAGCGCTGCTCGGGGCACGCCGGCACCTGGGGCGTGAAGAAGGAGTTCCACGAGATCGCGATGAAGATCGGCAAGCCGGTGTTCCGCCAGATGGGCGAGCACCCCGGCGGCGAGCCCGACTGGATCGCCTCCGACTGCCAGCTCGCGGGGCATCACATCGAGCAGGGATTGAGCGAGGCCGGGCGGGCCGTCGAAGGCAAGCTCGCGCATCCGCTCACGCTGCTGCGGATCGCCTACGGATTGAATCGATGAAGGAAGCAACGACTATGGCAAAGGTGAGCCGTGAATCGCTGATGACGCTGGAGGCCTACGCGAAGGCGCGGCCCGAGTTCCGGCGCAAGGTGATCGAGCACAAGAAGAACCGCAAGGTGGCGCTGGGCGAGCACGTCACGCTGCTCTTCGAGGACGAGCTGACGGTGCGCTACCAGATCCAGGAGATGCTGCGCATCGAGAAGATCTTCGAGGAAGAAGGCATCGAGCACGAGCTGGAAGCCTACAACCCGCTGATTCCCGACGGCCGCAACCTCAAGGCGACGATGCTGATCGAGTACGAGGATGTCGACGTGCGGCGCCGCGAGCTGGCGCGGCTGCGCGGCGTGGAAGATCGCCTCTGGGTGCAGGTCGCGGGCGCGCCGCGCGTCTACGCGATCGCCGACGAGGATCTCGAACGCGAGAACGAGGAAAAGACTTCGGCGGTACACTTCGTCCGGTTCGAGCTCACCGACGCAATGGCCGCCGCGCTGCGTGGCGGCGCCGCGCTGTCGGTCGGCGTCGATCACGAGAACTACCGCGCCGAGGCGAACCCGCTGCCGGCTGCGGTGCGCGACGCGCTGGTGGCCGACCTCGACTGAGGCGCGGCCCGCGGCGCGATCACCTGCCCATGCGACGGAACCCCGACATGCCCGGCCTGCGCCCCGAAGTCGATCCCGACGGACTGCTCGAATACTCGGTGGTCTACACCGACCGCACGCTGAACCACATGTCGCGGCGCTTCCAGGGCGTGATGCGCGACATCTCCGCGGTGCTGAAGGAAGCCTATCGCGGAACATCCGCGATCGTCGTCCCGGGCAGCGGCACCTTCGGGATGGAGGCGGTGGCGCGGCAGTTCGCGACCGGGCGCAAGGTGCTGGTGATCCGCAACGGCTGGTTCAGCTATCGCTGGACACAGATGTTCGAGATGGGCGCGATTCCCGCCAGCGCCACGGTGCTCGGCGCGCGGCCCTCGCAGCCGGGCAGGCAGGCGCCGTTCGCGCCCGCCCCGATCGACGAGGTGGTCGCGGCGATCGAGCGCGAGCGCCCGGACGTGGTCTTCGCGCCTCACGTCGAAACCGCCTCCGGGATGATCCTTCCCGGACCCTACCTGCGCGCGGTGGCGGCCGCCACGCGCGCGGCCGGCGGACTGTTCGTGCTCGACTGCATCGCCTCGGGCGCGATCTGGGTCGACATGATCGAGTCGGGCGTCGACGTGCTGATCAGCGCGCCGCAGAAAGGCTGGAGCGGACCGGCCTGCTGCGCGCTGGTCATGCTGGGCGAACGCGCCCGCGAGCGCATCGACCAGACCCGCTCGACCAGCTTTGCCTGCGACCTGCGCAAGTGGCTGCAGATCATGCAGACCTACGAAAGCGGCGGCCACGCCTACCACGCGACGTTGCCTACCGAGGCGCTGGTACGGGTGCGCGACGCGATGCTCGAGACGCAACGCTTCGGTTTCGGCCGGGCGCTGGACGCACAGCAGGAACTCGGCGATCGGGTGCGCGCGCTGCTCGCCGCGCGCGGCTTCCCCAGCGTGGCGGCGGCCGGCTTCGAGGCGCCCGGCGTGGTGGTCGCCTACACCGACGATCCCGACATTCATTCGGGCCGCAAACTGGCCGAGCAGGGCCTGCAGATCGCCGCGGGCGTGCCGCTGCAGTGTGGCGAGCCGGACGATTTCCGCACCTTCCGCATCGGCCTGTTCGGACTGGACAAGCTGCACGACGTCGGACGCACCGTGCGGCTGCTCGACGAAGCGCTGACACGCGCGCTCTGACGCGGCCCGGCGCGCGGCCGCGAAGCGCCCGAAGCGGGCCCGAGTCGAATCGAACGCACGCCCCCGTTCGGCGTGGCCCCTTTTCAGTCGAGCGCGATTGCGAGCGCGCGGTCGAGCCGTTCGGCCCACTCGAGGGCATCGATCGCCTCGGCGCCCGGCGCCTCGTCGCAGGCCCCGGTCAGGCGCTCGAGCCGCGGCGCGTCACCCGGCGCCCCCAGCGCTTCGCACAGCAGTCGCCAGTCGGGTCGCGAAACCAGCGTACCGGCCGAGAACGCGACGCCGCCGCGCCGACGCTGCTGCGCCAGGCCGGTGAGCTTGCGGCCCGCCGCATCCGTCACTTCCCACGGCGACAGCGAGCCGAAGCAGGCCCAGCGGACCGTGTCGGCCGCCGCTTCGTCGCGCTGCGATGACTCCGGCTGCCCCGGTTGCTGCGCCTGCATTGGCTGCGAAGGCCGCTGCGGCGCCACGGCGCGCGCATCGACGCCCGCCTCGCGCATCACCTGTGCATGCAGCTCGCCCAGCCAGCGATAGCTCGCGACCAGCCCCTCGGAGAGCAGCCGATGGCCCAGGGGCACCACGACGCTGGCGCCGACCATCCAGGGCCCCGCGAGCACCGCGCCGCCGCCGGAAGGCCGCACCGTGACCCGCACGCCCGCTGGCGCACGCTGCGCGACGTCGGCGTGCAGCGCGCGCTGCGAGCATCCGAGCACGATCTCGGCCGCGGGATAGAGCCAGACGCGCCACTGCGCCCGGCCGACGGTTGCATCGAGCAATCCGGCCACCCAGGCATGCTCTTCGGCGATCGTCGCTGCGACCTGCATTCTCTCCGTTTCGCGTGGCATGCCGGGCGGCGCGCCGCCGGAGCGCGCGAGGCGCCCCGGCGAACCGCCGCGCTCAGGCCGGCTCGGGAACGCTCGGCAGGCCGGCCAGCGCCATCGCGAGCTCCTGCTCGCTGTAAGACTGGTCGGTGAGCGTGCCGGCGCTGTAGGCCATGTAGGCGGCCATGTCGAAGTGCCCGTGGCCGCAGAGGTTGAACAGGATCGTCTCGGAACGCCCTTCGCGCTTGCAGCGCAGCGCCTCCTCGATCGCCCCCTTGACCGCGTGGTTGGCCTCCGGCGCGGGCAGGATCCCTTCGGTGCGCGCGAACTGGATGCCGGCCGCGAAGCACTCGGTCTGATGGTAGGCGGTGGCCTCGATCAGGTTCAGGTCCTTCAGGTGCGAAACCAGCGGCGCCATCCCGTGGTAGCGCAGGCCGCCCGCGTGGAACCCGGGCGGCGTGAACGTGGAGCCGAGCGTGTGCATCTTCGCCAGCGGCGTCATGTGGCCGGTGTCGCCGAAGTCGTAGGCGAACTTGCCGCGCGTGAGCGACGGGCACGCCGCCGGCTCGACCGCGACGATGCGCGGCTTGCTGCCCCCGCGCAGTCCCAGGCCGATGAACGGGAAGGTGATGCCGGCGAAGTTCGAGCCGCCGCCGGTGCAGCCGACGATCACGTCGGGGTACGCATTGGCCATCTGCATCTGCTCGATCGCCTCGAGCCCGACGACGGTCTGGTGCAGCAACACGTGGTTGAGCACCGAGCCGAGTGCGTACTTGGTGTCGTCGTTCTTCGCGGCGATCTCGACGGCCTCGGAGATCGCGATGCCGAGGCTGCCCGGGTGGTCGGGACGCTTGGCCAGCACGCTGCGGCCGTATTCGGTCTCGGTCGACGGCGACGGCAGGCAGCGCGCCCCGTACGACTCCATCAGTGCGCGCCGGTACGGCTTCTGGTCGTACGACACACGCACCTGGAAGACGGTGACGTCGATGCCGAACAGCGCGCCGGCGAAGGCGAGCGACGAGCCCCACTGGCCGGCGCCGGTTTCGGTGCTCAGCCGCCTGATGCCGGCTTCGCGGTTGTAGAAGGCCTGCGCGACCGCGGTGTTCGGCTTGTGGCTGCCGGCGGGGCTCACGCCTTCGTACTTGTAGAAGATCTTTGCCGGCGTGCCGAGCGCCTTTTCGAGGCGATGCGCGCGATACAGCGGACTCGGCCTCCAGAGCCGGTAGATTTCGCGCACCGGCTCGGGGATCTCGATTTCCCGCTCGGTGGTGACCTCCTGCATGATCAGCGCCATGGGGAACAGCGGCGCCAAGTCGTCGGGTCCCACCGGTTTCATCGTGCCCGGGTGCAGCACCGGCGCCAGCGGCTTCGGCAGGTCGGCCTGGATGTTGTACCAGTGCTTCGGAATGCGGCTCTCGTCGAGCAGGTACTTCGTCTGTTCGCCCATCGTCGTCTCCCCCGTTGTGGTTGGTGCGGGCCGCGACAAGACTCGCTCGCCTTCACGAGGCGCAGCGGCCCGCGAGGCGCTCAGTGTACCGAAACGCGGCGCGTGCGCCGCACCGCTGCCGCGGGGGAGGAGGCGCGAATTGACCTGCCTCAAGCGCTCATTGGCCGCGCCACCAGCAGCGCCACCGCCTGCGCGGCGATGCCCTCGCCGCGTCCGGTGAAACCGAGCCGCTCGCCGGTCTTGGCCTTGACGCCGACCTGCCCGACTCCGACCCCTAGCGCCGCCGCGATCCGCTCGGCCATCTGCGGCAGGTATGCGGCGAGCTTCGGCGCCTGTGCGATCACCGTCGCATCGACGTTGCCGATGTCCCATCCGGCCGCGCGCACGCGTTGCGCTGCCTCGGCCAGCAGTGCGGCACTGTCGGCGCCGCGCCAGCGCTCGTCGGTGTCGGAAAAGTGCCGGCCGATGTCGCCGAGCGCGGCCGCGCCGAGCAGCGCATCGGTGATCGCATGCAGCAGGACGTCGGCGTCGGAGTGCCCGAGCAGGCCGTGGCTGTATGGCACATCGACCCCGCCGATCACCAGCCGGCGCCCCGGCACCAGCGCGTGCACGTCGTAGCCCTGCCCGATCCGGATGTTCATCTTCGCTCCAGCAATGCGCGCATCAGTTCGAGATCTTCGGCAGTGGTCACCTTGAAGTTCGCGCGCGCGCCTTCGACCAGCAGCGGGGCATGACCCGCGCGCTCGACCGCCGCCGCCTCGTCGGTGACCCCGGCGTGCGCGGACAGCGCATCGAGCAGCAGCCCGAGCCGGAACATCTGCGGTGTCTGCGCCAGCCAGAGCCGTTCGCGCTCGACCGTGGCGGCGACCGATCGGCCATCGCCGGCTGCGCGCTTCACGGTGTCGCTGACCGGCAGTGCGAGCAATCCGCCGACCGCCGATTCGCCGAGGCGGTCGCGCAGCCGCTCCAGAAGCCGCGGCGCCAGCCCGGGACGCGCCGCGTCGTGCACCAGCACCCAGTCGTCGTCGCGCGCGCCCGTCGCGGCCAGCGCGCGCAGTCCGGCCAGCACCGAGTCGCGCCGGGCAGCCCCCCCGGCGGCGAGCACCTCGACGCGCGCGAGCCCCTCCAGCAGCGTCGCCGCGCGTCCATCGTCGGGAGCGACCACGACCAGCACCCGTTCGATCCACGGCGCCGCGAGCAGCGCATCGACGCTCCAGCGCAGCATCGGTCGCCCGCCCAGCGCGAGGTACTGCTTCGGCTGCGGCGCGCCCAGCCGGGTACCGGCGCCCGCAGCGGGAATCACGGCGAAGAATCGGGCGGCGGGTCCGGACACGGCGTCAAGGTCTGCCGACGTCGAAGGCGGCGAAAAGCTAGAATTGTAATCTTGCCTGCGCCGTTCATCCCCTTGACCACCCACGCCTTGCCGTCCGCGCAGGCCGCCGGCGCGGCCCGCGCCCCGCTGCGCGACACCCTGATCCGCACGCCGGTCGCGCTCGGCGCCCTGCTCGATGCGCATCCCGTGCCTGCGCCCGGCCAGGTGCGCACGCTGCCGCGCGCCCACGGATCGGCCGACGCGCTGCTGCTGGCCCGGCTTGCGGTGCGCGAGACCGCTGTCGGCCGGGCGCTGGCCATCGTCGCGGCCGACGCGCCCGATGCGCGACGGCTCGCCGACGAGATCTGCTGGTTCGCCCCGCAGCTTCGGGTGCTGTTGCTGCCCGACTGGGAAACGCTGCCGTACGACGCCTTCTCGCCGCACCAGGACCTCGTCTCCGAGCGGCTGTCCACCCTCTATGCGCTACAGGGCGGCGATTGCGACGTGCTGCTGGTGCCGGCGGGCACCGCGCTGCACCGGCTCGCGCCGCCGTCGTTTCTCGCCTCGCACACCTTCTTCTTCCACAAGGGACAGCGGCTCGACGAGGCCAGGTTGCGCAGCCAGCTGACGCTGGCCGGCTACGAGCACGTCGCGCAGGTGGTCCATCCGGGCGAGTACTGCGTGCGCGGCGGCCTGATCGACCTCTTTCCCACCGGCTCGACGCTGCCCTACCGGCTCGACCTGTTCGGCGACGAGATCGAGTCGATCCGTACCTTCGATCCGGACACCCAGCGCAGCCTGTATCCGATCGAGCGGGTGCGCCTGCTGCCCGGGCGCGAGTTCCCGATGGACGAAGCCGCGCGCACCGCGTTCCGCAGCCGCTGGCGCGAGCGCTTCGAGGGCGATCCGTCGCGCAGCACGGTCTATCGCGACGTCGGCAACGGCATCGCGCCGGCCGGCGTCGAATACTGGCTGCCGCTGTTTCACGACTTCACCGCCACGCTGTTCGACTACCTGCCCGCGACCGCGCTGGTGGTCACGCACGGAGACGTCGACGAGGCCGCGCGCCGCTTCGCCGAGGAGGCGGGCCAGCGCTTCCGCTTCCTGTCGCACGACCCGGAACGGCCGCTGCTGCGCCCCGACGAACTGTTCATCGACGCCGGTCGGTTCTTCGTCGAAGCGCGCCGCTTCGGGCGCTGGGCGATCGCCCGCGCCACGGCCGCCGAAGGCGACGCATCGGCGCAGCCCGGCGCGGCCGCCGCCTTCGGGTCGGCGCCGCCCGACGTGTCGGTGAACCGCCGCGCCGCGAACCCGGTCGAGCGGCTGGCAGCGTTCGTCGGATCGGCTGCGCTGCGCAAGCTGGTCGTCGCCGAGTCCGCCGGACGCCGCGAGACGCTCGCACAGCTGTTCGCCGAGCACGGGTTGGCGTTGCCGTCCCTGGACGACTGGGCCGGCTTCGCCGACGGCGAGGCACAGGCGGCACTCGTCGCCGGCCCGCTGCAGGACGGCTTCGCGCTGCCCGAGGCCGGCATCGCGGTGCTCACCGAGTCGGAATTGTTCGCCGGCACCGCGCGCCGCACGCGTCGCGGCCGGCGCGAATCGCAGACCGACGTCGACGCGATCATCCGCGACCTCTCCGAGCTGAAAGTCGGCGACCCGGTGGTGCACGCCCAGCACGGCATCGGCCGCTACGAGGGGCTGGCGACGATGGACCTCGGCGACGGACCGACCGAGTTCCTGCATCTCACCTACGCGAACCAGGCCGCGCTGTACGTGCCGGTGTCGCAACTGCACGTGATCGGCCGTTACAGCGGCGCGAGTCCCGAGGACGCGCCGCTGCACCAGCTCGGCTCCGACCAGTGGGAAAAGGCACGCACGCGCGCCGCGCGCCGCGCGCGTGACGCCGCCGCCGAACTGCTGAACCTGTACGCGCGCCGCGCCGCGCGCACCGGCCACGCCTTCGGCTTCGCCGCACGCGACTACGAAGCCTTCGCCGACGGTTTCGCCTTCGAGGAGACGCCCGACCAGCGTGCCGCGATCCACGCGGTCATCCAGGACATGGTGTCGGGCAAGCCGATGGACCGGCTGGTCTGCGGCGACGTCGGCTTCGGCAAGACCGAGGTGGCGCTGCGCGCCGCGTTCGTCGCGGTGGCCGACGGCAAGCAGGTCGCCATCCTGGCGCCCACCACGCTGCTGGCCGAGCAGCACTTCCAGACCTTCTCCGACCGCTTCGCCGAGCTGCCCGTGAAGCTGGTCGAGCTGTCGCGCTTCCGCTCCGCGAAGGAGACCCGCGCCGCGATCGCCGACATCGCCGCGGGGCGCGTCGACATCGTGATCGGTACCCACAAGCTGCTGTCGGCCGAGGTGAAGTTCCCGCAGCTCGGCCTGGTGATCATCGACGAGGAGCATCGTTTCGGCGTGCGCCAGAAGGAGGCGCTGAAGGCACTGCGCGCCGAAGTCGACGTGCTCACGCTGACGGCCACGCCGATCCCGCGCACGCTGGCGATGAGCCTCGAAGGCATCCGCGACTTCTCCGTGATCGCCACCGCACCGCAGAAGCGGCTGGCGATCAAGACCTTCGTGCGCCGCGAGTCCGAGGGCACGATCCGCGAGGCGCTGCTGCGCGAGCTCAAGCGCGGCGGCCAGGCCTATTTCCTGCACAACGAGGTCGAGACGATCGAGAACCGCCGCGCCCGGCTCGCCGAACTGGTGCCCGAGGCGCGCATCGCGGTCGCCCACGGACAGATGCCCGAGCGCGAGCTCGAGCGCGTGATGCGCGACTTCCACCAGCAGCGCTTCAACGTGCTGCTGTGCACGACGATCATCGAGACCGGTATCGACGTGCCCACGGCCAACACCATCGTCATCCATCGTGCCGACCGTTTCGGGCTCGCCCAGCTGCACCAGCTGCGCGGGCGCGTCGGCCGCTCGCACCACCAGGCCTACGCCTACCTGCTGATTCCCGACGAGTCCGCGATCACGCGCGACGCGGTCAAGCGGCTCGACGCGATCCAGGCGATGGAGGAACTCGGCTCGGGCTTCTACCTGGCCATGCACGACCTCGAGATCCGCGGCGCCGGCGAAGTGCTCGGCGAATCGCAGTCGGGCGACATGCAGGAGGTGGGCTTTGCCCTCTACGCCGACATGCTGAACGAAGCGGTGCGCTCGCTGAAGGCCGGCCGCGAGCCCGACCTCTCGGCGCCGCTCGCCGCGACCGTCGAGATCAAGCTGCACGTGCCGGCGCTGCTGCCGGCCGACTATTGCCACGACGTGCACGAGCGGCTCACCCTCTACAAGCGGATGGCCAATTGCGGCACCGCCGAGGCGCTCGACACGCTGCGCGAGGAACTGGTCGACCGCTTCGGCAAGCTGCCCGAGGCCGCCCGCGCGCTCGTCGAGACGCACCGGCTGCGCATCGCTTCGCAGCCGCTGGGCATCGCGCGCATCGACGCCGCAGCCGAGGCAATCGTGCTGCAGTTCGTTGCCGATCCGCCGATCGAACCCGCGGCGATCATCCGCTTCATCCAGAGTCGGCGCGACGTCAGGCTCGCGGGCCCCGATCGTCTTCGCTTCACGATTTCCACGCCCGATCTCGAAGCGCGGCTGAGCCGCATCCGGGAGATCCTCGCCGGCCTGCGCGCCAGGGCGGCGACGCCATGAACATCCCGAAGCACGCAAGCGTGCGGAGCGCATTGCCATGAGCCGGCTCGTGGTCCAGCACCCTCGGCTCTCCGACGCCGCGGTCGACGCGTTTCGCGCCGCACTGGGACGCGCGCCCATGCTGCACCTGCCCCAGCTCGCCACCTGGGAGCCGGTCACCATCGACGGCGACCAGGTCGGCGAGATCGCCGAGCGCGTAGGCGTCGATGCCGAGATCGTGCCGCTGTCGGCGCGACTCTCCGACTACCGGCTGATCGCGTTCGACATGGACTCGACGCTGATCACCATCGAGTGCATCGACGAGATCGCCGACTTCGCCGGCCGCAAGGCCGAGGTCGCGGCGATCACCGAAGCGGCAATGCGCGGCGAGATCCGCGACTACAACGAGAGCCTTCGCCGGCGCGTCGCGCTGCTCGCCGGGCTGCCCGAGTCCGCGCTGCAGCGCGTCTACGACGAACGCGTGCGGCTGTCGCCCGGCGCCGAGGCGCTGATCGTCGCGGCGCGCGCGGCGGGCCTGAAGATCCTGCTGGTATCGGGCGGCTTCAGGTTCTTCACCGAACGGCTGGCCGAGCGCCTGCACCTGGACTTCACCCGCTCGAACGCGCTCGAAATCGTCGACGGCCGGCTCACCGGGCGCGTGCTCGGCGAGATCGTCAACGCCGACGTCAAGCGGCGCACGGTCGAAGAAACCTGCGCCGCGATCGGCTGCACGCCGGCGCAGGCGATCGTGGTCGGCGACGGCGCCAACGACCTGAAGATGATGTCCATCGCCGGCGTCTCGGTGGCCTACCGCGCCAAGCCGATCGTGCACTCCGAGACGACTCACGCGATCAACCACTGCGGGCTCGACGCGATCCTGAACTGGTTCGTCGACCAGCTGCCCACCGCGCCGTGACCCGCGGCACGGCAGGCGGCGGCAGCGCCCCCGCGATGGCCGTCGCGGGCCTCGCCGCAGCCAGCGCCGGTGCCTGTGCGCTGGCACTGGCCATGGGCATCGGCCGCTTCGCCTACACGCCGATGCTGCCGCCGATGCTCGAGGAGTCGGGCATCGGGCTGTCGGCGGCGGGGCTGATCGCTTCGGCCAACTTTCTCGGATACCTGCTCGGCGCGCTGCTGGCCACGCGCGCGGCCTTCGCGCGGCGGCGCGTCGGCTGGCTGCGCGCCGGTCTGGCGGCGAGCGCGCTGACCACCGCGGCGATGGCGCTCGACTTCGGCGCGGGCGGCTGGGCCGCGGTGCGGTTCGCGTCAGGCGTGGCCAGCGCGTTCGTGCTGGTGTTCACCTCGGCGGTCGTCTTCGAGATCGCCGCGCGCGAAGGTCGGCCGATGCTCGGCGGGCTGCTCTACGCCGGCGTCGGCGTCGGCATCGCGGCCTCCGCGCTGCTGGTCTACGCGGGCCGCGAGGCCGGCTGGAGTGCAGCCCTTCTGTGGTGGTCGCTGGCCGGTCTGTCGGTGCTGCTGGCGATCGCCCCCTGGCGCATGCTCGATCGCCCGCCGGGCGCCGCGCCGCCGCCGCACGCCGATCCGGGCCGCTCGGCAGCCGACCGGCGCGCGCTCTCCAGACTCGTCTGGTCCTACGGATGCCTGGGTTTCGGCTACGTGATCACCGCCACTTTTCTCGTCGTCATGGTGCGCCGCTTGCCCGACGCCCGGGCGCTCGAATTCTGGACCTGGGCGGTGGTGGGCCTGGCCGGAGCACCGTCGAACTGGCTCTGGGCGAAGGTGGCCGCGCGCACCGGCAGCTACGCGGCGATCGTCGCGGCGTTCGTGCTCGAAGCGATCGGCGTCGCGCTGGCCGCGGCGGGGCAAGGCGCCGCGGCGCTGCTGATCGGAGGGGCGCTGCTCGGCGGCACCTTCATGGCGATCACCGCGCTCGGGCTGGCCACCGCGCGCGAACTCGCGCCCGATCGTCCCGACCAGACGATCGCCCGAATGACGGTCGCGTTCAGCCTCGGCCAGATCGTCGGGCCGGCCGCGGGCGGCTGGCTCGCCGAGCGCAGCGGCTCGTTCGCCGCGCCGTCGTGGCTGGCCGCGGCGGTACTGCTGGTGGGCGCAGCGCTTGCCGCAGCCGCCGCCCGCGACGGGTGGCGCCGCTGAAGCGCGCGCCCCGCTGGCTCAGCCGCGGCGCGGCCGACGCAGCGCGACCCCGCCGAGGCCGAGGCCGAAGCCGAACGCGAGCAGCGCCAGCGTGCCGGGCAGCGGCACGGACCCGGAACCGGTTCGCTCGATGACGTAGCCCCGCGCGAATCCGTAGGTACTGCCGAGGTTGTCGGCGGCGTCGTTCCAGCCCCAGCCGGTGCGGAAGTCGTAGGCGAGGAAGTCCTCCTCACCCGAATTGTTCGGCTCGCCGGCCCACCAGTTCGTGTAGGACCAGGCCTCGCCGGTCACCCAGGCAAAGGTGCCTTCGACGGCGGCATCGCTGGCGCCGAGCCAGTAGTGCGAACGACTGGCCGGCGACGCCGGCAGCAGCCCGGCCACAAAGCCGTCCTCGCCCGCCGAGGTGATCGTGGCGAGATGCCAGCCGCCGCCGATCAAAGTGACTGCGGCCTGCGCGTTGGTCCAGGTGATGCCTTCGCTGGTGATGACCTCGTATTCATGCCCGTTGACCGACCAGACCGTCCCGGCCTGCGCGCACTGCGCCCCGAGACCGATCGCCACAGCGCCAATCCATCGCCTCCAGCCCGCTTTCGTCATGATGCTTCTCCGCTCTTTGCCTTGGGCAAGCTCGGCAGCACATTTCGTGCCAGTGTCGCAAGCCCTTGTTTTTCAAGAAGGCCACGCGCAACTACGGCCGAAACCGTAAGATATTCCGACATACGGAAAGGGATGTTCGGCCCCAATCGCCGCCGTTTCCCGGCGACCCCAGGCCCGCCCGCGGGCGCGGCGATGCCGACGCTCAGGCTGGCACCGCGAACAGGTCGTGCTCGTCGGCCTCGACGATGCGCACCTCGAGTTCGCTGCCCGGCGGCAGCGCGCGCGCCTGCGCCTCGCCTTCGAGCGCGACGTAGACCAGGCCGTCGATCTCGGGCGCCTCGCCGGCCGAGCGCGTCGCCGCGCGCCAGCTTGCCGCTTCCACATCACGCTCGATCGCATCGACCATCACGGTGCATCGCGTACCGACCCGGCGCCGCAGGCGGCGCGCGCTGATCTCCGACTGCACCTGCATGAACCGCGCGCGCCGCGCCTCGCGTACCTCGTCGGGCAACTGGCCCGGCAGCCCGTTGGCCGCGGCGCCCTCCACCGGCGAATAGGCGAAGCAGCCCACGCGGTCGAGCTCGGCCTCGCGCAGGAACGCGAGCAGGTGCTCGAACTCCGCTTCCGTCTCGCCGGGGAAGCCGGCGATGAAGGTGCTGCGGATCGTCAGGTCGGGGCAGACCGCGCGCCACGCGCGGATCCGCTCGATGTTCTTCTCGCCGCTGGCGGGCCGCTTCATCAGCTTCAGGATGCGCGGATGGGAATGCTGGAACGGCACGTCGAGATAGGGCAAAACCTTGCCCTCGGCCATCAGCGGCAGCACCTCGTCGACGTGCGGGTACGGATAGACGTAATGCAGGCGCACCCTCGCCCCCAGGCCGGCGAGTTCGCGCACCAGCTCGGTCATCCGCGTGCGCACCGGCCGGCCGTCAACGAAGCCGGTGCGGTAGCGAACGTCGACCCCGTAGGCGCTGGTGTCCTGCGAGACGACCAGCAGTTCCTTCACGCCCGCCCGCACCAGCGCCGCAGCCTCGCGCACCACCTCGCCGATCGGCCGGCTGACCAGGTCGCCGCGCATCGACGGAATGATGCAGAAGGTGCAGCGATGGTTGCAGCCCTCGGAGATCTTCAGGTACGCGTAGTGGCGGGGGGTCAGCTTCACGCCGCCCGGCGGCACCAGGTCGGCGAACGGGTCGTGCGGCTTCGGCAGGTGCGCGTGGATGTGCCCCATCACCTCGTCGGCGGCGTGCGGGCCGGTGACCGCGAGCACCTTCGGGTGCACCTCGCCGACCAGCGTGCCGCCGCCGCTGCCGCGCCGCGCGCCCAGGCAGCCGGTAACGATCACCTTGCCGTTTTCGGCCAGCGCCTCGCCGATCGCATCGAGCGACTCCTGCACCGCCTCGTCGATGAAGCCGCAGGTGTTCACCACGACCAGGTCGGAGCCGCCGTAGTCGCCGGCGATCTCGTAGCCTTCCGCGCGCAACTGCGTGAGGATGCGCTCGGAATCGACCATCGCCTTGGGGCAGCCGAGCGAGACGAAGCCCACCTTCGGCGACGACTTGCGGCTGCGCCGCGGGGCAGGTTTCTGGACGGGGCTCATCGGGGTTTCGTGCGGCTCGTGAGCGCGGCAGCGCGGACGGTCGTGGGCGCGGGCGCGCAGAAAAAACGCCGCGCGAAGCGGCGTGGGCATCCTTCGGGCGCGATTGTACCGCCCGCGCCTGGCGACCGCTCGCGCGGGGCCGCCGGTCGTGCGGACCCGCCCGCCAGGCCGCGGGCGACGACGGCGTCTACTTCTTCTCGGAAGCCGCCTGGCCGCCGCCGGGAGCGGGCGCGCCCGGGAACGGGAAGTTCTGGAACATGTTGCGCGTCTGCGCCTGCATCTGCTCCTGCATCTGCACGAACAGGTTCTTGCTCTGCTCGATGTAGTTGCCCATCATCGTCTGGATCATCGGCGCCTGCACCGACATGAACTGCGCCCACATCTCGGGGTTCGGCATGCCCTTGGCGTCGTAGAAACCCTTCGACTGCTCCTGCATCTTGTTCTGGATCTCGACGAACGCCTGCATCGTCTTCTCCAGGTACGCGCCCATCATGCCCTGCATCGCGTGACCGTAGAAGCGGATGATCTGCGCGAGCATCCCCGAAGAGAACAGCGGCGCGCCGCCCGCCTCTTCCTCCAGGATGATCTGCAGCAGGATGCTGCGGGTCAGGTCTTCGTTGCTCTTGGCATCGACGACCCTGAAGTCCTCGTTCTCCAGCACCAGTTGCTTGACGTCGGCGAGCGTGATGTAGGCGCTCGTCTGCGTGTCGTACAGGCGTCGGTTGGGGTATTTCTTGATCAACCGGGTGGCATTCGCCATCACATCGTCTCCATCAGCCCATGTGCAGGCCGCCGTTGCAAGAGAACTCGGCGCCGGTGGTGAAACCGGCGTCCTCGGTGGCGAGCCAGCCGACGATCGAGCCGATCTCCTCGGCCTTGCCGAGCCGCCTGACCGGGATCTGCTGGATGATCTTCTCGCGCACGTCTTCGCGCACCGCCATCACCATGTCGGTGCCGATGTAGCCGGGCGCGACCGTGTTGACGGTCACCCCCTTGCTCGCCACTTCCTGCGCCAGCGCCATCGTGAAACCGTGCATGCCCGCCTTGGCCGCCGAATAGTTCGACTGGCCGAACTGCCCCTTCTCGCCGTTCACCGAGGAGATGTTGATGATCCGGCCCCAGCCGCGGTCGAGCATCCCGTCGATGACCTGCTTGGTCACGTTGAACAGCGAGTTCAGGTTGGTGTCGATGACCGCGCGCCAGTCGTCGAGCGACATCTTGCGGAACACGCCGTCGCGGGTGATGCCCGCGTTGTTCACCAGGATGTCGACTTCCCCGATCTCCGCCCTCACCTTCGCGAAGGCCGCGCGGGTCGATTCCCAGTCGGCCACGTTGCCCACCGACGCGTGGAAGGTATACCCGGTCGCCTTCTGCTCGGCCAGCCATTTCGCGTGATCGCGGGTCGGTCCGCATCCCGCGATCACGGTGAAGCCCATGTCGTGGAATCGCCGGCAGATCGCGGTGCCGATTCCGCCCATGCCGCCGGTGACGTAGGCAATTCTCGTGGTCATGTCAGTCTCCCTCTCGTTCCTCTGAAATGTCGCGGCACGGGCCGCCGCCGGCCCGTCAGCTTCTCGCGCGCTTGCCGGTGAGTCTCGCTGCTGCCTTGCTAGTCGGCCTTCTCCTTGACGTAGCTGCCGGGCGCCGGTTCGATCGGCCGGTAGTGGGCGTTGCCGGGTTGCTTCGGCGCGGGCTTGCGCTCGCCGGCGAAGCCCGCCAGCCACTTCGACCAGTCGGGCCACCAGCTTCCCGGGTGCTCGGTGGCCGCCGCGAGCCAGTCGTCGGCGCCCTCGGGCAGCGACTCGCCGATCCAGTGGCTGCGCCTGCCCTTCGAGGCAGGGTTGATGACGCCGGCGATGTGCCCGCTCGCGCCGAGCACGAAGCGCAAGGGGCCCGACAGCAGCTGGGTCGATTCGTACGCGCCGTGCCAGGGAACGATGTGGTCTTCGCGCGAACCGTAGAGGTAGGTCGGCACGTCGATTTCGCCCAGGTCCACCGGCACGCCGCAGCAGATCAGCCGGCCGGGTTCGCGCAGCTCGTTCTGCAGATAGGTGTGGCGCAGGTACCAGCTGTACATCGGGCCGGGCAGGTTGGTGCTGTCGGCGTTCCAGTAGAGCAGGTCGAACGCCGGTGGCGCTTCGCCCTTCAGGTAATTGCTGACGACGTAGTTCCAGACCAGGTCGTTCGGACGCAGGAAGTTGAAGGTCACCGCCAGTTCGCGCCCGTGGACCAGGCCGCCGCGCCCGATGGTCGACTCGCGGTAGGCGACGAAGCTCTCGTCGATGAACACGCCGAGCACGCCGGGCTCGGAGAAGTCCAGAAAGGTCGTGAGCAGCGTCATCGACTCGATCCACTGCTCGCCGCGCGCGGCGAGCACCGCGGCCGCGGTGCCGAGCAGCGTGCCGCCCACGCAGAAACCGAGCACGTTGATGCGCGACTGCCCCGAGATCTCGCGCACCACGCGCATCGCCTCGATCACGCCGGACTCGATGTAGTCGTCCCAGCCGAGGTGCCCCTGGTCGGCCTTGACGTTCCTCCAGGACAGCATGAACACCGTGTGGCCCTGCGCCACCGCGTAGGCGACGAGCGAGTTCTCGGGCTGCAGGTCGAGGATGTAGAACTTGTTGATGCACGGCGGCACCATCAGCAGCGGCCGGCTGCCCACGGTGGGCGTCGACGGCGCGTACTGGATGACCTGGATCAGCTCGTTCTGGTAGATCACCGAGCCGGGCGAGGTCGCCACGTTGCGACCGACCTCGAAGGCGCTCTCGTCGGTTTGCGAGATCCGTCCCTTGTTCAGGTCGCCGAGCAGGTTGCGCATGCCTGCCCGCAGGCTCTCGCCGCGGGTTTCGACCAGCCGCTGCTGCGCCTCGGGATTGGTCGCCAGGAAGTTCGCCGGCGACATCGCGTCGACCCACTGCTGCGTGGCGAAGCGGATCCGGTTGCGCGCCTGCTTGTCACCCTCCACCGCTTCGGCGAGCTTGTGCATGAACTCGGCGTTGAGCTGGTAAAACCCGGCCGCCCATGCGAAGGGCCCCTGCTTCCAGGCATCCCCCGCGAAGCGCCGGTCGCGCGACTCGGGCATCGGGGCGCCGCTCATCAGCGCGCCCAGCCGCTGCACGTACTCGGACTGGATCTCCCGGAGCCGCTCGCTCGACACATGCACCGGCGGGGTCGGCAAGCCCCCGACTGCAGAGGCCGTGGATGGCCGGGTCGCGCCGCGCGAGGCGTGCGGCCTGGCGCTCGCCCGCGGCTCGGTCTTCGCGGCCCCCGCTGCCGCGCCGGCTGCCTGCCCGGTCGGCTTCGCCGTCGCTCTGGCGACTGCCTGCCCAGCCGCCTTCGCAGCTGCCTTTCCGGTCAGCGGCGCGGACGACTTCCCGGTCACTGTCCCGGACGGTTTCGCGGCTGCCTTGGCGGTCGTTGCGGACGGGGTTCTCGATGACACCGATGCCTTCGTGTTGCGATGCCGCGAATCCGCGGCGACCTTTCTTCGCGATGCATCCGGCATCCTTTTCTCCGCTTCGATTTGGCGCACTGTCGGATCCATTCTGCACCGCGAAACGATTTTGTCAACGCAGTGCAGCGAAACCGGGCGCCGGGTCGCGGCGCCGGTCCGCGAGCCGCCTTCAGCGCGGTCCGAGCCAGATCAGCGAGGCCATGCGCCCGCTGCCCCGATCGCGCCGATACGAGTAGAAGCGCTCCGCCTCCTCGACGGTGCAGTGCCCGCCGCCGCCGATCCGGCGCACATCGACGCGCGCGAGGCGGATCCGTGCCAACCGGTACAGGTCGGCGAACCACTTGCCGTCGCGCACGCCCGGCACGAACGCGGCGGCACATTCCGGATCCTGGTCGCAGAACGCCCGCACCACGTCTTCACCGACCTCGAACGCACGCGGGCCGATCGCCGGCCCGAGCCACGCGATCACTTCCGCGTCTGGCCCCGCGAGCCCGCGAAGCGCCTCGACGCTGCGCTCGAGCACGCCCAGCGCGAGCCCGCGCCATCCGGCGTGCGCCACCGCCACCGCCCTGCCGCGCGTGTCGGCCAGCAGCACCGGCAGGCAGTCGGCCGTCAGCACGGCGAGGACCACTCCGGGCGCGCCGGTCGCGGCGGCATCGGCGCGCGGCTCGGCGCCGCCGGGCGTCGGCTCCGCAGCGGCGAGGTGCACCACCGCACCGTGCACCTGCTCGAGCCATCGCGGCGCCGACGGCAAGCAGGCTTGCAGCCGCGCACGATTGCGCGCGACGTCGCCAGGATCGTCGCCGCACCGGGCGCCGAGGTTCAGCCCGCCGGGACTGCCGTCGGCGAGCCCCCAAGGGCCGCGGCTCACGCCACCGCGGCGGCCGGTGACGAAAGCCCTGACCTGCGGCGGGGCGTCCCAATCGGGCACCAGCTCTGCAAGGCCGGCCGGCGGCGGCGCGAAGATCTCTGTCATCGGGATTCCTGCGGATCGAACGGCGCTGCCGCCGCGCGGTGCGCCGCGTCGGCATCGATTCCGGCGGCTGCGCACAACTCGACCATGTCGGCCGGCATCGGCGAGCTCCAGCTGGCTGGTCGGCCATCGGCCGGATGGCACAGCCGCAGCTGCCAGGCATGCAAGGCCTGGCGCGCGAAGCCCGCCAGCACCGGGCCGCCGTAGAGGGTGTCGCCGACCAGCGGATGGCCGATGCTGCGCAGGTGAACGCGGATCTGGTGGGTGCGTCCGCTTTCCAGGCGGCACTCAATGAGGCTCACCTCGCGCTCGCCGATCCGGCCCCGGGCCAGGGTGCGAAACCAGGTGCGCGCCGCGCGGCCGCGTCCAGCCGGCACTGCCGCCATGCGCACGCGCGACGCCTCGTCGCGCGCGATCGCTGCGTCGATGCAGCCGTGCGCCGGGCAGCGGCCGTCGGCAAGCGCGAGGTAGCGGCGCCCCATGCTGCGGTCGGCCAGTTGCGCGGCCAGCGCGCTCATCGCCTGCTCGGTGCGCGCCACCACCAGCAGTCCGCTGGTGTCGCGGTCGAGCCGGTGCACGATGCCGGCGCGCGGCAACGCGGCCAGCGCGGGGCGATGGAACAGCAGGCCATTCATCAGCGTGCCGTGCCAGTTGCCGGCAGCCGGATGCACCACCAGGCCGGCCGGCTTGCACAGCACGATCAGCTGATCGTCCTCGTAGAGCACGTCGATCGGCACCGGCTCCGGGCCGAACGCGCTGTCGGCCTCGCGCGGCTGGGGCTCGACCACGATCGTCTCGATGCCGCGCAACCGCGTCTTGGCCGGCAGCACCCGATCGTCGCAACGCACCGCCCCGAGGGCGATCCAGCGCTGCAGCCGCGTGCGCGAGACCTCGGGCAGGCGCGAGGCGACGAAGCGG
Source organism: Lautropia sp. SCN 69-89 (assembly GCA_001724855.1). GTDB lineage: Bacteria > Pseudomonadota > Gammaproteobacteria > Burkholderiales > Burkholderiaceae_E > Zeimonas. Next base: position 140,518 of record MEED01000014.1, read on the forward strand.
TCGAGGCGCTCGCCTGCGGCGCCGGCCGCGTCGATCTCGATGAGCTCCGGCGGCGGCGTCTCGGGCGACCGGGGATCCTCGGGGGGCTTGGCTATAATCGAACGCATGAATGGATTCGTGCCCTGGCTTCGCGCGCTGGCCGCGCTCGCCCTCGTATCGCTGGCCGCCTGCGGCACCACCGAGGCGCCCGACGCGACACTCGGCTGGACACCCGAGCGATTATATGCAGAGGCCCACGACGAGATGGCCTCGGGCAATCGCCAGTCGGCGATCAAGATGCTCGAGAAGCTCGAGGCGCGCTATCCGTTCGGCCAGTGGGCCGAGCAGGCGCAACTCGACATCGCCTGGGCACACTTCAAGGAGAACGAGCGCGAGCTCTCGCTGGCCGCGATCGATCGCTTCATGAAGCTGCATCCGAACCACGCGGCGTACGACTACGCGCTATACCTGAAGGGGCTGGTCAACTTCAACGAGCAGCAGGGGCTGATGGCCCGGCTGGGCAGCCAGGACCTCTCCGAACGCGATCAGGCGGCGCTGCGCGAGTCGTTCGACGCGTTCAAGGACCTGATCACCCGGTTTCCCGACAGCAAGTACACGCCCGACGCCGAAGCGCGGATGCGCTACCTGGTGAACTCGATGGCGCGCGGCAAGGTGCACATCGCCCGCTACTACTACAACCGCGGCGCCTACGTGGCGGCCGCGAACCGCGCACAGGAAGTGATCCGCGACTACCAGGAGGCGCCGGCACTCGAGGAGGCGCTCTACCTGCTGATTCGCTCGTACGAGAAGCTCGGGCTCGACGACATGCGCGCCGACGCCGAGCGCGTGATGCGGCGCAGCTTCCCGGACAGCGAACTCCTCAGGAACGGCCTGCCGCAGGACGATCGTCGCTGGTGGCAGGTGTGGCGGTGAGCCCGCCGGCACCCTCCACGCAGAACGCGAGGGCTTCCTCTTCGTCGCGCGTGATGCGGAACGGCGGCAGGCTGGCCACCAGCCTGCGGCCGTAGGGTCGCCCGAGCAGCCGCTCGTCGCAGATCGCCAGCACGCCGCGATCGGTTTCCGAGCGAATCAGGCGCCCTGCGCCCTGCTTCAGCGCCATCGCGGCGGCGGGCAACTGGATCTCCCGGAACGGGTCTGCGCCGGCACGGCGCATTGCGTCGATGCGCGCGCGCAGGATCGGATCGTCGGGCGCGGCGAACGGCAGCTTGTCGATGATCACCAGCGACAGCTGCGACCCGACCACGTCCACACCCTCCCAGAAGCTGGCGCTGCCGATGAGTACCGGACTGCGCAGCGCGCGGAAGCGCTCGATCAGGGCCGGCCGCGAGGCCTGGCCCTGCACCAGCAGCTCGATCCCGAGGTTCGACTGGCGGATCCGCTCGCCCAGCAGCGCAGCCTGCTGCTCGACCATCCGCAGGCTGGTGCACAGCACGAACGCGCGGCCGCGGTTGGCTTCGATCAGCGGCCAGGCTGCGGCGGCCACCTGCTGCGCGAACCGGGGCGAGGCCGGATCGCCGCAGTGGCGAGGCACGTAGAGCAGCGCACGCTGCGCGAAGTCGAACGGGCTTTCCCAGCACAGCGTGCGCGCCCCCTCCAGCCCCATCGCGCAGGTGAAATGATCGAAGCGACCGGCCACCGCGAGCGTGGCCGAGGTGAAGATCCAGGCGCGTGCCGCTGATTCCCGATGCCGCCTGAAGGTGCCCGCCACCGACAGCGGCGTGCGATGCAGCGTGACCCCGGACTGGTGCACCTCGGCCCACAGGATCGATGGCGAATCGGCCTCTTCGTCCTGCGCGGGCCGGTCGTCCTTCGCCTGGCCCGCGACACCCGCCGGCGCTTCGGGCGCCGACCCGGAGCGCCGTGCTGCCGCATCGGGGTCGAGGCCGTCGAGCCAGCTGTGCAGGCCCTGCGCGAGCTCGGCCGCGCGCACGCGCAGCCGCGCGAGATCGCGGCTGCGCTCTGCCGCAGCAACCAGCGCCGGCAGCGCGAGTGCTTCGACGAGATCGCCGACTGCCTCGCGCAGTGCCCAGTGGTCGCGCAGCTGCTGGGCGTCGAGGCGTCCGGGCCGGCCTGCCGCCAGCCTGAGCACGCGCAGTCCCTGCTCGATCGTCCCCGCCAGCTGCCCCCAGTCGGCAGCGTCGCGGGCATCGGCCAGGCCGGCGCGCAACAGGTCGCGTGCGAACTCCGCGAGCTGCCGCGTCGAGACGCTGCGTCCGAAGAACTGGGTCGCGATCTCCGGCAACTGGTGCGCTTCGTCGAAGATCAGCGCGTGGGTGGTGGGCAGAAGCTCGGCGACGCCTTCGTCGCGCAGCGCCAGGTCGGCGCAGAACAGGTGGTGGTTCACCACCACGATGTCGGCCTGCTGCGCCGCCTGGCGCGCCTTGAACACGAAGCAGTCGGCGAGGTCCGGGCAGTCCTGCCCCAGGCAGTTCTCGCGGGTCGAAGTCGCGCGCGCCCACGCCGGCGCATCCTCGGCGATGCCCGGCGCCTCGCTGCGATCGCCGCTCGCTGAAATCGCCGCGAATCGCTCGATCCGGCGCAGCACCGCGATGTCCTCGCGACGTTCGAAGCGCCCTTCGGCCAGGTTGCGGCGCAGATGGTGGCGACAGACGTAATTCGAACGGCCCTTCAGCAGCGCCATCGTCGCGCCCACGCCGAGCGCCTCGCGGACCCGCGGGAGGTCGCGATGGAACAGCTGGTCCTGCAAGGTCCGCGTGCCGGTACTGAGCAGCACCCGGCCCCCGCACAGCAGCGCCGGCACCAGGTAGGCGAAGGTCTTGCCGGTACCGGTGCCGGCTTCCGCGACCAGCGTCGAAGGAATGTCCTTGCCGCCGTCGCCGCCGGCCGCCGCGATCGCCGCCGCCACCGCCGTCGCCATCTCGCGCTGGCCCGTGCGGAACACGAAACCGGGCTGCGCCCGCGCCAGCGGGCCGTCGGGCAGGAATGCCGCGGCCACCGCGGCGTCGAGCCGCGCAGCGGCCGCGGAATCGCGCATCAGGCGGGCTCGTCCGGCACAAGCTGCATCTGCAGCAGGGTGATCGCGTCCTTGATGCGCAGCTTGCGCTTCTTCAGTCGCCGCAGCTGCAGTTCGTCGAAGCGGGTTTGCTCCCCGATCGCGGAGATCATCGCGTCCAGGCCGCGGTGCTCGAGCTGCAGCTCGGCGATGCGCTGCCGGATGACGTCGGCGGCAAGCGCATCGGCGCCGGGCGACTCGGGGCCGAAGTCTTCATTCATGGCATGAGGGTCGTGGCCGGGCAGGATCGCTCCTGCATGATACGTCGCAGGGTCGGCGCAACTCAATCCTTCGGCGCTGCTGCCGGAGCCGGCGCTGCTGCCGGGGTTGCCCCTGCTGCCGGAGCCGTCGAGGGTGTCGGGGGCGCCGGCACGGCATGGCCCTGCCCGGTCGTTGCCGCCCGAGTCTGGCGCTCCGCCGCTGCCGCCGCCCTGGCCTGGCGCTCGGCATCGCGCCGCAGGGCCTGATCGCGCCGCTGCGCCGCATTGCGATCGCGTTCCGCATTGCGGCGCTCGACCTCGCGCAGCTTGCGCTCGTGACGCGCCGCACGCTCCGCGGCCTGCGCCTGCCGCTCGCCCACCTGCGCGCGGCGGCGTGCTGCGTCGGCCTCGCGCTCGGCCTGCCGTGCGCGCGCCGCTTCGGCCTCGCCCGCCCTGCGCGCCTCGCGCGCCGCGCGCTGCTCCTCCTGGGCGCGATGCTCGGCCAACCGTCGCTGCTGGCGCGCTGTTGCCTCCTCGCGCCGGCGTTGTTCGGCGCCCTGGTCTTCGGCACGCGCAGCCGCCTCGGCCCGCGCGCGGTTGTCTTCGCGCGCTTCCTGCTCGCGCAGCACCGCACGTGCCGCCGCCTCGCGATCCTTCAGGGCCTGCGCCTGGCGCCGTTCGCGTTCGCGCACACGCTGCAGGCAATCGTTGACCAGCACGCGCTGCCGGCACTCGGCCTCGTCGGCGCGCAGCCGCGCAGCGGCTTCGGCGCGCTCGCGCTCGATCGCGGCCAGCGCCGTTCGGGCCTCGACGACATTGGCCGGTGCCCGGCCGGCGATCGAAGCCTGACTCGCGGCCGACGCCTGACTCGCGGCCGATGCCCGGTTCGCGGTCGATGCCTGGCCGCCCCCCGACATCTCCGCCGCTGCCGGCGGGGTTCCGGCAAGCGCTGCCGCGAGCACCAGCGTCGTTGCCAGGACTTGCCGAAGGCGGCCGCCGTGCATCGTCGTCACCCTCTCAGCTGCCGGCCAGTTCCGCGCCCGCCTCGCGGCGCGGCGCTTCGAGGTACTCGCGCGACTGCATCTCGATGATCCGGCTCACCGTGCGATGGAACTCGCCCGCCATCGCGCCCTCGGTATAGAGCTCCGCCGGCGGGCATTCGGCCGACATGATGAGCTTCACGCGCCGGTCGTACAGCACGTCGACCAGCCAGACGAAGCGGCGCGCCTCCGATGCCATCGCTGCGCTCATCCGCGGCACGCCCGACAGGATCACCGCATGGAACTGGCTGGCGATCTCGAGATAGTCGTTCTGCGAGCGCGGGCCGCCGCACAGCGTGCGGAAGTCGAACCAGACCACGCCGCCGGCGCGCCGCAGCGCCCGGATCTCGCGATGCTCGATCATCAGCCGCGGCTCTTCGTCGCGCGCCTCGGCCAGTGCCGCGAAGGCGTCGCGCAGCGCGCGATCGGCAGCCGCGCCGAGCGGCCAGTGATAGGCGCTGACGCCGGACAGCGAGCGAACGCGGTAGTCGGTGCCGGCGTCGACCTCGATCACGTCGACGTTGGCCTTGATCAGCTCGATCGCGGGCAGTATCCGCGCGCGGTGCAGCCCTTCCGGATACAGCATGTCCGGATGATAGTTCGAGGTCATCACGAAGGTGACGCCGTGCGCGAACAGCGCACGCATCAGCCGCTCGAGGATCATCGCGTCCGCGATGTCCGAGACGTGGAACTCGTCGAAGCAGATCAGCCGGTAACGCCGCGCCACGCGGGCCGCGACCGCGTCGAGCGGATCGGCTTGCCCCTTCAGGTCCTGCAGCGAGCGGTGCACGCCGCGCATGAACTCGTGGAAATGCAGCCGCGTCTTGCGCACGACCGGAATCGAGGCGTAGAAGCTGTCCATCAGGAAGCTCTTGCCGCGGCCCACGCCACCGTAGAGCCAGACGCCGCGCGGCACCGCGGGACGGTTGATCAGCTTCTTGAGCCGGTTCGAGCGCTGCGCCTTGTACGCGACGAACTCGTCGTGCATGCGCTGCAGCCGGTCGGCCGCCGCCATCTGGGCGGCGTCGGCCACGTAGCCGCGCCGGGCGAGCGCCTCGCGAAAAGCCTCGATCACGCTCACGACGAGGCGGTCGTCACATGTTCAGCGAGCGCTTGTCGGTAGCGGCCAGAGCCGCCTCGCGCAGGACTTCGGACATCGACGGATGCGGGTGGCAGACGCGGCCGATGTCCTCGGCCGACGCCTTGAACTCCATCGCGAGCACCGCCTCGGCAACGAGGTCGGAGGCCGCGGCCGACACGACGTGCACGCCGAGCACCTCGTCGGTGGCGGCGTCGGCGAGCACCTTCACGAAGCCCTCGGGCGCGGCCACCCCCAGCGCCCGCCCGTTGATCGAGAACGGGAACTGACCCGACTTGTAGGCGCGCCCTTCGGCCTGCAGCTGCTCCTCGGTGCGCCCCACCCAGGCGATCTCCGGCGAGGTGTAGATCACCCACGGAATGCAGTTGTAGTCGATGTGCGGCTTCTGGCCGGCGATCAGTTCGGCCACCATCACGCCCTCGTCCTCGGCCTTGTGCGCGAGCATCGGGCCGCGCACCACGTCGCCGACCGCCCAGACGTTGGGCACTGCGGTGCGGCAACCCTCGTCCACCGGAATGAAGCCGCGCTCGTCGACCGACAGGCCGATCGACTCGAGCCCCAGGCCGTCGGTGTTCGGCACCCGGCCGACCGAGACGACCAGGCGGTCGCATTCGAGCACCTGCGCCGCGCCCCGGTCGTCGGTCCAGTCGACCTTCACGCCGCGCTTGCCGGCCTGCACCGAGCCGATCTGCGCCCCGAGGTGAACCTTCAGCCCCTGCCGCGTGAACTGCTTCCAGGCCTCCTTGCGCACGCCCGCGTCGGCGGCGGCAAGGAAGGTCGGCATCGCCTCGAGAATCGTGACTTCGGCGCCGAGCCGGCGCCACACCGACCCGAGCTCGAGCCCGATCACGCCGGCGCCGATCACGCCCAGGCGCCGCGGCACCTCGGAGATCGAAAGCGCGCCCTCGCTGTCGCAGACCAGCTGGTTGTCCACCGGCACCCCCGGCAAGTGCCGCGCCTTCGAGCCGGTGGCGATGATCACGTTCACCGCGTCGACCAGCTGCGGGGCCTTCGCGGCGGCGCCCTCGGCGGCTTCGTCGAGGACCTCGATGCGAAACGCGCCATCCTCGGCGCCGACGAAGCGGCCGTGGCCCTTGAGCCAGGTGATCTTGTTCTTGCGGAACAGGAACTCGACGCCCTTGGTCATCTTCGAGACGATCGCGTCCTTGCGCGACAACATCTTCGCCAGGTCGAGCTTCACGCCGTCGGCCGAGATGCCGTGCTCGCCGAGATGGTGGCGCGTCTTCTCGAAGACCTCGCTCGAACCGAGCAGCGCCTTCGAGGGGATGCAGCCCACGTTCAGGCAGGTGCCTCCGAGCGCGAGTTCGCCCTTCGCATTGCGCCACTTCTCGACGCAGGCAACCTTGAAGCCGAGCTGCGCGGCGCGCACCGCGGCGATGTAGCCGCCGGGACCCGCACCGATGACGACGACGTCGTATGTCTGGGCCATGTCCGCGCGCTCCTCAGAGATCCAGCAGCAGGCGCGACGGGTCTTCGAGCGCCTCCTTGATCGCCACGAGAAACAGCACCGCCTCGCGACCGTCGATGATCCGGTGGTCGTACGAGACCGCCAGGTAGTTCATCGGCCTCACCACCACCTGGCCGTGCTCGACCACTGCGCGGTCTTTCGTTGCGTGCACCCCGAGGATCGCCGACTGCGGCGGGTTGATGATCGGCGTCGAGAGCATCGAGCCGAACACGCCGCCGTTGCTGATCGAGAAGGTGCCCCCGGTCAGCTCCTCGATCCCGAGCTTGCCGTCCTGCGCGCGCTTGCCGTAGTCGGCGATCTGCTTCTCGACCTGCGCGAAGCTCATCTGGTCGGCGTTGCGGATCACCGGCACGACCAGGCCGCGCGGCGAGCCCACCGCCACGCCGATGTCGAAGTAGCCGTGGTAGACGATGTCGTTGCCGTCGACCGACGCGTTGACGACCGGGAACTTCTTCAGCCCGTGCACCGCGGCCTTCACGAAGAACGACATGAAGCCGAGCCGCACGCCGTGCTCCTTCTCGAAGCGCTCCTGGTAGCGCTTGCGAAGGTCCATCACCGGCTGCATGTTCACTTCGTTGAACGTGGTGAGGATCGCGTTGGTCGACTGCGACTGCAGCAGCCGCTCGGCCACCCGCTGGCGCAGCCGCGACATCGGAACGCGCTGCTGCGGCCGCCCTTCGAGCAGCTTCGAGACGTCGAGCGGGGGCCGCACTTCGGGCAGGGCCGTGGCGGGCACGCCGGTCGGGATCGCCGGCGCCGCCGGGCGCGCGGCCGCCGCCGTCGCCGCAATCACGTCGCCCTTGGTGATGCGCCCGTCGCGGCCGGTACCGGCCACCTGCGCGGGCGTGAGCTGGGCCTCGGCCATCAGCTTCGCCGCCGCCGGCATCGCGACGCCTGCCTTCGCACCGGCGGCTGGCGCAGCCGCCGGCGCAGGCGTGGGCATCGCGGCCGCCGGTGCCGCGGCTGGCGCCGCTGCGGCCGCAGCAGCCGGGGCAGCCGGCGCCGTCGCGGCAGCCGCTGTGGGCGCGGCCGCCGCCTTCGCCTCGGTGTCGATGACCGCGATGACTTCACCGGCCACGACGGTGCTGCCGTCGCCCTTGATCACCTGCGCCAGGACGCCGGCCGCCGGAGCCGGCAGTTCGAGCACGACCTTGTCGGTTTCGACGTCGATCAGGTTTTCGTCACGGGCCACCGCCTCGCCGGCCTTCTTGTGCCACTGCAGCAGGGTTGCCTCGGCCACCGATTCCGACAACTGCGGAACCCTGACTTCGATGAGAGCCATTTGCCTGTTCTCCGGGGAGGAATTCGGTTCAGTTCGATTTCTTGCTGCGCGAACGGGCCTCGCCGAGCGCCGCGGCGATCAGCTCCTTCTGCTGCGCATAGTGCTTGTCGTAGTACCCGACGGCCGGCGAAGCCGAGGGCGCACGCCCGGCGTAGCCGAGCTTCTGGCCCTCCTTCAGCGTCTCGGCGACGTGGTGCTGCACGTAGAACCAGGCGCCCTGGTTCTGCGGCTCGTCCTGGCACCAGATCACCTGCGAGGCATTCGGGAACTTCTTCATCTCGGCCTCGAACGCCTTGTGCGCGAACGGATACAGCTGCTCGATGCGCACCAGCGCCACGTCGTCGAGCCCGCGCTCGCGGCGCGCGGCCAGCAGGTCGTAGTAGACCTTGCCGGTGCACACGACCACGCGCTTGACCTTCTTCGGGTCGACCGTGGCCGCCGTCTCGCCGATCACCGTGCGGAACTCCCCGCGGGCGAGGTCGTCGAGCGAGGACACCGCCTCCTTGTTCCGCAGCAACGACTTGGGCGTCATGATCACCAGCGGCTTGCGGAACATGCGGATCATCTGCCGCCGCAGCAGGTGGAAGATCTGCGCCGGCGTGGTCGGCTGGCAGACCTGCATGTTGTGCTCGGCGCACAATTGCAGGAAGCGCTCGAGCCGCGCCGACGAATGCTCGGGACCCTGGCCCTCGTAGCCGTGCGGCAGCATCAAGACCAGGCCGCAGGCGCGGCCCCACTTGGTTTCGCCCGACGCGATGAACTGGTCGATGACCACCTGCGCGCCGTTGGCGAAGTCGCCGAACTGCGCCTCCCAGATGACCAGCGTGTTCGGATCCGACGACGCGTAACCGTACTCGAAGGCGAGCACCGCCTCCTCCGACAGCACCGAGTCGATGACGATGAACTGGCCCTGCTTGTCGGCGACGAACTGAAGCGGAATGTACGCGCCCTGGTCCCACTTCTCGCGGTTCTGGTCGTGCAGCACCGCGTGGCGGTGCGTGAACGTGCCGCGGCCCGAGTCCTGACCCGAAAGGCGCACGCCGAATCCCGACGCGACCAGCGACGCGAACGCCATGTGCTCGCCCATGCCCCAGTCGAGCGGCAGCTCGCCGTTGACCATCGCGCGCCGGTCGTTGATCACCCGCTCGACCAGCGGATGCAGCTTGAAGCCGGACGGCACCGTCGTGATGCGTTCGCCGAGCCGGCGCAGTTCGCCGATCGGCACCGCGGTGTCGGCGCTGTCGGTCCACTTGCGGTTCAGGAAGGGAAGCCAGTCGACCGCGAACTTGCTCTTGAAGTTGGTGATGACCGGGTCGATCCGGTGCTTGCCCTCGTCCATCGCCGTGCGGTACGCGGCGACCATCGCCTCGGCGTCGGACTCGCGGATCACCTCCTGCGCGACCAGCTTGTCGGCGTAGATCTTGCGCGTTCCCGCATGCGCGGCAATCTTCTTGTACATCATCGGCTGCGTGACCGCCGGCGTGTCCTGTTCGTTGTGCCCGAGGCGGCGGAAGCAGACGATGTCGACCACCACGTCCTTGCGGAAACGCTGCCGGAAGTCGAGCGCCAGCTGCGCTGCGTAAACCACCGCCTCGGCGTCGTCGCCGTTCACGTGGAATACCGGCGCCTCGATCATCTTGACCACGTCGGTGCAGTAGATCGTCGAGCGGGTGTCGCGCGGATCGGATGTGGTGAAGCCGATCTGGTTGTTGATCACGATGTGCACGGTACCGCGCGTGCCGTAGCCGCGCGTCTGCGCCAGGTTCAGCGTCTCCATCACGACGCCCTGCCCCGCGAAGGCCGCGTCCCCGTGCACCAGCACCGGCAGCACGTGGTCGCCGTTGCGGTCGCCGCGGCGAACCATCCGCGCCCGACACGATCCCTCGACCACCGGGTTCACGATCTCCAGGTGCGAGGGGTTGAACGCGAGCGAGAGGTGCACCGGCCCGCCGGCGGTGGAGATGTCGCTGGAGAAGCCCTTGTGGTACTTGACGTCCCCGCTGGGCAGGTCGTCCGCGTGGCGGCCTTCGAACTCGGCGAACAGTTCCCCGGGCATCTTGCCCAGGGTGTTCACCAGCACGTTCAGGCGGCCGCGATGGGCCATGCCGATCACCAGTTCCTGGATGCCGGCCTCGCCGGCCCGGTGCACCAGTTCGTCCATCGCGGCGATGAAGCTCTCGCCGCCCTCGAGCGAGAAGCGCTTCTGGCCCACGTACCGCGTATGCAGGTAGCGCTCGAGCCCTTCGGCGGCGGTCAGCCGGTCGAGGATGCGCCTCTTCTTGTCGGTGCTGTAGCTCGGGCGCGCGCGCGTCGACTCGAGGCGCTCCTGGATCCAGCGCTTCTGCGCCTGGTCGCTGATATACATGAACTCGGCGCCGATCGACCCGCAGTAGGTGTCACGCAGCGCCTTGACGATGTCGCGCAGCGGCGCGTTGTCGAAGCCGAAATAGGTGTTGGCCGCCGAATAGATGTTGGCGTGCTCGCCCTCGGTGAAGTCGTAGAACGCCGGCTCCAGTTCGGGAATCGCCGGGCGCTCCTGGCGCTTGAGCGGATCGAGGTCGGCCCAGCGCGAGCCGAGGTTGCGGTACGCCGCGACCAGCGACTGGACGAACACCTGCTTGCGCGCGGTGGCGGCGTCGCCGCCCATCATGCGCGGCTGCAGCGTGCCTTCCCGGGCGCGTTCGGCGAACGACTGGACGATCGGTGCGTGCGCGATATCGCGCGTCTGCGTGCTGCCGTCGGCCGCAGGCACCGCCTGCATGCTGTCGAACCACGCGCGCCAGGCCTCGGGAACCGAGCCGGGGTTGTTCAGGTAGCTCTCGTAGAGCTCCTCGACGTACGGGGCATTGCCGCCGAACAGGTACGAGTTCGACTGGAACGCTTTCATCATGGTTCTTCACCTTTCGGAACGAGTTTCTCGTCAAAGATGCTCGGACGGCCGCGTTGCGACGGCGCCGACGAATCGCGTCCGGCTTCCGGATCGGCGACTCGAGATTCAGCGGTGGTGACGACGGGGGATTACGTCATGGCGGCAAGCTTTGGCGGGTGTTGCGATGTTACCACCGACCTGCGTTGAGCGCCGTTGCGCGCCTGGCTGAGCGGGCCGTGAGTGCACTGCCCAGGGCGCGCGCTCACGGCCCGCTCAGCCAGGCGCGCAACGGCGCTCAACGCAGGCGTGCGGCGGTCTCACGATAGATTTTCAGGCTCGGTCCACCCAGCGCGATCGCCCGCTGCACGGCTTCGCGCGCGGCTTCGAGATCGCCGGCCGAAGCCAGCGCTTCGGCGAGGTTGTTCCATGCTTCGGCAAAGCCGGGATGCCGTTGCAGGAGTTCACGGTAGGTCTGGATCGCTTCGCGGGCCTGCCCGCCGGCGAGTTGCGCGTTGGCGAGTGCGAAGGCGCTCAGGCGGTCTTCCGGTGATCGCTCGTGCAGCGTGCGATAGGCCGACAGCGCCGCGGCCCGGTCGCTGCGCTCGAGTGCGACCGCTGCGCGCAGCGCGTCGCGCGGGGAAGCCGCTGGCGGGATGCGCTTTGGCGTGGTGACCACCATCGCCCAGTAGCCGCCGCGCGCCCAGGTGCGCTCGAAGGTCGACATCGACATCGCCATCGACTCGGATTGGCCCGAATGCAGCACGATGCGCTCGTCATCCAGGTCGTAGCCGACGATCACCGCGTAGTGCCAGACCGGCATGATCGACAGGCCGAGGTTCTGGAACACGACCACTGCGTAGCCGTCGGCGACCGTGCGCAGCAGCGCGGCGAGTTCGCCCGGCATCGGAACCGCCAGCAGGCCCTCGCGCCTCGGCAGCGCCAGCATCTCGGCCTGCAGCGTGCCCTGGCGGGCGGGCAGGTAGACCTCGTCGCGCAGCGACTCGGGCGAGCGCTGGCGCCCGATCGCGCCCAGCGCCATCGCCAGCGCGGCCGGGCCGCACTGGTAGTCGTCCTGACCGTAAAACGGAACGCCCGACACGCTGGCCTGCCGTGGCAGTGCCGGCGCCTGCGCCGCCGCGGGCGTGGCGGCGGGCGCCATCAGCGCCGCGGTCTGCGGCGCGGCGCAGCCGCCGAGCAGCAGCGCTGCCGCCAGCGCGGCGGCAGCGGCGGCGCACCTCGCGCTCAACGTATCGAGCGGGTGAACGGATAGACCTTGGTGAAGCCGAGGATATCGGTGATCAGCAGCACGATGAAGATCGTGAGGATCGCGCCCACGATCCCGGCACCGGCCGGCAGCTCGTCGATGCGCGCCGCCAGTTCGCGCGCCTGCTGGTCGTCGAGCGCCTGCACGCGCTCGACTGCCTGCTGCGGATCGACGCCCAGCGCCTCGAGCCGCGCGCGAACGTCGTCGCGGGCGAGCAGCGCCTCGAGCGCCGCGCGGTCGGATGCGGGCGTTGCAGCCAGCGCTTCTTCCGTGCTCACGACGCGCGCCTGCACAGGCACGGGCATCGTCGATGCCAGAAGGCCGGCGATCACCGCGCCGGCAACCGTGCGAACGATACGGCCATGGGTCATTCGTATCTCTCCTCGTCGAAGGGGTTCGTCTCGCAGATGCCGCCGGCACGGTAGCACCGCGGCCACGAAACGCGCAAACCGCCGCCCGCCGTACGGTTGCGCGATTCCGACACGCTGCGGTGGCCGCCCGCCCGGCGGAGCTTTCGGCACCCCGACGCGCGGAGTAGACTGGCCGGACGGAATAAAATCAATGCGCCGCGCACGCACGCGGCCGATCCGTGCGCTGCACACAGGAGGAGACGTTGCAGGCCACCGACATCCGTGATCCCGACTATTTCCACCGAGTAGTCGACTGTCAGTGGGCGTGCCCGGCCCACACCCCCGTCCCCGAATACATCCGCCTGATCGCCGCCGGCCGGTATTCCGACGCCTACCTGGTCAACTGGCGCGCCAACGTCTTTCCGGGCGTGCTCGGCCGCACCTGCGACCGACCCTGCGAGCCCGCCTGCCGGCGCGGCCGGGTCGAGGCGCAACAGGCGCAAGCACCCGAACCGGTGGCGATCTGCCGCCTCAAGCGCGTCGCCGCCGACTTCAAGGACGATATCCGCGACCGTCTCCCCAGGCGCGCCGCCCGACCCAACGGCCGGCGCGTGGCCTGCGTGGGCGCGGGGCCCGCATCGCTCACGGTTGCGCGCAACCTCGCGCCGCTGGGCTACGCGGTCACCGTCTTCGACCGCGACGCGCGCGCCGGCGGGATGATCCGCACGCAGATTCCCCGCTTCCGGCTTCCCGAGGAAGTCATCGACGAGGAAACCGGCTACGTGCTCGACCTCGGCGTCGAGTTCCGCGGCGGCGAGCGCGTCGATTCGCTGCGCGCACTGCTCGCGCAAGGTTTCGACGCGGTGTTCGTCGGCAGCGGCGCACCGCGCGGCCGCGACCTCGACCTTCCCGGGCGCGCCGAGGCCGCCGCGCAGATCCACGTGGGCATCGAGTGGCTGGCATCGGTGTCGTTCGGCCACGTCGATCGCATCGGCAAGCGGGTGATCGTGCTGGGCGGCGGCAACACCGCAATGGATTGCTGTCGCACCGCGCGCCGCCTGGGCGGCGAGGACGTCAAGGTGATCGTGCGCTCGGGCTTCGACGAGATGAAGGCCTCGCCCTGGGAGAAGGAGGACGCGATGCACGAAGGCATCCCGATCCTGAACTTCCTCGTGCCCACGGCGTTCGTGCACTCGGAGGGGCGGCTCACCGGCATGCGCTTCGGCAAGGTCGAGGCACGCTTCGACGAGCGCGGACGGCGCAGCCTCGTGCCCACCGGCGAGCCCGACCAGGTCTTCGACTGCGACGAGGTGCTGATTGCTGTCGGCCAGGAGAACGCGTTCCCCTGGATCGAGCGCGACCTCGGCATCGAGTTCGACGACTCCGGGCTGCCGGTCCTCGACCGGGTGTCGATGCAGTCCACGCTGCCACAGGTGTTCTTCGGCGGCGATGCCGCGTTCGGGCCGAAGAACATCATCTGGGCGGTGGCCCACGGCCACGAGGCCGCGGTGTCGATCGACCGCTTCCTCGAGGGGGAAGACGTCCGAGTGCGCCCGGCGCCGGCGGTCACGATCGTCTCGCAGAAGATGGGCATTCACGAGTGGAGCTACGACAACGAGGTCGCCCGCGACCTGCGGCACAAGGTGCCGTGGCGCGACGTGAACCAGGCGCTGCGCGACATCCGCGTCGAGGTCGAGCTCGGCTTCGACGCGCAGACCGCGCTGCGCGAGGCGCAGCGCTGCCTGAACTGCGACGTGCAGACTGTCTTCACCGCGAAGCAGTGCATCGAATGCGATGCCTGCGTCGATGTCTGTCCCACCGACTGCATCACCTTCACGATGCTGCCGGCCAGCAACGACGAGCGGGCGTTGCGCGCGAGCCTGCGCGCGCCCGCGCTCAACGACAGCCAGCCGCTGTATCTCGCGACCGGCCTGAAGACCGGCCGGGCGATGATCAAGGACGAAGACGTCTGCCTGCACTGCGGGCTGTGCGCCGAGCGCTGCCCCACCGGCGCCTGGGACATGCGCAAGTACCTGATCAACCTCACCCACGCCGGGCCCGGTTGCCGCACGCCCGCAAGGAAGGCCGCCTGATGAAGCGCATCGAAGCCGTCAACGACTTCGTCGTCAAGTTCGCCAACATCAACGGGTCGGGTTCGGCCTCGGCCAACGAGCTGTTCGCGAAGAGCATCCTGCGCATGGGCGTGCCGGTGAGCCCGCGCAACATCTTTCCGTCGAACATCCAGGGCCTGCCCACCTGGTACGAAGTGCGCGTCACCGAGAAGGGTCACCTCGGGCGCCGCGGCGGCGTCGACCTGCTGGTCGCGATGAACCCTCAGACCTGGGACCGTGACCTGGCGGAGATCGAACCTGGCGGCTACCTGCTCTACGACAGCACGAAGCCACTCCCCGCCTCGAAGTTCCGCGCCGACGTGCGTACGATCGGCGTTCCGCTCACCGAGATCTGCAACGCGGCCTGGAGCGATCCGCGCGAGCGCCAGTTGCTGAAGAACATCATGTACGTGGGCGTGCTGTCCGCGCTGATCGGCATCGACCCGGCCGTGATCGCGCAGCTCGTCGGCGAGCAGTACAAGGGCAAGGAGAAACTGCTCACGCCCAACCTCGACGCCTTCCGCAAGGGCTTTCACTACGCTCAGGAGCACCTCGACGACGCACTCGGGCTGCGGGTGCGGCGCGCGGCCAACGTCGGCGACCGCATCTTCGTCGACGGCAACTCGGCTGCCGCGCTGGGCTGCGTCTACGGTGGCGCCACGGTCTGCGCCTGGTATCCGATCACGCCGTCGTCGTCCGTGGCCGAGGCGTTCCAGAAATACTGCGCGAAGCTGCGCGTCGACCGCGACACCGGCGAGAACCGCTTTGCCATCGTGCAGGCCGAGGACGAACTGGCTTCGATCGGCATGGTGGTGGGCGCCGGCTGGAACGGCGCGCGCGCCTTCACCGCCACCTCCGGCCCCGGCGTGTCGCTGATGACCGAATTCATCGGCCTGGCCTATTTCGCGGAGATCCCGGCGACGATCATCAACGTGCAGCGCGGCGGACCCTCCACGGGCATGCCGACGCGGACCCAGCAGGCCGACCTGCTGTCGTGCGCCTACGCCTCGCACGGCGACACGAAGCACGTGTTGCTGTTCCCGGAAGACCCGAACGAGTGCTTCGAGTTCGCCGCGCAGGCGCTCGACCTCGCCGACCGGCTGCAGACGCCGGTGTTCCTGATGACCGACCTCGACATCGGCATGAACCAGCGCCTCACCGCGCCGTTCAGGTGGGACGACAGCCGCCGCTACGACCGCGGCAAGGTGATGACTGCGCGCATGCTCGAAGACGGGCGCGATTTCGGCCGCTACCTCGACGTCGACGGCGATGGCGTCGCCTACCGCACCTGGCCGGGCACGCACCCGACGCGCGGCGCCTATTTCACCCGCGGCACCACGAAGGACGGCTACGCCCGCTATTCCGAGGCCGGCGCCGACTACGTGGCCAACGTGCAGCGGCTGCTGCGCAAATGGGAGACCGCAAGATCGCTGGTCCCGGCCGCGATCGAGCGGCGCGCGCCACGGCCTGCCGGCGTCGGCGTCATCTACTTCGGCTCGACCAGCCCGGCGATGAGCGAGGCGATCGAGGCACTCGAAGCGCGCTCGATGGATCTCGACACGCTGCGCATCCGCGCGTTCCCGTTCGGCGACGAGGTCGCGAAGTTCGTCGCGGCGCACGCCACCGTGTTCGTCGTCGAGCAGAACCGCGACGCGCAGCTGCGCACCATGCTGGTCAACGAGCTGGGCGTCGATCCGGCACGGCTGGTGCCGGTGCTGCACTTCGACGGCACGCCGATCACCGCGCGCTTCATCACCGAGGCGATCGCCGAGCGCCTGTCCGGCGCCAACGTCAAGCCGCTCAAGCGCGGCAAGGTTGCCTGAGGTTCCCGCCATGACCTGGCTGCCCAAGCCCGCCCTGCACCATCCGACGCTGCCGAAGAACCGCCTCGGCCTCACCCGCCGCGACTACGAAGGCAAGATCTCCACGCTGTGCGCCGGCTGCGGCCACGACTCGATCTCGGCCGCGATCATCCAGGCGTGCTGGGCCCTCGAGATCGAGCCGCACCGCGTGGCCAAGCTCTCCGGAATCGGCTGCTCGTCGAAGACGCCCGACTACTTCCTCGGCAACGCGCACGGATTCAACTCGGTGCACGGCCGGATGCCGTCGGTGCTCACCGGCGCGAGCCTCGCGAACCGCGAGCTCGTCTACCTCGGCGTCTCGGGCGACGGCGACTCCGCCTCGATCGGGCTGGGCCAGTTCGCGCACGTGATGCGTCGCGGCGTCGACATGACCTACATCGTCGAGAACAACGGCGTCTACGGCCTGACCAAGGGCCAGTTCTCGGCCACCGCCGATCGCGGCTCGAAATCAAAGCGCGGCGCGGTCAACAACGACTCGGCGATCGACCTCGTGCTGCTCGCGCTGCAGCTGGGCGCCACCTACGTCGCCCGGAGCTTCTCGGGCGACAAGGCGCAGCTGGTGCCGCTGATCGAGGGCGCGCTCGCGCATCGAGGTGCCGCGTTCATCGACGTCGTCAGCCCCTGCGTCGCGTTCAACAACCACGCCGGCAGCACGAAGAGCTACGACTACGTGCGCGAGCACAACGAGGCGGTCAACCGTATCGACTTCGTGCCCAGGCGCGGTGAGATCACGGCCGACTACCCGCCCGGCGAGGTCACCGAGATCGCCCAGCACGACGGATCGACGCTCAGGCTGCGCAAGCTCGCCGACGACTTCGACCCGACCGACCGGATCGTCGCGATGAACCACGTGATGGCGCACCAGGCCAGGGGCGAGATCGTCACCGGCCTGCTGTTCGTCGACGCCGACGCCGGCGACCTGCACGACCGCATCGGCACGCCGCAGACCGCGATGAACCGGCTCGACGAGGTCGCGTTGTGTCCGGGCTCGGCGATGCTCGAACGGATCAACGCCTCGCTGCGCTGAGACCGGGCCGGCGCCGGCCCGGCCGCGCCGGGGCGCAGCGCCCGCCTGCTGCAGCGCCGGGCGAAGCGCCCTGCGACCTGCGCCTGCGCGCTACTTGCCCGCCTTCGCCGGCGCCTTGACGTCGCGCCGCACGTGGCCGGTGAACAGCTGGCGCGGGCGGCCGATCTTCTGGTCGGGATCGGCGATCATCTCGTTCCACTGCGAGATCCAGCCGACGGTACGGGCCAGCGCGAAGATGCAGGTGAACATCTCGGTGGGGATTCCGAGCGCCTTCTGCACGATTCCCGAGTAGAAATCGACGTTCGGATACAGCTTGCGGCTGACGAAGTAGTCGTCCTCGAGCGCGATTTTCTCGAGTTTCATCGCCAGCGCGAACAGCGGGTCGTCGTGCAGGCCGAGCTCCGCGAGCACCTCGTGGCAGGTCTCGCGCATCAGCTTGGCGCGCGGGTCGTAGTTCTTGTAGACACGGTGCCCGAAGCCCATCAGCTTCACGCCCGAGTTCCTGTCCTTCACCTGGTCGATGAAGTTGCCGATCTTCTCGACGCCGCCCATCTTCTGGATGTCGTTGAGCATCACCAGGCAGGCCTCGTTGGCGCCGCCGTGCGCCGGCCCCCATAGCGTGGCGATGCCGGCGGCGATGCAGGCGAACGGATTGGCACCCGAGGAGCCGGCCAGCCGCACCGTGGAGGTGGAGGCGTTCTGCTCGTGGTCGGCGTGCAGGATCAGGATGCGGTCGAGCGCGCGCACCAGCACGTCGTTCGGCCTGTATTCCTCGCAGGGCGTGGCGAACATCATCCGCATGAAGTTCGCCGCATACGACAGGTGGTTCTGCGGGTACATGAACGGCTGGCCGTTCGAATACTTATAGGCCATTGCCACGAGCGTCGGCATCTTGGCGATGAGGCGGATCGCCGAGACGAAGCGGTGCTCCGGATTGTTGATGTCGAGCGAGTCGTGATAGAAGGCCGACAGCGCGCCGACCATGCCCACCAGCACCGCCATCGGGTGCGCGTCGCGGCGAAAGCCCTGCAGGAAGCGCGCCATCTGCTCGTGCACCATCGTGTGCCGGGTCACGCGCTGGTCGAAGTCGCGGCGCTGCGCGTCGTCGGGCAACTCGCCGTTGAGCAGCAGGTAGCAGGTCTGCAGGTAGTCGCAGTGCTCGGCGATCTGCTCGATCGGGTAGCCGCGGTACAGCAGCTCGCCCTTGTCGCCGTCGATGTAGGTGATCTTCGACTCGCAGGCGGCGGTCGACATGAATCCCGGATCGAAGGTGAACTTGCCGGTCTGCCCGTACAGCTTGCGGATGTCGATGACGTCCGGGCCGACCGTGCCGTGGTAGATCGGGAACTCGATCGACGGCGTGCCGTCCGAGAAGGAGAGCGTGGCTTTGTGCTGGACGGTCATTGGACTCTTCCTTGGAGTTGAGGGTCAGGGTCGCCCCTGCCCCGGATATTTCATCGTTCCCGCGCCGCTCAGACGCCTCGCAGCATCGCGAGCACCCGCTGCGCTTCGGGGGTGGCCGCCCCGCCATCGAGTTCGCGCCGGCCGAGGATCAGGTCGAGCAGCTCGCCGTCGCCCAGGGCGAGGAGCCGGTCCAGGCCGGCCACGTCCTCGTCGGTGAGGCTCGACTCGAAGCGGTCGAAGAAGCGCGTCATGACCAGGTCGTTCTCGAGCAACCCGCGGCGCGCCCGCCAGCGCAGTCGCCGCCGCCGCGCCTCGTCGGCCTGGTGCGCGCCCCCGGACATCGGCCCGCGCTCCTGGTCGCCGCCGGCGCTCAGACCGAGCGCCGGACCAGCAGGTCCTTGATCTTGTTGATCGCCCGGTTCGGGTTCAACCCCTTCGGGCAGACGTCGACGCAGTTCATGATCGAGCGGCAACGGAACAGGCGATAGGGATCCTCGAGGTCGTCGAGCCGCTCGCTGGTGGCCTGGTCGCGGCTGTCCGACAGGAACCGGTAGGCCTGCAGCAGCCCGGCGGGCCCGACGTACTTGTCGGGGTTCCACCAGAACGAGGGGCACGCGGTCGAGCAGCAGGCGCACAGGATGCACTCGTACAGCCCGTCGAGCCGCTCGCGCTCCTCTGGGGACTGCAGCCGCTCCTTCTCGGGCGGCGGCGTTTCGTTGATCACGTACGGCCGGATCGAGTGATACTGGGCGAAGAACTGCGTCATGTCGACGATCAGGTCGCGAATCACCGGAATGCCGGGCAGCGGCCGCAACACGATCGGCTCCTTCAGCTCGCGCAGGTTGGTGATGCACGCCAGGCCGTTCTTGCCGTTGATGTTCATCGCGTCGGAGCCGCACACCCCTTCGCGGCACGAGCGGCGGAACGCGATCGAGTCGTCCTTCACCTGCTTGATGCGCATCAGCGCGTCGAGCAGCATCTTGTCGGTCGGCGCGAGCTCGACCTCGAGATCCTGCATGTACGGCCGGGCGTCCTTGTCGGGGTCGTAGCGATAGATCGAGAACTTCACGACCCGTTTGCCTGGCGCGGCAGACGCCGCGCTCACCGGGGATTCGACCACTGCGCTCATCAGGGCTCCTGCGCTTCGCGATATGTCGGTTGTCTCAGAAGGTGCGTGCCTTCGGCTCGAACGTCTCGACGGTGAGCGGCTTGGTGTTCACCGGCTTGTAGTCGAGGCGGTTGCCGTCGGAGTACCACAACGTGTGCTTCATCCAGTTGACGTCGTCGCGCTCGGGGTAGTCGCGGTGCGCGTGAGCGCCGCGACTCTCCTTGCGCGCCTCGGCCGAGACGCTCGTGGCGCGGGCGACCTCGATCAGGTTGTGCAACTCGAGCGCCTCGACGCGCGCGGTGTTGAACACCTGCGACTTGTCCTTCAGGTGCACCGCCTCGACGCGCCCGGCGATCTGGCCGATGACCTCCACGCCCTCGGCCAGCAGTTCCTTCGTGCGGAAGACGCCGCAATGCGACTGCATCGCGCGGCGGATGTCGTTGGCCACGTCCTGCGTGTTCTCGCCCGAGGTGGAGCCGTCGAGCCTCGCAAGCCGCGCCAGCGCGGCGTCGCCGGCGTCGCGCGGAAGCGGCTTGTGGTGGCCGTCCTTCAGCTTCGAGGCGACGATGTGGTTGCCGGCCGCGCGCCCGAACACGACCAGGTCGAGCAGCGAGTTGGTGCCGAGCCGGTTGGCGCCGTGCACCGACACGCACGCACATTCGCCGATCGCGTACAGGCCGCCCACTACCGAGGCGTAGTTGCCGTTCTTCGGCACCACCACCTGCCCGTGGTAGTTGGTGGGGATGCCGCCCATCTGGTAGTGGATCGTCGGCACCACCGGAATCGGGTCGGTGATCGGGTCGACGTTGGCGAACTTGATCGCAATCTCGCGGATCGACGGCAGCCGCTTCATGATCGTCTCGGCGCCCAGGTGATCGAGCTTGAGCAGCACGTGGTCGCCGTGGGGGCCGGCACCGCGGCCCTCCTTGATCTCCTGGTCCATCGAGCGCGAGACGAAGTCGCGCGGCGCGAGATCCTTCAGCGTCGGCGCATAGCGCTCCATGAAGCGCTCGCCCTGCTTGTTCAGCAGGATGCCGCCCTCGCCGCGCACGCCCTCGGTGATCAGGACCCCGGCGCCCGCCACCCCGGTCGGGTGGAACTGCCAGAACTCCATGTCCTCGAGCGGGATCCCGGCGCGGGCGGCCATGCCCAGGCCGTCACCGGTGTTGATGAACGCGTTGGTCGAGGCCGCGAAGATGCGCCCGGCCCCTCCGGTGGCGAACACCGTGACCTTGGCTTCGAGCACCAGCAGCTCGCCGGTCTCCATCTCGAGGGCGACCACGCCGACGCAGTCGCCTTCGGAGTCGCGGATGATGTCGAGCGCCATCCACTCGACGAAGAACTGCGTGCGCGCGCGCACGTTGCGCTGGTACAGCGTGTGCAGCAGCGCGTGGCCGGTGCGGTCGGCGGCCGCGCAGGCGCGCTGCACCGGCTTCTCGCCGAAGTTGGCGGTGTGGCCGCCGAACGGGCGCTGGTAGATGGTGCCGTCGGGGTTTCGGTCGAACGGCATGCCGAAGTGCTCGAGCTCGTAGACCACCTTCGGCGCTTCGCGGCACATGAACTCGATCGCGTCCTGGTCGCCCAGGTAGTCCGACCCCTTCACGGTGTCGAACATGTGCCAGTACCAGTTGTCCTCGCTCATGTTGCCCAGCGACGCACCGATGCCGCCCTGCGCGGCCACCGTATGCGAGCGGGTGGGAAAGACTTTCGAGAGCACCGCCACGTCGTAGCCGGCCTCGGCCAGCTGCAGCGAACAGCGCATGCCCGCGCCGCCGGCCCCGACGATCACCGCATCGAACTTGCGCCGCGGCAGGTTGTTCGACAGCTGGTTCAGCACGTCGGCCATCTCAGACGCTCCAGAGGATGATGACTGCCCAGCACGCGTAGGCGATCAGAAGCACGATCGTGGCTGCCTGCAGCGCCAGGCGCAGGCCGATCGGCTTGATGTAGTCCATGTAGATGTCGCGCACACCGACCCAGGCGTGCCAGGTGAGCGCGAGCAGCGCCACCAGCGTCAGCACCTTCATCCAGCGCGACGCGAACAGCCCGGCCCAGGTGCCATAGGTGAGTTCGGGCAGTGCCAGCAGCGAAACGAGCAGCACCGCCGTGTAGACGGCCATCACCACCGCGGTGAAGCGCTGCGCGAGCCAGTCGCGCAGGCCATAGTGCGCGCCGACGATGATTCGTTTGTCAGTCATGGAGGCCACCGTGGTCAGAACAGGCCGAACAGCTTCGACGCGATGATCAGCGTGAGCGCGAGGCTCACCGCCAGCACGATCGCCGCCGACGTACGGCCGCCGGCCTTGGTCATCCCGATGTCGACGTCCATCAGCAGGTGGCGCACGCCGGCACAGAAGTGGTGCAGGTACGCCCAGATCAGGCCGAGCAGCACCAGCTTCGCGAACCAGTTCGAGACCACCGCACGATAGGTCTCGAAGCTCAGTTCGGAGGTGAGGCTCTGCTGGAACAGGTAGAGCACGAACGGCAGGCCGACGAGGAACATCAGCGCGCCGCTGATGCGGTGCAGGATCGAGACCAGCGCGGCGAGCGGCAGCCGGTAGCGGGCGATCTGGGTGATGTGGATGTTGCGATAGCGGGGTCGGGCTCCGCTTCGCGGATTGCGCATCATCGATTTGTCCAGCGCGTCGCCCATGTCGCCCCCGTTGATCGCAAAACCTTCGTATTCTGAACCAATTTGGCGCAATGCACCAAACGCCCGTACCGCCAATGCGCGTTTTGCGACGCGCCCGCTCTCGTGCAGGCCCGGTCAGCTCAACTCGTTGTAATAGTGGTGGCGCTGCGTGACGCAATAGCCGCGCCGCAGTTCCACCGACTCGTTGCCGTAGGTGTGCGAGACGCGCTCGACCAGCAATAGCGCAGAGCCCTCGGCCACCTGCAGCGTGCGCGCGCGGCCGCGATCGGCAGCGACTGCCTTGAGCCGCTCGGCCGCGCCGATCATGCGCACGCCGAACTCGGTCTCGAACATCAGGTAGAGCGGCCCATGCCACGCGTCGAGGCGCTCGGCCGACAGCCCGCGAAAGCGCGAGCCCGGCAGCCAGATCTCGTCGAGCACCGTCGGCTCGCCGTCGGCCTCGAGCAAGCGGCGGATCAGCACCACCGCCTCGCCGGCGCGCAGCCCCAGCGCGCGCGCCACCTCGCTGGGCGCACGCAGCCGGCGGCATTCGAGCACGCGGCTGGTCATGACCATGCCCGGCCCCGCTTCGCCGGCGCCGGACACGGCGCGCGCCTCGGCGCTCGCGTCGACCTCGTCGGGGCGCAGGCGCAGGAAGCGGAACTGCGTGCGCACCTCGCGGTGAGAAGCGACGAACGTGCCTCTTCCCTGCCGGCGCACGACCAGGTTGGCGGCGGCCAGCTCGTCGATCGCCTTGCGCACGGTGCCCTGGCTCACGCGGTAGCGCGCCGCCAGCTCCACCTCGCTCGGGATCGCCTCGCCGGGCTTCCACTCGCCCGACTGCAGACCGCGCAGCAGCAGCTCCCGGATCTGTCGGTACAGCGGCGCGAAGGTCGGCCCGGCGCCGGCCGCGGAGGCCGTGCCGTCGTCGTGCCGCGCTGTCCGGGGCGCCTCGTTCATGGCGGCGATTGAATCATGCCCAGCCACCGGATGTCCAGTTTCATATGTCTTATATAAGATATCAGTCACGCTTGACACTGGCAGCGGCCAATCCTAGACTACCGGCCGTCCCCGGTTTCACCCCTCCCCCACGAAAGGTCACCCCATGTCCAAGCCCGCCAAGCGCGTCGCCGTCACCGGCGCCGCCGGCCAGATCGGCTACAGCCTGCTTTTCCGGATCGCCAACGGCGACATGCTCGGAAAAGACCAGCCCGTGATCCTGCAGTTGCTCGACATCACCCCGGCGCTGCCCGCGGTCAAGGGCGTGGTGATGGAACTCGAAGACTGCGCCTTCCCGCTGCTCGCGGGCGTGGTGGTCACCGACGACCCGAAGGTGGCCTTCCGCGACGCCGACTACGCGATGCTGGTAGGCGCGCGCCCGCGCACCAAGGGCATGGAGCGCAAGGACCTGCTCGAAGCCAACGGCGCGATCTTCACCGTGCAGGGTCGCGCGCTCGACGAGGCGGCCAGCCGCGATTGCCGCATCCTGGTGGTGGGCAACCCGGCCAACACCAACGCCTACATCGCGATGCGCTCGGCCCCCGGCCTGCCGAAGAAGAACTTCACCGCGATGCTGCGCCTGGACCACAACCGGGCACTCTCGCAGGTGGCCGCGCGCATCGGCAAGCCGGTCGACGCGGTCGAGAAGATGACCGTCTGGGGCAACCACAGCCCGACCATGTACCCCGACTACCGATTCGCCACCGTCGGCGGCCAGCCGGTCAAGGCGATGATCGGCGACGAGTCCTGGAACCGCGACGTCTTCATTCCCACCGTCGGCAAGCGCGGCGCGGCGATCATCGAGGCCCGCGGGCTGTCCTCGGCAGCCTCGGCCGCCAACGCGGCGATCGACCACATGCGTGACTGGGCGCTGGGCACCGGCGGCCGCTGGGTCACGATGGGCGTGCCTTCCGACGGCTCCTACGGCATCCCCGAAGACGTGATCTACGGCGTCCCGGTCACCTGCGCCAACGGCGAATACACGCGCGTGAGCGGCCTGGAGATCGACGAGTTCAGCCGCGCGCGCATGGACCTCACGCTGAAGGAGTTGTTCGAGGAACGCGAAGGCGTCAAGCACCTGCTGGGCTGAGGTTCGCCCACCATGAGCACCCCAGGACGCAAGTTCCGCAACGCGCTCGCCGCCGAACAGCCGCTGCAGGTTCCCGGCGCGATCAACGCCAATCACGCGCTTCTGGCCAGGCACGCCGGCTATCGCGCGATCTACCTGTCGGGCGGCGGCGTCGCCGCCGGCTCGCTCGGCCTGCCCGACCTCGGCATCACCGGACTCGAAGACGTGCTGGTCGACGTGCGCCGCATCACCGACGTCTGCGACCTGCCGCTGCTGGTCGATGTCGACACCGGCTTCGGCGCCTCGGCGTTCAACGTCGCGCGCACCACGAAGTCGCTGGTCAAGGCCGGCGCAGCCGCGATGCACATCGAGGACCAGGTGGGCGCGAAGCGCTGCGGCCACCGGCCCGGCAAGGAGATCGTCAGCCAGGACGAAATGGTCGACCGCATCAAGGCGGCCGTCGACGCCCGTACCGACCCCGACTTCTTCGTGATGGCGCGCACCGACGCGCTGGCGGTCGAGGGGCTCGAGCGCGCGATCGAGCGCGCGGTGGCATGCGTCGAGGCCGGCGCCGACGGCATTTTCCCCGAGGCGATGACCGAGCTGTCGATGTACCGGCGCTTCGCCGACGCGGTGAAGGCCCCGGTACTGGCCAACATCACCGAGTTCGGCCAGACGCCGCTGTTCACCGTCGACGAGCTGCGCGGCGCCGGTGTCGCGATCGCGCTCTACCCGCTGTCGGCATTCCGCGCGATGAACAAGGCGGCCGACAACGTCTACCGCACGCTGCGCCGCGACGGCACGCAGCAGGCGGTGGTGCCGACGATGCAGACACGCCAGGAACTGTACGACTCGATCGGTTACTGGGACTACGAGCGCAAGCTCGACGCACTGTTCGCGCGCCCGAAGTGAGCGCGCCCCAAACGGAACGACCATGAGCAACGAGACGCAGAGCGCCGGCTTCAAGCCGAAAAAGTCGGTCGCGCTTTCGGGAGTCACCGCCGGCAACACCGCGCTGTGCACCGTCGGCCGCACCGGAAACGACCTGCACTACCGCGGCTACGACATCCTCGACATCGCCGAGGCCGCCGAGTTCGAGGAGATCGCGCACCTGCTGGTGCACGGCAAGCTGCCCAATCGCGCAGAACTGGCCGGCTACAAGGCGAAGCTGCGCGCGCTGCGCGGGCTGCCGGCGAACGTGAAGGCGGCGCTCGAATGGCTGCCGGCCTCGGCGCACCCGATGGACGTGATGCGCACCGGCGTCTCCGCGCTCGGCTGCAACCTGCCCGAGAAGGACGACCACAACCTCGCCGGGGCGCGCGACATCGCCGACCGGCTGATGGCCTGCCTGGGCCCGATGCTGCTCTACTGGTACCACTACTCCACCAACGGGCGGCGCATCGAGGTCGAGACCGACGACGACTCGATCGGCGGCCACTTCCTGCACCTGCTGCACGGACGCGAGCCCTCGGCGCTGTGGGTGCGCGCGATGCACACGTCGCTGATCCTGTACGCCGAGCACGAGTTCAACGCGTCCACCTTCGCCGCCCGCGTGATCGCCGGCACCGGCTCGGACATGTACTCGTCGATCGCCGGTGCGATCGGCGCCCTGCGCGGCCCGAAGCACGGCGGCGCCAACGAGGTCGCCTTCGAGATCCAGAAGCGCTACGACACGCCCGACCAGGCCGAGGCCGACATCCGGCGCCGGGTCGCCGAGAAGGAGGTCGTGATCGGCTTCGGGCATCCGGTCTACACGGTCTCCGATCCGCGCAACAAGGTGATCAAGGAAGTCGCGCGCAAGCTCTCGAAGGACGCCGGCAACACGAAGATGTTCGACATCGCCGAGCGCCTCGAGACGGTCATGTGGGACGCGAAGAAGATGTTCCCGAACCTCGACTGGTTCAGCGCGGTCAGCTACCACATGATGGGCGTGCCCACCGCGATGTTCACGCCGCTGTTCGTGATCGCGCGCACCTCGGGCTGGTCGGCGCACGTGATCGAGCAGCGCATCGACAACAAGATCATCCGGCCGAGCGCGAACTACGTCGGTCCCGAGAACCTGAAGTTCGTGCCGCTCGACAAGCGCAAGTAGCCGCATCCCCGGAACCTTCACTTTCACGGAAGCACGCAACATGGGCGCCGCCATTCCCACCAGCCGGCCGAAGCCGGACAAGGTCCTGGTCGACATCGTCGACTACACGCTGAAATACAAGGTGCGCAGCAAGGAGGCGATCGAGACCGCGCGCGCCTGCCTGGTCGACACGCTCGGCTGCGGCCTGGAGGCCCTGTCGTACCCGGCGTGCACCAAGCTGCTCGGGCCGGTCGTGCCCGGAACCGTCGTGCCCAATGGCGCGAAGGTGCCCGGAACGCAGTTCCAGCTCGACCCGGTGCAGGCCGCGTTCAACATCGGCGCGATGATCCGCTGGCTCGACTTCAACGACACTTGGCTGGCCGCGGAATGGGGTCATCCGTCGGACAACCTCGGCGGCATCCTCGCCACCGCCGACTGGCTCAGCCGCACCGCGATCGCGCAGGGCAAGGCGCCGCTCACGATGCGCCAGGTGCTCGAGGCGATGGTCAAGGCGCACGAGATCCAGGGCTCTCCCGCGACGAGTTGATCAACGCGGTCTCGCTCGCCTGGGTCGACGGCCAGTCGCTGCGCACCTACCGGCACGCGCCGAACACCGGCAGCCGCAAGAGCTGGGCGGCCGGCGATGCCACGAGCCGCGCAGTGCGCCTGGCGCTGATCGCGCGCACCGGCGAGATGGGCTATCCGTCGGTGCTCACCGCGAAGACCTGGGGCTTCTACGACGTGCTGTTCAAGGGCAGGGAGTTCAGCTTCCAGCGCCCCTACGGCAGCTACGTGATGGAAAACGTGCTGTTCAAGATCTCGTTCCCGGCCGAGTTTCACGCGCAGACCGCGGTCGAGTGCGCGATGACGCTGCACGGCGAGCTGAAGAAGGCCGGCCGCTCGGTCGACGACATCAGGAAGATCACGATCCGCACGCACGAATCGGCGATCCGCATCATCGACAAGAAGGGCCCGCTCGACAACCCGGCCGACCGCGACCACTGCATCCAGTACATGGTGGCCGTGCCGCTGATCTTCGGTCGGCTCACCGCCGGGGACTACGAAGACGGGATCGCCGCCGATCCGCGCATCGACGCGCTGCGCGCGAAGATGACCTGCGTCGAGGACAAGCAGTTCAGCAAGGACTACCTCGATCCGGACAAGCGCTCGATCGCCAACGGCATCACGATCGAGTTCGCCGACGGCAAGAAGCTGAAGGAAGTCGTCGTCGAATACCCGATCGGTCACCGTCGCCGCCGCAAGGAAGGCATCCCGGTGCTGGTCGAGAAATTCCGCACCAACCTCGCGCGGCGCTTCCCGGCGAAGCAGCAGCAGCGCATTCTCGAGGTCTCGCTCGACCAGAAGGCGCTCGAGGCGATGCCGGTCAACGAATACGTCGACCTGTACGTCATCTGAGGAGAGATCAAACATGTCACGCAACGGGTTCAACACGTTGAAGGAATTCCGGCTGAAGTCCGGCAAGACCGGGCGCTTCCACTCGCTGCCCGCACTCGCGAGGAAGTTCCCGAACGTGAACAGGCTGCCGGTGTCGATCCGCATCGTGCTCGAGTCGGTGCTGCGCAACATGGACGGCCGCAAGATCACCGAGGCGCACGTCGAGCAGCTGGCCAACTGGAAGCCGAACGACAAGCGCGTCGACGAGATCCCGTTCGTCGTCTCGCGTGTCGTGCTGCAGGACTTCACCGGCGTGCCGCTGCTGGCCGACCTGGCGGCGATGCGCGGCGTGGCCGCGAAGATGGGCCAGAACCCGAAAGTGATCGAGCCGCTGGTGCCGGTCGACCTGGTGGTCGACCACTCGGTGATGATCGACCACTTCCGCCGCCCCGACGCGCTCACGCTGAACATGGAGCTCGAGTTCGAGCGCAACGCCGAGCGCTACCAGTTCATGAAGTGGGGCATGCAGGCGTTCGACACCTTCAAGGTCGTGCCCCCGGGCATCGGCATCGTGCACCAGGTCAACCTCGAGTACCTGGCGCGCGGCGTGCACCGCAAGGACGGCCTCTACTACCCCGATACGCTGGTCGGCACCGACAGCCACACGACGATGATCAACGGCATCGGCGTGGTGGGCTGGGGCGTGGGCGGCATCGAGGCCGAGGCCGGCATGCTCGGCCAGCCGGTGTATTTCCTGACCCCCGACGTGGTCGGCGTGCACCTGAAGGGCAAGCTGCGCGAGGGCTGCACCGCGACCGACCTGGTGCTCACCATCACGGAGATGATGCGCCGCGAGAAAGTCGTGGGCAAGTTCGTCGAGTTCTTCGGCGAGGGCACGCGCTCGCTGGCGGTGCCCGACCGCGCGACGATCGGCAACATGGCGCCCGAATACGGCGCGACGATGGGGTTCTTCCCGGTCGACGAGAAGACGATCGACTACTTCGAGGGCACCGGCCGCACGAAGGATACTTCCGGGCGCAGAAGCTGTTCGGCGTGCCCAAGGCCGGCCAGATCGACTACTCGAAGGTGGTCGAGCTCGACCTGGCCACCGTGGCCCCGTCGCTGGCCGGCCCGAAGCGGCCCCAGGACCGCATCGAGATCGGCCACGTGAAGTCCACCTTCGCCGACCTGTTCACCAAGCCGGTCGCCCAGAACGGCTTCGCGAAGAAGGCCGAGGAGCTCGGGCGCACCTACCGCACCGCCGACGGCCTGGACCTGAAGAACGGCGACGTGCTGATCGCGGCGATCACCTCGTGCACCAACACCTCGAACCCCGGCGTGCTGCTGGCCGCGGGCCTTCTGGCGAAGAAGGCGGTGGCGCGCGGGCTGAAGGTCAAGCCGCACATCAAGACCTCGCTCGCCCCCGGCTCGCGGGTCGTCACCGACTACCTCGAACGCGCGAAGCTGCTGCCCCACCTGTCCGAACTGGGTTTCAACGTGGCCGCCTACGGCTGCACCACCTGCATCGGCAACGCCGGCGACCTCACCCCGGCGATCAACGAGGCGATCACCGCGAACGACCTCGTGTGCGCCGCGGTGCTCTCGGGCAACCGCAACTTCGAGGCGCGCATCCATCCGAACCTGCGTGCCAACTTCCTCGCCTCGCCGCCGCTGGTGGTCGCCTACGCGATCGCCGGAAGCATGTCGGTCGACCTGATGACCGAGCCCCTGGGCAAGGACAAGAAGGGCCGCGACGTCTACCTCGGCGACATCTGGCCGAGTTCCGACGAAGTTCACGCGCTGATGAAGTACGCGATGAACGCGAAGACCTTCAGGCGCCTGTACAGCGATCTCACGAAGGACCACAAGCTGTGGAACGCGGTACCCACCGCGTCGGGCCAGGTCTACGACTGGCCGAAGTCGACCTACATCGCCGAGCCGCCGTTCTTTGCCGACTTCGCCATGGAGCCCCCGATCGCCGACAACCCGATCCGCGGTGCACGCGCGCTCGGCCTGTTCGGCGACTCGATCACCACCGACCACATCTCGCCGGCGGGCTCGTTCAGGGAAGCCTCGCCTGCCGGCCAGTACCTGGTCGGGCACGGCGTGAAGCGGGCCGACTTCAACTCCTACGGAGCGCGGCGCGGCAACCATGAGGTGATGATGCGCGGCACGTTCGCCAACGTGCGGATCAAGAACCTGATGATTCCGTCGAAGGCCGACGGCACGCGCGAGGAAGGCGGCGTGACGCTGCACCAGCCCTCGGGCGAGAAGCCGTGGTGTTCGGCGGCGAGGAATACGGCACCGGCTCCTCGCGCGACTGGGCGGCCAAGGGCACGCAGTTGCTGGGTGTGAAGGCGGTCGTCGCGCGCAGCTTCGAGCGCATCCACCGCTCCAACCTGGTGGGCATGGGCGTGCTGCCGCTGCAGTTCCGGCCCGGCGAGAGCTGGGAGTCGCACGGCATCCGGGGCGACGAGACCTTCGACATCCTGGTGCCCGAGAAGCTCGAGCCGCAGCAGTCGATCCGCATGACAGTGACGGCCAGGGACGGCAGCACGCGCTCGATCACGCTGCTCTCGCGCATCGACACCCCGATCGAGGTCGACTACTTCCGGCACGGCGGCATCCTTCCGTTCGTGCTGCGCGAGCTGCTCGCAGCCTGACCGGAAGCGCGGACGGACCGGCCATCGGCCGGCCCGTCCGCGGCGCGGCAGAGTCGATTACACTTCGGCAGGCATCGACTCGCCGACTCCGTGCTCCAGTCCGACCTCACCTCGCGCACCGACGCCAGCGGCGGCGGGCTGCCGGCGTTCCCGCGGCTGCTGCTGTCGACGGGCATCGCGTTCGTCGCCTGCCTGATCGCGAAGCTGATCTCGTTCGACGCCGCCGACCTTCTGCTCATCTGGCCCTGCGCCGGCGTCGCCTTCACGTTCGCCTGGCGCAACGGCCTGCGTTGGGCCGTGCCCCCGGCCGTCGGCGGCGCACTGTGGGCCTGGGTCGAGTTCGGCGCGATCGGGCCGACGCTCGTCACCTTCGCGGCCAGCGTGGCCGGGCCGATGCTCGCCGTGGCCACGCTGCGCCGGCTCAACAACTGGAAACCGGCCGAGTACCGCCTCGAAGCCGCAGTGCGCTTCGTGGGCGTGGTCACGCTCCTCGCCGCGCCGGTCGACGCGCTGCTGGCCACGCTCGGTCTTCAGTGGAGCGGGCTGTTCGGCGCGGCTCATCCTGCACACCGCTTCATGGTCTGGTGGCTGATCGACGCGCTGGGCCTCCTGCTAATCGCCCCTGCCCTGCTCGCCTGGATGGGCGAGTCGCTCGCCGAAGCGGAGCCCGGCCTGTCGCAGCGCGCGCTGGTCGACGCCCCGGCCTTCTTCCTCACGCTGATGGTGATCGGCACCGGCGTGATGGTGTCGATGTTCGGCCAGCAAGGCTACGCCTACGCGCTGGCGTTCCTCTACTTTCCGATCGTGGCCTGGACCGCGATCCGGATGAGCGAGCGCGCCACTGCGCTGTCGCTGGCGGCCACCGCGATTCCGCTGCTGATCGCGCGCGCCCACCAGGTGGCCCAGTCGCACGACGACTTCTTCCGCGCACTCGAGGCCTCGGTGCTGGTGTTCTCGGCGGTGATCGTCGCGCAGATGCTGCAGGCCGTCGCGACCGATCGCCGCTTCGCGCTCGCGCGCGTCGCGCAGCAGGCGCGCCAGGACATGTCGACCGGGCTGCTCAACGACCGCGGC
This sequence comes from Lautropia sp. SCN 69-89, assembly GCA_001724855.1. Taxonomy (GTDB): domain Bacteria; phylum Pseudomonadota; class Gammaproteobacteria; order Burkholderiales; family Burkholderiaceae_E; genus Zeimonas. The sequence goes on from MEED01000014.1 coordinate 172,539, forward strand.
CTGATCGCCGAGATCGGCGAGCGCCTGTCGATGCCCACCCGCCCCGACTACGGGCTGATCGGCGTGCACCTGTCGAACTTCGACACGCTGAACGACCTGTGCGGCCCGATCCGGGCGCTGCAGCTCGAGCAGGACGCCGCGGCCCTGCTGATGCGCCAGCAAGGCGCGAAGGCTGCCGCCCGACTTTCGGCGGGGCGCTTCGCGTTGCTGGTCGAGGCCGAGTCGGTCGCCGACGTGCGCGCGGTCGCGCGCGAGCTGTACTCGCAGCTCAACGGCCAGTTGTTCAAGACCGAGCACGGCAGCGTGCGCCTGCAGCTGTGCGTGGGCGGCCTGCTGGTGGACCGGCACGCGCTGATCAACAGCGAAGACTGCCTGATGTCGCTGTCCGACGCGATGGCGATCGCCGCCAGCGTGCGCGACCCGCAGCTCTTCGTCGAGCCGCTGTCGCAGACGATGATCGACGCGCGGCGCGCCCACCAGGGCAAGATCGAGCACATCCGCGAGGCGATCCGCGACAAGCGCTTCGAGCTGCATGCGCAGCCGATGATCGATCCCGAGGCGCCCGAGGGAATGCTCTCCTACGAAGTGCTGATCCGCCTGCTCGATCGCGACGGTGGGCTGATCCGTCCGCCCGAGTTCCTGTCACTCGCGGTGCAGGCGCAGATGACGCCGATGATGGACCGCGGCGTCATCCGCCAGATCTTCTCCTGGCTCGCCGACCATCCGGACGCGCTGGCGCGCACCTGGAAATGCTCGATCAACCTGTCGGGCCTCACGATGAGCGACGGCACGATCGCCGGCTTCATCCGCGAGCAGCGCGCGCTCTACGCGATTCCCGCCGACAAGATCGTGTTCGAGATCACCGAGAGCGAGGCGATCCGCAACCCCGCCGCCGCCTCGCGCCTGGTCGACGACCTGAAGGCCGAGGGTTTCGGCATCGCGCTCGACGACTTCGGCACCGGGCTGGCCACGTTCGAGTACCTGAAGCGCTTCCCGCTCGATTACCTGAAGATCGACGGCTCGTTCATCCGCAACCTGGTGTCGAACCCGATCGACGAGGAAATCGTGCTGTCCACGGTGCGGGTGGCGCGGCGCCTGAACATCCGCACGGTGGCCGAGCACGTGCACAACCAGGACACGCTCGATCGGCTCACCGACATCGGCGTCGACCACATCCAGGGCGACTGGATCGGCCGCGCCGCGCCTCTCGAACAACTGTTTACAGCGCCCGCGCGGCGCGTCACGCGCTCGCCGGCCTAGGGTCTCGTGCCCGGCCCGCAAGCGGGCGCAGTCAGCCGGCCAGCCAGCGCCGCAGGTTCGGCTCCTCGTCCACGTCCCAGAGCGTGCGCAGCTGCGACCACCGCGCGCCGCTCTCCTGCAGGCGCCGCCGTGTGGCGGCCATCAGCGTGTCGCACCCCCAGGGCATGTCCTCAAACAGGTGCGCGACGCGGCGGCTGAGCCCCACGAGCGCGTAACCGCCGTCCTCGGTGGGCCCGAACACCGCATCGCGCTCGCGCAAGGCCTCGAAGGCATCGTGCAGGTCGCTGGCCGACAGCGAGACGACGTCACTGCCGACGAGCACCGGCACCCTCCCCTCGTCGAGCGCGCGCGCCAGCGCAGTGTCGATCCGCTCGCCCAGCGAAGCGCCGACCTGCGTGGTGAGCGTGAAGCCGTGCATCGCGGCCAGCCGCGCACACTCGCCCTCGCGGTCGTCGCCGAGAATGCACAACTCGACTTCGAGCCCCGGCGACTGCACCTGCGCCGCACGAACCACCGCCAGCGTGTCGCGCAGCATCGTCCGGTAGTGCGCGAGCGCAGCCGCCTCGCCGACGGTGCGCGCCAGCCGCGTCTTGACCTCGCCGGCGCACGGCACGCGCGCGAACACGATGACCCGCGGGTTCATGGCGAAGCCTATTTCGCGAACAACGACGCGAGGTCGTGGAACGCCTTGAATTCGAGCGCGTTGCCCGACGGGTCCAGGAAGAACATCGTGGCCTGTTCGCCAGGCTCGCCCCTGAAGCGCACGTGCGGCTCGATCACGAAGCGCACCCCGGCAGCGGCCAGGCGGTCGGCCAGGCGCTGCCATTCGTCCATCGGCAGCACGACTCCGAAGTGCCGCACCGGTACCTGGTCGCCGTCGACCGCGTTGGTCTGCGCGGCGCGCGCTTCGCCCGGCGCCAGGTGCGCGACGACCTGGTGACCGTAAAGGTCGAAGTCCACCCACTCGGCCGAACTGCGTCCCTCCGGGCAGCCGAGCAGCCCACCGTAGAAGGCGCGCGCGGCCGCGAGGTCGTGGACCGGGAATGCGAGGTGGAACGGGTGGACGGCCATGCGATCGGAAAGACGGTGCGGCAGATGCAGCCGCCGCAGGACCGCTGCGGCCGGCATTATGACGCAGCGCTCGAGGCTTCGACACTGCCTCGACCGCGTCTGCACGAACCGTCGGCGGCTTCCCGCCTTACTGCGGCTCCTGGCCGCGCCAGACCTGCAGTGCCTGCATCGGCGCCATCGGCGGCATGAACAGGAAACCCTGCGCCTCGCGGCACCCCCAACTCTGCAGGAACCGGTATTGCTCGGCGGTTTCCACGCCGACTGCAATGACGTTCAGGTCCATCGCCTGCGCGAGCGCCACCGAGGCGCGCACGATCCGGCCGGCCTCGGCGCTGGCCGGCGCCGCCAGCACCAGCGAACGGTCGATCTTCAAGGCGCGTACCGGGCCTTGGCCGAGCCGCTGCAGGTTGGAGGCCGCGGTGCCGAAGTGGTCGATCTGCACCGCGAATCCCATGGCGCCGAGTTCGCGCAGCGTATGCGAAGCGCCGTCGCCATGAAGCGTCAGTGCAGCCTCCGACAGTTCCAGCTCGAGGTGCGAAGTCAGCGTCGGGTCGGCGGCGGCCAGTTCGTCGAGCAGCCTCGGGAATCCGGGATCGCAGAACTGGCTGGCAGAGATGTTGACCGCGATCGGCACGGTCACGCCCGACTGACGCCACACCAGGCTTTGCCGCGCCGCCGCGCGCAGGATCCACTCGCCGAGTCGGGGTCCGAAGGCGGACTGCTCCGCCAACTCGACCAGCGTCGCCGCTTCCTCTGCCCCGGCCGGGCGAGTCCGGCGCAACAGCGCTTCGTAGCCGGTGACCTCGCCATTGGCCAGTCGCACCCTCGCCTGGTAGTGCAAGGTGAACTCGTTGCGCTCGAGCGCGCGTCGGTAAGCGTCGAAGGTCGCACCGATCGGGGTGACGTGAATCGCAGCGCCCGAGCGAGGTTCGCACCCGGCTGCCGGTTCCGGCGTGTGATGTGGGCCCGCGTCGGTCGAGGCGTTCGGCGGCCGGGCGGCCGGTGCGCACGGCGTGCCGGCTGGCGCCGCCTCGTCGACCGGCGTCACTTCGTCGGGCCCCTCCGCCCGGCTCGCGCGGCCAGCCTTGCGGCGGCGCCACGCCCGTGGAGCGAACAGCGCGCCGCCTGCCAGCAGCGCCACGCTGCCGAGAAGCGGCACCAGAAGACCGGTGCCGTCGGCACCCGCCGACTCGCCTCCATCGGGCGCGGCGACCGGGGAAGCCTCGTCGGTGCCCGGCCGCGCAGTCGCCCCGGCCTGCGCATGGGCGTCGACGGGCTTCGCGCCGCGCATCGTGCCGAGCAGGAGGAGTGAAACCGCGACCAGCAACGCAAGCGAAACGAGCCCGAAGCGGGACATGAGCGGGAGAAGGCAGGTGAGGAAGGCCCCCACTGTGCCCCAAGCGCCAGCGACGTGCGAGGCTGGAAGCGCCTTCGTCCGGGCGGCTCCGGGGGCCATGCGACGGGCGGCCGGGGGTTGCCGATCGGCGGAGGGCGAGCCCTGCCGAGATCGGTCCACCTGGCGCCGGCCTGTGTCGGATTCGCCACGCGAACTCGTCGTGGCCGGAATCAGGACGGCCGCACCCGGTCGGGCCTGGGGATCGCACCCAGGTCTGCATGGCTGCGGCGGCGGCCCGCTCGCCGCGGCCAGGCTATGGATGGAGCGCCAGACGATGCTGTGTCGGCAAGCCGTCTGTGATGGCCCGACGCCGCGCCCAGAACGTCAGTGCCTCCTGCGGCACCATGGCTGCGCCGAAGAAGAAGCCCTGTGCCTGTTCGCATCCGCAAGATTGAAGGAATCGCACCTGCGCCTGCGTCTCCAGCGAGATAGCGCCATGACGGCCTTGACAATCTCGCAGGCCTCCGTGTCGTCTGGAGTGCTCGCAATGAAGCTTCGGTCAATCTTGAGAGCGCTTACAGGAAGACGGGAGATGCGCGCGAGGCTCGAGTAGCCGGTGCCGAAATCGTCGACATGCATCGCATAGCCCAGCGCCGCGATATCGTTCAGCGCCTGCCTGGCACGCTCGATGTCGGTAGCAATCGTTGTTTCCGTCAACTCCAGGACCAGGAGTTCGGGGAGTTCCGGGTCCCGCACCATCAGCTCACGAAGCGCCTCGACGAGTCGTGCATCATGAAGCTGCATTGCCGAGACATTCACCGCTATCGGGCATCTCATGCCCTTGCGTCGCCACGCGAGGCTCTGCCGAGCTGCTTCACGCACCACCCATTCGCCGAGCGTAACGACGAACCCCGATTGCTCGGCTGCCGCAATGAGTTCGCCGGCCCCCTGCATGCCTTCCGGCGTATTCCAGCGCAAGAGCGCCTCGAAACCTACGACAACGTTGTCTGCCAGCGCAACCTTGGGCTGATAATGAAGCACGAACTCCCCTCGCTCGAACGCCGAGCGCAGGTTCTGCAACGAAATCGCGCGGTTTGTTGCACGCTGCCCCGTCTCGGAATCGAAGTAGCGCCAGAGATTTCGCCCCCCGGACTTGGCAGCCTGCAGGGCGATTCCCGCGGCCGCAAGCAACTCCTCGCCGGTTCCGCCATCCTCGGGATACCGTGCAATCCCCACCGAAGCAGTCAGGTACACCGGCGAGCCGTCCAGGTCGATGGGTTGAGCGCACGCTCGCATCATGATGGCGGCGAGTGTCTCAAGCTCGCCCGGCTCGTCATGCCGCACGAGCGCACCGAACTCGTCACCGCCCAGGCGAGCCAGCTCGCACCGCCCCTCCGTCACCGTCTTCAGTCTCGCTGCAACGGCATCGATGACCTCGTCGCCCACTGCATAACCGCGTACGTCGTTGATGGTCTTCAGGTTATCGATGTCCAGGAAGAGCAGGGACAGCGGGCGCCTGTCATCGGGCAGCGTGGAAAGCACCTCCTGGATGCGGGTCATCAGCCCGCTGCGATTGGGTAGTCCGGTCCGCGCATCGTGGTAAGCGAGGTAGCGGAAGCGCTCCCGGGCTGCGCGCAGCTCGTCCAGGATGCGGGTTTGTTCGTTCACGTCGCGCGAAATGACGACGAATTCGCCGCGCTTTCCGGCGTTGAACAGCTTTCCGATGCACTCGAAGTGCCGGTACTCGCCGCTGCTGCATCGCAGACGCAGCGTCCTGCGGAGCTCACGCCCCCGGTTCATCGCCCTGGCTGCATCGACCATTGCAGGCACGTCGTCCGGGTGCACGAAGTCGGTAAAGTACCTGCCCTTCAACGACGCCGGGTCGTACCCCGTGAGACCCAGCGTCGACGGCGAGGCAAAGATGATGGCTCCATCCGCGCCATGCAAGGTCACCATGTCGGAAATGCTCGCAGAGAGCGCGCGATGCAGGCGCTCCGATTGAACCAGCCGTGCTCTCTGGCCTCGAGCCTTTGCCCAGAATCTTGCCGCGAAAAGGGAACTCGTCAGAAGCAGAAGCGCAGACGCCCAGAAGGCCACGAGCGCCGCGCCGCGCTGATACCAGCGCCCTTCGGCCGGCTCCAGCCATGAATCGCGGATTGCCGCGCGCTCGTCCGCGTGGAGCGCCTGCATGGCGTGAGTCAGGTCCGAGAACAGCGTCGGACGGTCCGACCGTACCGCGAGCGCAGGTTCGAAGTAGAACGGCAAACGCGCCGGTCGCCAGAACCGGGACAAGCCGAGCTTCTCGATGTAGTAGACCGCCCGGTTCTCCTCCATCGCGACGAAATCGACCCGTCCGTTCGCAAGCGCTTCCAGGGCGTCGGCGTCACTGTCGAAGCCTACGTAACGCACGTTCGCGTCGAGCTCCATGAATCCGTCGATGGTGCCGGCTTGAAGGACGCCGACTCGCTTGCCCGGAAGGTCTGATGTCGCGACAAGATGCGACGGCCCCATTGGGCCACTCACCAGTGTTATCGGAAGGCGCTCCAGGGGCCGCGTGAACTGGGCGTGCACGCGCGGATTCGCCGTTTGCATCAACGGTCCCGCAACATCGACCTCAGCCCTGTCTACCGCCTGCTTGAGTGCCGCCAGGTTGTCGAAGAACCGGACGTCGAAGCGCAGCCGCGAACGTCGTTCGAGCGCTGCGAGGTACTCGCCGAGATATCCACGCAGGGCTCCTCCGCTCTCGCGCATGGCGAGCGGCGGGGCCTCGACGGTGCCGAAGGTGACTCGCACCAGCGGCGCCGCCTGTAATGGCTCCGGTTCGGTGTGCCGCCCATGGACCGCAGTCGCAGCGGTGATGAGCAACGCGACGAAAGCCGTAGCGCGGGATAACCGCATCGGAAGGACTCAGTTGCGCATGGGAACGAGCCCGATTATTCGCCGCTTGTGCCGTGAATGCCTACGTTTTGGGCAAGATAAGTTGCCTGAATCCATAAATCCGAGGCAAGAGCCGACGAGCGCGCGGATTCGGGGAATATCTGGCTTGCCGCAAAAAGCCGTCGCATGGTTGTCGCACAACCCGGACGAAAACAGGCCACCCCAGACGCAAAGGGCTCGCGACCTCGAAAGGTGCGAGCCCTGCCAACTGTTTGATCTTTATAAGTCTGCTGTCGTCTGAGGTGGTCTGCGTCGACAGCGGTCAGAAGAAGAATTGGTCGGGACGGCGGGATTCGAACTCGCGACCCCTTGCACCCCATGCAAGTGCGCTACCAGGCTGCGCTACGCCCCGAAGCGTCGAAGTATACCAGCAGGCATTCCGCCGCTCGGCCCGCACGTGTCACACTGCAAGGTGCCGGCGCGCACCGTCCACGCGCGACCCAGGAACCGTTTCATGGTCATCAGGCGCAGCACCCCGTCCGACTTCAAGCCCTACAAGCGCCACCCGGTCACCGACGCCTTCGACGCGATCGTGATCGGGTCGGGCATCGGCGGCCTCGCGACGGCCGCGCTGCTCGCGCGATACGGCGGCAGGAAGGTGCTCGTGCTCGAACGCCACTACACGCCGGGCGGCTTCACGCACGTGTTCCGGCGCCCCGGCTACGAATGGGATGTCGGCGTCCACTACATCGGCAACGTGCGGCCGGGATCGGTGCTGCGCGCGGTGTTCGACGTGATCGGCGACGGCGGCATCGAATGGGCCGACATGGGCGAGGTCTACGATCGCATCGTCATCGGCGCAGACAGCTACGACTTCCCGAAGGGTCGCGAGCGCTTCCGCGCCGCGATGAAGGCGTACTTTCCCGGCGAGGAAGCAGCGATCGACGCCTACCTCGCGGCGCTGCGGGAGGCGCTCTCGGGACTGGGCAGTTTCATGGCCGGCAAGGCGCTGCCGGGAGCGATCGGAGCGTTGGCGGGGCCGCTGCTCGGGCGCAGGACGCTGGCGTGGGCAAAGCGGACCACGCGTGAGGTGCTCGAAGGCCTCACGCGCAACCAGCGCCTGATCGCGGTGCTCGCCGGGCAGTTCGGCGACTACGGCCTGCCCCCCGCCGCATCGAGCTTCCTGGCGCACGCGATGGTCGCGAGCCATTACCTCGACGGAGCCTGGTACCCGGTGGGCGGGTCGGGCGTGTTCGTCGACGCGATCGTGCCGGTGATCCAGGCAGCCGGCGGACGCCTGCTGATCAACGCGGAGGTCGCCGGGATCGCGGTGGAAGACGATCGCGTCGTCGGCGTGAGGATGGCGCTGGACGGGGCCACGATCCGCGCGCCCGTGGTCGTCAGCGACGCCGGCATCGTCAACACCTTCGGCCGCTTGCTGCCGCAGGATCTTGCCCGCCGCCACGGGCTGCCGCAGGCGCTGGCCACGGTGCGGCCCTCGATCGCGCACCTTTGCCTGTACGTCGGCTTTCGCGAGAGCGCGCAGGCGCTGCGCCTTCCGAAGCACAATATCTGGGTCTACCCGCACGAGGACCACGAACGCAGCTTCGCCGCGTTGGATCGCGACCCCGACGCTGCGCTTCCGATGGCCTTCATCTCCTTTCCTTCCGCGAAGGACCCCGATTTCGAGCGGCGCCACCCGGGCCGCGCAACGGTCGACGTGGTCGCCTTTGCGCCGTATGCCTGGTTCGAGCGCTGGCAGGACACACACTGGAAGGATCGCGGCGAAGAGTACGAGGCGTTCAAGGAGACACTCGCGCAGCGGATGCTGGAGACGCTCTTCGAGCAACTGCCGCAACTGCGCGGCAAGGTCGACTGCCACGAGCTCTCGACGCCGCTCACGACGCGGCACTTCTGCAACTATGGGCAGGGAGAGATCTACGGCATCGACCACTCGCCGCAGCGCTTCCGGCAACGCTTCCTCAGGCCGGCGACGCCGATACGCGGCCTTTACCTGACGGGGCAGGACATCGTCTCGTGCGGCGTCGGCGGCGCGATGATGGGCGGGGTGCTGACTGCATCGGCAATCCTGCGCCGCAACCTGCTGTCGGCGATCCGTCAGTCGGCGCCGCGACGAACCGGAGGCGAGAGCGAGGCAGGCGCGACGCTCAGCGCAGAAGGTCGAGCGCGCGCGTGAGTTCCTCGCGGATCGCGTCGAGATCGACGTTGCCGGCCACCGGCGCTGCGGGCTGCGCTTCTTCGGCGCCGGTCGCCGCGGCCGGCGGTGCCGCCTCGCGCAGCTTGCCGTTTTGCGAGTTCTCGCCGAGGCGGTTGCGCGCGCCGCTGATCGTGAAGCCCTGCTCGTAGAGCAGGTCGCGGATGCGCCGCACGAGCAGCACCTCGTGGTGCTGGTAGTAGCGGCGATTCCCGCGCCGCTTCATCGGCCGCAGCTGCGTGAACTCCTGCTCCCAGTAGCGCAGCACGTGCGGCTTGACGCCGCACAACTCGCTGACCTCGCCGATGGTGAAGTAGCGTTTGGCGGGAATCGGCGGCAGCGGCGCCTTGTGTTCGGACTTGTTCTGCATGCTCGACCGTGCTGGATCGGAGGCCTGGACGCGCGCGTGGCAAGCGTCAGTGGCCCGTCTCCTCGATCTGCGACTTCAGCTTCTGGCTGGCGTGGAAGGTGACCACGCGTCGGGCCGAGATCGGGATCTCCTCGCCGGTCTTGGGGTTGCGCCCCGGCCGCTGCGGCTTGTCGCGCAGCTGGAAGTTGCCGAAACCCGAGAGCTTGACGCTCTCGCCGCGCTCGAGCGCGTCACGGATCTCGTCGAAGAAGGTTTCGACCATGTCCTTGGCTTCGCGCTTGTTCAGCCCGACGCGCTCGAACAGCATTTCGGCGAGCTCGGCTTTCGTCAGCGTGAGAGCCTCCGCAGACGGCTCCGGCCCGGCCAGGAGATCGACGGACCGGGTCACGCCCACCTGGGGCTCGCCGGCCGCCTCGCGGACAGGATCGGGCACGGCCTGGCCAAACTGGGTCATCGTATCCGTCACTCGCATCGAATCCGCTTGCACGACCGTCGTCGGGAATCAGGAGCCGGAGCGGAGCCTGGCGCGGATCGTACGTCCCAGTCGAGCGACGATCGCATCGACCGCGGCCGCCGCCTCGGCATCGCTCAGCGTGCGACGAGTATCTTGCATCCACAAACGGAAGGCAAGGCTTTTTTCCTTATTTTCCAATCCCTTACCGCGATATTCGTCGAACAATTTGACGTGTTTCACGATCTGTGCGGCCGGCTCGCCGGCCACCGCCCCGGCGATTTCGGCGAACACCTGGGCGGCCGAGCGGTCGCTGTCGACCACGATCGACAGGTCGCGGACGACCGGCGGGAACTTCGATACGTCCTCATAGACCGGAACGATCCGTTCCAGTAACGGATCGAGATCGAGCTCGGCGACGACCGCCGGTTGCGCCAGTTCGAGCTCCTGGACGAGCGCCGGATGAAGCTCGCCGAGCCAGCCGGCCTCGCGCCCGCCGATCAGCACGCGGGCACTACGCCCGGGGTGCAGCGCGGGGTGAGCCGCCGGCTCGACCCGGAGCGCTGATCCGGCAATGGCTTCGAGGTCGCCCTTGACGTCGAAGAAGTCGACCCTGCGCGCGGGGGCACCCCACTGCTCGTCGAGTTGCGGGCCGAAAGCCAGCAGGCCGAGCCGGCGCGGCTGCGCGACCCCGTGTACCTGTTGCGGGCCCGCAGTGACCGAGGCGTCGGCGAGGAAGATCCGTCCGATCTCGAACAGGCGCACCCGCGACGCCTTGCGATTGAGGTTCGAGCGCAGCGTCTCGAGCAACCCGCCCCAGAGCGTGGTGCGCATCACGTCCATCTGCGCGGCGATCGGATTCAGCAGCCGGATCGGCTCGCGCGCGGTGAGCCGCCGGTCGAGCGTGCCGGCGACGAAGCTGTAGTGGATCGCCTCCTGGTAGTCGCGCGCCGCCACCATCCGCTTCAGCGCGCCGATCGTGCGCCGGGCCTCGGGCATCGGCCGCATCGACGCGCCGCTCCTCGGCGGGCGCAGCGGAAGCCGCTCGTAGCCCCAGATCCGGGCCACTTCCTCGATCAGGTCTTCCTCGATCTGCAGGTCGAAGCGATACGACGGCGGGGTGACCACGAAGCGCCCGGCCTCGTGCCGCGCAGGCAGCCGCAGCCGATCGAAGACCGCGGCGATCTCGGCCTCGGGAATGTCGACGCCGATCACCCTGCGCGTACGCGCCACGCGAAGGCCGACCGGCTCGCGCGCCGGCAGGCCGGTGATCGTGTCGTCGGCCGGTCCGGCCTGCCCGCCGCAGATCCCGAGGATGAGCCGGGTGATGTATTCGAGGTGGTCGACGGTGGTGGCCGCATCGACGCCGCGTTCGAAGCGCGCTCCCGCATCGGTGGCGAAGTTGTAGCGACGCGAGCGCCCGGCGATCGCCACGGGCCACCAGAAGGCGGCCTCGAGATACACGTTGCGGGTGTCGCCGGACACGGCAGTCGAGTCGCCACCCATGATGCCGGCCAGGCTCTCGACCTGGCTGGCATCGGCGATCACGCCGACATCGTCCGCGAGATCGACCGTCTGGCCGTTCAGCAGCTTCAGCCGCTCGCCCTCGCGCGCCCAGCGCACTTCGAGGCCTCCCTCGATGCGATCGAGGTCGAAGACGTGCGAGGGCCGCCCGAGCTCGAGCATCACGTAGTTCGAGATGTCGACCAGTGCCGAGATGCTGCGCTGGCCTGCGCGCTCCAGGCGCTGGCGCATCCAAGCGGGCGTGGGGGCCGTCGGATCGACGCCGCGGATCACGCGCCCCGAGAAGCGACCGCACAGGTCGGGGGCTGCGACGCGCACCGGCAGGCGGTCGTCGATCGCCACCGGGGCCGGCTCGAACGCCGGTTCGCGCAGCGCCGCGCCGGAGATCGCCGACAGCTCGCGCGCCACGCCGAACACGCTCATGCAGTGCGCGAGATTGGGGGTGAGCTTGAGCGTGTAGACCAGTTCGTCGAGCGCGAGCGCATCGCGCAGGTCGGCGCCCACCGGCGCATCGACCTGCAGCGACATCAGGCCGCTGTGATCTTCCGACAGGCCGAGCTCGCGCGCAGAGCACAGCATGCCGTGGCTCTCGACGCCGCGCATCTTCACCGGCTTGATCGCCAGGCCGCCGGGCAACTCGGCACCCGGCAGCGCGCAGGGCGCGCGCATGCCGGCGGCCACGTCCGGCGCGCCGCAGACGATCGTGCGCAGGCTGCCGTCGCCGACGTCGACTTCGCACACCGACAGCTTGTCCGCGTTGGGGTGGCGCGCGACGCTGCGCACCTCGGCCACGACGACGCCGCGAAACGGCGGCGCGGCGGTGCTCGTCTCCTCGACCTCGAGGCCGGCCATCGTGAGGCGGTCGGCGATCTCCGCGCCCGACCATTCGGGCGACGCAAAGCTTCTCAGCCAGCTTTCCGGGACACGCATTGGAGGCCTTCCGACTTATCGGTTGAACTGCTGCAGGAAGCGCAGGTCGTTCTCGTAGAACATGCGCAGGTCGCCCACGCCGTAGCGCAGCATCGCGAGCCGCTCGATGCCCGAGCCGAAGGCGAAACCGATGTAGCGCTCCGGATCGAGGCCGAAGTTGCGCACCACGTTCGGATGCACCTGGCCCGAGCCGCTCACCTCGAGCCAGCGCCCGGCGAGCGGCCCGTCGGCGAAGCGCATGTCGATCTCGGCCGAGGGCTCGGTGAACGGGAAGTACGACGGGCGGAAGCGCACGTCGAGGTCGTCGCGCTCGAAGAAGCGGCGCAGGAAGTCGGCGTAGACGCTCTTCAGGTCGGCGAAGCTCACGTCCTCGTCGATCCACAGTCCCTCGAACTGGTGGAACATCGGCGAATGCGTGGCGTCGGAGTCGACCCGATAGGTCTTGCCCGGCGCGATCACCTTGATCGGCGGCCGATGCTGGCGCGCATAGCGCACCTGCACCGGACTGGTGTGGGTGCGCAGCAGCAGCCCGCCGCCCTTGCCGTCGGGCGCATCGACGTAGAAGGTGTCGTGCATCGAGCGCGCCGGGTGGTTCTCCGGCGTGTTCAGGGCGGTGAAGTTGAAGAAGTCTTCCTCGATCTCCGGGCCGTCGGCCACGTCGAACCCGATCGAGTGGAAGATCGCCTCGATACGTTCGATGGTGAGCGTCAGCGGATGCAGCCCGCCGGTGCCCGCGCCGCGCCCGGGCAGCGTGACGTCGATCGCCTCCTGCGCGAGCCGGGCGTCGAGCTCGGCGCGCGCCAGCGCCGCCTCGCGCTCGCGCACCGCGCGCTCGACCGCCTGCTTGGCCTCGTTGAGCTCACGCCCCACCACCGAGCGCTCGGCCGGCGCCAGTGCGCCGAGCTTCTTCATCTCGGCGGTGAGCGCTCCGTCCTTGCCGAGCGCGCGCGCCTTGGCGTTGGCGAGCTCGGGCGCGCTGCGCGCTGCGGCGATTTCGGCCGACAGCTGCGCGACCATCGGCGCGAAGCGCGCGGATGCGGAAGGCGCGGCGCCCGACGTCGACGGCTGGGAACTGTCTGGATTCGGCATGGCGTGGGAGGGATCGGTATGGTGCAAGTAAAACGGGGCCGCGAGGGCCCCGTCGTGTCCGCCGGCGGGCGGCGCCCGGCCGCCCGGCCCGACGCAGCGACCCGCGTGGCTCAGGCCGCGCCGAGCGAGGCCTTCACCCGGGCGACGATCGCCGCGAACGCAGGCTTGTCGGTGACCGCCAGGTCGGCAAGCACCTTGCGGTCGAGGCCGATGGCCGCGCGGTTCAGTCCGTTGATGAACCGGCTGTAGGTGATGCCGTGCTCGCGCACCGCGGCGTTGATCCGCGCGATCCACAGCGAACGGAACACGCGCTTCTTCGCACGGCGATCGCGGTAGGCGTACTGCCCCGCACGCATGACCGCCTGCTTGGCGACGCGGTAGACGTTGCCGCGGCGCCCGCGATAGCCCTTGGCGGCGGCGATGACCTTCTTGTGGCGCGCGCGCGCCGTGACTCCACGCTTGACTCGTGACATGGCGCTCTCCTTATGCGTACGGCAGCATGGCCTTGACGGAATCGACGTTCGTGTCGTGCACGTTCATCGTTCCCCGCAGCTGGCGCTTGTTCTTCGTGGTCTTCTTCGTGAGGATGTGGCGCTTGAACGCCTGACCCCGCTTCACGCTGCCTGAGGCGCGGACGCGGAAGCGCTTCGCAGCGCCTTTCTTCGTCTTCATCTTGGGCATGATGGCCCCCTTGCCTTCTCTTCTAATGCCGCGTCGGGTGTCCGGCAACCTGCCGGCACTTCGGGAACCCGCTTGGCTTGTCTGACTACTTCTTCTTCCGTGGCGCGATCACCATGATCATCTGCCGCCCTTCGAGGCGCGGCATCTGCTCGACCAGCGCGATCTCGTCGAGGTCGGTGCGCACCCGCTCAAGCAAGCGCACGCCGAACTCCTGGTGCGCCATCTCGCGCCCACGAAACCGCAAAGTGACCTTCGCCTTGTCGCCCTCTTCCAGGAATCGCCGCAGATTGCGCAGCTTCACGGCATAGTCGCCTTCGTCGGTGCCGGGCCGGAACTTGACTTCCTTGACCTGGATGACCTTCTGCTTCAGGCGGGCATCGTGTTGCCGCTTCTGCTCCTGGTACTTGAACTTTCCATAGTCCATCAGGCGGCAGACGGGAGGAACGGCCTGCGGCGCGATTTCGACCAGGTCGACTTCGCCCTCTTCGGCCATGCGCATGGCCTCCCTCAGGCTGACGATGCCAATCGGTTCGTTCTCCACGCCCACGAGGCGCACCTCGGGCACGTTGATCTCACCGTTGATGCGATGCGCGCGTTCGGCTGTAGCGATGCTCAGTTCTCCTGCAAAAGGACAAATACAACGGCCGTGCAACGACGCCGACCCGCTCGCCGGAATGCTTCGCTGCGCGAAGCACGCCAGGCTCGCCGGTCATTGCGGGTTGGATCGCTTGAGCGCGACGTCTTCGGAGAGTCGCGCCGCGAACGCCCCGACGTCGAGGACGCCGGGATCGGCCCCCCCGCGCGCGCGCACGGCCACCTTGCCAGCCTGCCGCTCCTTGTCGCCGACGACGAGGAGATACGGGATCTTCTGCAGGCTGCTTTCGCGGATTTTATAGTTGATTTTCTCGTTCCGCAAATCGGTCTGGATCCTAAACCCTTGTTTTCTCAGCGTTTCCGCAACAGACGCTGCGTACTCGGCCTGCGCGTCGGTGATGTTCATGACCACTGCCTGGATCGGCGCCAGCCACATCGGCAATGCACCGGCATGGTGCTCGATCAGGATGCCGATGAATCGCTCGAGCGAGCCGACAATGGCCCGGTGCAACATCACCGGCACCCGCCGGGTGTTGTCTTCGGCAACGTATTCGGCGCCAAGACGCCCGGCGGTATTGAAGTCGACCTGCATCGTGCCGCACTGCCACTGGCGGCCGATCGCGTCGCGCAGCGTGTATTCGATCTTCGGACCGTAGAACGCCCCCTCGCCGGGCGAGATCTCGAATTCGCAGCCGGCGCGTCGCAGGCTCTCCATCAGCGCCGCCTCGGCCTTGTCCCAGACTTCGTCGGACCCGACCCGCTTGTCGGGGCGGGTGGCAACCTTGTACAGGATGTCGGTGAAGCCGAAATCGCGGTAGACGCGCTGCAGCCGGTCCGTGAACGCGACGCACTCGTCGAGGATCTGGTCTTCGGTGCAGAACGAATGACCGTCGTCCTGCGTAAACCCGCGCACGCGCATGATGCCGTGCAGCGCGCCGGACGGCTCGTTGCGATGGCACTGGCCGAATTCGCCGTAGCGCAGCGGCAGGTCGCGATACGAGCGCAGGTCGGACTTGAAGATCTGCACGTGTCCCGGGCAGTTCATCGGCTTGAGCGCGTAGTGCCTGTTCTCCGACTCGGTCGTGAACATGTTCTCGCGGTAGTTCTGCCAATGCCCGGTGCGCTCCCACAGGCTGCGGTCGAGGATCTGCGGCCCCTTCACCTCCTGGTAGCCGCTGTCCTGGTAGACGCGCCGCATGTACTGCTCGACCTGCTGCCAGATGGCCCAGCCCTTCGGATGCCAGAAGACGAGGCCCGGAGCCTCTTCCTGCATGTGGAACAGGTCGAGCTCGCGCCCCAGCCGGCGGTGGTCGCGCTTCTCGGCCTCCTCGAGCATGTGCAGGTAGGCGTCCTGGTCTTCCTTCTTCGTCCAGGCCGTGCCGTAGATTCGCTGAAGCATTTCGTTCTTCGAGTCGCCGCGCCAGTAGGCGCCGGCCAGCTTCATCAGCTTGAAGACCTTCAGCCGGCCGGTGGACGGCACGTGCGGGCCGCGGCACAGATCGACGAAGTCGCCCTCGCGATACAGCGTGATCGGCTCGGCCGACGGAATCGACGCGATGATCTCGGCCTTGTACTTCTCGCCGATCGACTCGAAGAACTTCACCGCTTCGTCGCGATCCCAGAGCTCGCGCACGACCGGCTCGTCCTTCTTCGCGAGTTCGGCCATCTTCGCCTCGATCGCGGCGAGGTCCTCGGGCGTGAACGGGCGCTTGTACGAGAAGTCGTAGTAGAAGCCGTTCTCGATCACCGGGCCGATCGTGACCTGCGCATCGGGGAACAGCGACTTGACCGCGTAGGCGAGCAGGTGTGCGGCGGAGTGCCGGATGATCTCCAGCCCTTCCGGGTCGCGCTCGGTGACGATGGCCAGCGCGGCGTCGGACTCGATGCGATGCGAGGTGTCGACCAGGCGCCCGTCGACCCTGCCGGCGATGGCCGCCCTGGCCAGCCCGGCGCCGATCGAGGCCGCAACCTCGGCCACCGTCGGCGGCGCATCGAAGCGCCGTTGCGATCCATCGGGGAGCGTGATGACGACCATGGTGGGGAGTTCTCGGCGCCGATGCGCGCCGCGGTATCCTGGTAGGCGCGATTGGACTCGAACCAACGACCCCCACCATGTCAAGGTGGTGCTCTAACCAGCTGAGCTACGCGCCTGCAAACGAAAATTATACATGAACTCGCGGCCGCTCCGAGAGTGCGACGCGCGACAGCCAGACGACCGGCACCACGCCGACCAGCACGATCAGCAAGGCCGGCAGTGCCGCTTCGGCGAGCCGCTCGTCCGATGCGAACTGATAGGTGATCACCGCCAGCGTGTCGAAGTCGAAGGGCCGAAGCACCAGCGTCGCGGGCAACTCCTTCAGGCAGTCGATCGCCACCAGCAGCGCCGCGGCACCGACGCTTCGACGCATCAGCGGCCAGTGCACTTCGCGCAGCACTTCGAGCGGGCGGCGCCCGAGGCTGCGCGCGCTGTGGTCCATCGACGGACTGATGCGCGCCAGCCCCGACTCGACACCCTGGTAGGCCACCGAGAAGAAGCGCACCGCGTACGCGTAGACCACCGCGGCGATGCTGCCTCCGGCCAGCAGCGCGGGCAGACCCAGCGCGCCGGTGAGCGGCGCCAGGGCGCGATCCACCGCCCCCGACAGGATCAGTAATCCGACGCCGAGCACGACGCCGGGCAGCGCGTATCCGGTGTTGGAGAACAGCAGCGCCGCGCGCAGCGTCGGCGACGAGGCGACCCGCGCCGAATAGGCCGCCACCAGCGCCACCGGCAGCACGATCGCCGCGCCGCAAACGGCCAGCAGCGCGGTGTTGCCGATCCAGCGCGGCAACCGGGGATCGAGCCCGGCCCCGCCGCCGATCCAGGCCCACGCGAGCAGCGCCGCCGGCAAGGCGAAGCCCAGCACCACCGGAATCGTGCAGGCGAGCGTCGCGCGCCACGCGGTCGCACCATGCAAGGGCCGGCGAGGCTCGGGCCGCGGACTGCGCACGTAGAACTGCATCCGCCCGCGCTGCCCGCGTTCGAGCGCGAGCACCACGATCACGATCGCCAGCAGCATCGCCGACAGCCGCGCCGCGCCGCCGCGATCGCCCATGCCCTGCCAGGCGCGATAGATGCCGGCGGTGAAGCTGTCGACCGAGAAGTAGGCGACCGTGCCGAAGTCGGCCAGCGTCTCCATCATCGCCAGCGCACAGCCGGCGACCACCGCTGGCCGGGCCACCGGCCAGGTGACGCGCCACCAGACGCGCCGGCGGCTCATGCCCAGCGAGCGCGCGGCCTCGGCGAGCGACGGATTGCGGTCGGCGAATGCCGCCCGCGCGAGCAGGTAGACGTACGGATACAGCGCCAACCCGAGAAAGGTGCCGGCCGCAGGCCACGAATGGATGTCGGGGAACCAGTAGTCGCCGACCTCCCAGCCGGTGATCCGGCGCAAGCCCGACTGCAGCGGTCCGAAGCTCGCCAGGAAATCGGTATAGGCGTAGGCCATCACGAACGCGGGGGTCGACAACGGCAGCACCAGCATCCACGACAGCACGCGCCTTCCCGGGAACTCGCAGGCGGCCACCAGCCAGCCGGTGCCCACGCCGATCAGCAGCACCACCGCGAGCACCGTCGCCGCGAGCTTCGCAGTGGTGAACGTGTAGTGCGGCAGCACCGTGCCGAACAGGTGTGCGAGCGTGCCTTCGGCCTGCGACCCGCCCGGCGCGAACGCCAGCCACAGCACCGCGGCGATCGGAGCGGCCACCGCCAGTGCGGCGAGCACCGAGCCCAGAGCGAGCAATCGGGGCGAGAAACCCAGCGACGGATCGATGCGCAGCCAGCGGCGAGCGGGGAGTGGTTCGGGCGGGCGGCTTTTCACTGGGTGACTGGCACTACAATCGGGGAACGGGAATTATAGGTATTTGCAATGGCTTCGAATCCGCCGGCGGCGCCGGGCGCGGCCGCGCTGCGCGTCGACGACCTGCATGTCGCGTTTCACGAGGGCACGCGCGAGGTCCGGGTGCTCGACGGCCTGGCGTTCCAGCTGAGCCCCGGCGAGATCGGCTGCCTGCTCGGTGCTTCCGGCTGCGGCAAGACCACGGCGCTGCGCACGATCGCCGGCTTCGTGCGACCCGACCGGGGTTCGGTGCACATCGGCAACCGCTGCGTGGCCTCGCCGCGCGCATGGATCGAGCCCGAGCAGCGCGGCGTGGGCGTGGTGTTCCAGGACTACGCGCTCTTTCCGCATCTCGACGTGACGGCCAACGTCGCGTTCGGGCTGCGGGCACTGCCGGCGGCCGAACGGCCGGCTCGCGTGGCCGCCATGCTCGAACTGGTCGGCCTGCCCGCGATCGGGAGCCGCTTTCCGCACGAATTGTCCGGCGGCCAGCAGCAGCGCGTGGCGCTTGCGCGTGCGCTCGCGCCGGCGCCGGCGATCCTGCTGCTCGACGAGCCGTTCTCGAACCTCGATCCCGACCTGCGCGAGCGCCTCGCGCTCGACCTGCGCGAGATCCTGAAGCGGCACGGCACGACGGCGCTGCTGGTCACGCACGACCAGTACGAGGCCTTCGCACTGGCCGACCGGGTCGGCGTCATGGATGCCGGGTGCATCGAGCAATGGGACACCCCCTACCGGCTCTACCACCAGCCGGCGACGCGGCAGGTTGCCGATTTCGTCGGCCTCGGCGCGTTCCTGCCGGGGCGGCTCGAGCATCGCGACGGCAACACCTTCGTGCACCTCGAACTGGGCACGCTGCCGATCCACGCGCGCACCGACCAGGCGATCGCAGGCGCCACCGCCAACCTGCAGGGCGAGGTGACCGTGCTGCTGCGACCCGACGACGTGGTGCACGACGACGGCAGCCCGATGCAGGCCGAGGTGGTGCGCAAGGCCTTCCGCGGCGCGCAGTTCCTCTACACCCTGCGGCTGGCCAGCGGCCAGACGCTGCTCGCGCTGGTACCGAGCCACCACAACCACGCGGTCGGCGAGCGGATCGGCGTGCGCTTCGACGCCGATCACATCGTGACCTTCAGCCCGGAGAGCGGCGAGCAGGCCAGCGGCGGCTGACCCGCCGCGCGCGGCCGGCGGTTGCTCAGACCCCGAGGTAGGCCTGCAGTGCGCCCTCGTCGGTCGCCAGCGACTTCGAATCGCCTTCGAGGGCCACCCTGCCCCGCTCGAGCACCACGCAGCGGTCGGTATGGGCCAGCACCGCGCGATAGTTGCGGTCGACCACCAGCGACGCGATCCCGCTCGCACGAATGCCGGCGACGATGCCCCAGATCTCGCGCACGATCAGCGGCGCCAGCCCCTCGGTGGCTTCGTCGAGAACGATCAGGTCGGGGTTGGTCATCAGTGCGCGGCCGATCGCGAGCATCTGCTGCTCGCCACCCGAGAGCTGGTTGCCGCCGTGGTGCAGCCGCTCGGTCAGGCGCGGAAAGGTCTCGAGCACCCGCTCGAAGGTCCAGTCGGACTGCCCGCGCAGGCCCGGGCGCGCGGCCATCAGCAGGTTTTCGCGCACCGAGAGGTTCGGAAAGATGCCGCGCCCTTCGGGCACGTAGCCGATGCCCATGCGCGCGACGCGATCGGGGCGCTCGGCGCTGCAGTCGCGGCCGCGCACCACGATGCGTCCGGTGGTCGCACGCATCAGCCTGAGCATGCCGCGGATCAGCGTCGTCTTGCCCATGCCGTTGCGACCGAGAAGCCCCACCGCCTCGCCGGCCTCGATGCGCAGGTTCACGCCGCGCAGCACGTGGCTCTGCCCGTAGTAGGCGTGCAGGTCGCTGATCTCGATGAGCGTTTCGGCCATGATCGGTCCGGTGCGCCTTGCGCGGCCCATGGCCGCTAGTGCGCGCCCTCCTCGCCCAGGTAGGCGGTCTGCACGTCGGCGTTGGCGCGGATCTCCTCGGGCTTGCCGGTGGCGATGACGCGGCCGTTCACCATCACGGTGATCTCGTCGGAGACGCGAAACACCGCGTCCATGTCGTGCTCGACCAGCAGGATCGCGTGCTCGGCCTTCAGCCCTTCGAGCAGCGACAGCATGCGCTCGGACTCCTCGGCACCCATCCCCGCCAGCGGCTCGTCGAGCACCAGCACGCGCGGGCCGGTGGCCAGGCACATCGCGATCTCGAGTTGGCGCTTCTGGCCGTGCGACAGCGTGCCGGCGACCAGGTGAGCCTGCGCGGCGAGCCCGGCGCGCTCGAGCGCATGGTTGGCGGCGGCACGGGTCGTCGCGCACGACGATGCGGGCGTGAACCAGTCCCAGGGACGCTGCAGTCGCGCCTGCGCACTCAGTCGACAGTTCTCGAGCACGGTGAACGGCGCGTAGATCGTGTTGCGCTGGTAGCTGCGGCCCAGCCCGGCCTGCGCGCGCCGCGGCTGCGACCACCGCGAGACGTCGCGGCCGAGCAGTTCCACCGTGCCCTCGCTCGCCTGGATCTCGCCGCACAGCAGGTTGATCAGCGTGGACTTGCCGGCGCCGTTGGTGCCGATCACCGCGTGGACCGTGCCCTGGCGCACCGCGACCGAGACGTCGTCGACCGCCTTCAGGCCGCCGAAGCTGCGCGAGACCTTGCGAGCGCGCAGCAGCACTTCTCCCCCGCTGGGCTCAGGCATTGCGCAGCCTCCGCAGGTTCGCCACGCGCCGTCCCACCTGCCGGCCGATGCCGACGATGCCGTTGGGCATCAGAGCGACGCAGGCGATGATCGTGAAACCGAGCGTGAGCTGCCAGTGCTGCGCCAGCGCACCGAAGATCGCCTCCGACTGGAACAGCTCCTGCAGCAGCACGAAAGCGAACGCACCCGCGACTGCTCCGCGCAGGCTGCCCAGGCCCCCGAGGATGATCATGATCAGCACCGCGCCCGACTGGTGCCAGGACAGCAGCTCGGGACTCACGAACCCGTCCTTCAGCGCGTAGAGGAATCCGGCAAGGCCGGCGAACATCCCCGCCAGCACGAACGCGGCGAGCTTGTAGCCGTAGGTGGCGAATCCGACCGCGCGCATGCGCTGCTCGTTCACGCGGATGCCGGCAAGCGCCCTGCCGAAGCGGCTGCGCACGAGGTACGCCAGCAGCACGAACGTGACGGCGAGGAAGAGCAGCACGAAGTAGTAGAAGGTGTGACCGCTGTCGAGGTCGAACGGCTGCCAGTCGCCGATCGACAGGACGGGCCGGAAATAGACGTAGATGCCGTCGCTGCCGCCACCCAGTTTCGTGTCGTGGAACACGTAGTAGGCCATCTGCGCGAAGGCGAGCGTCACCATGATGAAGTAGATGCCGCGCGTGCGCAGCGACAGGGCCCCCACCGCGAGCGCGTAGGCACCGGCGGCGAGCACCGCCGCCGGAAGCAGCAGCAGCAGCGGAGCCGGGCCGCTTTGCGGCGTGAGCAGCGCCGCCGTGTACGCCGCGATGCCGAGGAATGCGGAGTGGCCGAAGCACACCAGCCCCGTCTGGCCCACCAGCAACTCGAGACTGAGCGCGAAGATCGCGAGGATCATGATCTTCGTCACCAGGTCGATCGCGAACTTGCCGCCGAACATCGGGAACGCGGCGAGCACCAGCACGGCGATGATCGCCGGCACGATGCGCGAGGACAGGTCGCTCATCAGTGGCGCCTCTCAGACGGTGCGGAACAGCCCCTCGGGCCGCCACAAGAGGATCGCTGCCATCAGCAGGTAGACCAGCACGCCGGCGGCCTGCGGGAAGAAGACGGCCCCGAAGGTGTCGACGAACCCGACCAGCAGCGCGGCCACCAGCGCGCCGCGGATCGAGCCGATGCCGCCGATCACCACGACCACGAAACAGATGATGAGCACCTGGTTGCCCATGCCCGGATACACCGACGACACCGGCGCGGCGATCGCCCCGGCCAGCGCCGCGAGCGCGACTCCGGCCGAGAACACCACGCGGTAGAGGAACTTGATGTCGATGCCCATCGCCTGGACCATCTCGCGATTGGAAGCACCGGCGCGCACCGTCATGCCGAGCCGGGTGCGCGTGATCACCCAGAACAGCGCGAACACCACCACCACGCACACCGCCGAGATGAACAGACGGTAGACCGGATACGTCATCAGTTCGCCCAGCGGCAGCGTGCCCGCCAGCCACCCCGGTGCATGCACGCCGTGCACGTCGTTGCCGACGAGGATGCTGCGGGTTTCCTCGAAGACGAGGATCAGCGCATAGGTCATCAGCACCTGCTGCAGGTGCTCACGCTCGTACAGGTAGCTGAAGAAGACCCACTCGAGCACGTAGCCCAGCGCGACCGAGATCGCGATCGAGACGGCCAGCGTGGCGAAGAAGCCGCCGCCCAGCGTCTGCTCGACCAGCGGCGCCAGCGCGTACGCCATGTAGGCGCCGATCATGTAGAAGCTGCCATGCGCCAGGTTGATCACGCCCATGATGCCGAAGATCAGCGTGAGGCCGCTGGCGACCAGGAACAGCAGCAGGCCGTACTGGACGGCGTTCAGGCATTGAACGAGAAAGACGACGGGATCCATGCGCAAGGGCTCTCAGGACTGCGACCGCCCCGCGCCGGGGCCAGCCGTGCAGGCCCGCTGCCGCGCGACGCTCGGCCACGCGACAGCGGACAGTCGGCGTCGACTCACATGCGGCAGCCGCGCCCCGGGTCGGCCAGCGCCTTGACCGCAACCCCCTGCACCTGGTTCGCCTTGCCCACGACCTTGCGCAGGTAGATGTCCTGCACCGGGTTGTGCGACTTCGACAGCGTGAAGGCGCCGCGCGGGCTGTCGATGCGCGCCTTGGCCATCGCCGCGTACATCGCGTCGCGCTTGCCCATGTCGCCCTTGACGGCGGCCAGGCCCGCGCCGAGCAGCTGTGCGGCGTCGTAGCCCTGCACCGCGTAGACGTCGGGCTGCAGCTTGTAGGTCTTGGCGTACGCAAGGCGGAACGCCTTGTCCTTCGGGTTGTCGAGCCCGTCGGCATAGTGCAGCGTGGTGAGCAGCCCCTGCGCCGCGTCGCCCTGCGCCTCGAGCGTTCCGTCGGTGAGGAAGCCGGCGCCGTAGAGCGGGATCGTCTTGCCGAGGCCCGCCGCCGCGTAGTCCTTGACGAACTTCACCGCGCCGCCGCCGGCGAAGAAGGTGTAGACCGCGTCGGGCTTGAGCGAGGCGATCTCGGTGAGCAGCGCCTGGAACTCCACGTTCGGGAACGGCAGCGTGAGGTCCTTGATCACCTTGCCGCCGGCCTTCGTGAAGCTCTCCTTGAAGCCGTTGACGCTCTCGTCGCCGGCCGCGTATTTCCAGGTGATCGTGACGGCGGTCTTGTGGCCGCGCTTGGCGACGACCTCGCCCATCGCGAACCCGGGCTGCCAGTTCGAGAAGGAGGTGCGGAAGATGTTCGGCGCGCACATCGGCCCGGTGACCGCGTCGGCGCCTGCGTTGGGCACGATCAGCAGCGTGCCGCTGTCCTTGGCCGCCTTGGCCATCGCCATCGCGACGCCCGAGTGCACGGTGCCCACGACCACGTCGACCTGGTCGCGCTTGATCAGCTTGTTGACGTTGTCGGTCGCCTTGGACGGATCGCTCTCGTCATCCACCCGGACGAACTCGACCGACTGGCCGCCCAGCTTGCCGCCGTGCTCCTCGAGGAACAGCCGGAAGCCGTTCTCGATCGCGGTGCCGAGGGCCGCGTAGGTGCCGGTGTACGGCAGCATGAACCCGACCTTCACCGGCTTGCCCTGCGCCGCGGCCGTGCCCGCCATCGCCGCGACAACGGCGGCGGCGGCGGCCAGCTTCACTGCGTGTCTCCTGTCCATCGAAAGCTCTCCTCTGCTTGAAAAATGGCTGGCCCGGCTTCGATCGGGCGACGACGGGATCCGGGTCGCCCGAATCGCGACCTGCGCACCATAGCCGACGAAGATTGCGCTGTCAGCCGGGCGAGCGCAACCGCGGGGCTTCCCCGATTCCGCAAGCGACCTCGACCGCGCATCCGCGCGCACCGCATCCGCAACGCTGCTTCGGGAAGGCACGGGAGACCGGCAGAGCGCCGCCGCGCGACGATTCGCCGGCCCTGGCCGAGGGCCGGCAGCGCATGAACCGTAATTCCTTCGCGGAATCGTGTCAAGAACTATAGTGCAGATGCCGTCAGTCGGCCACGAGCAGGAATGCGCGCGCCTGCTCGAAGCGCGCACGCATCTCCTCCATGCGCAGCGACATCGCGCGGCGGTCCGCGTAGCGCACCAGCAGCGCCACGGTGCGCCGGCGGTTGATCCAGGCGACCTTGAGGTAGGCGCTGCCGCGGTCGCGCGTCACCAGCTCGACCCAGTCGCCGCGACGGATCTGCTCGAGCGCCTGCCCGGGCGCGAGTTCGCGGCGCCGCGGACTAGCCGGCAGGTCGCCGAGGTCGAGCGAATCGAGGATTTCGAGCAAACGCCGCTCGGTGCCCTCCTCGGCCGCGGGCTGAGGCGCTGCGGGCGCTTCGGGCGTTTCAGGCGTTTCGGGCGCTGCCGGAGGCACTGCAGCCGGGCCCGCAGCCGCGGGAGCGCCCGGCGCGATGGCCACCGCCTCGGCGGCGGGCGGCTGCGGTTCGCCGGGGGCGATCGCGGTTTCCCCGCCGAGCGGCTGTGCCAGCGTCGGCACCACGGCCGCGGTGGTCGCGCCTGCCCCCGCATCCCGATCGAGGCGCGCGCGCGTACTCGCGCCGCGCTCGCGCTCGCGCCGCTGCATGCGCCTGAGGTGGATCAGGAACAACTCGTCGAAGAACGACTTGAACTCCTCGTCCTTCGCGCCGATCTCGCGCACGCCCTGCGTCATCAGCCGGATCAGCGGCGGGATGCGCTGCGCGAGCTCGCGGCGGCTGCGCCGCTCGCCGTTTGCGTCCAGGCTCCAGAGCAGGTCGTCGACCACCTGCAGCGAGACGCGGAACTCGGCGCTCTCCTCGCCGTTGCGAAGCGCCGCGGTGCGCATGTGGCGCAGCCAGACGTTGGTGACGAAATCGCGCACCGAGTCGGGCGCCTGGTGCCGCGCGAGACGCTCCTCGAGCAGCGCGCGCAGGTTTTCGGTGACCAGCCGCTCGCGCTCGCGGCTCGGGCGCCTGCCGTAGTCTCGGCGGTTGCGCCGTCCCGGCGTCTCCTCGAGCGCGCGGCGCTCGCGCACGACGCGGTCGATCAGCTGGCCGACGCTGCGCGCGGCGCGCGAGTATTCCTTCTCGACCTGCTGCGCCATGACGGCCGAGCGCGACTGCAGCGCGCTCGAGACGATCTCGACCGCGCGCACCACGGTTTCGAGCCGGCGGTACAGCTCGCTGCCGCGCACGATGTCCTCGCCGAAGGCGGTCGAGATCGCGCCGAAGTGCTCGATCAGCTTGCGCAGCGAGCGCGGATCGTCGCCGAGATAGGCCGGATCGAGCAGCGCCAGCGCGACGGCCGGCTGCTGCAGGCGCCAGACCAGCGGTTTTGCGGCTTCGGGCAGGCGGCGATCGTCGATCACGTAGTCGAACATCGCGGCCACCAGGTCGACCACCGCGACCTGCGCCGGCGCCGCGCTGACCTCGCGCATGCGCGCGCGTACGTTGCCGAAGAACTCGCCGCGCGCCTGGCGGCTGTACGGCGTCGCGCCGATCGCGTGGGCGAACGCCACCGCGTCGCGCTCGATCTCCACCACCGGCTGCAGCGTGGGCAGCACCCTCAGCCGTTCGCCGGACGGCGCGCCGGCCAGCGGCGAGCTGCCGAGCGTGGCCGCGTCGCGCTCGGCCTGCAGCGCGGCGCCCACCGGGCGAGGAACAGCGGCGCCGCGGCGCTCGACGCCAGGCAATTCGGGGACCGGTTCCTCTGCGTGCCCCTCGGCGGGCAATTCGGGAATCGTCGGCGGCATCGCGCCGTCGTCCTCCCCCCCGGCGCCAGGTTCGCGAGCGGTGGCAAGAGCTTCGGCTTCGGTCTCGGCACTGGCGGCGGCTTCACTGCCGGCGGGCGGAAGTTCCGGCTCGGGCAGCTGAACCCCGGCTTCTTCGAGCAGCTGATCGGCACGGGCGATCGCCTCGGCAATCGGCTCGGCCAGCGTGGCCAGCGCGAGCTGCCGCAGCGCAGCGCGCAGGCGCGCGCCATCGACGATGCCCTCCAGCGCCGCGATCGCGGCACCCGCGAGCGTGCGCGCGCCCAGCGGGTTCAGCTCGTCGTCGCCCCAGTCGCGCTCGACCACCTGCCGCAGCCGCGCGACGTATCGGGGATAGGCCACACCCGCGCGCTCGCGCGCCGCGCGCGCGAGGTCGGCCGCCAGGATCTGCGCCTCGAGCTCCTCTTCGTCGATCAGCGCCAGTGCCCGGGCATCGGCATCCTGGTCGGCGCGGCGCGAGACCTCGAGGCAGCGGTTGGCGCGCCGGGCGAGCGCATCGGCGACCTGCGTCACGCGCGTCGCGCTCTCACGGCGCAGCCGCTGCGCAGCACCCATCAGCGCCTGGCGTTCGCGGCCGTCGATCGCCCGATCTGCCACCGCGTCGAGCTCGTCGGCGATCGTCGGCAGCGCCTCGGTCACCGACGCCGACAACGCGTCGGCCAGCGATTCGCGGGTGCGCGCGAACAGCAGCGGGCGCGGCGGAGGTCGGGGAAGCGAAAGGTCCGATTCGGTCATCGACTTGTTCTGGCGCGAGCCGCGCCGCCGGCGCTCCGGAACGCCGGAGCGTGCGGCCAGGCTCGTTGCGACAGGGGCGATGCTATCGGAACCGTTATGCCGGATCAGTGAACAAGTTAGCCGCCCGGGTGTCAATTCCGCCGACAACCGAGGCGCAGGACGGGACTTTCCGCACGGAAACGGCGCAGCGAAGCTGGCCGGGCCTGCCGCGATGGTGCCTGCCGGCCTCGCGCCTCAGGCAGCCAGGTAGCGCTCGATGCCGGCGCGAAGCTCGGGCGGAAACGGCACCGAGCGCAGCGTGTCGACGTTCGCCAGCACGACGGTGAGTTGCGCCCGCACCCGGGGCACGCCGCCGGCGACGCCTTCGACCGCCAGGCCGAGCGAACTGCGGCCGAGGCGCTGCACGAGCAGGCTCAGCGTGAGCATCTCGCCGATCTTGCTCGGCGACAGGAAGTCGCACTCCACGCGCACCATCGGCGTGCCGAGCCGCTGCCGATAGACCATCTCCGCGTAATCGTGGCGCAGGCCGTGGTTGAACCAGTCTTCGACCAGCTCGTTGAACAGGATGAAGTACTGCGGGTAGAAGACGATCCCTGCCGGATCGCAGTGGTGGAAGCGAATCAGCTTGTCCCGCTCGAACGCGTTGCCCTTGCCCACCCTGCTCCTCCGGTCGGACGCCGCGCGTGGCGGCTGACGGTGCGCGGTCGACGGCGCGCCGCGCAACGGCCGCCATGGTAGCGCACCGCATGCGCGGCGACCGCCGCTTCGACCCCACCGGCGCGACTCCACCGGCTCGCGTCAGCCGCCTTGGGTCAGCTGCTTCGGATCAGTCACTTCGACTCGGTCGCGTCGGCTCAGCCGCGTCAGTTCAGCCGCGTCAGTTCAGCCGCGTCGGTTCAGCCGCGTCAGTTCGCCTTGATGTTCGCGTCGCGGATCAGCCTGCCGTAGCGCTCGTGTTCGGCGCGCACGAGAGTGCCCAGCTCCGCGGGCGTGCTCGGGGAGGTCACTGCACCCAGCTTGGCCAGCCGCTCCTTCACGTCCGGCGAAGCCAGCGCCTTGCCGATCGCATCGTTCAGCTTCGCGATGACCGCAGGCGGCGTGCCCTTCGGTGCGATGAATGCGTGCCACACCGACGCCTCGAAGCCCGGATAACCCGATTCGGCGATGGTCGGGGTATCGGGAAGCGTCGACACGCGCTCGGCGCTCAGTGCCGCCAGCACCCGCAGCTTGCCGGCCTTCACGTGCGGCAGCACCTCGACCGCGTTCACCGCCACCAGAGGAAGCTGGCCGCCGAGCACGTCGGCAATCGCCGGTGCGCCGCCCTTGTACGGCACGTGCGTGAGCGAGATGCCGGCCGCGCGCGCAAACAGCTCCATCGCGAGGTGCGGCGTGGAACCGCTACCGGGCGTCGCGTAGTTCACGCTGCCGGGACGCGCTTTCGAGGCCTCGACGAGCTTCTTCAGGGTTGCGAGGTCCGACGACGCGTTCGCGGCGATCACGACCGGCAGTCGCGCCACCAGCGAAACCGGCGCGACGTCCTGAACGGGATCGAATGGCTGCTGCGTGTAGAGGAACGGATTTGCCGCCAGCCCGTTGGCCACCAGCATCACCGTATAGCCGTCGGGCGGGCTGTCGATCAGCAACCGGATCGCGATGTTGCTGGCCGCACCCGGCTTGTTCTCGACGACGACCGGTTGCCCGAGACTGGCCGCCATCCGCTCGCCCAGCGTGCGTGCGACGATGTCCATTGCACCGCCGGGAGCGAAACCCACGAGGATCTTCACCGGCTTCGACGGCCAGGCCTGCGCCAGCGCGGCGGGCGCGACGCCGAAAGCCATGATGGCCACTACCGAAGCGACTGCGGCACGGCACGCCGTGCGTATGCGGGAGAGCATGCGTCGATTCTCCTGTTGTTGTTCGTGAAACGATCAGGCACCCTGCATCGCATCGATCCGGCGCTCGCTGCACCGTCGTGCGGGTGTGTCGAATGGGGAGTTTCGCACCGGCCGACTGCCGGAGGCTTCGAGCCCCTGCTGCCCGATCGGGGCTTTGCGCAAGCGGCTCGAGGGAAAGAAATGCCTGGCGGAAAGGGTGGGATTCGAACCCACGTTACGGTGTAACCGTAAACCGGATTTCGAGTCCGGCGCATTCGACCACTCTGCCACCTTTCCGAGTTTCGCGCTGGTCGTGACGCGAAGCCGGGCAGTATAGCAAAGACGATCGCCGCGGAGCCGCGCGGAGAGGCTCCGCGGCGCGCGGGTCAGGGACCGAGCCGCCTCAGGCCGCCCATGTACGGGACGAGCACGTCGGGCACCCGCACCGAGCCGTCGGCCTGCTGGTAGTTCTCGAGCACCGCGACCAGCGTGCGTCCGACCGCCAGCCCCGATCCGTTCAGCGTGTGCAGCAGGCCGGTCTTGCCGTCGGTGCCGCGGTAGCGGGCCTGCATGCGCCGGGCCTGGAAGGCCTCGCAGTTCGATACCGACGAGATCTCGCGGTAGGCCTGCTGCGCAGGCAGCCACACTTCGAGGTCGTAGGTCTTGGCCGCGCCGAAGCCCATGTCGCCGGCGCACAGCAGCATCACCCGGTGCGCGAGCCCGAGCTTCTTCAGGATCGCCTCGGCATGGCCGACCATCTGCTCGAGCGCGTCGTGAGAGGCGTCGGGGTGCACGATCTGCACCATCTCGACCTTGTCGAACTGGTGCTGGCGAATCATTCCGCGCGTGTCGCGGCCATACGAGCCCGCCTCGGAGCGAAAGCACGGCGTGTGCGCGGTCAGGCGAATCGGCAACGCCGCGGCCGGCACGATCTGGTCGCGCACGAAGTTGGTCAGCGACACTTCGGAGGTGGGGATCAGGTACAGCGCCTCGCTCTCGCCTTCCTGTCCACCCTTCTTCGCGGCGAACAGGTCCTGTTCGAACTTGGGCAGCTGGCCGGTACCGAGCAGGGTCTCGCGGTTGACGATGTACGGGGTGTAGCACTCGGTGTAGCCATGCTCGCCGGTCTGCACGTCGAGCATGAACTGCGCCAGCGCGCGATGCAGGCGCGCGACCGGCCCTTTCATCACCGCGAAACGCGAACCCGACAATTTCGCGGCCGTCTCGAAATCCAGTCCGAGCGGCGCGCCGACATCGACGTGGTCACGCGGCTCGAAACCCGGCGGTTTCGGCTCCGGGCCGTCGGGCCCCCAGCGGCGCACTTCGCGGTTGTCGCGTTCGTCGCGGCCGGCGGGCACCGATTCGTGCGGCAGGTTAGGCACCTGCAGCAGCCACTCGCGAAGGCGCGCCTGGACGGCGTCGTTCTCTTCGGCCGCGACCTTCTGCGCGTCGCCCAGGCCGGCAACAGCGGCGAGCGCCTCGGACGCGTCCTCACCTCGCGACTTCAGCTGGCCGATGGTCTTCGACAGCGCGTTGCGCCGGGCCTGAAGTTCCTCGGCGCGCACCTGCAGCGCCTTGCGCTCGGCTTCCAGCGCGCGGAAGGCGTCGAGGTCGAGTGTGTAGCCGCGCAGCGCGAGGCGCGCGGCGACCGAGTCGGGATCCTTGCGGAGCAGTGCGATGTCGAGCATGGATGCGATGCGGCGCTGCGACCATGCCGGCCGGGGCGGACGGCACAGCCGCAGCGATCGAAAGGGCCGGACGGCGAGTGTAGCAAGCCGGGCGCCCGGCCGGCGATCGTCCGCTGGTGCATTCGCCCGGATGCGCTTCGGCAGGATTGACGGCCCGAAAAGCCGATGCCGGAACCGTCAGCCGCGCGATTCCTTTTCGTCCGCACCCGCGTCGCGCGCGCGCAGCCAGGCGAGCTTCTCACGGATCTTCGTCTCCAGGCCGCGCTCGACCGGCTCGTAGAAGCGCGCCGGTTCGACGCCGTCGGGGAAGTAGCGCTCGCCGGCCGCGTAGCCGCCCGCCTCGTCGTGCGCGTAGCGGTAGCCCTTGCCGTAGCCCAGTCCCTTCATCAGCCGGGTCGGCGCGTTGCGCAGGTGCATCGGCACCGGCGCCGAGCCGTGCTGCTGCACGAACGCGCGGGCGCGGTTCCAGGCGACGTAGACCGCGTTGGATTTCGCCGCGCAGGCGAGGTAGACCACTGCCTGTGCGAGCGCGAGCTCGCCTTCGGGAGAGCCCAGCCGCTCGTAGACCTCGGCGGCGTCGAGCGCCAGCGCCAGCGCGCGCGGGTCGGCCAGGCCGATGTCCTCGTTGGCCATCCGCACGATGCGCCGCGCGAGGTAGCGCGGGTCGGCGCCGCCGTCGATCATGCGCGCGAGCCAGTACAGCGACGCGTCGGGGTCGGAGCCGCGCACCGCCTTGTGCAGCGCGCTGATCTGGTCGTAGAAGGCTTCGCCCCCCTTGTCGAAGCGGCGCAGGTTCTGCGACAGCGCATCCTCCAGGAACGCACCGTCGACCGTGTCGCGACCTGCCGAGCGGGCGGCGTCGGCGACGATCTCGATCGCATTGAGCAGGCGCCGTGCATCGCCGTCGGCCCAGCCCACCAGCCGCTCGCGCGCCGCGGCGTCGAAGCCGATCTCTGCGCGGCGCTGTGCCTCGCGCGCGACGGCCCGCTCGAACAGCGTCGCGAGCTCGTCGGTCGACAGCGGCTCGAGCACGTAGACGCGCGCGCGCGACAGCAGCGCGCCGTTGACCTCGAACGACGGGTTCTCGGTGGTCGCGCCGATGAAGGTGAACAGGCCGCTTTCCACGTGCGGCAGGAATGCGTCCTGCTGCGCCTTGTTGAAGCGGTGCACCTCGTCGACGAACAGGATCGTGCGCCGGCCGCGCTCGCGCGCCAGCTGCGCCGCGCTCACCGCCTCGCGGATCTCCTTCACGCCACCGAGCACCGCCGAGATCGCGATGAACTGCGCGTCGAATGCGTCGGCCATCAGCCGCGCCAGCGTTGTCTTGCCGACACCGGGCGGCCCCCAGAAGATCATCGAGTGCGGCCGCCCCGACTCGAACGCCACGCGCAGCGGCTTGCCCGGGCCGAGCAGGTGCGACTGCCCGATCACCTCGTCGAGGGATCGCGGCCGCAGCCGCTCGGCCAGCGGCGCGTCGTCGGCCGCCGGCCTGTCAGGCGGTGCCCGGCGCGGCATCGCGCACCCGCGTCGCGCGGCCCGCCCGGAACGCGCCGGCGATCAGCATCGCCTGCGCGATGGCGACGCCGAGCCAGACCAGCGCCGGCATGCCCATGTCCATCATCAGCCCGAAGAACGGCGGCGCAATCGACATTCCGACGTCGAGCCCCGAGTAGACGACGCCGTAGACGCGGCCGGTCGCCCCCGGAGGTGCCGCCCGCCGGATCAGCATGTCGCGCGAAGGATTGGCGATGCCGCCGCAGACCCCCATCACGCCGAACAGCACCGGCACTGCCCAGCCCGGCCACGGCAGCAACGCGACGCCGACGGCCACCAGCGCCGCAATGCCGAAGCACACGCCGATGATCCGTTCGGCGCGAGCGGCGTCGCGCACGAGGAATCCGCCGACCATCGTTCCGCCCGCGCTGCCCAGCATGTAGATGGTCAGGCACAGCGCGACCCATTCGAGCGGCACGCCGTGCAGCAGCCGTGACGCCTCGGGAGCGAACGTCTGCACGCCGCCCAGCGCGAACGCATAGGCGAAGAAGAAACCGAAGCTCAGCCAGACCGCTGGCAATCGCAGGAAGTCGAACGCACCGCCGGGGGCGCCACGCCCCGCAGCGGCTGTCTCCACGCCGTGATGCACCGGCGTCTCCAGGACCTCGCGGTTCAGCCAGACCACGGCGAGCGCCGCGAGCGCCACCAGCGATGCGGCGGCGAAGGCTTCGCGCCAGCCGGCGAATTGCGCGATGGTCACCACGAACACCGGCGCGAGCGCCCATCCGAGGTTGCCCGAGATGCCGTGCACCGCGTACGCGTGGCCGAGCCGCGGCGTGGACACCTTGCGATTGAGGATCGAGTAGTCGACCGGATGGAACGACGCGTTGCCGACGCCAGCGAGCGCCGCACCGAGCATCAAACCTGCGTAGCCGGGTGCGGCCGCGAGCACCGCCGCCGAGATCGCGAACAGCAGGATCGCACCGAGCATCACCGGCAGCGGGCCGACCCGATCGACGAGGAAACCTGCGAGCGACTGGCCGATGCCGGAGATCACGAAGAACACGGTGACCACCATGCCGAGCTCGGAGTACGACAGGCCGAACGCGTCCTTCAGCCAGGGGAACAGCGGTGGCAGGATCAGGTGGAAGAAGTGCGAAACGGCGTGCGCGATTCCGACGACCACGATGATCCGCGTGTCGCCGGAACCGGATGCGGGCGCCGCCGGTGCCACGCTGCTCATCGGCACGGAACTCCGGTTGACCGTCGAAGCTGCGAGCTTACCGCAGCTGCGAGCGCTTCACCGCGACGCGCCCCGGGACAGGACCGGCCAGACCGCCTCGACCCGGTCGCCGCGATACGCCACCACCCAGTCGTGCAGGTTGACGGTGGGATCGCAGTGCCCCGGGTCGAGCACGCAACGCTGACCGAGCGCCGGCAGATGCGACAGCAGCGGCGCGGGTACGCCGGCACGGCCGCCGTCGATTGCGGGCACTTCGCACCCGGCCTCCACCGGCTCGATCACCGTGTGCTCGTCGGAGACGCCGTGCACCCGCCATCCGGGCAAGCGCAGCGCCGGGGGGCCGGAGTCGACCGACACCGCCTTCAGGCCGCCGTCGAGCACTGCATGTCCGGCGCGCACGCTCATCACGGACATCATCACGCCCATCGCCTGCCGCAGCGCGGGCGTCGTCGCATCGGGCTCGTTGGCGCGGTAATCGAGGTCCATCAGCGCGTAGGAGCCAGGCTGGATCTCGGTGTAGACGCCCGAAGCCGCTTCGTGCGCGAAGGTGCCGGTGCCGCCGCCGCTCACCTCGTAGCAGCCGAAGCCGGCGCTGCGCAGCGTGTCGCGCGCCAGCGCTGCGCGGCGCGCAGCGGCCGCGATTGCCTGCGAACGGGCCTGCGCGGTGCGCAGGTGCTGCGCGCTGCCGTGGTAGGCCTGCAGCCCGCGCAGCCGCAGCGCGGGCGAGGCCGCCGCGACCACTCGCGCGAGCGCCACCACCTCGTCGATCGTGGTCACGCCGCAGCGCCCCTGCCCGACGTCGAGCTCGATCAGCACGTCGATGCGTGCACCCGCCGTCACGCAGGCGCGCGCGAGCGCCGCCACCGCATCGGGGTGATCGACGCAGACCGCGAGCCGCACCCGGCGCGCGAGCCTCGCCAGCCTGTCGAGCTTGGCCGGATCGACGATTTCGTTGCTGACCAGGATGTCGGCGATGCCGGCCTCGGCGAAGCCCTCGGCCTCGCCGACCTTCTGGCAGCACACGCCCACCGCACCCGCAGCGATCTGCCTGCGGGAGATCTCGGGGCAGCGGTGCGCCTTGCCGTGCGCGCGCACCCGCACGCCGCGCGCCCCCGCATGCGCATGCAACGCCGCGACGTTGGCTTCGAAGGCGTCGAGGTCGAGCACCAGCGCCGGCGTGTCGATGCACGCGAGCGGATCGCCCGGCGCGGCCGGCGGCGCGGACGCACTACTGCTCGACGACATCGACACCCTTCGGCGGCACGTACCGGAACAGTTCGGGCGCCGGCGAAGCGTTGCGCGCGATCGCGCGGAACCCGAACACCGTGGTGCGCCCGAACGCGTCGGCCACCTCCATCGAGACCGGCAGGCCATCGCGCATGCCGAGCTCGATGCGCTCGAAGCCCGCCTCCTTGCTGCGCGGCAGCGCCTCGACCCATTCGAGACCGTCGCGCGGCGCGAGTTCGCGCAGCGTGAAGTCGCGCTCGAGGTCGGCATCGCCGAAGAGAATCGCAGCCGGCGTCGACGCCAGCGAATCGGACAGTCGTCGCACCGTGACCTGGTTCAGGTCCTTGTCGTAGAACCAGAGGCGCTGCCCGTCGGCGACCAGCAGCTGCTCGAAGGGCTTGCGCACCTCCCAGCGAAAGCGCCCGGGGCGCGCGAACGCGAAGTCGCCGCTGCTCGACTCGGCCACGCTGCCGTCGGCGCGCAACACCTTCTGCGTGAATTCGCCGCGCGCCGAGCGGGTGTCGGCGAGGAACATGCGCAGCTGCCCGAGCGCCGCGGCGCGCGCCGCTGGCGACACCGCGCACAGCCCCAGCAGGGCAGCCGCCGGCAACACCGCGATGAACCGCCGTCGCCCGAGCATCAGGCGTCCTGCGACGACGGAACCAGCAGCTCGCGGTTGCCGTTGGACGCCATCGCGGAGACCAGCCCCGACTTCTCCATCTGCTCGAGCAGGCGCGCCGCGCGGTTGTAGCCGATGCGCAGGTGACGCTGCACCAGCGAGATCGACGCGCGCTTGTGCCGCATCACGACAGCCACCGCCTGGTCGTACATCGGATCGGCCTCGCCGTCGATGCCGGCCTCGGCGAGCGTCTGCGACAGGCCGCCGAAGCCGACCGCGCTGCCCGGGTCGGCTTCCTCGGGCACGCCGCCTTCGAGGATGCCGTCGACGTACTGCGGCTCGGCCAGCTGGCGCCAGTGCTCGACCACCTTGTGCACCTCGCCGTCGGCGACGAAGGCGCCGTGCACCCGCACCGGCACGCCTCCGCCGGGAGGCAGGTAGAGCATGTCGCCCTGGCCGAGCAGCGACTCGGCGCCCATCTGGTCGAGGATGGTGCGCGAGTCGATCTTCGAGGAGACCTGGAACGCGATCCGCGTCGGGATGTTCGCCTTGATGAGCCCGGTGATCACGTCGACCGAAGGCCGCTGCGTGGCGAGGATCAGGTGGATCCCGGCCGCGCGCGCCTTCTGCGCCAGGCGCGCGATCAGCTCCTCGATCTTCTTGCCGACCACCATCATCAGGTCGGCCAGTTCGTCGATCACGACCACGATCTGCGGCAGGCGACCCAACGGCTCGGGCGCGTCGGGCGTGAGCGAGAACGGGTTCGGGATCAGCTGCTCGCGCTTCTCGGCCTCGGCGATCTTGTGGTTGTAGCCCGAGAGGTTGCGGGTAGCGCCGCTCCATCTCGGCGACGCACCAGTTCAGCGCATTGCCGGCCTGTCGCATGTCGGTGACCACCGGCGCGAGCAGGTGCGGAATGCCCTCGTAGGTGCTCATCTCGAGCATCTTCGGGTCGATGAGGATCATCCGCACCTGCGTGGGGTCGCTCTTGTAGAGCAGCGACAGCAGCATCGCGTTGATGCCCACCGACTTGCCCGAGCCGGTGGTGCCGGCCACCAGCAGGTGCGGCATCTTCGCGAGATCGACCACCATCGGGTTGCCGGCGATGTCCTTGCCCAGCGCCAGCGTGAGGGGCGACGCGCTGGTCGCGTAGACCTGCGAGGCGAGGATCTCGGACAGCCGCACCGTCTGGCGACGCGCATTGGGCAGCTCGAGCCCCATCAGGTTCTTGCCGGGAATCGTCTCGACGACCCGGATCGACACCAGCGACAGCGCGCGCGCGAGGTCCTTCGACAGGTTGACGATCTGGCTGCCCTTCACGCCGGTGGCCGGCTCGATCTCGTAGCGGGTGATCACCGGGCCCGGATAGGCGGCGACCACGTTGGCCGCGACGTTGAAGTCGGAGAGTTTCTTCTCGATGAGCCGCGACGTGTATTCGAGCGTCTCCTGCGAGACGCCCTCGGCGGCCACCGGCGGCTCGTCGAGCAGCGACACCGGCGGCAGTTGCGTGTCGGCCGGCAGGTCGACGAACAGCACGTTCTGCCGCTCGGCCTCGGCGCGCTCGGAGCGCTCGATGCGCGCCACCGGCGTCTCGATGCGCACCGGCTCGGGGTCGTCGTCGAGGATGCGCCGCTTCACCTGCACCTGCTCGTCGCGCTCGGTGGCCGCGACCTCGCCGATGCGCCGGTCGCGCCGCGCCACCACCGCTTCCACCAGCCGCTGCGCCGACCATTCGAGCGCGAAGCCGATGCGCTCGAAGATCGTCAGCCACGACCAGCCGCTCCACAGCCGCTCCACAGGCTGAAGCCCGCGGCCACCAGCACCAGCAGCACCAGCGTGCCGCCGACCGGGCCCAGCGCGACGAACAGCGGATCGGTGAGCACCGCACCGACGATGCCGCCCGGGCCCATCGGCAGGTCGGCCTGCAGGCTGTGCAGTCGTGCCGACTCGATGCCCACGCAGCCCAGCATCAGCAGGCCGAAGCCGACCCAGCGCTCCCAGGCGAAGCGCTGCGGGGGCACCGCCTCGGGCGCACTGGCTCGCAACGTGCGCAAGCCGCGCAGCACCGACACGCCGAACAGCGCGACCAGCAGGTAGGCGCTCAGTCCGAACAGGTAGAGCAGCAGGTCGGCGAACCAGGCGCCGACCCGCCCG
>MEED01000015.1 GCA_001724855.1 Lautropia sp. SCN 69-89
GCCGCCTGCCCTCTGCCTGCGCCCCCCGCCGCTCGCCGTCGCCGCACCTGGCCGGCCGGCACGCCCGAGCCGCACTCCGCCCAACCCGGCACCCCGCCCTCGAAGACGGCAGACTGCGCGCCGTCACTTGGCATCGCGCACATGCACCGGCGCTGCTTCGGCTTCGATGCACAGATCCTGGCTGTCGATGGCGGACGACGGCGCGCGTGTCAACGCCGAACGAAAATTGCGTAGAAGTGGCGCTCGAACGCCACCGCGTCGGCATGAGGCCGTGGGGCTTTGGCGGCGTCCGCATGCGGGTGGCCGAGGGGTCGGTGCCCGTGGCGCAACGGTCGCGGCAGCGCCGCCTGCTCGGGGATGCGTAGGCGCTGGCGCGGGAGCGAAGCGGAGACCGGACGCGCGCAGCGCGAGTCGGCCCCTGTCTGAGGGAGCGAAGCGACCGAGTTGGGGCCGACGGCCCGGGCTCCGCGCGAGCGACCAAGCGTTTCCGTAGGACAGCGCCTTCGCATCCCCGAGCAGGCGGCGCTGCCGCGACCGTTGCGCCACGGGCACCGACCCCTCGGCCACCCGCATGCGGACGCCGCCAAAGCCCCACGGCCGACCGCGCTCAGGGGCGTGGTCAGAGGCCTTGATCGCCGATCGGCGGGGCTGCGCGCAGGACTTCCTCGCAGGTGGTCAGGCCGGCGGCGATCTTCTGCGCGCCGGCCAGCCGCAGCGGCTTCAGGCCGCTGCGAATCGCGCGGCGGCGGATGGCACCGAGGTCGGGCTTCTCGTCGATCAGCTGTCGCAGCCCGGCATCGAGGACGAGCAGTTCGTAGAGGCCGGTGCGTCCGCGATAGCCGGTCATCCGGCATTCCAGGCAGCCGACCGGCCGGTAGATGCGCTTCGGCCTCGCCGATCGAAACGGCGCGATCAGCGCGCTCCACTCCTCCTCGGCCAGCGCTTCGGCCTCCTGCTTGCACGACTCGCACAGCGTGCGCACCAGCCGCTGCGCCATCACGCCGATCAGCGTGGCGTTCAGCAGGTACGGCGGCACTCCGAGATCGAGCAGGCGCGTGACCGCCGACGGCGCGTCGTTGGTGTGCAGCGTCGAGAGCACCAGGTGGCCGGTGAGCGCCGCCTGCACCGCCATCTCCGCGGTCTGCAGGTCGCGGATCTCGCCCACCATGATGATGTCGGGATCCTGGCGCATCAGCGCGCGGATGCCGTCGGCGAAGCTCAGGTCGATGCCGTGCTGCACCTGCATCTGGTTGAAGCGCGGCTCGACCATTTCGATCGGATCCTCGACGGTGCAGACGTTGACCTCGTCGGTGGCCAGTTGCCTGAGCGTCGAGTACAGCGTGGTGGTCTTGCCCGAGCCGGTCGGGCCGGTGACCAGAACGATGCCGTTGGGCCGCGCGGTCATCGATTCCCAGGTCTCCAGGTCGTCGTCGCCGAAGCCCAGCTCGGCAAAATCGCGCACCAGCACTTCGGGGTCGAAGACGCGCATCACCAGCTTTTCGCCGAACGCGGTCGGCAGCGTCGACAGGCGCAGCTCGATCTCGCGGCCGTCGGCGTTGCGCGTCTTGATGCGGCCGTCCTGCGGGCGTCGCTTCTCGATCACGTCCATGCGCCCGAGCAGCTTGATGCGGCTGGTCATCGCGGCGAAAACCGACGCGGGCACCTGGTAGACGTTGTGCAGCACCCCGTCGATGCGGAAGCGGATCGAGCCGGTGTCGCGCCGCGGCTCCATGTGGATGTCGCTCGCGCGCTGCTCGAACGCGTATTGCCAGAGCCAGTCGACGATGGTGACCACGTGCTGGTCGTTGGCGTCCAGGCTGCGGCCCGAGCGGCCCAGCTCGACCAGCTGCTCGAAGTTGTTCTGGTGCGCGGCTGCCCCGCTCTTCTGCGCGCCGCGAATGGTGCGCGCGAGCGTGAAGAACTCGACGATGTAGCGCGTGATGTCCTGCGGATTGGCGACCACCCGCCGGATTTCGCGCTTGAGCAGCCCGCGCAGCTCGTCGACCCAGTCGGTGACGAAGGGCTCGGCAGTGGCGATCGTGATCTCGCCGGCCTTGACTTCCAGCGGCAGGATCTTGAAGCGCGTGGCGTACTGGCTCGACATCACCTCGGCCACGCGCGACAGGTCGACCTTGAGCGGATCGATGTGCACGTACGGCAGGCCCACGCGCTGGGCGAACCACGGGCAAAGCACGTCCAGGTCGAGCAGCCGGTGCGTGCCCGGCGACTTCAGCTTGCGCCGCGCAAGTGCCACCAGCGCATGCTGGTCGGCGCTGGAGAGCCGCGCGTAGCGGCCCACCGCCTCGGCATCGGCCGGTGCGAGCAGCCCATCGGCGACCAGCGCCGGCAGCAGGTCCTCGACGGCGACGCGCCGCCCGGGCTGGCCGATTGGCGGCAAGGCGGCGGCCAGGGCAGTGCCCGGATCGGTGCGCGCATTCATGCAGGCAGGCTAGCAGCGGGGCCGCCCGCGGGCAGACCGCGACGGACGAACGGTCGAAACGGACGGTCGGCGCGCGACCTGCGGCCGTTCGTGCCATCTCAGATCATGAACTGCGCGAACCGCCCCTGCTGTCCGCGCAGCGCATCGAACCAGGCGCGCGCCGGCAGTCCCGTCCGGTCGAGCTCGCCGGCGCGCCGCCGCAGCGCCTGCCAGTCGACACGCAACGGCGGGCCCTTGAACGCGAGCAGCACGACGTTGCCCGCGGGCACCGGCGGCAGCGCGAGCAGCCGCCCGTCGAAGACTTCGGCCACGCGATCGGTGCTGCGCCGATACGATTCGTGTTCGCCGAAGAGGTTCACCGCCAGCACGCCCGATGCGGCGAGCGCGCCACGGCAGCGCCGGTAGAACGCCAGGCTGTCGATCACCGGCCCCCGCGCCTGGCGGTCGTACAGGTCGACCTGGACCACGCCGTAGCGGCCCCGCTCCGACGGCCGCGCAACGAACTCGCCGGCGTCGGCGTGCACCACCCGCAGCCGCGCATCGTCGGCGGGAAGCGCGAAGTCGCGGCGCGCGCTGGCGATCACTGCCGCGCTGCGTTCCACCGCGGTGACCGTCGAGCCGGGGAAGCGGCGCCAGCAGTATTTCGTGAGCGCGGCCGCACCCAGCCCCAGCTGCAGGATGCGCGCGGGCGGCGCGAGGAACAGCAGCCAGGCCATCATGTCGCGCACGTAGTCGATCTCGAGCGCGTAGGGGTGCGCAATGCGCATCGCCCCCTGCACCCACGGCGAGCCGAAGTGCAGGTAGCGCACGCCGGCCTCCTCGGACAGCGTGATCGCGGTGTCGTGGCGCTCGCGCCGTCCGGTGCCCGCTCCCGGCGTGGACCTTGCACTCATCGAAGCGACTCGATCGCCTCGAGCCAGCGTTCGAGCTTTTGCGCCGCGCTCATGCCGGCGAAGGCCGGGCTGGTCGAGGGCAGCACCCGCGTGGCCAGGCCGCGGCCGGCGAACCAGTCTTCGTAGCGCCCGGCGGTGCGGCCGTTGAAAAGCACCGCACGCAGGCCCGGCGCGCGCCGCAGCAGGGCCTCGAAATCGTTGGCCGCCGGATCGCGGATGCTGCTGTCGAGGCTGCCCTCGCGGCGGCAGCCCGCGTAGACGTCCCAGATCGCCAGTCTTGCCTCGAGCACCGCGCGATAGCGCCGCTCGAAAGGCCAGTCGGCAAGCGGCAGGCCGAGTGCGCGCCCGAGGATCGGCCAGAACTGGTTGCGCGGATGCGCGTAATAGCTCCCGGCCGCCAGCGACGCCTCGCCCGGGAAACTGCCCAGCACCAGCAGCCGCGAGGCGCGATCGACGACCGGGGCGAGCCCGCGCAGCACGCGTTCAGTCCGATGCCGCCGGCGAGTCAGGCGCTTCCCGCGCTGCAGGCGCTGCGGCTGCGGGTTGCGCCGCGGGCGCTCCCGGTGCTGCGGGTGCCGCAACCAGCATCGCATTCATCCGCCGCACGAACGCCACCGGATCGTCCAGCTGTCCGCCCTCGGCCAGCACCGCCTGGTCGAGCAGCAGGCGTGACCAGTCGCCAATGCGCTCGCTGTCGGCGCGTGCACGCTCGAGCAGCGGATGCTGCGGATTGATCTCGAGGATCGGCTTGCGGGGCGGCGCCTTCTGGCCGGCCTGCTTGAGCAGGCGCTCCAGATGGCCGCTGATCTCGCCTTCGTCCGACACCACGCAGGCGGCGGAGTCGGTCAGCCGGTGGGTGATGCGCACGTCCTTCACCGCATCGCCGAGCGCATCGCGGATGCTCTGGACCAGCGCGGCGAATTCCTCCGCAGCCTGCTTCGATGCGGCCTTCTCGGCCTCGTCCTCGAGCGCGTCGAGGTCAAGCCCGCCGCGCGCCACCGACGCGAGTTCATGACCGTCGAACTCGGTGAGGAACGAAAGCATC
Source organism: Lautropia sp. SCN 69-89 (assembly GCA_001724855.1). Taxonomy (GTDB): domain Bacteria; phylum Pseudomonadota; class Gammaproteobacteria; order Burkholderiales; family Burkholderiaceae_E; genus Zeimonas. The sequence continues at coordinate 4,379 of MEED01000015.1, forward strand.
CACTCGTCGACGCGGTCGGTGAGCAGCAGCACCTCCACGCCCTTCTTGCCGAAGACCTCGAGGTGCGGGCTGCTGCGCGCGGCCGCCGGCGTGTCGGCGGTGATGTACCAGATCTTCTTCTGGCCCTCCTTCATCCGGCCCACGTAGTCGGCCAGCGAGGTCGACTGCGCGTCGTCGCCCGAGCCGGTGGACGCGAAACGCAGGAGTCTGGCGAGGCGTTCGCGGTTGCCGTGATCTTCGCCGATGCCCTCCTTGACCACCTGGCCGAATTCGCTCCAGAACTTCGCGTAGTCGTCGGCACGCGTACCCGCCATGTCCTCGAGCAGCGACAGCACCCGCTTCGTGCAGCCTTCGCGGATCGCGCGCACGTCGCGGCTTTCCTGCAGGATCTCGCGCGAGACGTTCAGCGGCAGGTCGTTGGAATCGATCACGCCGCGCACGAAGCGCAGCCACGTCGGCAACAGCTGCTCGGCGTCCTCCATGATGAACACCCGCCGAACGTAGAGGCGCACCCCGCTGCGGCGCTGGCGGTCCCACAGGTCGAAGGGCGCGCGCGACGGCAGGTACAGCAGTTGCGTGTACTCGGTGCGGCCCTCGACGCGGTTGTGCGTCCACGCGAGCGGCTCGTCGTCGCCGTGCGACAGGTGCCTGTAGAACGCCCGGTACTGCTCGTCGTCGATCTCCGACCTGGGCCGTGCCCACAGCGCGCTCGCCTGGTTGACCGTTTCCCACTCGTCGGTCGCGCGCATCTCTTTCGATGCGTCGTCCCACTGCTCCTTGCGCATCCGGATCGGCAGCGAGATATGGTCGGAGTAGCGGCGCACGATCGACTCGAGGGTCCACGGCGACAGCAGGTCGTCGAAGCCGTGTTCTTCACCCTCTGCGCCGCCCTCGTCCTCCCCGGTGCCGGCCTGCCGGCCGCGCAGGTGCAGGATGACGTCGGTGCCGCGCCCGGCCTTCTCGACCGTCTCCACCGAGAACTCGCCGCTGCCGTCGGACTCCCAGCGCACCGCCTCGCCGGCGGCAAGACCGGCGCGGCGCGAGACGACGGTGACGCGGTCGGCGACGATGAACGCGGAATAGAAGCCCACGCCGAACTGCCCGATCAGCTGCGCGTCCTTCGCCTGGTCGCCCGAGAGCCTGCCGAAGAACTCGCGCGTGCCCGAGCGCGCGATCGTGCCCAGGTGCTCGATCGCCTCGTCGCGCGACAGCCCGATGCCGTTGTCCGAGACGGTGATCGTGCGCGCGGCCGCGTCGATGTCGATACGGATGCCCAGCTCCGCGTCGCCCTCGTAGAGCTCGGGCCGGTCGAGCGCCTCGAAGCGCAGCTTGTCGCATGCGTCGGAGGCATTGGAAATCAGCTCCCGCAGGAAGATCTCGCGGTTGCTGTACAGCGAATGGATCATCAGCTGAAGCAGCTGCCTGACCTCGGCCTGGAATCCCAGCGTTTCCTTCATCGCACCCATTTCTCGCTCCTGCTCCTTCAGTTCCCGCACTCGAGCACGGCGTCCTTCACGCGCGGCTCGAGGTAGCGTCCCTTGCGCGCGCGCGCTCCGGCCCAGGCTTCGAGCGCGCCGGCGCCGAACATCCGGTCGACCGCCTTGCCGCCGCGCCCTTCACCACGCACCCGCACGCCGGTGGCGCCGAAAACGATCGCCTGGCGCAACGTGTCCTTCGCATCGAGGCCCATCAGGATCACGCCGCGGCCGCCGTTCTTCAGCACCTTCACCTCGTGCAGGCCGATCACCAGCGCCCTGCCCTCCCGCGACATGCACAGCACCCGCGCCATTCCCGGCACGAACAGCGCCGGCCGCAACGGAACCTGCCCGTCCTCGACCGACACGAAGGCCTTGCCCTGGCGGGTGCGGCCCACCAGGTCGGCAGCCTGGCACAGCAGGCCGTTGCCGCCGCTGGTGGCGAGCAGCACCCCGGTCTCGAGCGGCGCGGCAAACGCGTGGTCGATCCGCGAGCCGGGCTCGAGTTCGACGAAGCTGGTGATCGGTGCGCCGTCGCCGCGCGCCGACGGCAATTGCGACACCGGCACCGAGTAGACGCGGCCGTTGGTCGCGATCGCGAACAGCTGGTCGGTGGTCATCACCTCGAACGCACCGTAAGGCCCGTCGCCCGCCTTGTAGCCGAACTGCGACGCGTCGTGGCCGTGGCCCTGGCGCGCGCGCACCCAACCCTTCTCCGACACGATGACGGTGACCGGTTCCTCGGGCACCCGCAGCTCGACCGCGGTGCGCTCGGCCGCCTCGATCAGCGTACGCCGCGCGTCGCCATACTGCTTCGCGTCGGCCTCGATCTCCCGGATCACCTGGCGGCGCATCGCGGCCGGGTTGGCGAGCAGGGCCTCGAGCGCTTCGCGCTCGGCGCGCAGTTCGGCGAGTTCGCGTTCGATGCGGATCGCCTCGAGCCGCGCCAGCTGGCGCAGGCGGATCTCGAGGATGTCTTCGGCCTGCCGGTCGCTCAGCCCGAACGCGGCAATCAGCGCGGGCTTCGGTTCGTCGGACTCGCGGATGATGCGGATCACCTGGTCGATGTGCAGCAGCACCAGCTGCCGCCCTTCGAGGATGTGGATGCGCTCGCCGACCTTGCCCAGCCGGTGCTCGCTGCGCCGCGTGACGGTGCGCACGCGAAACTCGCACCATTCGGCCAGGATCGCGACCAGCCCCTTCTGGCGCGGACGGCCGTCGACGCCGATCATCACCAGGTTCATCGGCACGCCGGTCTCGAGGCTGGTGTGCGCGCGCAGCACGCGCAGCAGCTCGTCCTGGTCGATGCGCGAGGTCTTCGGTTCGAACACCAGCCGCACCGGCGCGTCCTTGCCGGATTCGTCGCGCACCGCGTCGAGCACCGCAAGCACCGTCTGCTTCAGCTGCAGCTGCTCGGAGCTGAGCGACTTCTTGCCGGGGCGCAGTTTCGGGTTGGTGAGCTCCTCGATCTCCTCGAGCACCTTCTGCGCCGACACGCCGTGCGGCAGCTCGTTGACCACCAGCTGCCACTGGCCGCGCGCCAGCTCCTCGATCGCGTGGCGCGCGCGCACCTTGAGCGAACCGCGGCCGCTCGCATAGATCTCGCGAATGTCGACGGAGGTCGAGATCACCTGCCCGCCGCCGGGAAAGTCGGGTCCGGGCATCGATGCGAGCAGCGCGTCGACGTCGGACTTCGGGTTCTTCAGCATCGCCACCGCCGCGGCGGCGACCTCGCGCAGGTTGTGCGGCGGAATCTCGGTGGCCATGCCGACCGCGATGCCGGAGGCGCCGTTCAGCAGCACCATCGGCAGACGCGCCGGCAGCAGCACCGGCTCCTCGGTGGAACCGTCGTAGTTCGCGATGAAGTCGACCGTGCCCTGGTCGATCTCGTCGAGGAGCAGCTTCGCGTACGGGGTCAGGCGCGCCTCGGTGTAGCGCATCGCCGCCGCGCCGTCGCCGTCGCGCGATCCGAAGTTGCCCTGCCCGTCGACGAGCGGATAGCGCAGCGTGAACGACTGCGCCATGCGCACCAGCGCATCGTAGGCAGCGACGTCCCCGTGCGGGTGAAAGCGCCCCAGCACGTCGCCGACCACGCGCGCCGACTTGACCGGCTTCGCGGCGGGGCCGAGGCCCATCTCGTTCATCGCGTACAGGATGCGCCGCTGCACCGGCTTCTGGCCGTCGCAGACGTCGGGCAGCGCGCGCCCCTTGACCACCGAGACCGCGTAGTCGAGATAGGCGCGCTCGGCGTACAGCGCCAGCGTGAGCGCGTCGTCGGCGCCATCGCCGCCCCCGCCGGCCGGGAACAATTCGAGCTCTTCCATCAGATGTCCACCTCGGCCTCGTTGCCGCGTTCCTCGAGCCACGCGCGCCGCGCCGCCGCCTCGCCCTTGCCCATCAGCATCGTGAACCGCTCGCGCGTGTCCGCGGGATCGACCTCGCCGAACGACACCTTCAGCATCCGCCGGGTGTCGGGGTTCATCGTCGTCTCCCAGAGCTGCTCGGCGTTCATCTCGCCCAGCCCCTTGAAGCGCGAGATGGCCCAGCTGCCCTCGCGCACGCCTTCCTTGCGCAGCTTGTCCTCGACGTGCCTGAGCTCGCCGTCGTCCAGGCAATAGAGTTTGCGCAGCGGCCGCTTGCCCTGTGCCGGCACGTCGACGCGGTACAGCGGCGGGCGCGCGACGTGGACATGGCCACGCTCGATCAGGGCCGGGAAATGGCGGAAGAACAGCGTGAGCAGCAGCACCTGGATGTGCGCGCCGTCGACGTCGGCATCCGACAGGATGCAGATGCGCCCGTATCGCAGGTTCGACAGGTCGGGATCGGCGCCGGCTCCGTGCGGATCGACGCCGATCGCCACGGCGATGTCGTGAATCTCGTTGTTCGCGAACAGCCGGTCGCGCTCGGCCTCCCAGGTGTTGAGCACCTTGCCGCGCAGCGGCAGGATCGCCTGGAACTCCTTGTCACGCCCCATCTTGGCCGAGCCGCCGGCCGAGTCGCCCTCGACCAGGAACAGCTCGTTGCGCGCCACGTCGGTCGACTCGCAATCGGTGAGCTTGCCGGGCAGCACCGCAACCCCCGAGCTCTTCTTCTTCTCGACCTTCTGCGCCGCGCGACTGCGCGCCTGCGCCTGCCGGATCACGAGTTCGGCCAGCCTGCGGCCGTGCTCGACGTGCTGGTTCAGCCACAACTCGAGCTGCGGTCTGGCCATCGAGGACACCAGCCGCAGCGCGTCGCGCGAGTTCAGCCGCTCCTTGATCTGCCCCTGGAACTGCGGATCGAGCACCCTGGCCGACAGCACGAAGCTCGCGCGCGCGAAGACGTCCTCGGGCAGCAGCTTGACTCCCTTGGGTTGCAGGTTGTGCAACTCGACGAAGCCCTTGACCGCGGCGAACAGGCCCTCGCGCAGGCCCGACTCGTGCGTGCCCCCGGCCGGAGTCGGGATCAGGTTCACGTACGACTCGCGCAGCAGCCCGCCCTCCTCGGTCCAGGCGACGACCCAGTGCGCGCCCTCGCCTTCGGCGAAGGTGTCGTGGCCGGCCCCGATCGACTGCTCGCCTTCGAAGAGCGGAATCACCGGTTCGGCGTCCGACAGCGCCGCCAGCGATTCGGACAGGTAGTCGCGCAAGCCTGCCGCGTAGTGCCAGGACTGCCGTCGTCCGCTCTTCTCGTCGACCAGCACGACCTTCACGCCGGGCAGCAGCACCGCCTTCGAGCGCAGCAGCTGTGCCAGCTCGGCCTGCGGGATCGCAGGCGAGTCGAAGTATTTCGGGTCGGGCCAGCAGCGCACCCGGGTGCCGCTGCGGCGCTCGCCGCGCTCGGCCGGCTGCGAGGCGAGCGGCGTCGCGACCTCGCCGCCGGCGAACGCGATCCGGTGCACCGCCGCGTCGCGCCAGACCGTCACCTCCATGCGTCTGGACAACGCGTTGGTGACCGACACGCCGACCCCGTGCAGGCCGCCCGAAAAGCTGTAGGCGCCGCCGCCCGCCTTGTCGAACTTGCCGCCGGCGTGCAGGCGTGCGAACACGATCTCGACCACCGGCACGCCTTCCTCCGGATGCAGCCCGACCGGGATGCCGCGGCCGTCGTCGTCGACCGAAACGCTGCCGTCGGCGTGCAGCGTGACCGCGATCTCGCGGCAAAACCCCGCCAGCGCCTCGTCGGCCGCGTTGTCGATCGCCTCCTGCACGATGTGCAGCGGGTTCTCGGTTCGTGTGTACATGCCCGGCCGCTGACGGACCGGTTCGAGCCCCTTGAGAACGCGAATCGACGATTCGCCGTAATCGCTCTTGCGTGTCGCCATGTCGGAAAAGGGAGAGAGGAAACGCTTCAGCGGGCCAGCGTGATGCCGCAACTCTGCAGCAAGGCGGCGAAGTCGTAGACCATGTCGGGATTCAGGTAGGCGAGGAACGCCCAGGTCGCGGCGAATCCGAGCGCCAGCGCGCCCGAAACGAAGAGGAGGATGCGCGCGCCCTGGTTCATCGGGAATCGGGTACACCCGCCGCACGAGCTAGAATCGGGGTCGGCGAACGCCGCAAGGTCGCTGGGTTCATGGCGCCATTCTACTTGCCGGCCCGAGAGCCCTCCGAAACCGTGACCGCCCCGACCCGACGCCCCGACACCCTGCTGATCCATGCCGATCGCGACGACGCGACCGACCTGGCCGATACTGCGCTCGCGCCGGCGATCCATCCGTCGGTCACCTACGCGGCCGGCGACGCCGCCGAGTTCGCCGAAATGGCCACCCGGCCGCGCCATCCGCGCTTCTACACGCGCTACGGCAACCCCACGCACGAGCGGGCCGCGCGGCTGATCGCCCGCCTCGAGGGCGGCGAGGCCGCGCTGATGACCGCCAGCGGCATGGGGGCCATCTCGGCGGTGCTGCTCGGCCTGCTCGGCGCCGGCGACCTCGCCGTCGCCCAGACGACCCATTACATGGGCACCACGCGGCTGTTCACCGAGCTGCTGCCGCGCTTCGGCGTGCGCGTCGAACTGGTCGATCAATCGGACACGGCCGCGCTGGTCGCGGCAATCGGGCGCGGCGCGCGGCTGGTGATGGTCGAGACGCCGTCGAACCCGACGATGACGCTGACCGACCTGCACGCGGTGGCCGCCGCAGCGCGCGCGGCCGGCGCCATCAGCGTGGCCGACAACACGTTCGCCAGCCCGCTGAACCAGCAGCCACTGTCGTTCGGCATCGACGTCGTCGTGCACAGCGCGACCAAGTATCTCGGCGGGCATCACGACCTGATCGCCGGCGCCGTGGTGTCGCGCGAGGACCTCCTCGACCGCATCTGGCAGAGCGCGATCGCGCTGGGCAGCACGCTCGGCGCCTTCGACGCCTGGCTGCTGCTGCGCGGGATGCGCACGCTGTCGCTGCGCGTGGCGCGGGCCAACGACAACGCCATGGCAGTGGCGCGCTTTCTCGAAGGCCATCCGCAGGTCGAGGCGGTCCACTACCCGGGGCTGCCGGCCCACCCGCAGCACGCGCTGGCGCGCGCACAGATGCGTGGCTTCGGCGGCGTGCTGTCGGTGCGCCTGCGCGGCGGCTACGAGCGCACCCAGCGCTTCGTCTCGAAGCTGCGCCTGTTCACGCAGGCGGTCAGCCTCGGCGGAGTCGAATCGCTGGTGGTGCACGCCGCGGCGATGGTGCGCGGCACGCTCGACGATGAGCAGATGCAGGCGGCCGGCATCGCGCCGAACCTGGTGCGCCTGGCCTGCGGCGTCGAAGCCGCCGACGACCTGCTGGCCGATCTCGCGCAGGCGCTGGAAGGCTGAACGGCGCAGCCCGCGCACTGGCCCCTCCCCGCGGCCCAGCCGGCCTCAGATCCCGACCTGCGTGCCCAGTTCGACCACCCGGTCGGGCGGCAACTCGAAGTAATTCGCCACGCTGGTGCTGTTCTGCAGCATCCAGCCGAACAGCGAACGCCGCCACCCGAACAGCCCGCGCCTGCTCACCGAGATCAGCGTCGGCTTGCTGGTGAAGAACGAAGTCTCGCCGACCGGGCAGGCCACGCCCTTGCGCGCCGCCAGGCGCAGCACGCGATCGACGTCGGGCTGCTCGCGATAGCCGAAGTGCGCCATGATCCGGACGATGCCGTTGGCGCCGCGCATCACCTCGATGCGCTCGTCGTCGGGCACGCGCGGGGCCTCGTCGAATTGCACCGTGAGGAACACGGTCTGCTCATGCACGATCTTGTTGTGCTTCAGGTTGTGCAGGAACGCACTCGGGCAGCCGCCGGACGCCGACGAGAAGAACACCGCGGCGCCGGGCACGCGCGGCACGTCGGCGATGTCCAGGCTCAGTCCGTCGCGCGTGGCGTTCGGCGCCGCTTCCTTGCGTGCACGCATGATCTCGATGCCGCGCCGCCAGGTGGTCAGCACGGTGAACACGACCAGCGCCAGCGCCACCGGGAACCAGCCGCCGTGCAGCAGCTTGGCGGCGTTGGCCGCGAAGAACGACGCCTCGAGCGCGGCGAACAGCAGGAACAGCGGCCACAGCCAGCGCAGCCGCGCGTCGACGGCCAGTGGCAGCACGAGCAGCATCATCAGGCTGGTGATCAGCAGGTCGCCCGCGACCGCGATGCCGTAGGCCGAGGCCAGCGCCCCGGAGCTGCGAAAGCCCAGCACCAGGCCGAGCACCAGCGCCAGCAGCAGCCAGTTCACCACCGGGATGTAGATCTGCCCCTGGGCGACGTCGGAGGTGTGCAGCACACGCAGGCGCGGCAGGAAGTTCAGGCGCGACGCCTGCTGCGTCGCCGAGAACGCCCCCGAGATCGTCGCCTGCGAAGCAATCACCGTGGCCGCGGTGGCCAGCACGATCAGCGGCAGCAGCAGCGGCTCGGGGGCGAGCATGTAGAACGGGTTGCGTGCCGCCTCGGAGTCGCGCAGCACCAGGGCACCCTGGCCGAAGTAGTTGAGCGTGAGCGACGGCAGCACCAGCGCGAACCACGCCATCTGGACCGGGCGACGCCCGAAATGGCCCATGTCGGCATACAGCGCCTCGGCGCCGGTCATGCACAGGAAGACCGCGCTCGCGGCCAGGAAGGCCAGCGTCGGCTGCTCGACGATCAGCTTCAGCGCGTAGCGCGGATCGAGTGCCTGCAGCACCGCCGGGTTCTGGGCGATGCTCGCGACGCCCAGCCCGGCGATCGCGACGAACCAGCCCAGCATGATCGGCCCGAAGAAGGCTCCGACCGCCGCGGTGCCGCGGCGCTGGATGAGGAAGATCCCGAGGATGATGCCCAGTGCGATCGGCACCACCAGCACGTCCAGTGCCGGTGCGAGAACGACGAGCCCCTCGACTGCCGAGAGCACCGAAATCGCCGGCGTGATGACCGCGTCGCCGTAGAAGAGCGACACCGCGAAGGCGCCGAGGATCGTGACGAGCCACAGCAGTCGCGGGCGCTCGCGCACCTGCTGCGCGCAATACGACAGCAGCGCGAGCACCCCGCCGTCGCCGCGGTTGTCGAAGCGCAGCATGATCGACACGTACTTCAGCGAGACGATGATCGTCACCGCCCAGAAGATCATCGACAGCACCGCGTAGACGTTGGCCGCGGTGAGCGGCAGCGCGTGCGTGCCGCTGAAGGCCTCCTTGAACGCATACAGGGGGCTCGTGCCGATGTCGCCATAGACGACGCCGAGCGCGGCGAGCGTCACCGCGGGCAGGCCGGAGCGCGAGCTTTCGGACATGGCGGCGCAGTTTAGCAGCTAAGATGTGCGCCGATGAACCCGCTCAGTCTCGCGCTCGTGCTCACCGGCGTCGTGCTCAACGCGGTGGCGCAGACGCTGCTCAAGCATGGCACCAACCGGCTGGGTCCGGTGGAGTTCTCGCTGTCGCAGGCGCTGCCGCTCGGTTTTCGCATCCTGAGCGACTGGCCGTTCCTGCTCGGCCTGGCCTGCTACGGCGTGAGCCTGGTCGTCTGGATCGCGGCGCTCACGCGCGTGCCGGTTACGGTCGCCTACCCGATGCTGTCGATCGGCTACATCATCAACGCGCTGATCGCCCGCTACTGGCTCGGCGAAACGATGGGGCTCGGCGGGTGGCTGGGCATCGGATTCATCGTGCTCGGCGTGACGCTGATCGCGCGCCAGGGCGCCTGAGTTCGACTGGCGGAGGGAGGGGGATTCGAACCCCCGAGGGGCTGTTGACCCCTACACGCTTTCCAGGCGTGCGACTTAAACCACTCATCCATCCCTCCGAGGGCGCGCAGTATACCGCACCGGCGCACGCGGCGCGTCGCACAAGATCCTGATAACAAAAGAAAAAGGGGGCGATCCGAAGATCGCCCCCGATGGGCCGCGGCCAGGCAGGCCGGGGCTTGGCGGGAGGGCCGAAGCGCCGTGGGCGCCGCGGCCGCCGCGCGCGGCGCTCAGGCCGCCTTCAGGTTCGGATAGCGCACGCTCTCCACGAGCTCCTGCGTGGTGCGGTCGGGCATCGGGGTGATCAGCGACACGACGATCATCACGAGGAAGCCCAGCGGCACGCCGAACATGCCGGCCGAGATCGGCTGGATGTCCCACCACAGGTTCGTGATCGGCACCGGGCGCGGGATGCCGTAGAACATCTCGCGCAGCCAGGGCTGGTTCAGCGTCATGTAGTAGAACGTGATGCCGATACCCGCGATCATGCCCAGCGTCGCGGCGATGCCGGTGGCGCGCTTCCAGAAGATGCCGAGCACCAGCGCCGGGAAGAACCCGGCCGCGGCAAACGAGAAGGCCGCCGACACCAGGAACAGGATGTCGGCAGGCTTCTGCGCTGCAGTGAGTGCCGCCAGGACGGCGACCACCAGCAGCAGCATCTTCGAGAGCAGCACGCGGCGCTGCGTCGACACGGTCGGGTCGATCATCTTGTAGTAGAGATCGTGCGACAGCGCGTTGGCGATCGTGAGCAGCAGGCCGTCGGCGGTCGACAGCGCGGCCGCGAGGCCGCCCGCGGCAACGAGGCCCGAGATCACGTAGGGCAGGCCCGCGATTTCCGGCGTGGCCAGCACGACGATGTCACCGCCGATCGCGATCTCGGCAGCCTGCACGATGCCGTCGCCGTTGACGTCAGTGATCGACAACAACCCCGGATCGACCGCCGCCCACGACTGCACCCACGCCGGCAGGCTCGCGAACGGCAGGCCCACCACGTCGTGATACATGTCGTACTTCACCAGTACCGCAAGCGCCGGCGCCGTCAGGTAAAGCAGCAGGATGAAGAACAGCGACCATCCCACCGATACCCGGGCCTCACGCACCGACGGCGTGGTGTAGTAGCGCATCAGGATGTGCGGCAGCGAGGCCGTGCCGATCATCAGGCAGAACACCAGCGCGAGGAAGTTCTTGCGCGAGACATCACGCGCGGCGTCGTCCTTGCCCGGGTAGGGTTCCGCATGCCGCAGCAGCGGTCCACCGCGGGCCGCCAGCGCCCGCTCCTTCGCCCATGCGGTGCGTGCATCCTCGACCGTCTTCGGATATTTGGCGAGGTCGTCCTGCGCCTTCTTCAGCGCAGCAGCGTCGCCCGACGCCGTCGCGTCGGCCACCGCCTTCTCGAGCGCTGCCTTGCCGGCGGTGAACGATCCCTGCAGGTCCTTCAGCTTCTCGACGGCAACCGCCGCACGTTCGTTGAAGATCTTCTTGACTTCGATCTCCTTCGGATCGGCAATCAGCTTCTCTTCCTGCGCGGTGACTTGCTGCAGTTGCTGGCCGTAGACCAGCTGCGGGATCGGGAAGCCGGTCTGCTGCACCGACAGCCACACCACCGGGATCAGGTAGGCCACGATCAGGATGATGTACTGCGCCACCTGCGTCCAGGTGACCGCGCGCATGCCCCCGAGGAACGAGCAGACCAGGATGCCGGCCAGCCCGAGGAACACGCCGATCTCGAACGCCACGCCGGTCAGGCGCGTGGTGATGATGCCCACGCCGTAGATCTGCGCCACCACGTAGGTGAACGAGCACAGGATCGCGATCACGATGCCGATGAAGCGCGGGATGTTGCCGCCGTAGCGCGCGCCCAGGAAATCGGGAATCGTGAACTGCCCGAACTTGCGCAGGTACGGGGCGAGGAACATCGCGGTCAGCACGTAACCGCCGGTCCAGCCCATCGCGAACGCCAGGCCGTTGTAGCCGGCCAGGTAGAACGTGCCCGCGAGGCCGAGGAACGAGGCGGCCGACATCCAGTCGGCACCCACCGCCATGCCGTTGAACAGCGCCGGCACCCTGCGACCCGCCACGTAATACTCGGCGGCCTCGTTGGTGCGGCTGATGATGCCGATGCCGGCGTACAGCAGGATCGTGGCCATCAGGAACACGTAGCCGATCGTCTGCCGCGGCAACCCCATCTGCTCGAGGATCGCCAGCACGACCACGAAGGCGATGAAGCCGCCGGTGTAGAAGGCGTAGACCTTCTTCAGCTGCTGCGTGAAGGACTTCTGCGACTGTGTTGCGGTGCTCATTCGAGATCTCCTTCCGCCACGCCGAACTCTTCGTCGAGCCTGTTCATGTAGCGCGCGTAGTAGACGATCAGCAGCAGGTAGATGACGAGCGCCCCCTGCGCAGCCATCCAGAACGAGAACGGCCAGCCGAAGAAATTGAAGGTCAGCGATCGTGCGAAATACGCGACGACGAAAGTGACGACGAACCAGATCGCGAGCAGTATCGACGCGATGCGCAGGTTTCGCCGCCAGTACTCATGGTGCTTGGCGGTCAGTTGCATGGCCCCTCCAGTCGGGTTGTCTTCCTCATTGGTCCACTCCTCTCCCTCTCCTCGTCGGGTGCTCGTCACCCGTGTCAAGAACCTTTGCGGGCCGCGCGCGCGCCCGGCCGGAACGGATCCTCGATGTCGGCGTCCACGCCGGTTTCGCGCTCGAGCTGAAGCGCCACCTTCGGCTCGAACTTCGAGAGCCGGCGGATCGTGGCCACGACGCGCTCGGTGTCGCCGAGCCGGTGCCAGGCGTGCGCGAGCTGGTAGTAGCCGTACGGCGACATCGGCTGCAGCTCGATCACCTTCTTCAGCGCCGTGACCGCGTCTTCCACGCGGCCGAGCTTGACCAGCGACAGCCCCTTGCCGTACCAGGCGCGGTCGAGCTTCGGATCGAGCGCGATCGCGCTGTCGAACGCTTCGCACGCAGCCTCGTGCTCGCCCAACTCCTGCCGCAGGAAGCCGAGGTTGAACCAGGCGTGTGCGACGCCGGGGTCGACCTGCACCGAATGTTCGAGCACCGCGATCGCGCCGCGCTTGTCGCCCTGCGCCGCCCGCCGGTTGGCGATCGCCACCAGCGTGCCGGTGTCGCGCGGGCGCAGCGCGCGCACGCGCTCCCAGTATTCGAGCTCGAGCTCGCTGCGCTTGAACAGCCCCGCCCAGAGGGCCATCTGGCGGTAGTACCAGACGTTGAGGAAGTTGAGTGCGGTAGCGCCCATCGGTTCAGCTCACCGGCATCTGGAGCCTGAGCTTGGCCACCGTCAGGGCCACCCAGATCCAGAACAACAGGATGAACGCGAGCGCCGGAACGTGGCGGTCGACGACGAAGCGCGGCGCGACGAGCCGCACGAGCCGGGTGACCGGAGAGGTGAGGAAGCGCAACAGCCGATAGACCGGATTGGACTCGTGCCGGCCGAAGCTCATCAGGAAGACGAGGGCCTGTCCGAGCAGCAGCAGGCCGACGAATTCGACCAGCCCCTTGAGAAGGATCACGACATCCAGCACGCTACGCGTCTCCTCGTGGCGGGCGGATCCATCGTCCGCCCGCTCCTGATGCGGACCGCCTGGAGGCGGCCCGGTCTGCCTACCTCACAGCGACTGCTTCAACTGTTCGAGAATCGCCGGATTCTCGAGCGTGGACACGTCCTGCGTGATCGCTTCGCCCTTGGCGAGCGCGCGCAGCAGCCGGCGCATGATCTTGCCCGAACGGGTCTTCGGCAGGTTGTCGCCGAAGCGGATGTCCCTGGGCTTGGCGATCGGTCCGATTTCCTTGCCGACCCAGTCGCGCAGTTCTTTCGCGACCTTCGCCCCCGCCTCGCCGGTGGGCCGCGCCTGCTTCAGGACCACGAACGCGGCAATCGCCTCGCCGGTCAGGTCGTCGGGACGCCCGACCACTGCCGCCTCCGCCACCAGCGGATGCGCGACCAGCGCCGACTCGATCTCCATCGTGCCGAGCCGGTGGCCCGACACGTTGAGCACGTCGTCGATGCGGCCCATCACGCGGAAGTAGCCGTCTTCGTCGCGCATCGCGCCGTCGCCGGCGACGTAGTAGCGTCCGCCCTGGACCTCCGGCGGGAAATAGGTTTTCTTGAAGCGCTCGGGGTCGCCCCAGATCGTGCGGATCATCGACGGCCAGGGCTTGGTGATCGCGAGGAAGCCTCCCTTGCCCTTCTCGACCTCGCCGCCCGCCTCGTCGATGATCGCCGCGGCGATGCCCGGCAGCGGCATCGTGCACGAGCCCGGCTTGAGCGCATGCACCCCCGGCAACGGCGAGATCATCGTCGCGCCGGTTTCGGTCTGCCACCAGGTGTCGACGATCGGGCAGCGGCCGCGACCGACGTTCTCGTAGTACCACATCCACGCTTCCGGATTGATCGGCTCGCCGACCGATCCGAGCACCCGCAGCGACGACAGGTCGTATTTCTTCGGATGGTGCTCCGGCGAGGTTTCGCCGGCGCGCACCAGCGAACGGATCGCGGTGGGCGCCGTGTAGAAGATGCTGACCTTGTGGCGGTCGATCATCTCCCAGAACCGCCCGGAGTTCGGGAACGTGGGAATGCCCTCGAAGATCACCTGCGTCGCGCCGCAGGCGGTGGGGCCGTAGACGATGTAGGTATGCCCGGTGACCCAGCCGATGTCGGCGGTGCACCAGTAGACGTCGCTGGGCTTGAGGTCGAACACCCACTTCACGGTGAGCGCGGCCCCGAGCAGGAAGCCCCCCGACGAGTGCTGCACGCCCTTGGGCTTGCCGGTGGAACCCGAGGTGTAGAGCACGAACAGCGGATGATCGGCATCGACCCATTCGGGCGGGCAGTCGGCCGACTGGCCTTCGATCGCCTGGTCCCAGGTGAGGTCGCGGCCGGCCTTGAATACGGCGCCCTCGCCGGTGCGCTGGTAGACGATGACCTTGCGTACCGCCTCGCAGCCGCCCATCTCGAAGGCTTCGTCGACCGCGTTCTTCAGCGGCACGCGCTTGCCGCCGCGCACCTGCTCGTCGGCCGTGATGACCAGCGAGGCGCCCACGTCGACGATGCGCTCGTGCAGGCTCTTGGCCGAAAAGCCGCCGAACACCACCGAATGGATGATGCCCAGGCGCGCGCAGGCCTGCATCGCGACGACGCCCTGGATCGACATCGGCAGGTAGATGATCGCGCGGTCGCCCCGCTTGTAGCCCAGCGTCTTGAGCCCGTTGGCGAAGCGGCTCACCCTCTGGAGCAGTTCGCGGTAAGTGACGGTGGTGACGGCGCCGTCGTCGGCCTCGAAGATGATCGCCGTCTTGTTCTCGACCGGCGTGCCGATGTGGCGGTCGAGGCAGTTGTAGGAGACGTTCAGTTCGCCGTCGGCGAACCACTTGTAGAACGGCGCGTTCGAATCATCGAGCGCGCGCGTGAACGGCTTGTGCCAGACCAGGTGCTCGCGCGCCAGGCGCGCCCAGAATCCTGCGTGGTCCTTCGACGCCTCGGCGCACAGGGCCTCGTACTGCTCCATGCCCGAAATCGTGGCCTGCTTGCGGAATGCTTCGGGCGGCGGAAACAACCTGCCTTCCTGCAGCACCGATTCGATCTGAGCCGACATCGCTCACCCTCCTGTTCGCACTTCCTGCCTTTGTCGACTGCGGGCACATTACGAGCGATGCCTTACGACTCGCTTACATCGGCCGCTTCCGGCCGAACCCCCGTGCGCCGCCCCCTGCGCTTGATGCGCCGCAATAGGATAGTCCCGATGCGGGCCGCGAACGCGCCATATCCACGTTCCGCTAGAATCGACGCCCGGTTCCAGCAAGGACACGCCATGGCCATCATCAGGCAGGACGATCTGATCGAATCGGTGGCTGCTGCACTGCAGTTCATCAGCTACTACCATCCGCGCGACTACATCGAGCACCTGGCGCGGGCCTACCAGGGCGAACAGAGCCCGGCCGCGAAGGACGCGATCGCCCAGATCCTGACCAACTCGCGGATGTGCGCGGAAGGGCACCGCCCGCTTTGCCAGGACACCGGCATCGTCAACGTGTTCCTGAAGGTCGGCATGGGGGTGCGCTTCGAGGGCTTCGGCGGCTCGCTGGCCGACGCGATCGACGAGGGCGTGCGCCGCGGCTACCTCGACCCGTCGAACACGCTGCGCGCCTCGGTGGTCGCCGACCCGCAGTTCGAGCGCAAGAACACCCGCGACAACACCCCGGCGGTGGTCAACGTCGAACTGGTGCCGGGCGAGACGGTCGAAGTGACGGTGGCGGCCAAGGGTGGCGGTTCGGAGAACAAGTCGAAACTGGCGATGCTCAACCCGTCGGACTCGGTCGTCGACTGGGTCCTGAAGACCGTTCCGACGATGGGCGCCGGCTGGTGTCCGCCGGGCATGCTCGGCATCGGCATCGGCGGCACCGCCGAGAAGGCGATGCTGCTGGCCAAGGAATCGCTGATGGAGCCGCTCGACATGTTCGACCTGCTCGCACGCGGACCGTCGAACAGGCTCGAGGAGTTGCGCATCGAGCTGTACGAGAAGGTCAACGCGCTGGGCATCGGCGCGCAGGGGCTCGGCGGCCTGAGCACGGTGCTCGACGTGAAGATCGCGATGTACCCGACGCACGCGGCCTCGAAGCCGGTCGCGATGATCCCGAACTGCGCCGCCACCCGCCACGCGCACTTCGTGCTCGACGGCTCGGGGCCCGCGTTCTGCGAACCCCCGCCGCTGTCGGCCTGGCCCGACGTGCACTGGATGCCGAACGTGCGCACCTCGAAGCGGGTGAACCTGGATACGCTGACGCGCGAGGAAGTGGCCTCCTGGAACCCGGGTCAGACGCTGCTGCTGTCGGGCCGGATGCTCACCGGCCGCGACGCGGCCCACAAGCGCATCCAGGACATGCTGGCGCGCGGCGAGAAGTTGCCGGTGGACTTCGCCGGCCGCGTGATCTACTACGTCGGGCCGGTCGATCCGGTGCGCGACGAGGTCGTCGGCCCGGCGGGGCCGACCACCTCGACGCGGATGGACAAGTTCACCGACATGATGCTGTCGCAGACCGGGCTGCTGGCGATGATCGGCAAGGCCGAGCGGGGCCCGGCGGCGATCGACGCGATCCGCCGGCACAAGGCCGCCTACCTGATGGCGGTGGGCGGCGCGGCCTACCTGGTCTCGAAGTCGATCCGCAAGGCCCGCGTGGCGGGCTTCGCTGACCTGGGCATGGAAGCGATCTACGAATTCGAGGTGCAGGACATGCCTGTGACGGTGGCGGTCGACGCGACCGGCACCTCGGTGCACCGGACAGGCCCGCGCGAATGGCAGGCGCGCATCGGCAAGATCCCGGTCAGTGCCGAATGAGCTACCTGCTGATCGACATCGGCAACACGTTCCTCAAGTGGGGAACGTACTCTCCGCCGTCGTCCGCCGGCCGCTCGCTCGCGCAGGACAAGCAGCTCGCGTTCGGCCGCGTGCTGCTCGAGGAAGTCTCGATGGTGACCAAGGAGTGGCGCCGGCAGCCGACTCCGGGCGCCATCGTGATCTCCAACGTCGCCGGCACCGGCGTCGTCAACCCGACGCTGCGCTCGCTCGAGATCTGGCCGGACGCGCCCGAGCCGCACTGGATCACCTCGCGCCCCGAGCAGTGCGGCGTGAAGAACGGCTACCTGAACCCGGCCGCGCTCGGCTGCGACCGCTGGGCGGCGATGATCGGCGCGCGCGCGCTGGTGGGCGAGCGCCCGGCGCTGGTGGTGGTGTGCGGCACCGCGACCACGATGGACCTGCTCACCGGCGACGGCCAGTTCCTGGGCGGCGGCATCATGCCGGGGCTGGGGTTGATGGTGCGCGCGCTGCACCAGAACACGGCCACCCTGCCGGACGCGCAGGGCGAGTATGTCGACTACCCGCGCCAGACGGTGGATGCGATCGCCTCGGGCTGCGCGCATGCGCAGGCCGGCGCGGTCGAGCGGCTCTATTTCCTTCACAAGCGCAACCATCCCGACCTGCGCTGCATCCTGTCGGGGGGCGCGGCGCGCACGCTCGGCCCGCGCCTGACCATCGAGTTCACCTACCACGAGAACCTGGTGCTCGAGGGTCTGTACCAGATCGCGGCCTCGCTCGGCCAGTAGGGCCTGCCGAAGTTGGAGGCCGGCTCAGCCGGTCGTCAGCGCGGCAATGCCGGCCCGGGCGATCTGCGCGTCGTCCGAAGATTTCACGCCGGAGACGCCCACCGCGCCGACGCAGTGCCCGTCCACGATGATCGGCACGCCGCCCTCGAGCATGCCTTCGAGCGCCGGCGCCGACAGGAACGCGGTGCGGCCGCCGTTGATCATCTCCTCGTAGACGCGCGACTCGCGCCGCCCGAGCGCGGCGGTGCGCGCCTTCGCCTCGCAGATCTGCGCCGAGATCGGCGCCGCGCCGTCGAGTCGTTGAAGCCACAACAGGTGGCCGCCGTCGTCGACGATCGCGATCGACACCGCCCAGTGGTTGCGCAGCGCCTCGGCCTCGGCCGCCGCCGCGATCGACCTGGCATCGTCCACGCCGAGCATGGGCCTGGAGTTCATCACATCTCCGGAAGAAAAAGGGTCAGACGGACTCGCGCAGACGGTACCACAGCCGTCCGGCGATTTCGTGCAACGCCACCCAGTTCATCGCGGCGCCGTCGGCGCTGGGCAGCCATTCGAGCCAGTCACTGTGCACCGGCGTGCCGAAGAACCCGGTGGGTGCAGGCACCGGTTCGAGCCCGGCCTTCTCGAAGGCGGCGCGCGCGCGCCGCATGTGCACTGCGTGGGTCACGAGCAGTACGCGGCGACGCTTGTCGGCGCGCAGCAGTTCGGCCGAGCGCTGTGCGTTCTCGCCGGTGTCGAGCGAGCGGTCTTCGGCCCAGCGCACGCGCGTGGCGAGCTGTGTCTCGAGCACCCGCTTCATGACCGCGGCCTCGCTGACCTCGTGGCCGGAAGGAGCGCCGCCGCTCACCAGCACCGGCAGCCCGGTGACGCGCGCGACCCATGCGCCGTGGAGCAGCCGTTCGAGCGTGCGCGGATGCGGCCGGTAGCGCTCGGGGCGCGCGTGGCGATCGGAGCGCACCCCCCCGCCGAGGATCACGATGGCCTGCGGGGCATCGCTGCGGGCCATCAGCGCGCGCAACGATGCCTCGTCGAGGGCCGGCCCGGCCTCGCGCTCGAGTGGCGCGGCCAGCCGGCGTCCGACCCCTTGCGTGGACAGCGCCACTGCGAGCGCCACGCCGAGCACCGCGATCGCACGACCCGTCGCGGCGCGGCTGCGCCCGATCCACAGCCCCAGCAGCACCAGCCACAGCGGGCCGGCCGGCGGGAGCAGCAGCAGCTCGAGAGTGCGCTTGAGCGCGAGCGCGAGTTCGGGCGACACCAATTCGGGCGACACCGCTCAGCCGCGCGCGCCCACGGCCTGGCGCAGCTGGTCGAGCGCGCCCGGATCCTCGATCGTGGTGAGGTCGCCCGGATCGCGCGCCTCGCAGATCGCCTGGATCGAGCGGCGCAGCACCTTGCCCGAGCGGGTCTTGGGCAGCAGCGTCACGAAATGCACGCGCGAGGGCCGTGCGACCGCGCCGAGCTGCTTGTCGACCGTGGCCATCAGCTCGCCCTCGAGCGACATCCGTGCATCGGGGGTGGCCGTCCGGGAGGGGTCTTTCAGCACCACGAAGGCCATTGCGACCTGGCCCTTGAGCGAATCGGCCACGCCGACCACCGCGCATTCGGCCACCGCCGGATGGCTCGACAGGCTCTCCTCGATCTCGCGGGTGCCCAGCCGGTGGCCGGCCACGTTGATCACGTCGTCGGTGCGCCCGAGGATGAAGTAGTAGCCGTCCTCGTCGCGGATGCCCCAGTCGAAGGTGGAGTAGACCAGCTTGCCGGGAATCGTCGAGAAATAGGTCTTCACGAAGCGCTCGTCGTCGCCCCAGACCGTCTGCATGCAGCCCGGCGGCAGTGGCGGAACGATCGCCACTACGCCCTTTTCGTTCACGCCGACCTCTTCGCCGGTCTGCTCGTGCAGCAGGCGCAGGTCGTAGCCGTACATCGGCATCCCGGGAGAGCCGAGGCGCGTGGGCGTCTTCTCGACCCCGTGGGCCACGGTGAGGATCGGCCAGCCGGTTTCGGTCTGCCAGTAGTTGTCGACGATCGGCTTGCCCAGCGCCTCGCCGATCCAGCGCGCGGTGGGCTCGTCCAGCGGCTCGCCGGCCAGGAACAGCGTGCGCAGCGACGACAGGTCGTAGCGGCTGAGCCAGGACGGATCCTGCTTCTTCAGCACGCGGATCGCGGTGGGTGCCGAGAACATCACGGTGACGCGGTGCTTCTCGACCAGCTTCCAGAGGATGCCGGCATCCGGGCGCAGCGGCGTGCCCTCGTACATGATCGTGGCCATGCCGGCGATCAGCGGCCCGTAGACGATGTACGAATGACCGACCACCCAGCCGATGTCGCTGGTCGAGAAGTAGGTCTCCCCGGCGTTGCCGCAGAAGATGTACTTCATCGACGCGGCCAGCGCGACCGCGTAGCCGCCGACGTCGCGCTGCACGCCCTTGGGCACCCCGGTGGTGCCCGAGGTGTACAGCGTATAGCTCACCTCGTTCGATTCGAGCCACTCGACCGGCACTTCGGCTTCGAGGTGCCGCTCGCGCAGCACCGCGTAGTCGCGGTCGCGCCCGGCCATGCGCTCGAACGGCGCGAGGCCGCGATCGACCATCAGCACGTTCGCCGGCTTGTTGCGCGCCATCCCGATCGCCGTATCGAGCAGCGGCTTGTACGGCACGACCTTGCCGGCGCGCGAGCCGGCGTCGGCGCTGACGATCAGCACCGGGCTTGCGTCGTCGATGCGGCTGGCCAGGCTGTGGGAGGCGAAGCCTCCGAACACCACCGAATGGATCGCGCCGAGACGCGCGCAGGCGAGCATCGCGAAGGTCGCCTCGGGGATCATCGGCATGTAGATCAGCACCCGGTCGCCGCGGCGCACGCCCAGTTCGCGCATGATCGCGGCCATCCGCACCACCTCGCGATGCAGCTCGCCGAAGGTGAAGACGCGCTCGGTGTCGGTCTCGGTCGACACGTAGATCAGCGCCGGCTGGTCGCGCCGGGCCGCCAGGTGCCGGTCGACCGCGTTGTGGCAGAGGTTGGTGCGCCCGCCGACGTACCAGCGCGTGAAGGGCGGCTTCGAGTAATCGAGCACGCGCTCGAACGGCGCGTGCCAGTCGATCAGCGCGGCCTGGTCGCGCCAGAAACCCTCCCGATCGGCGATCGAGCGCGCGTGAAACTCGCGCAGCGTGCCCGCCCCGATAGCGTCGCCAGCACCCATTCCGACTCCTCCATTCCGTCTGTTGCGGCCTCGTCCCTGCGCGCATTCTACGACCAGGGGCCGAGCGTGCGCGCGAAGGTGCGCGCGAAGCCACGCGTGCCGGCACCGAACTGGTCATCCGCTCTTTGGCCTTGCTCGGCGTGCAGTACAGGTATCCTCGCGCGGCGGGCAGGTTCGCATCGAGCAGATCGACAGCCGCTACTGGATGAGGCGCTTCGACGGCGCCCGGCGCATCGGCGCGCCCGAGGCCGCAGTGCCTGCCGGCTATCCCTTCTGACGGGAACAGTCGCGCCGGTGCGGGCAGCACGAGCACGACTCGATGGCGCCGCGCAGGCTGCAGGTCGAGCGCCGGCACGCGAGCACCGGAAGCCCCTGGCGACGTGCCGCGTCGCGATAGCCGCGCATCACGTTGTGGCCCAGGAAGTCGGTGAACAGGATCAGCAGCTCGGCACCGGCCGGCACGGAGCGGTCGGCGCGCTGCGCCGACGGATCGCGTCCTGAAACGTGACGCATGATCGAGATGCCGTATTCGGTCAGCACCTGCGGAATGTTGCCGAGCCGGTCGGCGCCCACCACCAGAGCCTTCATCGTCGTATCCCGTGCGTCGATGCGCCCTGCCGGGCGTCGAGCCGTATCGTAGCCCGCGCTTGACAAATGATAGCCATTCCCATTTAAATGTCATGACTATTGAGATTGTGTCTCGTTTCGATTGATCGCTCCCCTCCTCGTTCCCTACCGACCCCGAAAGATCGCCGCAATGCTCCAACCGAAGCTCCCCGCTCTCGCCGCCGCCCTGGCGCTCGGCGCCGCCCTCGCCGCCACGCCTGCGCAGGCACAGGACAAGGTGCTCAACCTGTATTCGGCCCGCCACTACCAGACCGACGAGAACCTGTACGCCGAGTTCACGAAGCAGACCGGCATCAGGATCAACCGCATCGAGGCCGGCGACGAGGCGATCCTCGAGCGCTTGCGCAACGAAGGCGCCAACAGCCCCGCCGACGTGATCCTGCTGGTCGACGCGGCACGGTTGTGGAAGGCGCAGATCGAGGGCATGTTCCAGCCGCTGAAGTCGCCGCTGCTGGCGGCACGGATTCCGGCCGCACTGCGCGGCAAGGACGACGGCAAGGGCAGCGAATGGTTCGGCATCTCGACGCGCGCGCGCGTGCTCGTCTACAACAAGGCGAAGGTCGATGTCGCGCTGGTACAGAACTACGAAGACCTGGCGCGCCCCGAACTGAAAGGCAAGGTCTGCACCCGCTCGGGCGCGCACCCCTACATGTTGTCGCTGATCGGCGCGATGTCCGAGCACCTGGGCGAGGCGAAGGCCGAACAGTGGGCGAGCGGCGTCGTGGCGAACTTCGCGCGCAAGCCCCGCGGCGGCGACACCGACCAGATCCGCGCCGTGGCCACCGGCGAATGCGGGGTGGCGCTGACCAACACCTACTACCTGGTGCGGCTGATGCGCTCGGACAAGCCGGCCGACCGCGAAGTGGTCGAGCGCATCGGCGTCGTCTGGCCGAACCAGAAGAGCTTCGGCACCCACGTCAACGTCTCGGGCGCAGCGCTGGCGCGGCACGCACCGCATCGCGAGAACGCGGTGCGCTTCATCGAATACCTGGCCAGCGACGCGGCGCAGGCCTATCTGGCCGACGGCAACAACGAGTGGCCGGTCGTGCGCACGGTGAAGCTGCACAACCGCGAACTCGAATCGCTGGGACCCTTCAAGGCCGACACGCTGCCGATCGCCTCGATCGGGCGCGCGCAGGTCGCAGCCTCGAAGATCATCGACCGCACCGGCTGGCGCTGACCCGTCACCGCTCCCGCAAGGTGGCGCGCCGCATCAGGCCTGCGCGGCGATGACCTTGATCTCGACCCGGTACTGAGGCGCGGCCAGCCGCGCCTCGACCGTGGCGCGCGCCGGCGTGTGCCCCGCCGGCACCCAGGCGTCCCAGACCGCGTTCATCGCCGCAAAATCGCCGATGTCGGCCAGGAAGACCTGTGCCTGCAAGATGCGGGTGCGATCGCTGCCGGCCTCGGCGAGCAGGCGGTCGATCGCGGCGAGCACCTGGCGCGTCTGCCCGCCGACGTCGAGCGCCGGATCTTCGGCGACCTGCCCGGCCAGGTAGACCACGCCGTTGTGGATCACCGCCTCGGACATGCGCGCACCGACGTGCAGCCGCTGGATCGTCATTGCAGTTCCTCCGACAGGAAACGTTCGACCGCATCGACCTGGTCGGCGGCGATGAGCGTCGGCGCGTGGCCGACGCCTTCGAATGCGACGCGCTGCGCCTTCGGCCCACGCCGAGCCATCGCTTCGGCAGTCGCCGCCGACAGGATGTCGGACTGCGCGCCGCGCGTGACCAGCGTCGGGCAGCGGATCGCGTCGTAGAACGGCCAGAGGTCGAGAACGGGCGCTGCCTGCTGCTCGCGAAACGCCACCGCGATCGCCGGGTCGTAGGCGAAGGTGAAGCCGGTGCCGCGCGGTACCAGGTAGTGGCGCGTGAGCAGGCGGAACTGGTCGTCGGTGTGCGGGCCGAAGTCGCGCATCAGCTCGCGCAACGCCGCCACGCCCTCGGCCTCGGAGGCGAACTGCGGATCCTGGCCGACGTAGCCGCCGATGCGCGTGCGGCCGGCTGCGTCGATCTCGGGCCCGATGTCGTTGAGCACCAGGCGTCCGATCGGCGTGTCCGGCATCGCGGCGAGCAGCATGCCGATCAGTCCGCCCATCGACGTGCCGACCCAGGCCACCCGCTCGACGTCGAGACGCGCCACGAGCGTGACGCAGTCGGCGATGTATTGCGGCAGTGAGTACAGCTGCGGGTCGGAAGCCCGGTCGGAGCGGCCGCGCCCGACCATGTCGGGGCACACGACCCGCCAGCGCTGCGACAGCCGCGCGGCGAGCGCGTCGAAGTCGCGCCCGTTGCGCGTGAGGCCGTGCACGCAGACCACGGTGGGCGCGTTGCCGGGCGTCGCGGCCGGCGGCAGCCACTCCCAGTAGGCGAGCCGATGCAGGCCCTTCGGGCTGGCGCAGGTGACGTGGCGCAATCGGGGTTCGAGCATCGAGGGCAACCGCTTCGGTGAGGTGTGTGCCGAGTCGCTACAATTCCGAGGAAATTGTACAGGGAGGGATCATGCTGACAGGCAAGCTCGCGCTCGTCACCGGTTCGACCAGCGGCATCGGGCTGGGCATCGCCCGGGCGCTGGCGCGCCAGCGCGCGAACCTGGTGCTCAACGGTTTCGGCGACCCCGCGGAGATCGAGCGCTTGCGTGCCGGACTCGCCTCGGAGTTCGGCGTCGAAGTGAGCTACGAAGGCGCCGATCTCTCGAAGCCGACCGAGATCGAGGCGATGTTCGCGCGCCTCGCGGCGCGCGGCGCTGCGGTCGACATCCTGGTGAACAACGCGGGTATCCAGCACGTCGCGCGGGTCGAGCGCTTCCCCACGGATCGCTGGGATGCGGTGATCGCGATCAACCTGTCGGCGGCCTTCCATGCCACGCGCTGCGCGCTGCCGGCAATGCAGCAACGCAACTGGGGGCGCATCGTCAACATCGCCTCCGCTCACGGGCTGGTCGCGTCGGTCGAGAAGTCGGCCTACGTGGCGGCCAAGCACGGCATCGTCGGGCTCACGAAGGTGGTCGCGCTCGAAAACGCGCGCACCGGAATCACCTGCAATGCGATCTGCCCGGGTTGGGTGCTGACCCCGCTGGTGCAGAGGCAGATCGACGCGCGTGCGGCCCAAGCAGGGCAGACGGTCGAACAGGCGAAGATCGCGCTGGTGTCGGAGAAGCAGCCCTCGCAGGAGTTCGTCACGACCGAACAGCTCGGCGAGCTCGCGGTGTTCCTGTGCTCGCCGGCAGCCGACCAGGTGCGCGGGGTGGCCTGGGCGATGGACGGCGGCTGGACGGCGCAGTAGTGTGAACACGCCCTGGTCGGCTGATCGGCTGGGGTTGCAACCAGGTCGTCGGGCAGCCGCACCCGCCAGTAGCGGCGATCGTCGATGCGCGAGCGCTGCAGCCGCGGCGCCTGCTCCCGCGCATAGGTGAGCGTGATCGCGCCGTCGCGGTCGCTGCGCAGCAGCGCGATGCCGGCCTCGCGATACCGCGCATCCACGCGCGCGGCCGGGTGCCCGAAGCGATTGCGGTAGCCGAGCTGCGCGATCGCGTGCGCGGGCGCCACCGCAGCGAGGAATTCCGCGCTCGACGACGTGCCGCTGCCGTGGTGCGGGGCGAGCATGAGATCCGAGCGCAGCGCTGCGGCCCCGTAGGCGGCCACCAGCGCCCGCTCCTGCGCCGCCTCGATGTCGCCGGTGAGCAGCACGCGCGCCGCGGGAGCGACGATTCGCAGCACGCAGCTCGACGCGTTGGTCGGCGACTTCGCACCGCGCGCCGCGTCGGGTCCCGGGTGCAGCACTTCGAAAGCAACCTCGCCCCACTGCCAGGCCTGTCCGCGCCTGCAGTCGTGGAACGGACGCCCCGCCTCGCGCGCCGGATGTTCGATGGGCAGCGAACCCGCGAGCCAGTCGATGCGCAGGTTGCGCAACAGCGTCGGCAGCCCGCCCGAATGATCCGAATCGAGGTGCGAGACGACCAGAGCGTCGAGCCGGTCGATCCCGCGGGCGCGCAGCCACGGGACGATCACCCGCGCGGCGGCTTCGGAGTCGCCGCCGTACCGGGGACCGGCGTCATAGAGCAGGCGCCGTTGCGGCGTCTCGACCAGCACTGCCATCCCCTGCCCGACGTCGAATGCAGTGACCCGCAAGGCGCCGTCGGGCGGCAGTTCTCCCCCTGGCGTCAGCAGCGGCAGCAGGCCCGCGAACGCTGCGGGGCGCGCCGGCACCGGCACCGGCCACAGCAGCAGCGCCACTGCGGCCGCCGCGAACAGCATCGCCGGTTCGTCGGGCTGGGCCAGCACCAGGATCGATAGCCGCGACGCGGCCAGCGGCTCGAGCAGGTCGAGCATCGCGCCGGTGGCGAGCGTGGCGAGTGACAGCAGCACCGAGCCCGCCGCAGGTGCCCACGGAAGGCAGGCAGCACCGAGCATCGCCAGCGGCGTGATCAGCGCCGAGACCAGCGGGATCGCGAACGCATTGGCGATCGGCCCGACCAGCGACACCGAGGAGAAGAACAGCGCGCCGAGCGGCACGAGCGCCAGCGTTGCGGCCCATTGCGTGCGCACCGCCTCGTGCAGCATCGCTTGCGCACGCGGCCGCCAGCCCGACGGCCGTGCCGCCCTCGCGGTGCGCGCCGAGCCGTGCAGCGTGATCGCGCCGACTGCGGCGAACGACAGCCAGAACCCGGCCGCCAGCGGCGCCCACGGATCGAGCACCGTGACCACGCCGGCCGCCAGCGCGAGCACGTGCAGCATCGAGCGCGAGCGCCCCGCCGCCAGCGACACGCCCGCCACCATCAACATCCAGCAGGTGCGCTGCGCCGGGATGCCCCAGCCCGCGAGGCCAGCGTAGAGGAACGCGGTCGCCACACCGAACAGCCAGGCGATGCGATGCGCGGGCCAGCGCAACAGCACGCCGCTGCGCGCGGCCAGCCGGGTACGCAGCACCCGCCGCGCGAACAGCACCGACAACCCGGCGAGCATCGTGATGTGCAAGCCGGAAATGCTCATCAGATGGCCGATGCCGGTCTTGTTGAAGATCTCCCACCAGCGGCCCGGGATCGCCGCCTGGTCGCCGACCACCAGCGCGACCAGCACGCCGGCGGCGTCCTCGCGCGCTCCGGCGAGCGCTTCGCGCATCGCGGCGCGCAGGCGCATTCGCGCGACTTCGAAGACGGTGGCGACAGTGGGCCCTTCGTCGAGCCGCTGGTTCGGCAGCGCCAGGCGCCGCGACGAGCGCACGTTGCCGTTGGCTGCGATGCCTTCCTCGAGCGCGCGCAACTCGGCGTCGAAGACGCCGGGGTTGTGCAGCGCATGCGGGCGCTTGAGCCGCACGTTCAGCTGCCAGCGCTCGCCGGGGGCCGGGCTCGCCGGCGGTGCCGAGCGACTCGCGTCGCCGGCGTCGCCCGCAGGGCCGAATCCCTGCCAGCTCAAGCGCACGCGCCGGCGCTCCGGGCACGGCGCGGCCGCCTGCAGGCAACGCTCGATGTCGAACGCGAACCGTGTGCCGCGCTCTGCCTCGATCGGCATCGACGCGACGCGGCCGACGACGACGAAATCGCGTCCTTCCTGCCCGGGCAGCAGGCGCTCGTCGAGTGCGCGCTCGGCGACCTGCAGGGTCCAGCCGGCAGCGGCCAGGGCCACTGCCAGCCACCGCCATCCGTGATGCGACCGGCGGCGCGACGCCGCGCCGAGGATGACGACGCCCGTGCCGAGCAAGCTCAGCGCGACGGTCGGCCCGGGCAGCGCGGGCAGACGATGCACCAGCAGGGCCGCGAGCACGATGGCCGTGGCCAGGGGCACGGAGCCGACGAGCACGCCGATCGATGGCATTCGCCGATGCTAGGCAGCCGCATCGCGTTCGCCCATTGGACGGACGTGCTAGGCCACTTTGTCCGAAGGGAGCTGACGCGATCAGGCCAGCCGCGCCAATAGCGCGGACAGCCGCGGTATCGCGCGACCGGCATTGGCGGCCGTGCGCTCGGCGACCAGTCCGGGCGGCTCGCCGCGCAGGTCGGCGAACTCCTGCGCGATCCGCGCCAGCTGCGCAGGCTCGTTGCGGCGTCGCGCGATCCACGCCGGCGGAATGTCCGGCGCGTCGGTCTCGAGGACGTGCGCCTCGGGGGGCAGCTCGCGCACCAGACGACGCAACTGCAGCGCCCGGTCGAAGGTCATCGCGCCGCCGAAACCCAGCACCATGCCCAGCCCGAGGTACTGCGCCGCCTGCTGCAGGCTGCCGTTGAACGCATGCGCGATCCCTCCGGGCGGCCGCACGCTGCGCAGGTGCTTCAGGATCGTGTCCTGCGAGCGCCGCACGTGCATCAGCACCGGTAAACCGAACTCGCGCGCAAGCTCCAGCTGGAAGCGAAAGTAGTGCTCCTGGCGCGCCCGATCCTGGCCCGGCTCGAAGAAATCGAGGCCGATCTCGCCGATCGCGAGAAACGCCGGATCGTCGAGCGAGGCCTCGACCGCGTCGCGCAGGCGCGCGAGATCGCCCTCGCCCGCCCGATCGACATACAGCGGATGGATGCCCAGCGCGTAGCCGATTCGCGGATCGCCCGCGGCCAGCGCGCGTACCGCGCCGAAGTTCGCCACCTCGACCGCGGGCACCACGATCGCCGCCACGCCCGCGGCGAACGCGCGCTCGCGCACCGCGTCGCGATCCGCGTCGTACTCGCAGGCATCGAGATGGCAATGCGTGTCGATCAGCATCGTCGTGGGCCCCGTGGCCACGCGAGCGGCCGCCCGCGCGCGTACGACGCGAACCTCAGTCGATCGTCGCGCCGCTGCGCCGGATGACGGGCGTCATCACCTCGCGCTCCTTCAGCATGAACCTGCGCAGGTCGTCGGTCGAGCCGCCGATCGGCTCCATGTACTGCGCGTGCAGCTTCTCGCGCACCTCGGGCATCGCCAGCACTGCGTTGATCTCGCGGTTCATCCGCTCGACGATCGGCGTCGGCGTGGAAGCCGGCGCCATGAACGCCATCCAGGCCATGCTCTCGATCTCGGGCAGCCCCGCTTCCTTCATCGTCGGGATGTCCGGCATCAGTGCACTGCGCCTGGCGGTGGACACGGCGAGCGCCCGCAGCTTGCCCGCCTTCACCTGCGGCATCACCGCCACCGCGGGCACGCAGGCGAACTGCACGTCCCCCTGCAGGATCGACATGATCGCCTGCGGCGACGACGGATACGGAATGTGCACGGCGAAGGTGCCGGTTCTTGCCTTCAGCAACTCGATGCCCAGGTGCGAGAGGCTGCCCACGCCGATCGACGAGAAATTGAACTTGCCCGGATTGGCCTTCATCGCGTCGACCAACCCCTTCAGCGAGGTGATGCCGGAATCGGCACGCACCGCGCAGACGTTGGCCTGGCCGCCGCCCAGCACCACCGGGCGCAGGTCGACGAAGGGGTCGTACGGCAGTTTCGCGTAGAGCACCGTGTTGTAGACCAGCGGACCGTTCGTACTGACCACGAAGGTGTAGCCGTCGCCCGGTGCCTTGGCGACCGCGGCAGTGCCGAGGTTGCCGCCTGCGCCTGCGCGGTTCTCGACCAGCACCGGCTGGCCGAGTCGCTGCTGCAGCCGCTCGCCGACGATGCGCGCGAACACGTCCGGAGAAGACCCCGAGCCATAGGGGATCACGACCTTCACCGGGCGGCTCGGCCAGGCCGGATCGGCACCCTGCGCGGCCGCACCGGCGGCCATCGACAGCGCGGCGAAGGCCGCGAGGAAGAAACGCAGCGGGTGCTTCGGGGATCGGCTCACGTTCGTCTCCTGATACCGGATGCCGCAGAAAGGCTCATCGAGCCCGATCGTCCGCCAGGATGCGGCCGTCGCGCAACTGCAGTACCCGGTCGGCACGCGCCGCGAGGTCGCGATCGTGCGTGACGATGACGAAGGCGATGCCGAACTCGCGCGACAGCCCCTCCATCAGCGCATACACCTGCGCGGCGGTCGCGCTGTCGAGGTTGCCGGTCGGTTCGTCGGCCAGCACGCAGCGCGGCTCGGTCACCAGCGCGCGCGCCAGCGCGACCCGCTGGCGCTCGCCGCCCGACAATTGCCCGGGCGGGTGGTCGAGCCGCGCGCCGAGCCCGACGCGCTTCAGCATCTCCGCCGCCAGGCGTCGCGCCTCGGGCGCGGCGACGCGCCGGATACGCAACGGCATCGCGACGTTGTCGAGCGCGCTGAATTCGGGCAGCAGGTGGTGAAACTGGTAGACGAAGCCGAGCAGTCGGTTGCGTCGCGCGCCCAGCTCGGCCTGCGAGAGGCCGGCGATCGGCTGCGACTGCCAGAGCACCTCGCCGCCGGTGGGTTCGTCCAGGCCGCCCAGCAGGTGCAGCAGCGTGCTCTTGCCCGAGCCCGAAGCGCCCATGATCGCCACGCGCTCGCCAGCGCCGACCTCGATGTCCACGCCGTGCAGCACCGGCACCGCCAGCGCGCCGCTGCCGAAGATCTTGCGCAGGCCGCGGCCGGACATCACGGCGGCGTGCAAAGTGTCCGCGGCCGCCGCCTGCGCGCCCGGGGCACCGTGCCGGGATTCGCCGCTCATTCGTAGCGCAGCGCTTCGGCCGGCCGCACGCGCGACGCACGCCAGCTCGGGTACAGCGTCGAGCCGAGCGCCAGCACGCAGGCGGTGCCGCCGATCGCCACCACGTCGGGCAGCCGCAGGTCGCTGGGCAGGTAGTTGATGAAATAGATGCCCTTGGGCAGTACCTGGAAACCGAACACCGATTCGACCCACGCGGTGGCCGGGCCGATGTTCAGCGCGAGCAGCACACCGAGCACGACGCCGAGCACGGTACCGAGCAGCCCCACCGAGGCACCCTGCACGACGAAGATCCGCATGATGCTCGCCGGTGTGGCGCCGAGGGTGCGCAGGATCGCGATGTCGGACTGCTTGTCGGTCACCGTCATCACCAGCATCGAGACCAGGTTGAACGCCGCGACCGCCATGATCAGCGTGAGGATGATGAACATCATCCGCTTCTCGATCTGCACCGCGGCGAACCAGTTGCGGTTCTCGGCCGACCAGTCGCGGATCATCAGGTCGCCGCTCATCGTGCGAGCCAGTTCGTTGGCGACCTCGGGCGCCGCGAGCATGTCACGCGTCTTCAGCCTCACGCCGCTCACCCCTTCGACCCGGAACAGTTTCGCTGCGTCCTCGATGTTCATGAGCAGCAGGCTCGAATCGTATTCGTAGTGCCCCGCCCTGAACACCGCGACGACGGTGAGCTGGCGCAGTCGCGGAACCAGCCCGGCGGGCGTCGCCGTGCCCTGCGGCGCGATCAGCGTGAGCTTCGAGCCGACGTCGAGCAGCAGCTGGTCGGCGAGTTCGCTGCCGATCGCCACGCCGAATTCGCCCGGGCGCAGGTCGGCGAGGTTGCCGCGCAGCATCTTGCGCGCGAAATCGGCTACCTGCGGCTCGAGCGCCGGGTCGATGCCCCGCACCAGCACGCCGCGCACGCTGCCCTCGTGGGTGAGCATCGCCTGCCCGGCGACGTAAGGCGCACCGCCGATGACGGCCGGATTGCGCCGCGCCTGCGCCAGCACCGACTGCCAGTCGGTCATCGGCGCGCGGCCGGCCAGCACCTCGATGTGCGCGAGCACCGACAGCATCCGGTCGCGCACCTCTTTCTGGAAGCCGTTCATCACCGACAACACGGTGATCAGCGCGGCCACCCCGAGCGCGATGCCCGCGACCGACAGCGCCGAAATGAACGAGATGAAGCCGTTGCGCCCACCCGCGCGCCTGCTGGCGCGCGTGTAGCGAAGGCCGATGAAGAGTTCGTAGGGCAATGGCATCTGGGACCGCGGCAGTTTGCCATAGAATCCACCGGTGACCACGACGATCCTGTGCGCCGCGGCGCTCGCCCGCCCGCGCCCGGCCACGCCGGGCGACGATCCCGGAAACGGCGCCGGCACCCCCGCGCTCGCCGCAAATGGCGCGCTCGCCCGCACGATCCGGCGCGCGCGCATCGTCGGGCGCAGCCGGCAAACCGCGCTGGTGCCCGAGGAGCTGCCGCACGAAGCCTGGCTGCGCGAACGCTTCGCCGTCGATGGCCCGGTCGCCGCGTGCGCGCTGCCGGCCGTCGACGACGTTGCCGGCCCCGAGTTGCTGGTGCGCCCGGTGCACCTGCACCTCGCATTGGACCACCTGGTGCTCGCGCCGCCCGAGTGCCTCGGGCTCGGCCCCGAGGAAGCCGAGCGCTTCGTCGACAGCGCCAACGCGGTGCTCGCCGACGAAGGCTTGCGCGTGCGCGCGCTCGATCCGGGGCTCTGGCGGCTCGAGGCCGTCGGCGCGGATCGCGCATCCGACGACCTCGCGGCGCTCGCGCAACTGCGGGCCCGCAGCGCCCGAATGGCCGTCGGCCGCAACGTCGATGCCTACCTGCCGAGCGGTGCGGCGGCGCGTCGCTGGCGACAACTCGCCAACCTGGTGCAGATGAGCTGGTTCGAGCATCCGCTGAACCTCGCGCGCGAGGGTGCCGGGCAGCTCCTGGTCAACGGCTTGTGGCTCGAGGGCCGCGCGAGCCGTCCCGCTGCACGTCCCTTCGGGCGCGTGCTGGCGGCCGACGAAGTCGTCGCGGGCCTGGCGCGGCGCGCCGGCATCGACTCGCGACCGCTCGCGGCCGACGCCGACGCGCTCGCGGATGCGGGCACGCTGCTGCTCGCACCCGACTTCTGGCGCCAGCCGGTCGGCGACGGCGACACTGACGGCTGGGTGCAGGCCTGGCGGGCCTTCGATCACTGGTTCGAGTCGCTACTGGCTGCCGCCCCCCGGCTGGCCGCCGGCGGCATGCGGCTGGTGCTCACCGGCGAGCGCAGCACGATCGAGCTGCTCGGCCTGCCCGCCGATCGGTGGAAGCCGTGGCGCCGACTCGCGCTGGCGGCGCTGCTGCGCGAGGACGCGTGATCGTCGTCCGCGAGGTGCCGGAGGCGGCGCTCGGACGGTTGCTGGCCGCCGGCCTGCATCCGGTGATGGCGCGGCTGCTCGCCGCCCGCGGTGTCGAGGACGCACAGGCTCTGTCGCGCGATCTCGCAGCCCTGGCCGCGCCCGACTCGATGAAGGGCCTGGACCACGCGGCGAGCCTGCTCGCCGATGCGATCGAGCGCGGCGAGCGGATCTGCGTGGTCGCCGACTACGACTGCGACGGCGCGACCGCCTGCGCGGTGGCGATCCGCGGCCTGAGGGCGCTCGGCGCCGCGCCGGGACAGGTCGATTTCATCGTGCCGAACCGCTTCGAGCACGGCTACGGCCTCACGCCTCCGGTGGTGGCGCTCGCGGCACGCCATCCGCGCCTGGGCCGCCCGGACTGGCTGCTCACCGTGGATGCCGGCATCGCCAGCCACGACGGCGTCGCGGCGGCCCATGCCGCCGGCATGCGCGTCATCGTCACCGACCATCACCTGCCCGGCGCGACGCTGCCGCCGGCCGAGGCGATCGTCGACCCGAACCAGCCGGGCTGTGCCTTCCCCAGCAAGCACCTGGCCGGCGTCGGCGTGATGTTCTACCTGCTGCTCGCGCTGCGCGCGCAATGGCGCCGCCGCGACCCGTCCTGCGCGGCCGCGCGGACGCCGCTGCAGCGACTGCTCGACCTGGTCGCGCTGGGCACCGTGGCCGACCTGGTGCGACTCGACGCGAACAACCGGCTGCTGGTCGCTGCGGGCCTGCAACGCATCCGCGCCGGCGCTGCCTGTGCCGGCGTGCGCGCGCTTCTGCGGGTGGCCGGCCGCGACGAGCGGCGCGTGGGCACCTCCGATCTCGGCTTCGCGGTCGGTCCGCGGGTGAACGCCGCCGGTCGCCTCGCCGACATCTCGATCGGCATCGAATGCCTGCTCGCCGACGACGGGGCGCGCGCCGCCGAACTCGCCGCCGCACTCGATGCGATGAACCGCGAGCGCCGCGGCATCGAGACGGCGATGCGCGAACAGGCGATCGAGGCGCTCGACGCCCTGCCCGGCCTCGGCGCGGACCGCAAGTCGGTGGTGCTGCATCGCGAGGGCTGGCACGAAGGACTCATCGGCCTGGTCGCCAGTCGCGTGAAGGAGCGCGTGAACCGGCCCGTCTTCGCGCTGGCGGCCTCGTCGTCCGACCCGTCGCTGCTGCGCGGCTCGGGACGTTCGATCGCCGGCGTGCACCTGCGCGACGTGCTCGATCGGGTCGACAAGCTCGCGCCCGGCCTGCTGCTGCGCTTTGGCGGCCACGCGATGGCCGCGGGCCTGACGCTGCGCGCCGCGCGGCTCGACGACTTCTCGGCGCTGCTCGAGCGGGCGGTCGGCGAATTCGCCGATCCGTCGTGTTTTTCGGCCTCGCTCGCGACCGACGGGCCGCTGGCCGCCGTCGAGATCGACCTGCCGCTGGTCGATGCGATCGAGGCCGAGGCATGGGGACAGGGTTTCGCACCGCCGCTGTTCTGCGGCGAGTTCGCGGTGGCGCGCCAGTCGATCGTCGCCGGGCGCCACCTGCGTGCGCAGCTGCGCGCCGGCGCGGCGCGGCCGCTCGATGCGATCGCGTTCGGCCGCGTCGAGCCGCTGCCTTCGGCGGCGCGCATCGCCTACCGGCTGATCCGCGACGAATATCAGGGGCTGGCCGGCGTGCGCCTGGTGGTCGAGGCGGTCGAACCGCTGCCGGGTGCCGCACCGCCGGCCTGATACGAAGCGCCGGCGACATCGGGCGCCCCGTATAATGCGCGGTTTGACCGAAGGATCACCGTCCCCATGGAAGCCGAGCGCCTGAACCAACTCGAATCGCTGATCGACGACCTTCGCCGGCGCGTCGGCGAGCTCCGGGGGTATCTTTGACTACGAGACGAAAAAACTCCGTCTCGAAGTGATCAACCGGGAGCTCGAAACTCCCGACATCTGGAACGACGCGAAACACGCGCAGGAGCTCGGCCGCGAGAAGAAGGCGCTCGAAGGCGTGGTCGAGCGCATCGGCGCGATCGACACCGGGCTGGCCGACGTCGCCGAACTGTTCGCGATGGCCTCGGCCGAAAGCGACGACGACACGCTGGTCGCGGTGGAGGCCGACACGCAGGCGATCGAGTCGCAGGTCGCCGACCTCGAATTCAGGCGCATGTTCGCCAACCCGGCCGACCCCAACCCCTGCTTCATGGAGATCCAGGCCGGCGCCGGCGGCACCGAGGCGCAGGACTGGGCCGCGATGCTGCTGCGACAGTACCTGCGCTACTGCGAGCGCAAGGGTTTCGGCACCGAGATCCTCGAGGAATCGCCGGGCGACGTCGCCGGCATCAAGGGGGCGACGGTGCGCGTCGACGGCGAATACGCGTACGGCTACCTGCGCACCGAGACCGGCATCCACCGGCTGGTGCGCAAGTCGCCGTTCGACTCCAGCGGCGGGCGCCACACCTCGTTCGCGTCGGTCTTCGTCTACCCGAAGGTCGACGACTCGATCGAGGTCGAGATCAACCCGGCCGACCTGCGTATCGACGTCTACCGGGCCTCGGGCGCCGGCGGCCAGCACGTGAACAAGACCGAATCGGCGGTGCGCATCACGCACAACCCGACCGGCATCGTCGTGCAGTGCCAGAACGACCGCTCGCAGCACCGCAACCGCGACGAGGCGATGAGCATGCTGCGTGCGCGCCTCTACGAGCTCGAGCTGCGCAAGCGCCAGGCCGAGCAGGACAAGGTCGAGGCCGGCAAGACCGACATCGGCTGGGGACACCAGATCCGCTCGTACGTGCTCGACCAGTCGCGCATCAAGGACCTGCGCACCAACGTCGAGATCAGCAACACGCGTGCGGTACTCGACGGCGACCTCGACGAGTTCATCGTCGCCAGCCTCAAACAGGGAGTCTGAGCCGTGAGCGACAGTTCCGGACAACACGAAACCGCCGCCGAACTCGTCCACCGCGACGACAACGCGATCGTCGCCGAGCGACGCGCCAAGCTGGCGCGGCTGCGCGAGGACGGCGTCGCCTACCCCAACGACTTCAGCCCGTCGCACAGGGCCGCCGCGATCGCCGAGCACTACGGCTTCAAGACGCGCGAGCAGCTCGAGGCCGAGCGCGTCGTGGTCACACTCGCCGGGCGCATCATGCTCAAGCGGGTCCAGGGCAAGGCGAGCTTCGCCACGCTGCAGGACGCCACCGGCCGGGTGCAGCTGTACCTGAACGACGAAGGCGTGGGTGCCGACGCGCACGCCGCGTTCAAGCACTGGGACCTCGGCGACATCCTCGCCTGCGAGGGGGTGCTGTTCAAGACGATGAAGGGCGAGCTGTCGGTGCGCTGCACCGGCGTGCGCCTGCTGGCGAAGTCGCTGCGGCCGCTGCCCGACAAGTTCCACGGCATCGCCGACCCCGAGTTGCGCTATCGCCAGCGCTACGTCGACCTGATCGTCACCGGTGAGACCCGCGATACCTTCATCGCGCGCAGCCGCATGATCGGCGCGATGCGCAGCTTCATGAGCTCGCACGGCTTCCTCGAAGTCGAGACGCCGATGCTGCACCCGATTCCCGGCGGCGCCGCCGCGCGCCCGTTCGTCACGCACCACAACGCGCTCGACCAGCAGATGTTCCTGCGGGTCGCGCCCGAGCTTTACCTGAAGCGGCTGATCGTCGGCGGCTTCGAGCGCGTCTACGAGGTCAACCGCAACTTCCGCAACGAAGGCATCAGCCCGCGGCACAACCCCGAGTTCACGATGCTCGAGTTCTACGCGGCCTACACCGACTACCGCTGGGTGATGGATTTCACCGAGCAGGTGATCCGCGACGCCGCGCTGGCGGCCACCGGCTCGACCACCGTGAACTACCAGGGGCGTTCGATCGACCTCGGGCGACCCTTCGAGCGGCTGTCGATCACCGGAGCCATCGCGAAATACGCGCCGCGCTACTCGCTGGCGCAGCTGCAGGACGCCGCCTTCCTGCGCGCCGAACTCGCGCGCCTGGGCGCCGAGGTCGACGGCCCGCAGCTGAAGTCCGCGGCGCTCGGTGCGCTGCAGCTCGCGCTGTTCGAGGAGGTCGCCGAGCACCAGCTGTGGGACCCCACCTACATCGTCGACTATCCGGTCGAGGTCTCGCCGCTGGCGCGCGGCTCCGACGCGCGCCCGGGCATCACCGAGCGCTTCGAGCTGTTCATCACCGGGCGCGAGATCGCCAACGGCTTCTCCGAGCTGAACGACCCCGAAGACCAGGCCGAGCGCTTCCTGCGCCAGGTCGAGGCCAAGGACGCGGGCGACGACGAAGCCATGTACTTCGACGCCGACTACATCCGCGCGCTCGAGTACGGAATGCCCCCCGCCGGCGGCTGCGGCATCGGCATCGACCGGCTGGTGATGCTGCTCACCGACAGCCCGAGCATCCGCGACGTGGTGCTGTTCCCCGCGCTCAAGCGCGAGGAATAGCACCTCGCACCGCAAGCCTCGGCGGTCCGGCGTGTCGTCCCGGTCGGTCGGCGCCGCGATCGCCGCGCTGGGGGTGACCCAGATCGTCGGCTGGGGCACCACCCATTACATGTCGGCGATCCTCGCCAGTTCGATCGCCGACGGGCTCGGCCTGTCCCCGACCACGGTGCTGGGCGGATTCTCCTGGGGCCTTCTGGTGGCCGGCGCGAGCGCGCGCACGAGCGGCCGGCTGATGGATCGCCACGGCGCCGGACGCGTGATGATGCTCGCATCGATACTGGCCGCGGCCGGCCTGCTGGTGATTTCGCTGGCGCAGGGCTGGCCGGCCCTGTTCGCGGGCTGGACGCTGATCGGGCTGGCGATGCGCTCGATCCTGTACGACGGCGCCTTCGCCGCGCTGACGGTGCTGGCCGGCGACGGCGCGCGCCGCGCGATCTCGCTGGTGACACTCTTCGGCGGGTTCGCCTCGAGCGTGTTCTGGCCCATCGGCGCCTGGCTCGACGCGACGCTGGGCTGGCGCGCCGCCCTGCAGGTCTACGCGCTGGTGAACCTGGTGCCCTGCGCGCTGCTGCACGCGCGCTTCGCCGGCGGCCCACGCCGCCATCCGGTCGGTGCCGGCGCAGGCTTCGAGGCGGGCACCGCGCACGCGCGGCTGCCGCCGCACCTCGCGCGTCGCGCGCTGGCGCTGATCGCGCTCGGCTTCACGCTGCACGCGTTCATCAACTCTGCCATCGGGGCCCACCTCGTGATGCTGCTGGGCGGCTTCGGCTTCGCGACGGCCGTGGTCGTCTCGACCGCGTCGCTGATGGGCCCTGCGCAGGTCGTCGCTCGCGTGGCCGAGATGTCGCTTCAGCGCCGCTTCAGTGCGGTCGCCGTCGCACTGCCGTCGATCGCGCTGATGCCCGTGGCTTTCGTCGCCGCCCTCGCGTTGCCCACGCAGCCTTGGGCGGCGGCCCTGTTCGTGATGCTCTACGGCTGTGCCAACGGCCTGATGACGATCGTGCGCGGCGTGCTGCCGCTGGCGGTGTTCGGCAGCCGTGGCTATGCGGAGTTGCTGGGACGGATCGCCGGCCCGGGGATGCTCGCCGCGGCGGCCGCGCCGGTCGCGCTGTCGGCGCTGGTCGAGGCGGCGGGGCCGCGCGCCGGGCTGGTGCTGCTCGCGGCCTGTGCAGTCGGCGCGCTCGCGTCGATCGCGGCGGTCGTGCGGCTGGTGCGCCGCGCCGCCTAGGCCGAGAACGACTCGCCGCAGCCGCAGGTGCCCTTCACGTTGGGGTTGTTGAACCTGAACCCCTCGTTGAGCCCTTCGCGGACGAAATCGAGCTCGATGCCCTGCAGGTAGGGCAGGCTCTTCGAGTCGATGAACACCTTGATGCCGTGGCTCTCGAACTCGAGGTCGTCGGCGTTGCGCGCGTCGGCGAACTCGAGCTGGTACGACATGCCGGAACAGCCCGAGGCCTTCACGCCCACGCGCAGTCCCATTCCCTTGCCCCGCTGTTCGATCGAGCGCGCCACGTAGCGTGCGGCCCTTTCGGTGAGGTTCACGGCCATTCGCGTTCTCCCGGTGTCAGACCGTCGTGATGCGGCCCTTTTCGATCTTGATCGGCTGCAGCGTGGAGGTGGGGAATTCGAGTGCCGCGCGGTGCTCCTTGAGCACCGAAATCTCTTTCGGCTGCGCGCGCGTCTCGCGCCCCTTCTGCTGCTCGACCAGGTCGGCCAGCGTGACCGAGTCGAGGTACTCGATCATCCGCTTGTTCAGGTTCGTCCAAAGCTCGTGCGTCATGCACGGGCCGTTTTCGTCCTGGCAGTTCTCCTTGCCGCCGCATTGCGTCGCGTCGAGCGGCTCGTCGACCGCGAAGATCATGTCGGCGACGGTGATGCCCTTCATCGACCTCGCCAGCGTGTAGCCGCCGCCCGGGCCGCGCGTGCTCTCGACGAGCTCGTGCCGGCGCAGCTTGCCGAACAGCTGTTCGAGGTACGACAGTGAAATCTTCTGACGCTGGCTGATCCCGGCCAGGGTGACCGGCCCCTGGTGCTGGCGCAAGGCCAGGTCGATCATCGCGGTGACCGCGAAGCGCCCTTTGGTAGTCAGTCGCATAGTGGCTCCGTCCGGAAAGACGAGTACCTGACTCGCATGCTCAAGTATAGCGGATTTTCCGACTATTTTACTCGGCATTCAGCGCGTGTGGTCTTTTTGCACAAAGCTGAAAAAAACCGCACTCCGCACGGACAGAGTCGCCAGCAATGGGTACGCCCTTACCGCCGCCGGCGCAGCCGGCCCGAGCTTCGGGCCCCTGTGCAGCGCGAACCGGCGCGAACCGAAGCAGCGGGCCCAGCGGGCGCCGGCGCCGGCGCCGGCGCCGCGTGACCCGGCGGCCCGCTCAGGCTGCCGCAACCTGCGTGGCGCGGCGCTTGGCCAGTTCGAGCAGGCCGTTGCAGGCGTCCTCGATGTAGTCGAGCGCCTGCTCGAAGCCCTGTGCGTTGCCGTAGTACGGGTCGGCGATGGTGGCCGTCTCGTGTTCGGTGGCGAAGCGCATCAGCAGCTGCAGCTTGTGGTGCGATGACTTCGGCGCGAGCTGCTGCAGCTGCGCGAGGTTGTCCCAGTCCATCGCGAGGACCATGTCGAAATCGTCGAAGTCGCGTTCCTTCACCTTCGTGGCGCGCAGGTCGGCGATGTCGTAGCCGCGCCGCGCGACCGCGGCCTGCGCGCGCTTGTCGGGGGGCTCACCGACATGGAACGCGTGCGTGCCGGCCGAGGCGACCCGGACGACTTCGTCCAGCCCGGCCTGCCGGACCAGGTGCCGGAAGACCCCTTCGGCCATCGGCGATCGGCAGATGTTGCCCATGCACACGAAGAGCACACGGGTGTTCATCGCCAGCGAAATCGGTTCTCGTTTTGCCATGTCGGTATCTGCCTGAGTCACAAAATGTTCGATCGGGGTGCC
Source organism: Lautropia sp. SCN 69-89 (assembly GCA_001724855.1). Lineage (GTDB taxonomy): Bacteria > Pseudomonadota > Gammaproteobacteria > Burkholderiales > Burkholderiaceae_E > Zeimonas. The sequence goes on from MEED01000015.1 coordinate 44,239, forward strand.
CGCGCGCGCTTTCCGGCCGGTCCTACGCAGCCTCTCCGGCCACCAGCGCAACCACATTGCCACCCCCATCCGATCCGAAAAATCGTTCCTTGAGCGCCGCGAGCTGGTCGCGCGCCTGCGCGGCCTTCTCGAACTCCAGGTTCTTCGCGTGCTCGAACATCTGGCGCTCCAGGCGCCTGATCTCGCGCGCGATCCCCTTCTCGGTCATCGTCTCGTACTGTGTCTGCCGCTGCGCTGCCTGCAACTCCTGGCGCGCCTGCTGCACGTCGTAGACGCCGTCGATCAGCTCGCGCACCTGCTTGGTGACGCCGCGCGGCACGATGCCGTGCGCGCGGTTGAACGCGATCTGCTTCGTGCGCCGCCGCTCGGTCTCGCCGATCGCCCGCCGCATCGAATCGGTGACCCGGTCGGCGTACAGGATCGCGCAGCCGTTGAGGTTGCGCGCGGCGCGCCCGATCGTCTGGATCAGGCTGCGCTCCGATCGCAGGAATCCTTCCTTGTCGGCATCGAGGATCGCCACCAGCGACACTTCCGGGAGATCGAGCCCCTCTCGCAGCAGGTTGATCCCGACCAGCACGTCGAACACGCCCAGGCGCAGGTCGCGGATGATCTCGACGCGCTCGACGGTGTCGATGTCGGAGTGCAGGTATCGCACCTTCACCGCCTGGTCGGCGAGGAAATCCGTCAGGTCTTCGGCCATCCGCTTGGTGAGGGTGGTCACCAGCACCCGCTCGGAGCGCTCGACCCGGTCGCGAATCTCAGACAGCAGGTCGTCGACCTGGGTCGAGGCCGGACGAACGATCACCTGCGGATCGACCAGCCCGGTGGGTCGCACCACCTGTTCGACCACCTGGCCGGATTGCCGCGCCTCGTAATCGGCCGGCGTGGCCGACACGAAGATGCACTGGCGCACCTTGGATTCGAACTCCTCGAACCGCAGCGGCCGGTTGTCGAGCGCCGACGGCAGCCGGAAGCCGTACTCGACCAGCGTCTCCTTGCGCGAGCGGTCGCCGCGGTACATGCCCCCCAGCTGGCCGATCGTGACGTGGCTCTCGTCGATGAACATCAGCGCGTCGGCCGGCAGGTAGTCGACCAGCGTCGGCGGCGGTTCGCCGGGGCGTGCTCCCGACAGGTGGCGCGTGTAGTTCTCGATGCCCTTGCAGAAGCCGAGCTCCTGCAGCATTTCCATGTCGAAGCGGGTGCGCTGCTCGAGCCGCTGTGCCTCGACCAGCTTGCCCTGCCCGTGGAAATGCTCCAGTCGTTCGGCGAGCTCCTCGCGGATCGTGCCGAGCGCGCGCATCACCGTCTCGCGCGGCGTCACGTAGTGCGACGACGGGTAGACGGTGAAGCGCGGGATCTTCTGGCGCACGCGCCCGGTGAGCGGATCGAACAGCTGGATGCTCTCGACCTCGTCGTCGAACAGCTCGACACGCACCGCGAGCTCGGCATGCTCGGCCGGGAAGATGTCGATCGAGTCGCCGCGCACCCGGAAGGTGCCGCGCACGAACTCGGCGTCGTTGCGCTTGTACTGCATGGCCACCAGCCGCTGCAGCACCTCGCGCTGCGACAGCCGGTCTTTCGTGCGAAGCACGAGAATCATCTCGTGGTAGTCGCGCGGATTGCCGATGCCGTAGATGCAGGAGACCGTCGCGACGATCACCGTGTCGCGCCGCTCGAGCAGCGACTTGGTCGCCGACAGCCGCATCTGCTCGATGTGCTCGTTGATCGACGAGTCCTTCTCGATGTACAGGTCGCGCTGCGGAACGTAGGCCTCGGGCTGGTAGTAGTCGTAATACGAGACGAAGTACTCGACCGCGTTGTTCGGGAAGAACTCGCGCATCTCCGCGTACAGCTGCGCGGCCAGCGTCTTGTTCGGCGCCAGCACCAGCGCCGGCCGACCGATGCGGGCGATCACGTGGGCCATCGTGTAGGTCTTGCCCGAACCGGTGGCGCCCAGCAGCGTCTGGAAGCTCAGGCCGTCGCGGATGCCCTCGACCAGGCGCGCGATCGCCTCCGGCTGGTCGCCGGCCGGGGCGAACGGCTGGTGCAGCTGGAACGGGCTACCTGGAAAGCTGGCGAACGACGGGCGTTCGAGCGCGGGATCGGTCATCGTGTGGGTCGGGCGGCGCGGATCGGCGTGCTAAACTCGTTCGGGTTCCGGAAGGCCTGCCGCGATCGTGATGTTGCGTCGCACAAGTGCGCTGCAACGACCGGATTCGCCGATCTGGCGGCCGGTCGACGAGTCGCCCGCAGGGTATGGAAATGTGTCACCGCAAGGCTTTCGCTGGCCTTTCGGACAAACCGCAATTATCGCCGCGCCGCCCCCGAAAATCCAGTGTTCTGCACGGAATTTGTGCATTGCACCTAGTCGCCCGACGCTCCCATCCCCGCAAATCAAGGACTTGACCGACCGCCATGAGCCAGTCGATGTTCGCCACCGTCGAGATGGCGCCCCGTGATCCCATTCTCGGCCTGACAGAAGCTTTCAATGCTGACACACGCACCGGAAAGGTGAACCTCGGCGTCGGCGTCTATTGCGACGACAACGGGCGCATCCCGCTGCTTGCTGCGGTGCGTGAAGCCGAGCAGGCGCGCATCACCAGCGCGCCGGCACGCGGCTACCTGCCGATCGAAGGCTTCGCGGCCTACAACCAGGCGGTGCAGCAGCTGCTCTTCGGCGCCGACTCGCCGCTGCTCGCGGCCGGACGCGTGGCGACCTTCGAGGCGCTCGGCGGCACCGGCGGCCTGCGCATCGGCGCCGATTTCCTGCGCCGGCTCTATCCGGCCGCGCAGGCCTGGATCAGCGACCCGAGCTGGGAGAACCACCGGGCGCTGTTCGAGGCCGCGGGCTACGAAGTCCGCGCCTATCCGTATTACGACCCTGCCACGCACGGGGTGAAGTTCGACGCGATGCTCGCGGCGCTGAAGTCGATGCCGGCGCACTCGGTCGTCGTGCTGCACGCCTGCTGCCACAACCCGACCGGCGTCGACCTCGACGCCGCGCAATGGGATGCGGTGGTCGCCGCGGTGCGCGAGCGCGAACTGGTCGCGTTCCTCGACATGGCCTACCAGGGCTTCGGCGAGGGCATCGAGGCCGATGCGCTGGCGCTGCGCAAGTTCGCCGCTTCGGGTCTCGACTTCTTCGTGTCGAGCTCGTTCTCGAAGTCGTTCTCGCTGTACGGCGAGCGCGTCGGCGCGCTGTCGATCGTCACCGCCGATCGCGACGAGACCGCCCGCGTGATCAGCCAGGTCAAGCGTGTCATCCGCACCAGCTACTCGAACCCGCCCACGCACGGCGCCGCGATCGTCGCGGCCGTGCTGTCGACGCCGGCGCTGCGCCAGCTGTGGGAGAAGGAGCTCGCCGGCATGCGCGAGCGCATCCGCGCGATGCGCGAAGACCTCGTGCGCAAGCTGCGCGAGCACGGCGTCACGGAAGATTTCTCCTTCGTCGCGCGCCAGCGCGGGATGTTCTCCTACTCGGGGCTGAACCCGGCGCAGGTCGAGCGCCTGCGCAACGAATTCGGCATCTACGCGGTCGGCACCGGGCGCATCTGCCTCGCGGCACTGAACAGCCGCAACATCGATTACGTCGCGAAAGCGATGGCGGCGGTGATCAAGGGTTAGCGTTGCCGGGTCGCCTCGTAACTGTATATATTTACAGTTTCTGGGTGGCCCACATGAATACCAAGTCGATCGGCGAGTTGGGCGTCGCACGAACCTTGTCGCGCCTGCTCGAAAGCGGATACGCGGTCAGCCTACCGTTCGGCGACAACCTTCGGTACGACCTCGTCGTCGACGATGGGCAGCGACTCATGCGCGTCCAGTGCAAGACCGGTCGGCTCGACGACAAGGGTTCCATCGCGTTCCCGGTCTGCTCCTCCGCGAACCATCGCGGACTGGGACGGCGCGACTATCGCGGACACATCGACGCGTTCGGTGTCTTCTGCCCGGAAACCGACTCCGTCTACCTGGTGCCGCTCTGCGCGGTGGAGCACTGTCGGCGCGAGGCCCGCCTTCGAGTCGATCCGGCACGAAACCGACAGGTCAAGGGAACGCGCATGGCAGCGATGTTCCTCGTCGGCAGTCCTGCCGATTCGACACCGCATTCGATCTCACGCTAGAATCGCGGTTTGTTCCCCGATAGCTCAGTCGGTAGAGCGACGGACTGTTAACTCAATGGCAGCCCACGCGGGAAACCGTGTGGTGAAAACATCCCTAATTCGGGGAACCCTAAGGCGCAACGCGCTAAGGCAATCCCGAGCAAGCAGGCGCACGTCCCAGACGGACGCCGGGCATGTGTAGAGACTTTACGGGGTGCGCCTACAGCGGACGATGCGCGCAAGCGGATCGTCGGCCAGGGCGAAGAGAAAGTCCAAGCCGGTTGGAAACTTCCGGGCACTTGTAATCCGCAGGTCCCTGGTTCGAGCCCAGGTCGGGGAGCCAAATCCGAAGGCCGGTGCGCGTACAGCGCGCCGGCCTCTTTTTTTCGACTCTTGCTCGGGCAGCGGGTGTAGGCTGCACGCATCGCAGTGCCCGCGGCAAGGCGATCGCGCGGAGGCCGAGTCGATGATCACGCTGCTCCCGCCGCGGCCGATGGTCGCCGCATGGCGACCGGCCGCCCTCCTGGCGCTCTGCGCCGTGCCGGCCTGTGCCTCCTTCCAGTCTCCGTCGGCTGAACAGGCGCCGCTGAACCTCGCCGGCAGCGCAGTCATGGTCAACAGCGTCGACTGCAGTGCCGACGGCACCGTCGTCACCGCCGGCTGTGTCGAAGGCGCGCGCGGCGTCCAGGGGATCGTGCTGCGTTCGGCGGATCGCGGCACGAGCTGGCAGCGCGTGCCGCTCGATCCCCCGGCGCCGGGCGTGTCGCTGTCGCTCGTGCGCATTCCGGGCGGCAGCGCACCGGGTGCGCTGTTCGCTTCGGGGTATCGGGTCGGGGCGAGCCTCTTCGACGGACAACTGGCTTCCTCGTACCCGAACGCCCCATGGTGGATCGCCAAGGACGGCGGGCTCGCCTGGCGCGGCGCCGATGCGCCGATGCCGCTCTACGCGACGCCCGATCCGTCCCGGCGCATGCCGGCAGTCGTGGTCGGCGACCGAAGCGGCACGCTGGTCTCGGTCCACGATCATCCCGAGCCCGGCATGCTCGGCAGCGATCGCGTCGTCGTGATCCGCTCGGACGCCGGCGGGCGACACTGGACCGAGCGCGTGCTTCCGCAACTGGCCGGCGATGCGAACATCGTCGGCGACGGCCAAGGACAGCTGGCCGTCACCGGCCGCGGCCGCGAGGCCGGCGCGATCCTGTGGTCCGGCGACGCGGGGGTGACCTGGGCCGAGGCTCGCGTGCCGCCACCGGTGAGCGCCGACCTGCGTCTCTATCGCAATCCCGACGGCACGCTGTTCGCCTGGGACACCACTGGCTTCGAGTGGCACGGGATGAGCACGCACCTGCACCGCTCGGGCGACGGCGGCAGGAGCTGGAGCCTGCCGATGACTTTCCGGCTCGGACCGATTCTCGCAATGACCGGCTCCGGCGATGGCCGCGTGCTGGCGCTGACCGCATCGGGCGTCGTGCTCGTCTCCGACGATCGCGGACTGCACTGGCACGGATCGGCGCGGCGCCTGGTGCCGCGCGACGACATCGACGAAGCGACGATGATCGCCTCGGGCGACGGCGTGGTCGTCGCGACGCTCGATCGCGGCAGGATCATTCGCTCGACCGACTGGGGCGAGAGCTGGAGCGCGGCCCGCATGCAGGCTGCCGTCGCAGGTCCGTAAAAGCCGACCGGCATTGATCAGGCGCAATGCCGCCCCCGCGCCGGCGGCGATAGCCTGCGAAGCATGACCGAGGCGCGCATGGACATCATTCGCAAGCAGCCCGCGGCGCTGCCGACCCGCCCGAACCTGCTCGATTACGAAGCCGAACGCGCGGCGTTCTCTTGGACCGCGGCGCGACGCTCGCTCGACGGGCTGCCGGGCGGGCGCGGGCTGAACATCGCCCACGAAACCGTCGATCGCCACGCGGCCGGCCCCCGATCGACACGGATCGCGCTGCGCTGGCGCGGGCGCGACGACGCCGCGCAGGACATCAGCTACGCGCAACTGCGCGATCTCACTGCGCGCTTCGCCAACGTGCTCGCGACGCTGGGCGTCGCCGCGGGCGATCACGTGTTCCTGCTGTGCGGGCGAATCCCGGTGCTCTACATTGCGCTGCTCGGCGCGCTCAAGCACCGCTGCGTCGTCACGCCGCTGTTTTCGGCCTTCGGGCCGGAGCCGATCGCCACCCGGATGGAGATCGGTGCGGCCAGGGTGCTGGTGACGACCACGAGCCTGTACCGCCGCAAGGTCGAGTCGATCCGCGCGCGCCTGACCACGCTCGAACACGTGCTGCTCGTCGACGACGAAGGCGGCGCCGCCCTGCCCCCGGGCACGCTCGCGCTGCAAGCGCTGCTCGACGCCGCCAGCCCGGCCTACGAGATCGGTCCCACCGACCCCGAGTCGCCCGCGCTGCTGCACTTCACCAGCGGCACCACCGGCAAGCCCAAGGGCGCGCTGCACGTCCACCAGGCGATCGTCGCGCACTACGCGACCGGCCGGCTCGCGCTCGACTTCCACCCCGACGACGTCTTCTGGTGCACCGCCGACCCCGGCTGGATTACCGGCACCTCGTACGGCGTGATCGCGCCGCTGGCGCACGGCATCACGCAGGTGGTCGACGAAGCCGACTTCGACGCCGAGCGCTGGTACGCGATCCTCGGCCGCGAGCGCGTGAGCGTCTGGTACACCGCCCCGACCGCGGTGCGGATGATGATGAAGAGCGGTGCCGATGCCGCGCGCCGCCACGAGTTCCCGAAGCTGCGCTTCATCGCCAGCGTCGGCGAACCGCTCAATCCGCAGGCCGTCGTCTGGGGCGTGGAAGCCTTCGGGCTCCCGATCCACGACAACTGGTGGCAGACCGAGACCGGCGGCATCATGATCGCCAACTTTGCCGCGCTCGACATCCGGCCCGGCTCCATGGGAAAGCCGCTGCCGGGCGTCGAGGCCGCGGTCGTGCGGCGCACGCCCGACGGCGGCGCCGAGCCGGTCGACGACCCCGACTTCGAGGGCGAGCTGGCGCTTCGCGCGGGCTGGCCGTCGATGTTCCGCACCTACCTGAACGACGAGGCACGCTACCGAAAGTGCTTCTCCGACGACTGGTATCTCACCGGCGATCTCGCCCGGCGCGACGCCGACGGCTACTACTGGTTCCTCGGGCGCGCCGACGACATGATCAAGTCGGCCGGGCACCTGATCGGCCCGTTCGAAGTGGAGTCGGCGCTGATGGACCACCCCGCGGTGCACGAGGCCGGCGTGATCGGCAAGCCCGAACCGGTGATCGGCGAGGTGGTCAAGGCCTACGTCGCGCTGAAGGCCGGCTTCGAGCCCGGCGAGGCGCTGCGCCGCGAGCTGCTCGGGTTCGCGCGCAAGCGCCTGGGCGCCGCGGTCGCGCCGAAGGAGATCGACTTCGTGGCCAGCCTGCCGAAGACGCGCAGCGGCAAGATCATGCGCAGGCTGCTGAAGGCACGCGAGCTCGGCCTGCCCGAAGGCGACATCTCGACGCTGGAGTCGACGTGAGCGCGGGGCCCGACGAGGCGCGCCGGCTGCTGTGGCAGATGCTGCGGATCCGGCGCTTCGAGGAAAAATGCGCCGAGCTCTACAGCGCCGGCAGCATCCGCGGCTTCCTGCACCTGTACATCGGCGAAGAGGCGGTCGCTACCGGGGCGATGCCCGAGCTGCGTGCCGACGACAGCATCCTCGCCACCTACCGCGAGCACGGCCACGCGCTGGCACGCGGCGTGCCGGCCGGCGCGATCATGGCCGAGATGTTCGGCAAGCGCGAAGGCTGCAGCGGCGGTCGCGGCGGATCGATGCACCTGTTCGACGTGTCGCGGCGCTTCTTCGGCGGCAACGCGATCGTCGGCGGCGCGCTGCCCGTGGCGGCCGGTTTCGCGCTGGCCGAGCGGATGTGCGGTACCGACCGCGTCGTGGCCTGCTTCTTCGGCGAAGGCGCGATGGCCGAAGGCGAGTTCCACGAGGCCGCCAACCTCGCGGCGCTGTGGAGGCTGCCGGTGCTGTTCCTGTGCGAGAACAACCTGTACGCGATGGGCACTGCGCTCGGCCGCTCGGAGTCCAACGTCGAACTGTGCGAGAAGGCGCACGGCTACCGCATGCACGCGCTGTCGGTCGACGGCATGGACGTGCTCGCGGTGCGCGATGCGATGCGGCGCGCGACGGCCTCGGTGCGCGCCGGCGAAGGGCCGATCTTCGTCGAGTTCCGCACCTATCGGTTCCGCGCCCATTCGATGTTCGACCCGGAGCTGTACCGCGACAAGGCCGAGGTGGCCGAATGGCGCAGGCGCTGCCCGATCGACCGTTTCGTGCGCACTGCGTTCGAGCGGCAGTGGGTCGACGAAGCGGGCGTCGCGGCGATCGAGCGCGAAGTCGCCGAGGAGATCGACGCCGCGGTCGCGTTCGCGCAGGCCGGCACCTGGGAGCCGGTCGAGGAACTGGACCGCAACGTCTACGCGCGCGCCGTGCCGGCGCCGGGAGCGCGGGCGTGAGCCCGACGATCCGCACCACCTATCGCGAGGCGCTGCGGGCGGGCCTGCGCGACGCGCTCGCGCGCGACGAGCGGGTCTTCCTGATGGGCGAGGACGTCGGCCGCTACGGCGGCACCTATGCCGTGAGCAAGGGGCTGCTCGAGGAATTCGGCGAGGAACGGGTTCGCGACACGCCGCTGTCGGAATCGGGTTTCGTCGGCGCGGGCATCGGCTCGGCGATGAACGGCATGCGACCGATCGTCGAGGTGATGACGGTCAACTTCAGCCTGCTGGCGCTCGACCAGATCGTCAACAACGCGGCGACGCTGCGTCACATGTCGGGTGGGCAGATCGAGGTACCGGTCGTGATCCGCATGACCACCGGCGCCGGCCGCCAGCTGGCTGCGCAGCACTCGCACAGTCTCGAGGTCTGGTATGCGCACGTGCCGGGCCTGCGGGTCGTGGCGCCGGCCACCCTTGCCGACGCACGCGGCATGCTGTGGACCGCGCTGCAGGATCCCGACCCGGTGATCGTCTTCGAGCACGCGATGCTGCTGCCGATGGAGGGTGAACTCGACGCCGACGCCGGTGCGGTCGACATCGACCGTGCAGCGGTGCGGCGCCCGGGCACGCAGCTGTCGCTGATCACCTACGGCGGATCGCTGCACAAGTGCCTCGAAGCGGCCGAGGCGCTCGCGCGCGACGGCATCGACGCCGAGGTGCTCGATCTGCGCACGCTGCGCCCGCTCGACGTGGACGCGATCGTGGCCAGCGTGGCGAAGACGCGCCGCGCGGTCGTGGTCGACGAGGGATGGAAGACCTGCAGCCTCGCTGCGGAGATCATGGCCCTCGTCGTGGAGCACGCGTTCTACGACCTCGACGCGCCGCTCGCGCGGGTGTGCAGCGCCGAGGTGCCGATCCCGTATCCGAAGCATCTCGAGGATGCCGCATTGCCGCAGGTGGGGCGCATCATCGCCGTCGCGCGCGAGGTGGTCGGCCGATGATCGAATTCCGCATGCCCTCGCTGGGCGCCGACATGGAAGACGGCGTGTTCGTCGAATGGCGCGTCGCCCCCGGAGAGCCGGTGACGCGCGGACAGGTGGCCTGCGTGGTCGAAACCCAGAAGGGCGCGATCGAGGTCGAGATCTGGGACACCGGCACCGTGGCGCGGTTGCTCGCGCAGCCCGGCCAGAGGATCCCGGTCGGGGGTGCGATGGCGATCGTCGCGTCGGCCGAGGAAGACTGGCGTGCGGTGGCGTCCTCCACCGCGGGTCTGGCCGCGATGGCGGCTGCGCCCTCGCCTGCTGCTGCGCCCTCGCCTGCTGCTGCGCCCTCGCCGCAGGCAGCGGCCGCAGCGACGGCGCCCGCGACGGGCTTGCCGCCCCAGCCGACAGTCGCGCTTCCGACGAGCCTCGGCGCGCCGCCCCGCCCGTCCCTGCCGCCGCGCGCATCGCCCGCAGCGCGCCGCCGCGCCGCCGAGTTGGGCGTGGACCTCGATGCGCTCGCGGCCGCGACCGCCGGCGCCCCGATCAACGTCGCCGACGTCGAGCGCGCAGCCGCGGCAGGCGCCGCGCCGACCGCAGCCGTCCCCCTGGCCGCCCAGGCAGCCGCCCCGATAGCCGCCCCTCCGGCTGCCCCCACCGCCGCTCCAGCACCTGCGAGCCCCGAAGCGGCGATGCGCGCAGCGATCGCGGCCGCGATGACCCGCTCGAAGCGCGAGATTCCCCACTACTACCTGGGCAGCGAGATCGAGGTCGAGCACGCGCTGCAATGGCTCGAGAACTTCAATGCCTCGCGCCCGCTCGCCGATCGGGTGCTGTTCGCGGCGCTGGCCTTGCGCGCCGTCGCGCTGGCACTGCGCGCAGTGCCCGACCTGAACGGCCAGTTCGTCGACGGCCGCTTTCGCCGCTCGGAGGCGATCCACATCGGCGTGGTCACCTCGCTGCGAGGCGGCGGCGTCGTCGTGCCGGCGGTGCACGACGCCGACCGGCTGACGCTGCCGGAGCTGATGGCCTCGCTGCGCGACGTGATCGCGCGAGCCCGCAGCGGCCGCCTGCGCAGCTCCGACCTCGCCGATTCGACGATCACGCTCACCAATCTCGGCGACCTGGGCGTCGAGACGGTCTACGGCGTGATCTATCCCCCGCAGGTTGCGCTGGTCGGGCTGGGCCGCGTGTTCCCCCGCGCGACGGTGCGCGACGGCGCGATCGTGGCGACGCGCGTGGTGAACGCCACGCTCTCGGGCGACCACCGCGTCACCGACGGTCTCGCCGGTGCGCGCTTCCTGGCGGCGTTGCGCGCGCGATTCGACGATCCGGAGGCTCCGTGAGCGCAACGCCGGAAGCCATCATGCAGGCGGTGATCGACAGCGTCCGGGCGATCGCGCCCGAAGCCGACTTCGCCGCGCTCGACCCGCGCCGTCCGTTTCGCGAGGAGCTCGACCTCGATTCGTTCGATTTCCTGAACGTGCTGATCGAACTGCACGCGCGACTCGGCGTCGAGATTCCCGAAGCCGACTACGGCAGACTGGGCACTCTCGATGCGCTGCTCGGCTATCTCGCCGCGCGGCTGGAGTCGGCATGACGGCGCTTCTCACCGACCTGTACCAGCTCACGATGCTGCAGGCCTACCTGCATCGGGGGATGATCGAGCCCGCGGTATTCGAGTTGTTCGTGCGCAAGCTGCCCGGGGAGCGCAATTTCCTGGTTGCGGCAGGGCTGGAGCAGGCGCTCGAGTTCCTGGAAACGCTCGGGTTCACCGAACGGGAAATCGACTGGCTGGAGCGCCAGGGCGGCTTCTCCGCCGACCTGCTGGCACAGCTGCGCGAGTTCCGCTTCACCGGCGACGTGGACGCGATGCCCGAAGGCACCGTGTTTTTCCCCGACGAGCCGATCCTTCGCGTCACCGCGCCCCTGCCCCAGGCACAGCTGGTGGAGAGCCGCCTGCTGAACATCGTTCACCTGCAGACGCTGATCGCCTCGAAGGCGGCGCGCATCGTGATCGCCGGCAGCGGGCACCAGCTGGTCGATTTCGGCATGCGTCGCGCGCATGGCGCCGAGGCCGCGCTGTTCGCGTCGCGCGCATCGTGGCTGGCCGGCTTCGACGGCACCGCGACCGCGGAGGCCGGCCTGCGCTACGGCATTCCGGTCTTCGGCACGATGGCACATTCCTTCGTCCAGGCGCATCGCAGCGAGCGCGAGGCGTTCGAGAACTTCGCCCGCGCGCGGCCGAAGCGGGCCGTGATGCTCGTGGACACCTACGACACCGAGGCGGCGGTAACGAAGGTGATCGAGCTGTACCCGCTACTGGCTGCCGACGGCATCCGGATCGCCGGTGTGCGGCTCGACAGCGGCGATCTCGGCGCGCACGCGAAAGCGGTGCGCGCGATGCTCGATGCCGCCGGCCTGAAGGAGATGATCGTCTTCGCCAGCGGCAATCTCGACGAGCACCGGATCCGGCGCCTGCTCGCCGACGGCGCGCCGATCGACGGCTTCGGGGTCGGTACCGCGCTCGACACTTCCAGCGACGTGCCCACGATCGACGCGGTCTACAAGCTGCAGTGGTACGCCGGCGTTGCGCGCCGCAAGCGCTCCGAAGGCAAGGCGACCTGGCCCGGCATCAAGCAGGTCTGGCGGCGTCACGACGAGCACGGCCGCATCGCCGGCGACCGGGTCGGGCTGGCCGACGAGGCGCCCGACGGCGAGCCGCTGCTGCAGCCGTGCATGCGCGCCGGGCGCCGGTTGCCGACGATGCCCACGCTGGACGAGGCGCGCGCGCATTGCCGCGCCCAGCTGGCGCACCTGCCCGAGGCGCTGCGTGCGCTCGAGCCGGCACCGGTGGCCTATCCGGTCGAGATTTCCGGGCGGCTTCGCGAACTGGCACGCGAGGTCGACGCCGCCACTTCCTGAGCCCGGGCACGAGCGATGCGCGATTCCGGCGCAGCCAGGTTCGAGGATCCGGGCACCGAGGCGCGGCTCGGTTTCCTGATGTCGCGCGCCGCGCACGGCGCCGACCCGGCCGCCGCGCAACTGATCGAGACGCACATGTCGTGGGTCATCGTCGCCGGCGAGCGCGTGCTGAAGATGAAGAAGGCGGTGCGCTACCCGTTCCTCGATTTCTCCACGCCGCAACTGCGCGAGCGCAACTGCCGCGAGGAGCTGCGACTGAACCGCCGTCTCGCGCCCGAGGTCTACCTGGGGCTGCTCGCGCTGCAGTGGGACGAGGGCCGCTTCGCGCTGCTGCCCGAGGAGCGGCTGCCTGCCCCGGGGACCACGATCGACTGGCTGGTGCTGATGCGCCGGCTGCCCGCCGAACGGATGCTCGACCGCGTGATCGCGGCCGGCGCATTGCGGGCCGACGCCATCGACGCGGTGATCGCCCTGCTTGCCCGCTTCTATCGCGACGCCGCGCGCACTACGCTGGGTCCGGACGCCTACCTCGCGCGCTTTCGCCGCGAGCAGGCGATCAATCGCGCGTTGCTGCTGCAACCGCGCTTTGCCGGCCTGGACGCGGGCCCGGCGCTCGATCGGCTCGATGCGGCGATCGAAGCGCGGGCCGACGTGCTGCGCGGGCGCGTGGCGGGCGGCCACGTGGTCGACGGCCACGGCGACCTGCGGCCCGAGCATGTCTGCCTGAACGATCCCCCGGTGGTCATCGACTGCCTGGAGTTCAGCGCCGAGTTGCGGCAGGTCGATCCCTTCGACGAACTGGCCTACCTCGGGCTCGAATGCGCAGTCGCAGGCGCGTCGTGGGTCGCGCAACGACTGGTCGACGGCGTCGCCGCGGCCCTCGGCGAGCGCCCTCCCGATGCGCTGATCCACCTCTACACCGCCAACCGGGCGGCATTGCGCGCACGACTGGCCGTCGCGCACCTGCTCGATCCCCAACCGCGCGCGCCCGATCGATGGCTGCCGCTCGGCGAGCGCTACCTGGGGCAGGCGGCGTCGGCGCTCGACGCGCTCGATCGCGCCGGCGACGCGCCGTAGCCGGACGCAAACGTCGTAGCCCGTGGCGCCGGGCCGGCTGCGTCGCCCCCCCGGCGGCGCGCCTTCAGCCGGCCGCGTGCAGCCGCCTGATCGCCTGCGCGAACAGCGGCGCGCACGAGACGATGCGCAGCTTGCCGCGCACCGCTGCGTCGGGCGGCAGCCGGAAGGCGGGGACGCTGTCGGTCACGGCCAGTCGCGCGATCGCTTCGTCGGCCAGCACGTCGGCAGCCTGCTCGATGAACAGGCCGTGGCCCGCGCAGGCCACGATCGACGCGGCGCCGGCGCCGCGCAGCGCAAGCGCCGCCTGCCGCATCGTCTCGCCGCTGCCGATCAGGTCGTCGAGCAGCAGCACGGTGGAGCCGGCGACATCGCCGGCCACCAGGCCGCGCGTGGACATCACGCCGGCGCTGCGACGCTTGTCGACCATCGCGAAACCGACCGGCGCCCCCAGCTGCTCCTCCAGCGCTTCACGCCACAGTTGCGCGCGCTTGACTCCGCCCGGATCGGGCGAGGCGACCGCCAGCGGGCCGCCGTCGGCGAGTTCCGCGATCAGCGGGCCGAAGGAGCGATGCGCTTCGAGGCTGATTACCGGAATCCGGAAGGCGTTCTCGAACGCAGCGACGTTGTGCGCCTCGAGCACGATCAGCGCGCCGGTGCCGACCGCCTCGAACAGCTGCGCCACGTAGCGCAGGCCGACCGGATCGTGCGGCTTCGTCCGACGGTCCTTGCGCGCATAGGCGAGGTACGGCGCGACCGCGGTCACCCGCCGCGCGCCGTGGTCGCGCAACGTGGCGACGAAGGCCAGCAGGCGCCAGAGCTTGTCGTGCGGGCTGTCGAGCGGCCCTCCGTGCAGCCCGAGCACCACGCAGGCGTCGGCGCCGCCGACGTCGACCAGCGGGCGCAACTTGCACTCCTCGTCGGCAAACCGCCGCTCCTCGTGCGCGGCGATCTCCACACCCAGTTCGCTCGCCAGCGCGGCCGCGAATGCGCTGCCCGGCTCGAGGGAGAAGAGCATCACTTCGGATCCCCTCCCGTGACGACTGCCCGTGCGCCGGCCCGCGCCTGCGTGCCCCAGCGCATCCGGGCGAATTCCTGCACGAACGCCTCGAAGCGATCGGCAGGCATCCGGTCGATTCCGCCGGCCCGCTCGCGCCCGGCTCCTCCGAAGCGCCGGCACAGTTCGTGCGCGCCGCCCGGTGCTTCGATCGGCGCGCGCACGCTGACCGTCAGCGTGCCGTCGGCGCAGTGCCTGGCGACCGCGTGCGCGCGGGCGGGCGCTGCGCCGGCCAGTTCGTTGGCGAGGCTGCCGATCACGCGCCGGCTCCATGGCGCATCGGGCAGCAGGAACACCGCCCCGGCATCTCCCTGCCACCACGGCGCCTGTTCCATCGCCCGGGCGAGGTCCGCGCGCCGCAGAGCGTCGATCTCGTGCGCGACCGGCTCGCGCTCGATGAATTCGCGCGGATCGCGATAGCGCGCCAGCAGCGGATACAAGCGCGCCGGCGCGATGTGCACGTCGCGCTCGTCGTCGCCATACGCGTTGTAGTTGATCGCCTCGCCGAGCCTGCGCAGGCGCTCGCGCTCGCCGGAATCCAGGCCGATCTCCGTAGCGAGCCGCTCGGCGGCGCTGCGCAGGTTGTCGCCGAAGGCACCGACCACCGCCCAGGCGCGGAACCGGCCGCGCAGGCTGCGGTCGACCAGCATGCTGGTGCAGACCCCGCTGGCCAGGTCGATGTGGGCCTCCAGCCCCGGGTGGTCGGGCACCTCGCCGGCCGCATGGTGGTCGAAGTAGCGCACCCGCACGCCGCGATCGAGCAGGCGCACCAGTGCGTCCCGGTTGCGATCCATCGACAGGTCGCAGACGAGCACCTCGTCGCCGGCCTGCGCCGGCACGCGCTCGAGCAGCGCGATCTCGCGCTTGAGTCCGGTGACCAGCGTCGCGGCCGACGGTTCGTGCAGGCGCCATTGCACGACCGCGCACAGCCCGTCGGCATCGCCGTTGCAGACGTCGAAGCGCTGCCCGGTGCGTCGGCTCTGCGCGCTCATGACCGTCGAGTCCATGCTCGCATTGTGCACGCCTGGGGCCTGTTCAGACCACGGACGGCGCCTCGCCCAGGTCGGGCTCTGCGCACGCCGAGGCGATCCTCTGGCGCGCGGCGTCGCGCAATGCCAGGGCGTCGGACCAGCTGCTGCCTTGCGGTCGAAGCGGCGCATCGATGCGCACCGCCAGCGGGTGGCGGCGCGGCCACCAGGACCCGTCACGCAGCAGCGAGCGGGTGCCGCGCAGCGTGACGGGCACGAGCGGCGCTCCGGTCTGCGCACTGACGACGAACGCGCCCAGATGGAATGGCTGCAGGCCCGGCGCGCGGCTCAGCGTGCCTTCCGGGAAGAACACCAGCGACTCGCCGGCGCGTACCGCCTGCACCAGTCGGCGAGAGTCTTCCGTCGCCCGCCGCGATTCGCCGCGCTCGACGAACCGGGTTCCCACGCGCCCGAGCAGCCAGGCGAGCGCGCGCCGCTCGCCCAGCTCGCGCTTGGCGACGAACGCGACCTCGGCGGGCAGGACCGCGACCAGCAGCAGCCAGTCGGCGTAGCTGGCGTGGTTCGAGACGAAGACGCTCGGGCCTGCGCCGGCCAGATGCCCGGCGCCTTCGACCTGCAGCGGCAACATCGATGCGGCCCGCATCGTACGCGCCAAGGCACGGGCCGCCCGCCTGCGCCATCGCAGGGCAGGCAGGCCCGCAAGCGCCACTGCGCCGGAGAGCGCGAGCAGGCCGAACAGCGTCCACAACGCGGCGGCATCGAGGGCCGCCGCGCAGCGCCCGGCGAGCGTGCGCGCCCTGCCCGCGAGCGAGGACATCCAGAGCCGCCCCCACTGCAACCACGTCGGCAAGGCGCGATGCGCTCCGCGCAGCAGGCCGCGCTCGTAGAGCTCGCGGCACGCGGCGCGGCGGATCTTTCCGCTCGAGGGAACCCCGAGCAGCTCGATCGAGAGCTCGCGGATCCGTTCACGCAGGCGCGGGTCGCGCCCGAGCGCGCCGTTGCGAATCTCGGCCAGCACGACGACGCGCTCGGTCGCGTCGGCCGGGTCGCTGGCGCCGAACACGGCGACGCAGCCTTTGCGCACGCCCGCGAGCTTGCCGACCGCCTCCTCGAGATCGTACGGATGGATGTTGTGTCCGCCGCGAATGATCAGGTCCTTGACGCGGCTGGTCGGATACAGCTCGCCCTGCGCCACGTATCCGACGTCGCCGGTATCGAGCCAGTCGCCATCGAACAGCGCGCGGGTCGCCTGCGGATTGCGGAAGTAGCCCGAGGTGGCCGAGGGCCCGCGAAACTCGATGCGCCCCTCGGTGCGTTCGGGCAGCTCACGGCCGCTCGCGTCGACCACGCGGATCTCGTGGCCCGCGAGCGGCATGCCGCACGAGACCACTCGCATCGAACCCTCGTCCTCGCAAGGCACTGGCCGCGCGCTCGCGGCGCCCTGCAGCGCAGTCCGCGAAATGCAGTCGATCCGCGGCCCGCGCCGAAGCGGCGGAAAGGCGAGCCCGACCCCGCTCTCGGCGAGCCCGTAGACCGGCGTGATCGCGCGCGGATCGAAGCCATACCGCGCGAATCGCGACGCGAAGCGCTCGAGCGTCGTCGCAGCTACCGGCTCGGCGCCATTGAAGGCAATGCGCCAGCTGCTCAGGTCCAGGCCCTCGAGCTCCACGTCGGGGACCCGCGTCGCCAGCATCTCGTAGGCGAAGTTCGGGGCCGCCGAGAGCGTCGCCCGATGGCGATGGATGACCCATGGCCAGCGCGACGGGCGTGCGAGGAACGCCTGCGGCGGCATCAGCACGAGCGGCAGGCCGTGGTAGAGGCTGCCCATCCACGCGCCGATCAGGCCCATGTCGTGGTAGAGCGGCAGCCAGCTGACGAAGAGATCGTCGGGGCCGGCTTCGACCGCCGCACCCATCGCACGGATGTTGGCCAGCAGGTTGGCGTGACTGAGCACGACGCCCTTGGGCTGTCCCGTGCTGCCCGAGGTGTACTGCAGCAGCGCGGTATCGTGCGCGCCGGCCCGCACGACCTCGGGGCTGCCGTGCCCGGCCGCCAGTGGCTCGACCGTCACGATCGAGCGCAGCGACGGCGCGGCTCCGCGCAGCAGCCTGGCCAGCGGCTGCGCCCGGGCATCGGTGACGAGCACCACGGCGCGCGCGTTGTCGAGGATGCGTGCCTGGCGGCGCAGGTGGTCCTCGATCTGCGAAGCGCGAAACGGCGGATAGATCGGCACGGGCACGGCGCCGGCCAGCATGATCGCGACGAAGGCCTCGAAGAACGCGAGGCTGGTGGGCAACATCAGCGCGACCGACTCTCCCGGCGCGAGCCCGTGCGCCTGCAGGCCCGCCGCCACGCGTGCGGCGCGCTCGAGCAGCGCCCGGTGCGTCAGCGTCGTCGCCGGCGCCGGATCGTCGAGCAGCGTCAGGTGGACGTGCTCCGGATCGTCGCGCGCACGCGCCTCGAGGACGTCGATCATCGTCGCCGCCGCGCGCGGCTCGGCGCACCGGCCTTCCCGTTTCCGGATCACCGGAACGCGCACCGCCGCGTCGATGGCGCCGGGCGGAGCCGCGCTCGCGAGCGCGCGCAGCAGGTCGCGCGGCGTGGCTGCCTCGTGGACCGCGGCCTCGTTCAGCCGGACGCCGAACTCGCGCTCGAGCCGCAGCATCAGTTCGGTTCGCGCGAGGCTGTCGATGCCCAGGCCGCGCTCGAGCTCGTCGTCGAGCGAGATCGCGGCAGGCGCGCGCCGGCGCAGCTCGGCCAGCAGCTCGCCCAGCACCGACAGAAGGCGCGCCGCGGCGTCGCGAGCGTGGTTCACGACGCCTTGCCGCGACCGTCACTGGCATCGAACACGGCCATCGGCCCTCCTGCTCTCCTGCCCTCCTGCCTGCCGCCGGCCGCTCGGCGGCCACGGGCAGCACCCGCGCCGCCGCCACCGTCGGTACAACCATAGCCGCCGTATCCGGCTCCGGGTTGCGGCCGATCAACACGCCGGCGGACTTCGGGGGCGATAACTCCATGGTGGGCCGGGAGCCGGCCGCGGGGCGAGCACGGGTCATGCAGGAGCATTGGGAGCACTACGAACACGGCGCCGACATCGGCGTGCGCGGCATCGGCGCGACGATGGCCGGCGCCTTCGAGCAGGCGGCACTGGCGCTGACCGCCGTCATCACCGATCCGGCGGCCGTCGCGGCCCGCGATGCGGTGGACATCGCCTGCGAGGCGCCGGACCCGGAACTGTTGCTCGCCGAGTGGCTGAACGCGCTCGTCTACGAAATGGCCGTGCGGCGGATGCTGTTCGGCCGCTACCGGGTCGAGATCGACGGCACGCGGCTACGCGGCCAGGCGTTCGGCGAGCCGACCTCGGTGGAGCGGCATCGACCGGCTGTCGAGGTCAAGGGCGCCACCTACACCAGCCTGCGCGTCGCGCCGACCGAAGACGGCGGCTGGCTGGCGCAGACCGTGGTCGACGTCTAGGGAGTCGAGCGATGAACCTCGGGGAACTGCTCCGACGCGGACCCTGCGAATGGGAAGTGCCGATGCGCGGCGACATGCGCGTGCCGGCGATCGTCTACGGCAGCGAGGCGCTCATCGCCGAAATGGACGACAAGGTGCTCGAGCAGGCGAGCAACGTCGCGAAGCTGCCGGGCATCGTGCGCGCGTCGTATGCGATGCCCGATGCGCACTGGGGCTACGGCTTTCCGATCGGCGGCGTCGCGGCGTTCGATCCCGATCTCGGCGGCGTCGTCTCGGCCGGCGGCGTCGGCTTCGACGTCTCGTGCGGCGTGCGCTGCCTGTTCACCGGCCTGCGGTTCGAGGACATCCTCGCGGTGCAGCGGCCGCTGGCCGAGGCGCTGTTCGCACGCATCCCGGCCGGGGTCGGCAGCACCGGTGCGATCCGCCTGGACGCCGCGCGGATGGACGCGATGCTCGCCGGCGGCGCGAAATGGGCGGTCGACCAGGGCTGGGGTACGCCGGCCGACCTCGAACGGATCGAGGAGCGCGGCCAGATGCCGCATGCGAAACCCGACAAGGTGTCCGCATTGGCCAAGAAGCGCCAGCGCGACGAGATGGGGACCCTCGGCAGCGGCAACCACTATCTCGAGGTGCAGCGCGTCGCCGAGGTCTTCGACGAGGCGATCGCCGGCGCCTTCGGGCTGCGCGTGGACGAGGCGGTCGTGATGATCCACTGCGGCTCGCGCGGGCTCGGGCACCAGATCGGCACCGAGTTCCTGCGCGAGATGGCGATCGCGGCCAGGGGCTTCGGCATCGTGCTGCCGGATCGCGAGCTCGCCTGCGCGCCGATCCGATCGGAGCTCGGCGAAGCCTACCTGGGCGCGATGCGATCGGCGATCAACTGCGCGCTCGCCAATCGCCAGATCCTGACGCACCTGGTGCGCGAGGTCTTCGCGGAATGGCTGCCGGCGGCGCGCATGCCGTTGCTCTACGACGTTTCGCACAACACCTGCAAGCTCGAGACGCACCGCATCGACGGGCACGAGCGCGCCCTGTTCGTGCACCGCAAGGGCGCCACCCGCGCGCTCGGCCCTGGGCACCCCGACCTGCCCGGATCGCTGCGCGCGGCCGGCCAGCCGGTGCTGATCGGCGGCTCGATGGGCACCGGCTCGTATGTGCTCGCGGGCACCACGCGCTCGGAGTCGCTCGCGTTCTCGTCGGCCTGCCACGGAGCGGGGCGTGCCATGAGCCGCCACCAGGCCGCTGCGCGCTGGCGCGGACGCCAGGTGGTCGACGAGCTCGCCGCGCGCGGCATCATGGTGCGCAGCCCGTCTTCGCGAGGCATCGCCGAAGAGGCGCCGGGTGCGTACAAGGACGTCTCCGAAGTCGTCGACGCCACCGATGCCGCCGGCCTGGCGCGCAAGGTGGCGAAGCTCGTGCCGCTGATCTGCGTGAAGGGATGAACCCCGCCAGCGCCGACGAGATCACGGTGTTCCTGGCCGGTGACGTGATGACCGGCCGCGGCATCGACCAGGCGCTCGCGCAGCCCTCCTCGCCCGAGCTCTACGAGTCGTACGTGCGCGATGCACGCGACTACCTGCGACTCGCCGAACAAGCCAACGGCGCCGTGCCGGCGCCCGTGTCGGCCGCCTACGTCTGGGGCGACGCGCTCGCCGAACTCGGCCGCGCCGCACCCGCGCTGCGCATCGTCAACCTCGAGACCGCGGTCACCACGCACCGGATCCCGTACCCCGGCAAGGGCATCCACTACCGGATGCATCCGGCCAATGTCGGCTGCCTGACGGCTGCCCGGCTGGATTGCTGCGTGCTGGCCAACAACCACGTCATCGACTGGGGTCACGACGGCCTCGCGCAGACGCTGGCGACGCTGCGGCAGGCCGGCATCCGCACCGCGGGGGCCGGCGCCCGGCTCGACGAGGCGCTCGCGCCCGCCGCGCTGCCGCTGCCGGGCGGCGGGCGGCTGCTGGTGTTCGCCTATGCCACCGAGAGCAGCGGCGTGCCGCAGGCGTGGGCCGCGACCGCACACCGCGCCGGCGTGGCGCTGCTGCCCGAACCCGGCGAGGCGGCCGCCGCGGAGGTTGCCGCAGAGGTCGCCGCGCACCGCCGGGCGGGCGACCGGGTGATCGTATCGATCCATTGGGGCGGCAACTGGGGCACTCACATTCCGCGCGGCCACCGCGCGTTCGCCCACCGGCTGATCGAACTCGGCTCAGCCGACGTGGTCCACGGCCATTCGTCGCACCACCCCTTGCCCGCCGAAGTGCATCGCGGCCGCCTGGTGCTGTACGGCTGCGGCGATCTCGTCAACGACTACGAAGGGATCGGCGAGCGCGGCGGCCTGCGTTCGGACGTCGGGTGCCTGTACTTCGCGACGCTCTCCCGGCGCGATGGCACGCTGCGCAGCCTGCGGATCGTGCCGCTGCAGATGCGCCGGCTGCGGCTCGGCCCGCCGGATCCGGTCGCCCGGGGCTGGCTGCGCGACCTGCTGGCCCTGGGAGACCGCCAGTTCGGCACCCGGCTGCAGCCGCATCCCGACGGCGGCTGGCTGCTCGCGAGTCAGCAGCGCGGGGCGGCGGCGCGCGGCCCCGACTCCTGACGCTGCTCGAGCCAGCGCGCGGCCAGCGCGTCGACGTCGACCGGCTGCCCGGTGTCGACCTCGATCGCGACTGCCCGCTCGTCGTCGCGCAGGGGCTCCCGCCCCGCGAGCTGGCGCTCGAGCACCGCGAGGTCGGCGTCCGATGCATCCGAACGCCCGGCGTGGCGCCCCGCCACCCGCTCGCGCAACAGCGACGGTTCGGCGCGGCAATGCAGGATCGTGAACGGCACCCCGCGCGAGCGCGCCGCGTCGCGGAAGGCGTCGCGCTCGCGCGCGCGCAGGAAGGTGGCGTCGACGATCGTCGGATAGCCCGCATCGAGCGAGTGCATCGCCAGCGCGAGCAGCCGCTCGTAGGTGCGCTGTGTCGCGTCGGCTGCGTAGATGCCCTCTCCGGGCCCGGCCGATGCGTCGTGCAGCGCACCCAGCCCGAACAGGCGCTTGCGCTCCACGTCCGAGCGCAGGCGGATCGCGCCGACGCGCTCGAGCAGGCGCTGCGACAGGTGGCTCTTGCCCGAGCCCGACAACCCGTGCGTGACGAGCAGCCGCGGATCGTGCTCGCGCTCGAGACGCTGCGCCAGGCCGAGGTAGTCGGGTCCGCCCGGGTGATCTGCCGGGTGGGCACCCGGGCCGCGCGCCTGCGCCGCGCGGATCCGCGCGACCAGCGCACGCACCAGCGCGCGATAGACGAGGTAGTAGCGCAGCGCCGGCAGTCCGTCGTGCTCGCCGCTGGCCGCCAGCCAGGTGTCGAGGAAGCGGAACGCCAGGTCGGGCCGATCGTGCGCGAGCAGGTCCATCGCCAGGAACGCGATGTCGCTGCAGACGTCGATCCAGCGCAATCCCGGATCGAACTCGATGCAGTCGAAGGCGGTGATGTCGTCGCCCAGCGCCACCGCGTTGGCCAGGTGCAGGTCGCCGTGGCCCTCGCGAACGCGGCCGGCCGCCTTGCGGCGCTCGAAGAGCGGCCGCAACCGGCGCGCCCGGGCATCCAGCCGCTCGCGCAGCGCCGACAGCACCGCAGGCGCGACGAACGCAGCCAGGCCGTCGAGCACCTGCGTGGTGTCGGCCTCGATCCGCGCGGCGCTGCCGAACGGCGTGTCGGCCCCGGCCGCCGGGGCCTCGTCGTGAAAGTGCGCCAGCCGCCCGGCCAGCCGTTCGAGCTGCGCAGCATCGAGCCGCCCCGCCGCGAGGCGCTCGCTGAGCAGCGCGCCGGGCTCGAACTGGCGCATCTTCACCGCATATTCGATCGGCTCGCCCGCGCCCCCCAACTGCGGCGCGTCGACGCTTCCGAAGATGGGCACCACCTCCAGGTACAGCTGCGGCGCGAGTCGGCGGTTCAGTCGCAACTCCTCGTCGCAGTAGCGCTTGCGCGTGGCCAGGTCCTCGAAATCGAGGAAACCCAGGCGCACCGGCTTCTTGACCTTCCAGGCGAAGCGCCCATCGAGCAGCACCCACGAAATGTGCGTCTCGATCGCGGCTACCGGAGGATCGCCGGCGCGCTGCAACAGGCGCCGAAGCGCCTCGGCGAGGCGCCGGCAGCGAACTTCGGCGGAGTCGGAAGACGTCGGCGGCGGCATGGCCCGTTCCCGGTGACGGCCCATTCTCGCAGCGTCGCGGCCGATCTGTCTCGATATTTGATATCCCTCGAGCCGGCATGCGCGCGGCGGCACGCTAGAATTCGCGATCCGCAAACCGGGGAGACCACATGCGACAGGTGTTCAACTTCAGCGCGGGGCCGGCCACCCTGCCCGAAGAGGTGCTCGCGCAAGCCGCGGCCGAGATGCTCGACTGGCACGGCAGCGGCCAGTCGGTGATGGAGATGAGCCATCGCGGCAAGGAGTACATGAGCATCCACGAGCAGGCCGAGCGCGACCTGCGCGAGCTGATGGGCATTCCGGCGAACTACAAGGTGCTGTTCCTGCAGGGCGGCGCCACGCTGCAGTTCGCGATGGTGCCGATCAACCTGATGCGCGGCAAGACCGCCGACTACGTCCACACCGGCGAGTGGTCGAAGAAGGCGATCAAGGAGGCCAGGCTGTTCGGCGCGGTGAACGTCGCCGCCTCGGCGGAGGATCGCAGCTTCACCTACGTGCCCGCGCAGTCGACCTGGAAACGCTCGGCCGACGCGGCCTACCTGCATTACTGCGCCAACGAGACGATCGGCGGCGTCGAGGTCTTCCAGACCCCCGACACCGGCGGCGTGCCGCTGGTGGCCGACGTCTCGTCGACCTTCCTGTCGCGGCCGATCGACGTCTCGAAGTTCGGCCTGATCTACGGCGGTGCGCAGAAGAACATCGGGCCGGCGGGCCTGACCATCGTGATCGTGCGCGACGACCTGCTCGGGCACGCGCCCAAGGGCACGCCCACCATGCTCGACTACAAGGTGCAGGCCGACGCCGACTCGATGCTCAACACCCCGCCGACCTGGGCGATCTACATCGCGGGGCTGGTGTTCCAGTGGCTCGAGCGCCAGGGCGGCCTGGCGGCGATCGAGCAGCGCAACATCGAGAAAGCCAAGGTCCTCTACGACTACCTCGACGCCACGCAGTTCTACCGCAACCCGGTCGAGCGCGCCGATCGCTCGCGGATGAACGTGCCGTTCACGCTGCGCGACCCGGCGCTCGACGAACCCTTCCTCGCCGGCGCGAAGGAGCGCCGGATGCTGCAACTGAAGGGGCACCGCTCGGTCGGCGGCATGCGCGCGTCGATCTACAACGCGATGCCGATCGAAGGCGTGCGCGCGCTGGTCGACTACATGCGCGAATTCGAAAAGCGCAACGGCTGAGGGCCCGCGATGCAAGGCCCGATCCGCGTCCTGGTCCTGAACCAGATTTCCCAGCACGGGCTCGATCGCCTGCCGGCCGAGCGCTACCTGGTCGGCAAGGAGGTCGCGCATCCCGACGCGATCCTGGTGCGTTCGGCCGACCTGCACTCGATGGACATTCCGTCCTCCGTGCGCGCGATCGGGCGCGCCGGCGCCGGCACCAACAACATCCCGGTGGCCGCGATGAGCGCGCGAGGCGTGCCGGTGTTCAACGCTCCCGGCGCGAACGCCAACGCGGTCAAGGAGCTGGTGATCGCCGGCATGCTGATGGCGGCGCGCAACATCCCGGCGGCGCTGCGCTTCGTGACCGCACTCGATCCCGCGGCGCCCGACATGGATCGCGCGGTCGAGAGCGGCAAGAAGGCCTTTGCCGGGTTCGAACTGGCCGGCCACACGCTGGGCGTGATCGGGCTCGGACGCATCGGCTGCCTGGTCGCCGACGCGGCGATCCGGCTCGGCATGAACGTGATCGGCTACGACCCCGAGATCACCGTCGACGCCGCCTGGAGCCTGCCCTCGCAGGTGAAGAAGGCGCATTCGATCCCCGAGATCCTCAAGACCGCGCACTTCGTCACGCTGCACGTGCCGCTGGTGGCGGCCACCCGCCACCTGATCGGGGCGGCGACGCTTCCGCAGATGCGCCACGGCGCGGTGCTGCTGAACTTCTCGCGCGACGGCGTGGTCGACGAGCAGGCAGTGCTGGACGCGCTCGAAGCCGGGCGGTTGCGCCACTACGTCTGCGACTTCCCGAGCGCTGCGATCAACGGGCACGCGCGCGTCACCGCGCTGCCGCACCTGGGCGCCTCGACCCGCGAAGCCGAGGACAACTGCGCGAAGATGGTCGTCGACCAGATGCGCGATTACTTCGAGAACGGCAACGTTCGCAACGCGGTCAATTTTCCCGACGCGGTCGCACCGCGCGAGTCGGGCTACCGCGTGGCGATCGCCAACGCCAACGTCGATGGCACAGGCTGGGCTGAACATCGGCAACATGCTGAACAAGTCGCGCGGCGAGATGGCCTACACGATCGTCGACGTCGACAGTCCGGTGCCCGGGAGCGCGATTGCCTCGATCGCCGCGATCGCCGGCGTGCTGGCCGTGCGCTACCTTCCGCAGCCGGCCTGAAACCCGGATCGCGCCGGCGCGCTTCGCTACAATGAGCCCCCTGTCCCGCGCTCCCACCGCCGGTTTCGGGGACGCGACCGCAATCGCAGCACACACCTGAACCTGAAGGAGCCCTCGATGGACCGCCGTTCCCTGCTGAAAGCCGGCGCTGCCGGTTCCGCCACGCTCGCCGCCCCCTTCGTCGTCACCCGCGCCGCGCACGCGGCGAACTACCGCGCCGAATACCGGGTATCCACCGTGGTCGGCACCGCGTTCCCCTGGGGCAAGGGCGCCCAGATCTGGATCGACCTGGTGCGCGAGCGCACGCAGGGCCGCATCAACATGAAGCTGTACCCCGGCGTGTCGCTGATCAACGGCGACCAGACGCGCGAGTTCTCCGCGATCCGCCAGGGCGTGATCGACCTCGCGGTGGGGTCCACGATCAACTGGTCGCCGCAGGTCAAGGAACTGAACCTGTTCTCGCTGCCGTTCCTGGCGCGCGACCATGCGGGACTCGACGCACTCACGCAGGGCGAGGTCGGCAAGCGCATCCTGCAGATCGTGGAGAAGGCCGGCGTGGTGCCGCTGGCCTGGGGCGAGAACGGCTTCCGCGAGGTCACCAACTCCAAGCGCGAGATCCGCACCCCCGCCGACATGAAGGGGCTGAAGTTCCGCGTGGTCGGCTCGCCGATCTTCAACGACACGTTCACTGCGCTGGGCGCCAACCCCACGCAGATGAGCTGGGCCGACGCACAGCCGGCACTGGCGTCGGGCGCGGTCGAAGGCCAGGAGAACCCGCTGCACATCTTCACCGCCGCGAAGCTGCACACGCTGGCGCAGAAGTTCGTCACGCTCTGGGACTACGTCGCCGACCCGCTGATCTTCGTGGCCAACCGCGACGTCTGGAACGCCTGGACTCCGGCGGATCGCGACATCGTCCGCGCGGCGGCGATCGAAGCCGGCAAGCAGGAGATCGCGATCGCGCGCAAGGGCCTGAGCGGCAACGACATGTCGATGGTCAAGGAAGTCGAGGCGCTCGGCGTGAAGGTCACGCAGCTCACCGACGCCGAGAGGCAGGCTTTCGAGAAGGCGATCCCTCGTCAAGCGCGCCGAGGCCGCGGTCGCGGCGCGCCGGAAGGCCTGAGCGACACAGACCGAGGAACCCACAGGCCGGGCTTGCCCGGCCTTCTTGTGTGCGGGACGCGCCGTCCCGCACAAGTGCCGCCCGACGCGCGATGCCCGATTCCGCACCGTCTTCCCCGGACTCCCCGACCGCAGCGCCGCAGGTTCCCGCGAGCGACGACGGCCACCGCCTGCCCGAAGACTGGGTCGGCGCGATCGTCATGGCGCTGCTCGCGGCGATCACTTTCGCCAACGTGATCGCGCGCTATTTCACCGACGAATCGTTCGCCTGGACCGAGGAGATCTCGATCGCACTGATGGTCGTGCTGACGATGGTCGCGGCAAGTGCGGCGGTCAGGCGTGACCGCCACATCCGCATCGAGGCGTTCTTCGAGTCGGGTTCGCCGCAGCGCCGGCGCCGGCTCGCGATCGTCTCGGCGCTGGCCACGACGCTGGCCTTCCTGCTCGTCTTCGGCCTGGGGCTGCGGCTGCTGCAGGACGACTACGTCTACGAGGTCACCTCGCCGGGCATCGGCGTGCCGCAGTGGTGGTACACGCTGTGGCTGCCGCTGCTGGCGCTGCTGATCGCGGCCCGGGGCGTGCAGCGCCTGGTGCAGTTGCTGAAAGCGCGATGATCGGCGTCGCGATCTTCGTCGTCTTCGCGGTGCTGATGCTGGCCGGCGTGCCGATCGGCGTCGCGCTGATGCTGGCCGGCTCCCTCGGCATCGGGATGGCCGACCTCGGCTGGCTGTCGATCCCGAACAACTTCTATGCGGGCATCGCGAAGTACCCGCTGCTCGCGCTGCCGATGTTCGTGCTGGTCGGCTCGATCTTCGATCGCTCCGGCGTCGCGCAGCGGCTGGTGAACTTCGCGCTGGCAATCGTCGGCCGCGGGCCCGGCATGCTGCCGATGGTGGCGATCGGCGTGGCGATGTTCCTGGGCGGCATCTCGGGCTCGGGTCCGGCCAACGCCGCGGCGGTGGGCGGCGTGATGCTCGCCGCGATGGCGCGCGCCGGCTATCCCCCCGCCTACTCGGCCAGCGTGATCGGCGCTGCAGCGGCCACCGACATCCTGATTCCGCCGTCGATCGCCTTCATCGTCTACTCGGTGATGGTGCCCGGAGCGTCGGTGCCCGCGCTGTTCGCCGCCGGCATGGTGCCGGGGGTGCTCGCAGGCCTCGCGCTGATCGTGCCCGCGGTCTGGATGGCGCGGCGCCATGGCTTCGGTGCCGGCGAGGGCGGACCGCGCCCGCCCTTCTTCCGCGCGCTGCGCGAAGCCAGCTGGGGGCTGTTCGCCCCGGTGCTGATTCTCGGCGGGATGCGCGCCGGCTGGTTCACGCCCACCGAAGCGGCAGTGGTCGCGGTGGTCTACGGGCTGTTCGTCGGCATGGTCGTCTATCGCACGATGCGTGTGGCCGACCTGCTCGAGATCTTCGTCGAGGCCGCCGAAGTCTCGGGAATCATCATGATCGTGGTCGCGCTGGCGAGCATCTTCGCCTATGCAGTGAGCACGCTGGGCATCGTCGACCCGCTGGCGCGCGCGATCCTCGACAGCGGCATGGCGAGCGGCTGGGCGCTGGCGGCAATCGTGGTCGTGCTGCTCGGCGTGGGCATGGTGCTCGACGGCATCTCGATCTTCCTGATCTTCGTTCCGCTGCTGCTGCCGCTGGTGAAGGGCTTCGGCTGGGATCCGGTCTGGTTCGGCGTGCTGCTCACCTACATGGTGGCGATCGGCCAGTTCACGCCGCCGATGGCGGTCAACCTGATGGTGTCGTCGCGGCTCGCCGGTGTGCGCATCGAGCAGACCGTCCCGTGGGTGATCTGGTTCGTGTTTGCGATGCTGCTGGTGCTGATCGCGGTGATCGCGGTGCCCGATCTCGCGTTGTGGCTGCCGCGCACGCTGAACTTCTAGGACTCCGTCTTTGACATCGGCGCGCGCATCGCGTTGAATCGAACCGATGCCCGCTGCGGAGTCACGCCATGAGCCTGCGCTCGCTGCTTTTCGTCGTCGTCTTCGGCGCCCTTGCCGCTTTCGTGCTGGTCAACTGGAACGTGCTCAATGCGCCGACCACGCTGTCGCTGGCCTTCGCCGAGGTTCAGGCACCGCTCGGCGTGGTGATGCTGGGGTTCATCGTCGCGGTCACGGTGCTGTTTCTCGGCTACATCGTCTACCTGCAGATGTCGGGGCTGCTCGAGACGCGACGCCACGGCAAGGAGCTGCAGGTGCAGCGCCAGCTGGCCGACCAGGCCGAGGCCTCGCGCTTCACCGAACTGCGTGGTTTCCTCGAGGCCGAGTTCGCGCGCCAGGCGGCGCGCCGCTCGGAGGGCGAGGCCGCGCTGCGCAGCCGGCTCGACGCGCTCGAGCAGCAGCTCAGGACGATCACGGGGCAACAGCCGAACACGCTCGCGGGGCCGGCCGCGGGGGTTTCGGCGCGTACCGGGCACGGCGACGCGCGCGGCGGCTGAACCGCCGCGGCGCTCAAACCAGCGCGAGCGGCCCCACGCCGCGCCTGAGCAGGCGGCCCAGCCGCTGCGGATCGGCGGCACCCGAGTCGCGGGTCATCAGCACCAGGTCTCCGGGCACCGCCGGGCCGCAGGCTGCGCGCGCGATCAGTTCGGCCTCCGAAGCGAACCGCACCGCCCCCGTCGCGGCCTGCGGCACGGCGCGCAACTGCGCGGCGCGCGTCGCATCGGCCGGCAGCACCACGCGGCGCTCGGCGCGGCGCTCGGCGCTGCCCTGCGGGTCGTAGCGCGCCGCCGCCGCGAGCAGCCGCGACAGGCCCGCCTCGTCGTCGGGCAGCAACCAGACCACCGGCCGCGCGCGCGGCGCCGCCTGCCGCAGCCGCAGCCCGGTAGCCGCGCTCGCCAGCACGATCCAGTCGCCACTGCCCGCAAGGTGCAGCGCCTGCTGCACGACCCTTCCGCGCGCCGTGCGGAACGACCACGGCACGCCGATGTCGCGCGCCAATGCATCCACCCGCCTTTGCAGCGCCAGCGCCTGCGCGCGAAGCGCCGCTTCCAGCTCGGCACCGCCCACCTGCCGCAGCGACGCCTCGAACAGCCGCGTCTCGGTCGCGCTCGGCCAGCCCGCGAGCCGCAGCAGGTCGGCATCCTCGACGAACAGGCCCGCCAGCTCGACCGCACGCCCCGCCGCCAGCCGCATCGCCGCGCCCAGCACGTCGGCGCTGCGATCGAGCGCATCGACCGCGATCCAGATCCGCAAGGCGGTGGTCGTGGCGTTCATCGCGCTGGCCTCGAACTCAGTGTCGCGCCTGCCGGTTGCGCTGTGCCGGCGCGAGGATCTTCTGGCGCAGCTTGCCGAGTTCGGCCAGCCGCACGCGCACCACCGCATCGACGTCGTCGCGGCCGGTGAGCAGCTGCATGGCCTCGTCGACGCTGGCCACCGCGTGCACCGCGAAGCGTCCGTCGCGCACCGCCTGCACGACCTCGTCGCGCAGCATCAGGTGACGCACGTTGGTGGCCGGGATCAGCACGCCCTGGCGCCCGTCCAGGCCCCGGGCGGCACAGATCTCGAAGAAGCCCTCGATCTTCTCGTTGACCGCCCCGATCGCCTGCACGTTGCCCGACTGGTCGATCGAACCGGTGACCGCCCAGGCCTGGCGGATCGGGATGCCGGCGAGCGAGGACAGGATCGCGCACAGCTCGGCCAGCGACGCACTGTCGCCGTCGACCGGCCCGTAGGTCTGCTCGAACGCCAGGCTCGCGTTCAGCGCGAACGCCTGGCGCGCCGCGTAGCGCGACGCCAGGAACGCCGACAGGATCATCACGCCCTTCGAGTGGATCGAGCCCGACAGCGAGGCCTCGCGCTGGATGTCGATCAGGTTGCCCTCGCCGATGCGCGTGGTCGCCGTGATGCGCGTGGGCTGCGCGAACGCGGTCTCGCCCATCAGGTAGACCGACAGCCCGTTGACCTGTCCCGGCAGCGCGCCGGCCGTGTCGATCAGGATCGTGCCCTCGAGGATCTGTTCCTTCAGGCGCCGGCGAACGCGCCCGGTGCGCTCGCGGCGCGCGTCGAGCGCCGCCTGCACGTCGTTGCGGCCGATGCGCTCGCGCCCCTCTCGCCGCGACTGGTAGGCCGCCTCGGCGATCAGGTCGCGCAGCCGGTGCACGTGCAGGCTCACGCGACCGCGGTCGCCGGCGTCGCGCGCGGCGTGCTCGATCACCCGCGCCACCGCGTCGGCGCCCAGCGGCGGCAGCTTCGCGTCGCGCGCCAGGCTGCCGATCAGCCGCGCATAGGTGGGCAGCGCCGCGTCGTCGATCACGATGTCGTCCTCGAAGTCGGCGTCGACCTTGAACAGTTCGACGAACTCCGGATCCCAGGCCTGCAGCAGCGCGTGCAGCATGCGGTCGCCGAACAGCACCACCTTCAGGTCGAGCGGAATCGGCTGCGGCTCGAGCGACACGGTGCTGATCAGCCCGTACTGCTGCGCCGGCGACTCGACGCGGATCTCGCGCGTGAGCAGCGCGCGCTTCAGGGCTTCCCAGGCCAGCGGCTGCATCAGCAGCTTGCGCGCATCGAGCAGCAGGTAGCCGCCGTTGGCACGGTGCATCGCCCCGGGGCGGATCAACCCGAAGTCGGTCATCAGCGCACCGAAGCGCGCGACGTGCTCGACCCGGCCGATCAGGTTCTGGAAGGTGGGATTCTCCTCGCTCACCACCGGCGCGCCGGTCGCGCCGTCGTCGACCAGCAGGTTCACCTGGTAGCGGCGCAGCGGCGGCAGTTCGTCGGCCTGCATCTGCTGCGCCTGCGGCGTCTCGGCGCTGGCGCGGAAGATGTCGGCGTTCTCGACCACGTCTTTCGCGACCGCCTCCAGGTAGGCGACCACGCCGGGCAGCGCCACGTACTTGCGCAGCAGGTCGTCGACCAGGTGCCCGACCGCGAAGGTGGTGACCTCGCGGTTGAGCTTCTTCATCTCGTCGCGATGCTCGCGCCGCCAGCCCACCGCCTGGCGCAGGATGCGCTCGAGCTTCTCCTGCAGCGTGCGGATCGCCTGCGCGATGCGCTCCTTCTCGGAGGGCGGCAGCTTCTCGAACTCCTCGTGCGGCATCACCTCGCCTTCGCGCGCCGGGGCGAACGAGAAGCCTGCCGGCGTGCGCAGCAGCGCGATGCCCTGGTGCTGCGCCTCCTCGACCAGCTCGCCGAAGGCCTGCTCCTGCAGCGAGGCGAAGTGCGCCTCGATCTGCTCGACCCGCGAGCGGTATTCGTCGCTCTCGAGCACTGCCGGAATCGCCGAGCGCAGCTCCTCGACCAGCTGGCGCATGTCGTCGCGCAGCCGCGCGCCGGTATCGCCCGGAAGCCGCAGCGCGACCGGCCGGATCGGGTCACGGAAATTGTTGACGTAGCACCAGCGATCGGGCGCGGGCAGTCCGGCCGCGAGCTGCCGGATGCGCTGCAGCGTGGCCTCGAAGCGGCCGGTTTCGGGCGGGCCGAGCACGAACAGGTTGAAGCCCGGCTGCGCCACGCCGACCGCCAGTTCCAGCGCTTCGAGCGCGCGGTGCTGGCCGAGCGCGACCTCCAGCGGCTCGAGTGATTCGGTCGTCTCGAAGTCGAAGGCTTCGGCCGGCCAGCGACGCGCCAGCTGTTCGGGGGCGAGCTTCATCGGGCCGGCTCCGTTTCGGGAACCTCGCGCAGCAGCGCGCGCAGGTCTTCCTCGTTCAGCGTCTCGCGCTCGAGCAGCCGCGCCGCACCCTGCTCGAGCCGCGCGCGCTGCGTGTGCAGGATCGAGACACTGCGCTCGAACGCCTCCTCGACGAGCCGGCGCACCGCCGCGTCGATGCGTTGCGCGGTCTCCTCGGAATAGCGCGGCCCCTCGCCAGGCCATTGCGGCGTGGCGAGCCACGGCGAGCGCGGCGACTCGTAGACCAGGTGCCCGAGCAGCGGCTCCATGCCGTACTGCGTGACCATCGTGCGCGCGATGTCGGTAACCTTGGCGAGGTCGTCGGCGGCGCCGGTCGACATCTGGCCGATGACCAGCGACTCGGCCGCGCGCCCGCCCAGCAGCACCGCCATCTTGGTCATCAGCTCGTCGCGCTGCATCAGGAAGCGATCTTCGGTCGGGCGCTGGATGGTATAGCCGAGCGCCCCGACGCCACGCGGGATGATCGAGACCTTGTGCACCACGTCGCTGCCCGGCAGCGCGCAGGCCACCAGCGCATGCCCCATTTCGTGGTGCGCCACGATGCGGCGCTCCTCGGGGTTGAGCAGTCGGTTCTTCTTCTCGAGGCCGGCGACGATGCGCTCGACCGCGCCGGTGAAGTCTTCGAGTCGCACCGCCTCGCGGCCGCGCCGCGTCGCGAGCAGCGCGGCCTCGTTGACGAGGTTGGCGAGATCGGCACCGGTGAACCCGGGCGTGAGCGCTGCGATCTTCTCGGGATCGACGTCGTTGTCCAGGCGCACCTTCTTCAGGTGCACGCGCAGGATCTGCACCCGCCCGACGCGATCGGGGCGGTCGACCAGCACCTGGCGGTCGAAGCGTCCAGCGCGCAGCAGCGCCGGGTCGAGGATCTCGGGGCGGTTGGTCGCGGCCAGCAGCACCACGCCGGAACTGGGGTCGAAGCCGTCGATCTCGGCGAGCAGCTGGTTCAGCGTCTGTTCCTTCTCGTCGTGGCCGCCGCCGAATGCGCCGAAGGCGCCGCGCGCGCGGCCGAGCGCGTCGATCTCGTCGATGAAGATGATCGCCGGCGCCTTCTGACGCGCCTGCTCGAAGAGGTCGCGCACGCGCGCCGCGCCCACGCCGACGAACATCTCGACGAACTCCGAGCCGTTGATCGAGAAGAACGGCACCCCTGCTTCGCCAGCCACGGCGCGCGCGAGCAGGGTCTTTCCGGTGCCCGGCGGCCCCACCAGCAGGATGCCCTTCGGGATGCGCGCGCCGAGCCGGCCATAGCGCCCCGGATCCTTCAGGAAGCCGACGACCTCGCCCAGTTCCTCCTTCGCCTCGTCGACACCGGCCACGTCGGCGAAGGTGACGCCGACGCCGGTCTCGACGTACACCTTGGCCTTGCTGCGGCCGATCGACATCAGCCCGCCGCCCAGGCCGCTGCGCTCGCCGAAGCGGCGCAGCAGGAACGACCACAGCCCGAAGAACAGCAACGCCGGGATCACCCATCCGAGCACGTCGCGCAGCAGCGTGCTCTGGATCACGCCGCTGAACTTCACGTGCTCGCGGGCCAGGCTCTGCGCCAGTTCGGGGTCGATGCGCACCGTCGCAAAGCGGGTACGGCCGTCAGGCAGCGGGCGCTTGAGCGTTCCCTCGATGCGGTCGGTGGAGACGCGGATTTCCTCGACGTTGCCGGCCTCGAGCTGCGCGAGGAACTCGCTGTAGGCCAGCGGCTGCACCTCGCGCCAGGAGCGCAGCGCGTCGTTGAACGCGATCATCGCGACGATCGCGATGATCACGTACCAGATGTTCCACTGGACGTGCTTCTCCATGGTTCGGTACGCTGCTCCGGGGGAGATGCACCACACTATATCCTTTCAGATCCTGACATCGCTGTCTCGATGCGAATCCGACCTCCCAAACACTATATGGGCTTGCTCTCGCGCAACGAGGCACTACAATTGGGGCTTCGCGCTGCGGCCCCCTGCCGCGACGAGTCACGCCGCCATCCGCCCACCCGACGCCCGGAATCCACACGATGAAAATCGAAGACCTTCTCACCGCCTTGCCAGAACAGGAAGTCACCATCGACGTCCTGCGCGAGAAGTACGCCAAGGGCGACGAAGCCACCGCGCGCGACATCCGGGTGCGCGTGGCACGCGCCCTCGCCTCGGTCGAGCCGGCCGAACGCCAGCAGCACTGGGAGGGCGAGTTCCTGTGGGCGATGGAGAACGGCTTCGTGCCGGCCGGGCGCATCAACTCGGCGGCCGGCACCGACATCCGCGCGACGCTGATCAACTGCTTCGTGCAGCCGATCGGCGACGCGGTCTGGGGGCACGACGAGCATGGCACGCCGGGCATCTACGCGGCGCTTCAGGAGGCCGCCGAGACCATGCGCCGCGGCGGAGGCGTCGGCTACGACTTCTCGGCGATCAGGCCGCGCGGTGCGCTGGTCAAGGGCACGCTGTCGCGCGCCTCGGGACCGGTGTCGTACATGCGCGTATTCGACAAGTCGTGCGAAACGCTCGAATCGGCGGGCTCGCGGCGCGGAGCCCAGATGGGCGTGATGCGCGTCGACCACCCCGACGTCGAGGAGTTCATCAACGCCAAGAACGACGGTTCGCTGTCGAACTTCAACATGTCGGTGGCGGTCACCGACGCGTTCATGCGCGCGGTGGAGGCCGACGGCAGCTTCGACCTGGTCCACGCCGTGCAGCCGTTCGACGCCACCCAGCACGGCCAGCGGGTCGACGGCGCCTGGATCTACCGGACGGTCAGGGCGCGCGACCTCTGGGACCAGATCATGCGCTCGACCTACGATCACGCCGAACCCGGCGTGATCTTCATCGACCGCGTCAACCGCGACAACAACCTTTCGTATTGCGAGACCATCGCCGCCAGCAACCCCTGCGGCGAGCAGTTCCTGCCGCCCTACGGCTGCTGCGACCTCGGCAGCATGAACCTCACGCGCTTCATCGCCGATCCGTTCGGCGAGACGCCCGCGTTCGACTACGAGCGCTTCCGCCGCGCGGTCGCGATCTCGGTGCGCGCGCTCGACAACGTGCTCGACCTCACGCTGTGGCCGCTGCAGGCGCAGGAACGCGAGGCGCAATCCAAGCGGCGCATCGGCCTGGGCTTCACCGGACTGGGCAACGCGCTCACGATGCTGAAGCTGCGCTACGACAGCGAGGCCGGCCGCGCCTTCGCGGCGAGCATCGCGCAGACGATGCGCGACGTCGCCTACGACGCGTCGGTCGCGCTCGCGCAGGAGCGCGGCGCGTTTCCGCTGTTCGACGCCGAGAAATACCTCGCCGAGCCGCACGCCGCCTCGCGCCTGCCGGCCGAGCTGCGCCAGCGCATCCGCGAGCACGGCATCCGCAACTCGCACCTGCTGTCGATCGCGCCCACCGGCACCATCTCGATCGCCTTCGCGGGCAACGCCTCGGGCGGCATCGAGCCGGCGTTCTCCTGGACGTACACCCGGCGCAAGCGCATGCCCGACGGCAGCAAGCTCGAATACGAGGTCGAGGACTTCGCCTACCGGCTATGGCGCCACCTCGGTCGCGACGTCAACGCGC
Source organism: Lautropia sp. SCN 69-89 (assembly GCA_001724855.1). Lineage (GTDB taxonomy): Bacteria > Pseudomonadota > Gammaproteobacteria > Burkholderiales > Burkholderiaceae_E > Zeimonas. Next base: position 80,160 of record MEED01000015.1, read on the forward strand.
TGCCCGACTACTTCGTCTCGGCCATGCAGATCACCGCGCTCGATCACATGCGCATGAGCGCGGCGGTGCAGCCGTTCATCGACTCGGCGATCAGCAAGACGGTCAACGTCGCCGAAGACTATCCGTACGAAGAGTTCAAGTCGCTGTACCTCGAGGCCTGGCGTGGCGGACTCAAGGGCATCACCACCTATCGCCCGAACTCGGTCATCGGCTCGGTGCTCAGCGTCTCGGGGGCGGCCGCGGCCGCGCAACAGCCTCAAGACCTGCACTACGAACCCGACCGCCGGCTGCGCCTCGAGCGCATTCCGCAGCCGGCGCTGTCGTCGCTGCTCTGGCCGAGCCGGCCGAAGCTCGCAGCCGGCAACATGGCCTATTCGTACATGGTCGAGCCGCTCGACCAGCGCTCGTCGTTCTGCATCTTCATCGGACAGACCGAGGAGTCGTTCACCCGCGCCGATGGCAGCCAGGGCATGCGCAGCGTGCCCTTCGAAACCTGGGTCAACGGCAACGAGCAGCCGCGCGGCCTGGGCGCGATCGCCAAGGCGCTGTCGATGGACATGCGCTCGAACGATCGCGGCTGGCTCAAGCTCAAGCTCGACGCGCTGGCGCGCACCCGTGACGAGCAGCCGCTGCAGATGCCGTTCCCGCCGGCCGGCGAGATCCGCTGGACGCCGGGCATCGTCGCCGGCTTCGCCGAGATCGTGCGCCACCGCTGCGAGGAGCTCGGCATGTTCGAGGCGCTCGACGGGCAGCCCACGCCGATGCTCGACGCGATGATGTTCCGCAAGGAGCCGAAGTCGGGCCCGCTGGGCACGCTGTCCTGGACCGCCGACATCAGCAACGCCGCCACCGGCGACGACTTCGTGCTCGGCCTGAAGGAGCTGCAGCTGCCCGACGGCACGCGCCGGCCCTACTCGATCTGGCTCTCGGGCGACTACCCGCGCGTGCTCGACGGCCTGTGCAAGCTGCTGTCGCTCGACATGCACGTGATCGACGTCAACTGGATCGGGCTGAAGCTGCGCAAGCTGCTGAACTTCGGCGAGTTGAACGGCTCGTTCTGGGCGCCGGTGCCGGGCGAGAACCGCCAGCAGATCTGGCCGAGCACCGTCGCCTACGTCGCGGCACTGATCCTGCACCGGTTCAAGGTGCTTGGCCTGCTCGACAGCGAGGGCCACGCGATCGGCGGAGCCGGCGCGCTGGCGCTGCCCGGCGCCGAACCCGCCGCCGTCAGCACTGCGGCCCCGCTGATCGCCGGCCAGGCGTGCCCGGCCTGCGGCGCGCACGCCTACATCAAGCGCGACGGCTGCATGTTCTGCACCGCGTGCGGCCACCAGGGCGAGTGCGGATGACCGCCGGAATTGCTGCGCTACAATCGGCCTGAAGTTGTACGCAGCAATTCCTGGCGGCCAGCGGGCCGGTTTCGACAGGCATGGCAGATCGAATACTGGTCGTCGACGACGAAGAAGACATCCGTGATCTTCTCGCCACCTACCTGAGCGGCTTCGGTTTCGAGGTGGCTGCCGCGGCCGACGGGCCCTCGATGCGCGTCGAGGTTTCGCGCAGCCGCCCCGACATCGTGCTGCTCGACCTCGGCCTGCCCGGCGAGGACGGCCTGAGTCTCGCGCGCGAGCTGCGCGCCCAGCCGCGTCCGCCCGGCATCATCATCGTGACCGGCCGCGGACAGGCGGTCGATCGAATCGTCGGCCTCGAAATGGGTGCCGACGACTACGTGGCCAAGCCCTTCGACCTGCGTGAACTCGCGGCCCGGGTGCGCAGCGTGCTGCGCCGAACCAAGGTCGAGGCGCCGCCCGATCCGCCCGCCGCACGTGACTGTTTCGATTTCGCCGGATGGCGCATCGACCTGTCGTCGCGCTCGCTCACCCGCCCCGACGGCGCAGCGGTCCCGCTCACCACCGGCGAATTCGACCTGCTGGCCACCTTCGTGCGCAACCCGAACCGTGCGCTGTCGCGCGACCAGCTGATGGAACTGATGCATCACCGCGAAGCCGGCCCCTTCGACCGCGCGATCGACGTGCAGGTGGGCCGGTTGCGACGCAAGATCGAGCGCGACCCCGGCGAGCCTGAACTGATCAAGTCGGTGCGCGGCGTGGGCTACCTGTTCACCGCGCGCGTGTCGACCGAATGAACCACCCGCCGGACCGGCCCGAGCCGGCCGCAGCCGACCCCGCGAGCGCGAAGGACCACGCGCCCTCGGCCGACCCCACGCCCCCAGACGGGTCCGCGCCGATCGGCGCCGCGCACCCGCGGCTCTACGAGCAGATCTTCTACGCTGCGACCGACGCGCTGGTCGTCGTCGATCGCGACGGCGTGATCCGGCTCGCGAACCGGCAAAGCGAGCGCCTGTTCGGCCATGCGGCCAGCGAGCTCGTGGGCCGTCCGATCGAAGAGCTGATTCCGCAACGTTTTCGCGAAGGCCATCGCCGCCACCGCAGCCTGTATGCCGAGCGGCCCGAATCGCGCCCCATGGGCATGAACCTGGCGCTGTGGGCGCAGCACGCCGATGGCCGCGAGTTCCCGGTCGAAATCAGCCTGAGCCCGTTCCGGCTCGACGGCGCCACGATGGTCTGCGCCAACATCCGCGACGTGAGCGAGGTGGCCCGCGTCCAGGATCTGCTCGCGCGCGCACGGCAGTCGAACGCGGTCGCCGACTTCGGGCGCCTCGCGCTGGCCAGCAAGGACATCGGACTGATCCAGCGCGAGGCCTGCGACCTGGTCGCCCGCCTGCTGCACGTCGATTACGCGCTGGTCGCGCAGTGTGGCGGCGCCGAGCCGCTGCTCGCGCCCGGCGCGAGCCACGGCCTGGGCGACGCGGCGCTCGCCGCTGCGGTCGCGCGACTCGCCGACTGCTGCAGGCAGGACGCGGCGCCGCTCGTCCAGCCGATGATCATCGACGACCTCGGCCAGGCAGCGCCTCGCGCCGCCGACGACGAGACCGAGGCCGCGCCGCGTAGCGCACTGGTCGCACCGATCCCGGGCGACGAGCGCACCCTCGGCCTGCTGATGGCCGGCGCGCAGCGTACGCGCAGCTTCACCCGCGACGACGCGAATTTCCTGCAGGCGCTGGCCAACACGATCGGGGCGGCGATGCAGCGCTCGCACACCGAGGAGCAGCTGTTCCAGTCGCAACGGCTCGAGGCGCTGGGGCAGCTCACCGGTGGGGTGGCCCACGACTTCAACAACCTGCTCACCGTCGTCTCGGGCAACCTGCAGATGCTCGAGGAGCGCGTCGCCGCCGATGCACTGTCGGCCAACCTGGTGAAGGCGGCCCTGCGCGCCACCGGGCGCGGGGCCGACCTGACCCGCAAGCTCCTGGCCTTCGCGCGCAGGCAGACGCTTCGGCCGCGCGCGATCGACGCGCGCCAGCTGCTCGCGTCGCTGGCCGACATTCTCGCGCGCACGCTGGGCGCGAATATCGACGTGCATTCGGTTGTCGACGACGGGCTGCCTCCGATCAAGGCCGACCCGGGCATGCTCGACACCGCGCTGCTCAATCTCGCGGTCAATGCGCGCGACGCGATGCCCAACGGCGGCACGCTGGTCTTCTCCGCCAGGCTCGCCGACGTCGACGCGGGCTTCGCGGCGCGTGCCGACGGACTCGCGCCGGGCCGATACCTGCTCGTCTCGGTGGCCGACTCCGGCGCCGGCATGAGCGACGAGGTGCTCGCGCGCGCCTTCGAGCCCTTCTTCACCACCAAGGAACACGGCAAGGGCAGCGGGCTCGGACTCAGCCTGGTCTACGGTTTCGCCAAGCAGTCGGGCGGGCATGTCCAGGCCACGAGCGCGCCGGGAATCGGCACGACGGTCAACCTGTATCTGCCGGTCGACCGCGGCGATGCGCTCCCGCGTGCCGACTTCGAGGCCGACGTGCCCTGCCACGGCGGCAGCGAGACGATCCTGGTCGTCGAGGACGACGAAGAGGTGCGCGAGATCGCCACCGCGTTCCTGCGCAAGCTCGGCTACCGGGTGCTCGAAGCCACCGACGCACAGGGCGCGCTGGCGCTGCTCGATCGCGAGCCCGGCGTCGACCTGCTCTTCAGCGACGTCGTGCTGCGCGGCGGCATCAGCGGGCCGGCACTGGCACGCGAGGCGCTGGCCCGGCGACCGAAGCTTCGCGTCGCGTTCGCCTCGGGCTATGCGCGCAGCGCCCTGCCCTGGCGCGCCGAACTGGGTCGCGGAGTGGAATTGCTCTCGAAGCCGTACCGGATCGACCAGCTGGCGCGCACGCTGCGCCGCGCGCTCGATCGCGCGCCCGGCGAACGGCACCGTGTCGACGAGGCCGATCGCCGGCCTCGCGAAGGGCGCCCCCCGGAAGAGGCGTGAAGGCGCGAGCGCGCGGGGCGTCGTGCCCCGCCCGCGCCCGCAACGCTCAGGCCGCTTCGCGCTCGCGCCGCGCGTCGCCGCGGCCGATCACCGACCTGAGCGCCGTCATCGAGACGATCTGCACCTCGCGATTGCGCACGCCGATCAGTCCCTCGGCCTGGAAGCGCGACAGGATCCGGCTCACCGTCTCGAGCTTCAGGCCCAGCAGGCTGCCGATCTCTTCGCGGGTCATCCGCAGCAGGAACCGGTGCGCGGAGAAACCACGAGCCGAAAAGCGCTGCGAAAGATTGATCAGGAAAGCTGCCAGCCGCTCCTCGGCGCGCATCGAACCCAGCAGCAGCATCAGCGAACGCTCGCGCTGGATCTCGCCGGCGAGCATCCGGAACAGCTCGCGCTGCAGCGCCGGCTCGCGGCAAGCCAGCGCGTCGAGCTCCTCGAACGGAATCTCGACCACTTCGCTGTCTTCGAGCGCGATCGCGTCGCCCGGACAGGTTTCCGACCCGATACCGTCGAAGCCGAGCACCTCGCCGGCCATGTGAAAGCCGGTGACCTGCTCGCGGCCGTCCTCGGTGAGCAGGACCGACTTGAACGAGCCGGCGCGAATGCCGAACAGCGCATGGAACGGCGCACCCAGCCGGTACAGGTATTCGCCGCGCCGCACACGGCGCCGCGTGCCCCCTGCGCGTGCAAGGAGAACGTCCATGTCGCTCACTGCGGCAGTCCGGGAAACGACCGCATTGGCGGGGCCAACGGGATGGAGCTGGATCGGTTGAGCGGCGTGGGTTTGCATCTGGCACTCCGTGGCTTGCAATGCGGCTGAATCGACTCGGGTTTTCCCGTATGAGTCGGACTCTACCGGCTCGAGTCCGGCTCCCGATGGCACTGCGGAAACGGCCGGTAACGGTTTGTAACGGCGGCCGGCATCACCGGCCAGAGCAACTGCCATAATCGTCAGCATGAGTGCCGATCCGCTCTTCGTCGATCGCCTCGGAGCGCTGTCCGGGCCGGGCATCCTGCGGACATTCGCCGCGAGCGCCGCCATCGGCCTGCTGATCGGGCTGGAACGCGAGCGCCACCCTGCGACGGCTGCCGGGCTGCGCACCTTCACGCTGACCGCGCTGTTCGGCACCGCCTCGGCGCTGCTGGGCGAACTCGTGGGCACGGCGTGGGTGGCCGCGATCGGCCTGCTGCTGGTCGGCGCGATGGCGGTGGCCGCCCAGCCCCGCGGTGCCGGCCCGACTGGCGACCCGGGAACCACCACCACGGTGGCACTGCTGCTGTGCTTCGTGCTCGGCGCGATGACCTGGCATGGCCTGGCTACGGCCGCCGCGTCGCTCGCGGTCGTGGTCACCGCACTGTTGTACTTCAAGCCCGAACTGAAGGGGCTCACCGAGCGGATCACCCGTTCCGACATGTTGTCGATCCTGCAGTTCGGCGCGCTGAGCCTGGTGGTGCTCCCGGCGCTGCCGGATCGCGGCTTCGGGCCGCACGGCGCGCTCAACCCGTACCAGATCTGGCTGATGGTCGTGCTGATCTCCGGCGTGAGCCTGGCTGGCTACGTCACGCTGCGCCTGGTGGGCGCGCGACGCGGGCTGCTGCTCACCGGCCTGCTGGGCGGCCTGGTCTCGTCGACGGCAACGACCGTCACCTATGCGCGCCGGGTACGCGACGATCCGTCGCAGGCCCACGCCTCGGCGCTGGTGATTCTGCTCGCCGGTACCGTGGTCTTCGCACGCGTGGCGCTGCTCGCGGCAGTAGTGGCCCCGTCGGTGCTGCCGGCGCTCGCGCCGGTGCTGCTGGCGGCAGGCATGCCGATGCTGGTCGCCGGTCTGGCGCTATGGCGGCGCCTGCCGGCAGCCGCCGGCACCGCTGAAGCGGTGCCGCCGCGGGTCGGCAACCCGATGGAATTGCGTACCGCGTTCGCGTTCGCCGGCTTTTACGCGCTGGTGCTGCTGTTCGCAGCAGAACTCGCACAGCGCCTGGGAGGCGCCGGCCTGTACGCGGTCGCGCTGCTCTCGGGGCTCACCGACGTCGACGCACTCACGCTGGGCAGCCTGCGCCTGCATGGCGTGGGCGGCGTCACCGCGCAGCAGGCGGTCGTTGCGATCGCCATCGCGTTCCTCGCCAACATCGGCTTCAAGTTCGCGGTCGCCGGCTGGATCGGCCGGCGCGTGCTCGCCGGGCGAAGCGCGGCCGGGTTTCTCGCGAGCGCGGCCGCGCTGCTGGCCGCGATCGCCCTGCTTCTCGCGCCCGAGGCGGCCGGCTCCGCGGTTGCGCTCCGTCAATGACCAGGGGCCGACCAAACCCCTACAATGAGCCAGTTCCATCACGCTGGAAGGAGATCCGCATGTACAAGCACCTGCTGGTTCCCACCGACGGCTCGAAGCTGTCGAACGACGCGCTCGATCGGGCGATCCAGTTCGCGAAGGAGACCGGAGCGCGGCTCACGGCGCTGCACGTCATGCCCGAGTACATCCCGCCGGCGTTCGCCGAGTTTCCGGCGGCCGGGCAGGCCTCGTTCGCCGAGTTCATGAAGGCCACGGAGGAAACCGCGAAGACGATCCTCGACGCGGCGGCACAAGGCGCCAAGACCGCCGGCGTGCAGTGCGAGACCGTCTCGGTGCGCCACACGCAGCCGTACCGCGCGATCATCGACGTCGCACGCGAGAAGGGCTGCGACCTGATCTTCATGTCGTCGCACGGCCGCCGCGGCCTGAGCGCACTGGTGCTCGGCAGCGAGACCAACAAGGTGCTGACGCATTCGAGCATTCCGGTGCTCGTGTTCCGTTGAGCACGACGATGAACCCATCCGACACGGAGGACCGAAACATGGACGTAGGCGCACGGATGGAAGCGGCGCGCGACCGACTGGCCGACGAGATGCGCACGCTGGTGAGCGACGCCGAAGAGATGCTGCGGGCAGCCTCCAAGCAGGGCGGCGAGCAGCTCGGCGCAGCGCGCGAGCGCCTCGAACGCAGCGTCAGCGTCGCCAAGTCCGAACTGGCCAACCTCGAGCACGTGGTTCTCGAGCGCGCGCGGCGCACTGCCCGCGAAACCGACGAGTACGTCCACGAGCATCCGTGGACCGCGGTCGGGGTCGGCGCCGGAATCGGCCTGCTGCTCGGTCTGCTGCTGGGCCGGCGTTGAGCGTTCGCGGCGCGCGCCGCTTCGCCACGGTGATCCGGTGAACCAGGCCAGCGAAGGGGTCGGCCTGCTCGCGCGCGTTCGCGCGCTGGCGAGCGGCCTTCTCGAGATCCTCGAGACGCGCCTGGAGCTCGTCGGCGCAGACCTCGAACTGCAGGCCGAGCGGCTGCGCGTGCTCATCGCGCTGCTGTTCGCCGGATTGCTGTTCCTTGCGCTCGCCCTGGTGTTCGTGTCGGTACTGGCGATCGCGGCGTTCTGGGATACGTACCGGCTCGCGGCGATTGCCGCGGTCGCCGCGATTCACCTGGCGGCGGGCACCGGCTGCCTGCTGTGGCTGCGCCGGCTCGTGCGCATCGGCCCTCGCCCGTTCGAAGCGACGATCGCCGAACTGCGGCAGGACATCGCGCGGCTGCGCTGACACCCGTTGCGACTTCGAGGGCGCGCCGTGATCGAACCCGCTCCCGACAGGTCGGCCGCGCCGGCGGCGGCCTCTGCCATGGCACCCGAAAGTGCCGCGCAGCGGATGGCCCGCCTGCGCGCGCTCAGCACGCTGCAGCGCGACGGGCTTGCCGCGCGCTGGCAACGGATCGAGCCCACGCTCGAACGCGTCGATCTGGCGCTCGGGCGGGTGCGTCGGTTGCGCGAGCATCCGCTCGCGCTCGGCCTGCTGGCGGTGTCGGCGACCGGACTGGTCGCGAGTCGCCGCGGGCGCCGGCTCTTCGGCATGCTGCGGTTCGGCTGGCGTTTCGGGCTGCGCGCCGCGACCGTCGCCTCGCTATGGCGCGCGGTACGCACGCTGGCGAGCCCCGATGTCTCCCGGGCGCCGGCGCGCGGCGTCCGAAATCCGGTCACGGGCGCGTCTGCGCTTCGCGCCTGGGCTGGCGCTCGATCAAACGGGCCAGATGACCCATCTCGGTCGACAGCAGGTGTACCAGATCGTCGAGCGTGACGATACCGGCCAGCGCCCCGTCGCGGTCGACTACCGGCAGCCGTCGCACGCCGCGCGAGCGCATCAGCCGGGCCGCTTCCAGCGGGTCGCTCTCGCCGGTCACGGTGACGAGTCCGTCGAGCATCACGTCGCCGGCCATGATGACGTTGGCGTCAAGGCCCGTCGCAACGATCTCGATCACGATGTCGCGGTCGGTGACCACGCCGATCGGCCGGCGACGCTGTTCGTCGTCGACGACCACGACCGCGCCGACGTGCCGATCGCGCATCCGGCTGGCGACCTCGGCAAGCGAAGTGGTCGCCAGGCAGGTCACTACGCCGCGCGTGCTGGCATCTCCGACGTTCATCCTCACCTCCGTAGCCGATTGCCGCGATTGTCGACGCACGCACGGTCGCGCGGGTTGATCGCCATCAACGGGCGAAGCGACGCTCGGCCTGCGCTGTCCATGCTTGCCGCGATCACTGCCGGGTGCCGCGTCGCGCGGACCATACGGAGCGCGGCCATCGGCCTGGTGCTGGGCTGCGCCGCGGCGCTCGTGCCCGCGATCTGCGCGCCGAACAAGGCTGCGGCGCAACCCGCAACGGCGGCGCAACCCGTAGCGGCGGCGGCACCCGCAGCGGCGGCCACTGCGGCACAGTCTGGATCGGCACCGGCGGCCAGCGCCGCGCCGGCCACCACCTCTGTCGAGGGGCGCGTCGTACGCGTGCTCGATGGCGACTCGCTTCTGCTGCGCATCGACGGCCAGGGCGTGCGCGGCGTGCGGATTGCCGGCATCGACGCGCCCGAGAAAGGCCAGCCCTTCGCCGACGTCGCGCGCCGCGCGCTGCTCGCGCAGCTCGACGACCGCGAGATTCGCGTCGAGGTCGTCAAGACCGATTTCTTCCAGCGGCTGGTCGGCCGCGTGTTCGTCGATGGCCGCGACGCGGGCCTCGCGCTGCTTCACGCGGGGCTCGCCTGGCACTTCAAGCGCTACGACGCCGACCTCGCGCCCGCGCAGCGCCGCCGTTATGCGCAGGCCGAGCGGCAGGCGCGGCTGCGCGGCCTGGGCCTGTGGCGCGATCCCGCGCCGGTGCCGCCCTGGGAGCACCGCGCGCAGGCGCGCCGCTCGCGCGCGCAGCCCTGAAGACAGGCGGACTCGAAGCTCAGCGAAGCAGTTCGGGCAGCACCGTTGCGGCCGAGCCGCGCAGCACGTGATCGGCCAGCGCATCGATCGGCGTGTCCTGCGGGTTCACCACCGCGATCCGCGCGCCGGCCTGGCGCGCCAGCAGTGGCAGCCCGGCGGCCGGATGGACCAGCGCCGAAGTGCCGACCACCAGCATCAGGTCGCAGCGCAGCGCAGCGCGCTCGGCGCGCGAGAACACGTCCGGCGGCAACAACTCGCCGAACCAGACGACGTCAGGGCGCAGCGGCGCGCCGCAGCGCGGGCAAGGCGGCGGCTCGCGCGGGTCGGCGCGCCAGTCGAAGGCCGGCTCGATGCGCTCGGGGTTGCCGCAGCCTTCCAGGCATTTCACGCGCAGGATGTTGCCGTGCAGCTCGAGCACTTCATGGCTGCCGGCCCGCGCGTGCAGGCCGTCGATGTTCTGCGTCACCACCGACACGCGCGGCCCGCGGCCCTCGAGGGCAGCGATCGCGCGATGTGCGGCGTTCGGCTGCGCCGCTGCGATCGCCGCGCGCCGCTCGGCATACCAGCGCCAGACCATGGACGGATCGGCGCGAAACGCGGCCTCGGTCGCGAGTTGCTCGGGATCGAATCGCGCCCACAGCCCGGTGAGCGCGTCGCGGAAAGTCGGGATGCCGCTTTCGGCCGAGACGCCCGCGCCGGTGAACACGACCAGCCGGCGCGCCGCCTGCACCCAGGCGCGCAGTTGGGTGAGGTCGGCGTCCCGGTCGCTCACGGCCTGGCGCGGGCAAGCCGCTGGCGCATCGTCTCGTAGAGCACCACGCCGGCGGCCACCGAGACGTTCAGGCTGCCGACCTTGCCCGCCATCGGGATGCGCACCAGCGCATCACAGCGCTCGCGGGTGAGCCGGCGCATGCCGCGACCCTCGGCGCCCAGCACCCACGCCACCGATTCCCCGAGCGCTTCGTCGTACAGCGAGCTCGCCGCCGAGTCGTCGGTGCCGATCAGCCGGATGTCCCGATCGCGGATCGCGTCCATCGCGCGAGCGAGGTTGGTCACCATGACGTAAGGCACGCTCTCGGCCGCGCCGCTGGCGGTCTGGATCGCCACCTCGGTGAGCGCACAGGCGTGATCCTTCGGGGCGATCACCGCCTGCGCGCCGGCGCCATCGGCCACCCGCAGGCAGGCGCCGAGGTTGCGCGGATCGGTCACGCCGTCGAGCAGCAGCAGCGTGATCGGCGCGACCGCCGTGTCGAGCAGCTCTTCGAGCGACAGCGTCGGGGGCGCGAAATCGACGATCGCCACCACGCCCTGGTGGCGCTTTCCGGGGCACATCTTCGCGATGCGCGCGCCGTCGACGAAGTGCGGGCGCAAGCCCGCCTGGTTGGCGATCTTCACGAGGTCGCGCACGCGCGCGTCTTCGCGCGAGGCGTCGACGTAGAGCTCGCGCACACCCTGCGGGGCACGCCGCAGCCGCGCCAGCACGGCGTGAAATCCATGGATCAGCATCTGCAGCGCTCCCGGCAGATCAGGGCGTGTTCAGTGGTGGCGCTTGCGGCGCGCTCCGCCGCCCGCGGGCGGTGCGGCGCGGCGCGATCGCGCGGCCAGGCGCTCGGCGCGCGCCTGCTTGACCTTCTCGCTCTTGGGCTTGGCCGCCTTGCGCACCTTGCCACCCGCCGCCTTCGATCCTGCCGCCTTCGGCGGCGCTGCGCGCCCGCGCACCGGCCTGCCGGGCTCGGGCGCCGCCATCTCCTCGGGTGGCGGCGTGACCGCGCCCACCGCGTCCGGACGCAAGCCGCCGTCGTCGGCGGCCTCGCGACGACGGATGCGGCTGATCGCCCGGAAATCGAGCCGCTCGACCAGCCGGAAGTCGATGCGGCGTGCCTCCAGGTCGACGCGCGAAACCTGCACGTCGAGTTCGTCGGTGAGGCGGAAGCGCCGACCGGTGCGCTCGCCGCGCAGTTCGTGCGCGCTCTCGTTGTACTGGAAGTACTCGCCGCCCAGCTCGGAGACGTGCACCAGCCCCTCGACGTACAGGTCGTTGAGCGTGACGAACACGCCGAACGGCGCCACGCCGGTGACGCGTCCGGCGAACTGCTCGCCGACGCGCTCGCGCACGTACATGCACTTGAGCCACGCCTCGACATCGCGCGAGGCCTCGTCGGCGCGCCGCTCGTTGGCCGAGCAGATGGCGCCGAGCGCCTGCCAGTTCTCGTGCTCGAGCTGCCGCGCCTGCGCCTGCGCGGCCGCCACGTCCTCCTTCTTGCCCGGCAGTTCGCGCTCCCCGGCCTCGACGACCAGCGCCGGACGGTAGCGGCCGCCGGCGAGCAGGGACTTGATCACGCGGTGCGTGAGCAGGTCGGGATAGCGGCGGATCGGCGAGGTGAAGTGCGTGTAGGCGTCGTAGGCCAGTCCGAAGTGCCCGATGTTGTCGGGCGAATAGACTGCCTGCTGCATCGAGCGCAGCAGCATCGTCTGCAGCAGCGCCGAATCGGGACGCGCACGCACCTGGGCGGCCAGCTCGGCGTAGTCCCGCGGCGTGGGCTCGTCGCCGCCGCCCAGCGCCAGGCCCACGCTGCGCAGGAACTCGCGCAGCAACTGCAGCCGCTCCGGCGTGGGTCCCTCGTGCACGCGAAACAGCCCCGGATGCTTGCTGCGACGCATGAAGTCGGCGGTACAGACGTTGGCCGCCAGCATGCACTCCTCGATCAGCCGGTGCGCGTCGTTGCGCTGGCTGGGAACGATGCGCTCGATGCGCCCGGCCGGGTCGCAGACGATCTTCGTTTCCACCGTCTCGAGGTCGATCGCGCCGCGCCCCTGCCGCGCCACGGCGAGCGCCCGGTACAGCTCGTGCAGGTTGCGCAGCATCGGCAGCAGCGCGGTGCGCGACGGCGGCGGCGCGAGTGCCGCGCCGCCCGAGAGCATGCCCCAGACCTCGTCGTAGGTCAGGCGCGCCGCCGAGTGCATCACCGCCTCGTAGAACTGGTAGGCGCGGATCTGCCCGCGCGCGCTGATCACCATGTCGCAGACCAGCACGAGCCGGTCGACCTGCGGATTGAGCGAGCACAGCCCGTTGGACAGCTTCTCGGGCAGCATCGGAATCACGCGGCGCGGGAAGTAGACCGAGGTGCTGCGCTCGAGCGCATCCTGGTCGAGCGGCTCGCCCGGCTTCACGTAGTGGGCGACGTCGGCGATCGCGACGATCAGCCGGAAGCCGCCCGCACGCCGCGCGCGGCCCATGGCCGCGCCGGCCTGCACGGCGGCTTCGTCGGCCTTCGACCCCGCAGCGCCGACCGACTCGCCGCGTGACGGAACCGTCTCGATCGGCTCGCAATAGACCGCGTCGTCGAAGTCGCGCGCGTCCTCGCCGTCGATCGTCACCAGCGGCACGTCGCGCAGGTCGACGCGCCCCTTCAGGTCGGCCGGACGCACCGCGCCCGGCAGCTTCGCCGCCTGCGCGACCGCCGCTTCGCCGAACTGGTGCGGCACGTCGAACTTGCGCACCGCGATCTCGATCTCCATGCCCGGGTCGCCGATCTCGCCGAGCACCTCGACCACCCTGCCGATCGGCGGCGCCTGCCCCGACGGCGGATCGACGATCTCGACGGTGACCACCTGCCCGTGCTGCGCATGGTGCGTGTCGCCCGGCGGGATCAGGATGTCGTGCTTGATGCGCTGGTCTTCGGGCACGACGATGTGCACGCCGCGCTCGTTCAGGAAGCGCCCGACCAGGCGCCGGTGCGCGCGCTCGGTCACCTCGACGATGCGGCCCTCGGGCCTGCCGCGCGAGTCGTAGCCGGTGCGCTTGACCAGCACGCGGTCGCCATGCATCGCCTTCTGCATCTCGCGCGGCGACAGGAACACGTCGGGCCCGCCCGCGTCGGGAATCAGGAAGCCGAAACCGTCGCGATGGCCCTGCACGCGCCCGGCCACGAGATCGAGCTTGCTCGCCAGCAGCAGCACACCCTTGCGGTTGGGCAGCAACTGGCCGTCGCGCTCCATCGCGAGCAGGCGCCGGTTCAGGTTGTCGAAATGCGTCGACGGCACTTCGAGCCGCTCGGCCAGTTCGGCCGGCGTCATCGGCACGTCGGCGGCGCGCAGGCATTCGAGGATCGCTTCGCGCGTCGGGGCGAACCAGGTCGTCGGGGTCTGGCGTCGGCTCACAGGCTCACTCGAATTTGACAAATCGCGCCGGTCGATTAAACTGCCGGGCTCTACTCGCGACCGGCATTCGCCAGTCGCCGCCCGCCGGAATCGCCCGGCAGGCCCATCGCCCAGATGGCGGAATTGGTAGACGCACCAGGTTCAGGTCCTGGCGGTGGCAACACTGTGGAGGTTCGAGTCCTCTTCTGGGCACCATCGAGCGTCGTCCCCGCTCAGCCCCAGCGCGCCTTCAGGTCGCCCGGGCGCATATGGTCGTATTCCTCGAACGGCTGATGGATCCACGGGTTGGTCGGCAGGTGTTCGATGAAGTAGTCGGGCTGCACCACCGAGGCGCCCTTGCGCCATAGTACCGCCGAGCGGATCTCGCGCGCCTGCGGGTAGCGCTCGCGCAGCGCAGGGAGCACCCGCAGCAGCGTCTCTCCGGTGTCGGCGAGGTCGTCGACCAGCAGCCAGCGCGGACCCGGCAGCGGCTGCGCCGAACTGAGCTGATCGCCGATCAGCAGCCCGCCCTGCGTCGTGCCGGCGTCGTCGCGGTACGAACTGGTGAACAGCACGCCCAGCGGCTTGTCGAACAGCCGCGAGAACACGTCGCCCACGCGCAGCCCGCCGCGCGCCAGGCAGACGATCGCGTCGAAGCTCCAGCCCGACTTCCAGACCTCGAGCGCAAGCTTCTCGACGAGCCGGTTGTACTCGTCCCACGAGACGTAGAGGTCCTTCATCGGCTCTCAGTGAAACGGATGGCGGCACAGGATCGTCTCGTCGCGGTCGGGTCCGGTGGAGACGATGTCGATCGGCGCGCCGGCGAGTTCGGAGAGCCGCTCGAGGTAGCGCCTTGCATTGGCCGGCAGCGCGTTCCAGTCGCGCACGCCCACCGTGCTTTCGGTCCAGCCGGGCATTTCCTCGTAGACCGGCTCGCAGTCGCCGACCGCGTCGGCGCCGAACGGCAGCAACCCGAGCGTGCGCCCGCCGCTGCGATAGGCGGTGCACAGCTTGACCGTGGGCAGGCCGTCGAGCACGTCGAGCTTGGTGACCACCAGCCCCGAGACGCCGTTGAGCTGGATCGAGCGGCGCAGCGCCGGCGCGTCGAACCAGCCGCAGCGGCGCGGCCGCCCGGTGACCGAGCCGAACTCCTTGCCGACGGTGGCCAGGTGCTGGCCGATCTTGTCGTGCAGTTCGGTCGGGAACGGTCCCGAGCCCACGCGCGTGGTGTACGCCTTCACGATGCCGAGGACGTAGTGCAGCGATTGCGGGCCCACGCCGGCGCCGGCCGCGGCCGCCCCGGCCACGCAGTTGCTGCTGGTGACGAACGGATAGGTGCCATGGTCGATGTCGAGCAGCGCGCCTTGGGCGCCCTCGAAGAGCAGCGGCTCGCCGCGCGCCATCGCCTGCGCGAGCAGCGCCGGGACGTCGGCCACCATCGGCGCGATGCGCTCTCCGAGCGCCAGCGCTTCGTCGGCGACGCGAGCGCCATCGACCGGCTCGGCGCCGAGGTAGTGCTTCAGCGTGAAGTTGTGCAGGTCGAGCACTTCGTCGAGCCGCGCGCGAAAGCGAGCCGGGTCGGCGAGGTCGCGGATGCGCAGCGCGCGGCGCGCGACCTTGTCCTCGTAGGCCGGCCCGATGCCGCGACCGGTGGTACCGATCTTCGAGTCGCCGCGGCGCGCCTCGCGCGCCTGGTCGAGCGCCACGTGGTGGGGAAGGATCAGCGTGCAGGCTTCGCTCACGCGCAGCCGCGCGCGCACCGACACGCCGGCCGCCTCCAGCTCGTCGATTTCCTGCAGCAGCGCCGACGGCGACACGACGACGCCGTTGCCGATGTAGCAGATCACGTCGTCGCGCAGGATGCCCGACGGAATGAGCCGCAGCACCTGGCGGCGCCCGCCGATCACCAGCGTGTGGCCGGCGTTGTGGCCGCCCTGGAAGCGCACCACGCCGCGCGCGGTATCGGTCAGCCAGTCGACCACCTTGCCCTTGCCTTCGTCGCCCCACTGGGTGCCGATGATCACCACGTTTCTTGCCATGTCCGGATTCCGTCTCGCAGATGTTGGGTCAGCCTGGTTCACGCCTGGTCGAGCCGGCGAACGCGCCAGCGTCCGTCCAGCAGCACCAGTTCGCGATCGCAGGCGAATTCCTGTTGTTCGGGCTCGTGCCCGGGCAGCGCCCGGATCACGATCTCGCCGGCCGCGCGCAGCGCGGCCACTTCCTCGATCAGCGCCGCGTCGTCGGACCACGGCGCGCGGATGGCCGGCACCGGTGCCGCGCCGTTGCCCAGCCCGGCGAGCGCGCGCAGTTCGACCGAAAAGCCGGTGGCCGGGCGCGCGCGGCCGAATGCCCGCCCGACGTTGTCGTAGCGGCCGCCGCGGGCCACCGCGTACGGCAGATCCTCGACGTAGGCGGCGAAGGTGATGCCGTTGTGGTACTGGTAGCCGCGCAGGTCGGCGAGATCGACCGACAACTCCACCGACGGCCAGCGCTGCCACAGCGGCGAAGCGCACAACTGCTCGAGCTGCTCGAGCGCCGCGACGATCGGCGCGACCTGCGGCAGCACCGCGCGCGCCCTCGCCAGAGGCGAGTCGTTGCCGGCCAGAAGCGAGTCAGTGGCGGCCGACGCGTCGCCGCGCCCGCCCGAGACCGGCCCGTGCAGCCCCGGCAGCGCGCGCAGCGGCGCGCGCAGCGCGGCCGGCACGTCGCCGAGCCACTCGTCGAGACCCGGCACGTCCTTGCCGCGCAACAGCGCGTACAGCGTCTCGGCGTCGCGCTCGACGCCGCTGCCGTCGAGCGCGAGCAGCGCCGGGACGATCGCCGCATGGCACAGGTCGATGCGCACCCGGGCAACGCCGGCCGCCTCGAGCGAGCGCACCAGCAGCTCGATCGCCTCGAGGTCGGCCTCGATGCCCGCATGACCGTAGAGTTCGGCGCCCGCGTGGATCGGCTCGCGCGTGGCGAGCAGGCCCTGCGGACGCGTGTGCAGCACCGAGCCCGCATAGCACAGGCGGGTGACGCCTTCGCGGTTGAGCAGGTGCGCGTCGATGCGCGCCACCTGCGGCGTGATGTCGGCGCGTACGCCCAGCGTGCGCCCCGACAGCTGGTCGACCAGCTTGAAGGTGCGCAGGTTCAGGTCGGCGCCCGACCCGGTGAGCAGCGAATCGAGGTACTCGACCAGCGGCGGCATCACCAGCTCGTAGCCGTAGGACCGGTACAGGTCGAGCAGGCGCCGGCGCAACTCCTCGATGCGGCGCGCCTCCGACGGCAGGACGTCGGCGATGTTCTCGGGCAGCAGCCAGCGCAACATGGGCAGTCTCTCGGGCTCGTTCGGCAGCCGGCGCCCGTCCGCGGCCAGGCGGGCGGGCGCATTCGGCAAAACTCGTTATTGTAGGGCCTGCCGCCGCCGGCAGCGACCGCGGCCCGGGTTCAGGAAAGCAGCAGCAGCAGCGCGCCGGCCATCGCCGCGCCGGCCCCGACGAAACGGATCTGTCCGTCGCGCATGCGCGCGACCTGCAGGAACATGTCGCGCCAGCGCGTCGGCGCGAGCAGCGGCATCAAGCCTTCGAGCACCAGCACCAGGCCGATGGCGCGCAGCCAGTCGTGCAGCGTCACGTCGGTCAGCGCGAGCGCTCGCCCGGCGCCTTGAAGAAGCGGAAGAACTCGGACGAGGGGTCGACGACCATCAGGTCGCTGCGGCTGTGGAACGACGCGCGGTAGGCCTCGAGGCTGCGATAGAAGCTCGCGAACTCGGGGTTCTGGCCGAAGGCAGCAGCGAACAGGCCCGCCGACTTTGCGTCGCCCTCGCCCTTGATGCGCTGCGCATCGCGGTAGGCCTCGGCGAGGATCACTTCGCGCTGCCGGTCGGCGTCGGCGCGGATCTTCTCCGACTCGGCCGAGCCGGTGGCGCGCCGCTCGTTGGCCACCTGCTTGCGCTCGGACTCCATCCGCGCGAACACGCGCTCGGAGACCTCGGGGGCGAAGTCGACGCGCTTCAGGCGCACGTCGATGATCTCGGCGCCGATCTGCCGCGAGTCTTCGTCGACCTTGGCGCGCACGCTCTCGACCACCTTGTCGCGCTCGCCCGAGATCATGTCGGCGACGGTGCGCCGCGCGACCTCGTTGTTCAGCGCGTCGCGCAGGCTGCGGTTGATGCGGTCGACCGCGACCTGCTCGCTGCCCGAAACCGAGCGGATGAACGCCGGCGGGTCGACGATGCGCCATTTCACGAAAGTGTCGATCATCACGTTGAGCTTCTCGGAGGTGATGAAGCGGTCGCTCTCGGCGGTGTCGATCGTGAGGATGCGCTTGTCGTAGTAGACGACGTTCTGGAACGGCGGCGGCAGCTTGAAGTACAGGCCGGGCTTGTCGATCACCTGGCGGATCTCGCCGAGCGCATAGACAACGGCAAACTGGCGCTGGTCGACGACGAACACCGTCGACATCAGCGCCATCACCGCGACCACCGCGGCGATCAGCAAGGGGACGATTCTGTTCATGGTGCGGTTCCCGTCGGTCGCCTCAGCGGCTGTCGCGATCGCGGCTGCGCAGGCCGCTCGCGCGGTTCGCCGCCGACGGCTCGGTGGCCGGGGGAGCGGCCGGGGTCGGCGCCGGCTGCGCGGCGCGCGACGCGTCGGTGCCCGACTGCTGGATCAGCCGGTCGAGCGGCAGGTACAGCAGGTTGCTGCCGGCGCGCGAGTCGACGTAGACCTTGCTGGTGTTGGTGAACACCTCCTGCATCACCTCGATGTACATGCGATCGCGCGTGACCTGCGGCGCCTTCGCGTATTCGGTGAGCACCTGGCGGAAGCGGCTGGTGTCGCCCTCGGCCGAGGCGATCACGCGCTGGCGGTAGCCTTCGGCCTCCTGCATCAGCCGCGCGGCCGTGCCGCGCGCCTTCGGGATGACGTCGTTGGCGTAGGCGCGCCCTTCGTTGATCAGGCGCTCGCGGTCCTGCGCCGCCTTGTTCGCGTCCTCGAACGCCGCCTGCACCTGCTCGGGCGGCTGCACCTGCTGGATCGTGACGTCGACGACCGAGATGCCGGCCTTGTAGCGGTCGACCAGCGCCTGGATCATCTTGCGGGCGGCCTGTGCGACCTGCTCCTTCTCCTCGTAGAGCACCTGGTCGACGCCGGTGCGACCGACCACCTCGCGCATCGCGGTCTCGGCGGCCTGGCGCACGATCTCCTCGGGCACCGGGCCGAAGTCGTTGTTGAAGAGATAGTCCTTGGCGTCGCCGATGCGGTACTGCACCGTGAACTGCATGTCGACGATGCTCTGGTCCTGCGTGAGCATCAGCGACTCGCGCAGCGTCTTGTTGCGCACCGCGTTGCGATAGCCGACCTCGACCGTGCGCAACTGCTGCACGTTGACGATCTCGTTGGTCTCGATCGGGTACGGCAGGCGCCAGGTGAAGCCGGCGCGGTCGATCATCTGCTTGTATTCGCCGAAGCGCAGCACGATCGACGCCTGCCCTTCCTGCACGATGTAGAAGCCGCTGGCGAGCCACAGCAGCAGCGCCACCAGCGCGAGCAGGCCGATTCCGGCACCCGCGCCCTTCAGCGACGGCCCCTCGCGGTCGCCGCCGCCTCCGCCCGGCGGCCGCCCGCGGCCGCGCCCGAACAGGCCGCCCAGGCGCCGGTTGAAGTCGCGCCAGAGTTCGTCGAGGTCGGGCGGACCGTCGCCACCGGGTCGCTGCGGCGGCCTCTGGTCGCCGCTACCGCCGCCGCGCCCCCAGCCTGGATCGTTGAGCGAGAAAATCGAGCGGACTGACTTCCACATGGTCGGGGAAACGGACAAGGAAAGGATGGGTTCAGGCAGCCCGATGCACGGGGTGTTCGAGGGGTTCGGGCACTTCCGCGTTGGCGTCTTGCGCGCCGGCGCCAAGTGCCCCGTGCCGGCGCGCCTCGCGCCAGAGGGCCACCTGCTGGTCGATCGCCTCGCGCAGCAGGTCGAGCCCCTCGCCGGTTGCCGCGCTCGTCCAGACGCGGTCGATCCTACCATAGCGGTCGAGGGCGACTTCCGGCGGCCGGCCTGCGCGGTCGATCTTGTTGTGCACGAGAATGCGCGGCACGCCTGCGGCGCCGATCTCGTCGAGCACGCGATCGACCTGTGCGATCTGCTCGTCGCGGTCGGGCGCCGACGCGTCGACCACGTGCAGCAGCAGGTCGGCCTGCGCGGTTTCTTCCAGCGTGGCCGTGAAGGCCTCGACCAGCTGGTGCGGCAGGTCGCGGACGAAACCCACCGTGTCGGACACCACCGCTTCGGCCCCCGAGGGCAGGCGCAGCCGCCGGGTCAGCGTGTCGAGCGTCGCGAACAGCTGGTCGGCCGCATAGGTGCCGGCGCCGGTGAGCGCGTTGAACAGCGTGGACTTGCCGGCGTTGGTGTAGCCGACGATCGAGACGGCGAAGGCCGGACGGCGATCGCGTGCGCGCCGGCGCGTGCGGCGCTGCTTGCGCAACTGCTCGAGCTGGGCGCGCAGCCGCTTCACGCGCACCGACAACATCCGGCGGTCGAGTTCGAGCTGGGTCTCGCCCGGGCCGCCGCGCACGCCGATGCCGCCGCGCTGCCGCTCGAGGTGGGTCCAGCCGCGCACCAGCCGCGCCGACAGGTGCTCGAGCCTGGCCAGCTCGACCTGCAGCTTGCCTTCATGGCTGCGCGCCCGGCGCGCGAAGATGTCGAGGATCAGCTCGGTGCGATCCATCACCGGCAGTTTCCAAAGCAGGCTCAGGTTGCGCTGCTGGATCGGCGACAGCTCGTGATCGAACAGCACCAGCCCCGCCTCGGCTTCGGCCAGTCGGGCGCCGATCTCCCCGGCCTTGCCCGAACCGATGAACAGCGCCGCGTCGGGACGCGAGCGGCGCACGATGATCCGTTGGACGGGCGCCAGGCCGGCGGACGCGGCAAGCGCCGCGAGTTCGTCGAGCGAGTCGTCGGAGCGGGAAGCACCGCCGAAGGCGACGCCGACGAGAATGCAGCGAACGGGCTTGTCGGGAGGGCTCAGGTTTCTGGACCTTCGTGGTGGAAATTGACCGCGCGACCCGGCACGACCGTGGAGATCGCGTGCTTGTAGACCATCTGCGTCACGGTGTTGCGCAACAGCACGACGTACTGGTCGAACGACTCGATCTGGCCTTGCAGCTTGATGCCGTTGACCAGGTAGATCGACACCGGGACATGCTCCTTGCGAAGCAGGTTCAGGAACGGGTCTTGTAGCAGCTGCCCTTTGTTGCTCATGGCGACTCCGGTTGTTGTGATTCGGCCGGCCGTGGGTCTTCGCCCACCTGGAGACTTCGGACTCTAGCGCAATTTCGGGGCGACCGTCGCCGTTTCAAGGCGGCGCCCTAATCGCGCGGCGCGTAGGGGTTCGCCGCCGAGCGGAACTCGATGCGCAGCGGCGTTCCCGACAGGCCGAAATGCTCGCGAAACCAGCCCTCGAGGTAGCGCCGGTAGGCGTCGGGTACGTTCTGGAGCGAGCTGCCGTGGATCACCACGATCGGCGGGTTCTGGCCGCCCTGGTGGGCATAGCGCAGTTTCGGACGTACCGGTCCGCGTCGCGGCGGCGGCTGGCGCTCGACCGCCTCGCGCAGTGCCCGCGTGAGCCGGGGCGTGGAGAGCTTGCTCATCGCCGCGGCGTAGGCCTCGTCGACCGAACGCATCAGCGCGGCCACGCCGAAGCCTTCGCGCGCCGAGATGAAGTGCAGCTTCGCGAAGCGCAGGAAGTAAAGCTTGCGGTCGAGGTCGGCCTTGATGCGTTCGCGCGCCTCGGCGTCTGCGAGGTCCCACTTGTTGACGGCCACCACCAGCGCCCTGCCTGCCTCCAGGATGTAGCCGGCGATCGTCGCGTCCTGGTCGCTCACCTGCTCGGAGGCGTCGAGCAGCAGCACGCAGACGTGGCAATCCTCGATCGCCTGCAGCGTCTTGACGACCGAGAACTTCTCGACCGTCTCGATGACCTTGCCGCGCCGGCGCAGCCCTGCCGTGTCGACCAGCGTGTACGGACGCCCGGCGCGATCGAAATCGATCGCCACCGCGTCGCGGGTCGTGCCCGGCTGGTCGAACGCGATCAGCCGTTCCTCGCCCAGCAAGGTGTTGATCAGCGTCGACTTGCCGACGTTCGGGCGGCCCACGACCGCGACTTTCACGCGCCTGGGCTCGGCCGGGGCAGGCGCGCCCGCCGCTGCGGCCTCGCCCGGCGCCACGCCCTCGCCCGGCGCCACGCCCTCGCCCGGCGCCACGCCCTCGACCGCCGCGGTCCCGGCTTCCGCAGGGGGTTCACCGCCGGCCTGCGCGGCCTCGGTCAACGGCGCGAGCGCGATCTCGACCAGCTCGCGCACGCCGTCGCCATGCGCGGACGAAATCGCGTGCGGCTCGCCCAGCCCCAGCGCGTGGAACTCGGCGGCCACCTGCTCGCGCGGCATGCCCTCGGTCTTGTTCACCGCGAGCACCACGCGGCGCGCGGTGCGGCGCAATTCGGCGGCGATTTCCTGGTCGCGCGGCGACATCCCCTCGCGCCCGTCGACCACCAGCACGACCACGTCGGCCTCGACCACCGCCTGCCGCGTCTGCCGGGCCATCTCGGCGGCGATGCCGGATTTCGCCACCGGCTCGAAGCCGCCGCTGTCGATCACGATGTACGGCGTTTCGCCGAGCCGGCCGCGGCCGTACTGCCGGTCGCGCGTGAGCCCCGGCACGTCGGCCACCAGCGCCGCACGGCTGCGCGTGAGCCGATTGAACAGCGTCGACTTGCCGACGTTGGGCCGGCCGACCAGCGCCAGCACCGGCAAGCGCGCCATCGCGGTCTATTCCACGGCGAGCGCGAAGAGCGCGCCAGCCCTGGTCTGCACGACCGCCAGCCCGCCCGCCGCGACCGGCGCCGCGACGATCGCGCTGCCGTCGGTGGCGAGCCGGCCCGCGATCGCGCCGTCGTCGCGCGCCAGTACGTGCACCAGCCCGGTACTGTCGCCCACGAGCACGAAGCGCGGCGACAGCAACGGCGCCGACAGCCCGCGCTGGCGCAGCTTGTCCTGGCGCCAGACGCTGGCGCCGCTGCGCGAGAACGCCTGCACTTCGCCGCGTTCGTCGGGCACCACCAGCAGGTTGGCGTCGAGGTCCAGGCCCGAGGACGACGACAGGTCGCGTGCCCAGCGGGCGCGTCCCGAAGACGTCTCGAAGCAACCCACACGCCCCTGGAAAGCCACCGCGCAGATCTCGCGCCCGCTCAGCAGCGGCGAGCCCACCACGTCGGCGATCCGCTCGATTTCGTTGGAGCCGCGCGGCATCGCGACCGCCGCCTCCCAGCGCAGCGCACCGGTTTCGAGCGACAGCGACACCAGCCGGCCGCCGGGCAGGCCGACGTAGGCCGCGGTCGCGTCCATCGCGATCAGCGACGTCTGCCGCAGCACCAGCGGCGGGCCCTGCCGCTGGAAGGTCCAGCGCCGCTTGCCGGTGTCGGCGTCGAAGGCGGCGACCCGGTTGTCGCTGGTGCGCACCAGCACCAGTCCGAGCGCAACGCTGGGCACCGTGACCACTTCGGCGCCGCTCGGCACGCTCCACTTGCGCGCGCCGTCGCGATCGAGCGCGATCAGCGACCCGTCCCGGCCGGCAACCACGGTCGTTTCGCCGTCGCTGCCCACGCCGCCGATCAGCGGCTGCCCGGCATTCGAACGCCACTGCACCTGGCCGCTGGCCGGATCGACGCGCACCACCGTGCCGTCGCGCGCGGCGGCGAACAGGCTGTTGCCGGCGACCACCGGCTGGAACCCCACCCCGGCGCCGGCAAGCGACAAGGACCAGGCCACCCGCGCATGGGCGGGCGCGGTCACCGGCGGCAGCTCGGGCAGCGCGGGCCTGGACGAAGACCACGGCCAGATGCCGCAGCCGCCGAGCCCCGCCAGCGCGATCGACGCGATGACCAGGCCGGCGCGGCGGCGCATCCCGGCGCCGTGTCGCGGGAATCCCTCGCGCGCAGCCATGTCAGCCGGCCTCCTTGCCGAGCGCGTCGAGCTTGAGCTGCACCAGGCGCCGCATCGGGCTGTCGGGCCCCAGCGCCTCGAGCGCCTTGCGGTAGGCGGCGCGCGCCTCGTCGGGCTTGCCTTGCGCGGTCAGCAGGTCGCCGCGCCGATCGGCGTATTCGCCGGCGAACTTGCCGGGCGCATCGACCGCGAGCAGCTTGCCGGCGTCGTCGTAGGCCTTCTCGTCGATCAGCAGCGCCGCCAGGCGAAGCCGCGCGGCATGGCGGAATTCGTCGTCCTTCGCGTTGGAGACGGCCCATTCGAGCGTCACCCGCGCCGCCTTCGGGTCGCCGGCGTCGACGTAGGCGCGCGCCGCCACCAGCGCCGCCATCTCGCCGTACGCGGTGCTGCCGTACTGCTCGAACAGCGTGCCGGCCACCGCCCGCACCTTGGCGACGTCCCTGGCCGAGGCCGCTTCGCGCAGCTGCTCGTAGACCGCCGACGCCTGCGCGGCCTCGCGCGCCTGGTACCAGCCCCAGCCGCGCCAGCCTGCCACCGCCAGCGCCGCCACGGTGATCACCGTGAGGATGAAGTTGCCGTACTGCTTCCAGAACGCCTTGAGGTTCTCGAGCTGTTCCTGCTCTTCGAGGTTGTAGGCCATCGACCGCCCCTGTCCTTATTGCTCCGGCTCGCCCGGATGATTGTCGTTCGCCACGATCGCCTCGACGACCAGCTCGGCCAGACGGTCGAGCGGCACCGATCGCTGTGGCCCACCCGCGCCGGACTCGCCGGCGCGCAGCCACTTCACCGAGGCTTCGCCGCGCGCCAGTTCGTCACTGCCGACGATGACCGCCAGCCGTGCGCCGCTCGCGTCGGCGCGCCTGAACTGCGACTTGAAGCTGCCCCCGCCGCAATGCAGGATCACGTCGAGCCCGGCATCGCGCAGCCGCTCGGACGCCTGCAATGCCGCTTCGAGCGTCTCGTCGCCCTGGTGCACCACGTAGACCTCGCACTGCGGCTCGGCCGTGCCGTGGCCGACCGCGCGCATCAGTTCGAGCACCCGCTCGACGCCGACCGCGAACCCGCAGGCAGGCGCCGGCTTGCCGCCGAGCATCTCGATGAGCGGATCGTAGCGGCCACCGCCACACACCGTCAGCGGCGTGCCGCCGATGTCGGCGACCCACTCGAACACGGTGAGGTTGTAGTAGTCGAGCCCGCGGACCAGTCGCGGGTTGATCCGGAACGGCAGGTTCTGCGAGCGCAACAGCGACTGCAGCCGCTCGAAATGCGCGAGCGACTCGGGGCCGAGGAAATCGATCAGCCGCGGCGCCTGCTCGGCCAGTGCCTGCATCGCCGGGTTCTTCGTGTCGAGGATGCGCAGCGGATTGCTGTGCAGCCGCCGCTGCGCTTCGGCGTCGAGCACGTCGCGATGCGCCTCGAAGTAGGCGACGAGCGCCTCGCGATGCGCGCGCCGCTCGTGCGAGGCGCCCAGCGAGTTGATCTCCAGGCGAACCCCCGTGAGGCCCAGTTCGTCCCAGAGCCGCTGGCACAGCAGGATCACCTCGGCGTCGGCGTCGGGCCCGGCCATGCCCAGCGCCTCGGCCCCCACCTGGTGGAACTGCCGGTAGCGCCCCTTCTGCGGGCGCTCGTGGCGAAACATCGGGCCCGCGTACCAGAGCCGCTTCGGGCCATCGTAGAGCAGGTTGTGCTCGATCGTCGCACGCACCACGCCGGCGGTGTTCTCGGGACGCAGCGTGAGATCCTCGCCGTTGAGCGAGTCGGTGAACGAGTACATCTCCTTTTCGACGATGTCGGTCACCTCGCCGATGCCGCGAACGAACAGCCGCGTGTGCTCGACGATCGGCGTGCGGATCTGGCTGTAACCGTAGGCGCGCATCGCGCCGGCCACTGCGTCCTCGAAGCGCCGCCACAAAGGCTCGTCGGCCGGCAGCACGTCGTTCATGCCGCGCACGCCGTTCAGCTTCCCGGGCTGCGCCTTCTTTGTCTGGTTCGGTCGATCCATGCTGGTCGGCGGGTTCGCCGCGCCGCCTCAGGCGGCGTCGGGCGGCTCCTCGGATTGTCGTTGCGCGACGCTGCCGTATCGGCGCCTGACGTAGTCGTCGACGATCGCCTGGAATTCCTCGGCGATGCGCTCGCCCTTCAGGGTCACCGTGCGCTGTCCATCGACGAACACCGGCGCCACCGGCGCCTCGTCGGCCCCCGGCAGCGAAATGCCGATGTCGGCATGCCGGCTCTCTCCAGGCCCGTTGACCACGCAGCCCATCACCGCGACCTGCATCGATTCGACGCCCGGATAGCGCTGTTTCCAGGTCGGCATCTGCTCGCGCAACCACCCCTGGATGCCTGCGCGACCACCACCTCGCGGGTGCGATCGCCGCCCGGCTCGGGCGTGAGCGAGACGCGGATCGTGTCGCCAATGCCCAGCTGCAGCAGCACCGCCATCGCGGCCGTGGAGGCGACGATGCCCTTGCTGCCCATGCCTGCCTCGGTGAGCCCCAGGTGAAGCGGCCAGTCGCAGCGCGCGGCGAGATCGCGGTAGACCGAGATCAGGTCCTGCACGCTCGACACCTTGGCCGACAGGCAGATCGCGTCGCCGGGCAGGCCGAGCTGCTCGGCGCGGCGCGCGCTGTCGATCGCCGACGCGACCAGCGCCTCGCGCATCACCTCGCGCGCGTCCCAGGGCTGCGCGCGCGCGGCGTTCTCGTCCATCAGGCGCGCGAGCAGGCTCTGGTCGAGCGAGCCCCAGTTCACGCCGATGCGCACCGGCTTGCCGTGGCGGCAGGCCACCTCGATCATCTGCGCGAAGTTGTCGTCGCGAGTGCGGCCGGTGCCGACGTTGCCCGGGTTGATCCGGTATTTCGACAGCGCCTGCGCGCAGTCGGGGTACTGCGTGAGCAGCTTGTGGCCGTTGTAGTGGAAATCGCCCACCAGCGGCACGTCGACGCCCATGCGGTCGAGGCGCTC
The DNA here is from genome assembly GCA_001724855.1 of Lautropia sp. SCN 69-89. Lineage (GTDB taxonomy): Bacteria > Pseudomonadota > Gammaproteobacteria > Burkholderiales > Burkholderiaceae_E > Zeimonas. The sequence continues at coordinate 106,795 of MEED01000015.1, forward strand.
GCGGATCGCGGCCACTGCGGCCGCCGCGGCCGGCGTGTTCACCGTGATGCGCACCAGCTCGGAGCCGGCCCGCGCCAGCGCGCCGGCCTGCGCCGCGGTCGCAGCGACATCGGCGGTGTCGGTGTTGGTCATCGATTGCACGACCACCGGCGCGCCGCCGCCCACGCGCACGCTGCGCGCGCCCCAGGCGACGCGCATCGTGCGCGAAGCGCGGCGCGGCGCCGGCCCCGCAGGCATCGGCAGGCAGGGATCGCGCATCGGGTCAGTCGACTTTCAGCCGCGCGACGCCCTGGCGCGCGATCGCGGCGAGGTCGACCTGCCGGCCGTCGATTTCGAGTCGCACGTGCCCGGCGTTGCCCACCGTCAACGAGTAGGGCCGCGTGCCCGCGACCTGGCGCTCGCTGCCCGCCGACTGCATGCCATGCAGAAGCAGCTTGCCGCCGGCATCGCGCACCTCGACCCAGGATTCGCGCTCGAAGCGGAATCGCAACGCCCCGTCGGGAGTCGCCGGGGGCGTGCCGGCCGGCTGCGCTGCCACGGACTGCAGTGATGCGCCGGACGTTGCCCTCGCCGGCGGCGATTCCGACGGCATCGTCGGCGACGATTCCGATGGCGTCGTCGGCGGCGATTCCGATGGCGTCGTCGGTGCGGTGCGCCCGCTCGAAGCCGGCTCGCCCGATGCGCCGGGGCTGCCCGGGGTGCCCGGCGCCGCAGGCGGCGGTACCGGCACGGTCTCGACGCTGCGGCCCGGTGCTGCCGCCCCGCTGGAGCCTCCTTCGATCATGCGCGACCATTCGCCCCCGCGACCGAAGTACATCGCGATCGCGATCAGGCCCAGAATCGCGAGCAGGATCCAGCTGAGGCGGCTGCCCGAACCGCCGTTGTCGAAGCCGAGCGCGCCATGGCGGGGGAGCGGCGCATCGAGCGTGACCGCGGGCCGCAGTTCGGCGGCCTGCACCGTGCCGCCCACCGAGGCGATCAGCGGCTCGACGTCGGCCTGCAGCGCCTTGCCGCAGGCGCGGATCGCGCCGCGCACGAAGGCCTGCCCAGGCAGCGCGTCCCAGTCGCCGCGCTCGATCGCCTCGATCTGCCTGGTCGCCATCCCGAGCTTCGAGGCGAGATCGCCGATCGTCCAGCCGCGCGCCTCTCGCGCCGCTGCGAGCTGGCCGGGCGTGGCGATCGCCGCTGCGGCAGCGCCCTCGCCGCCCTGGCCCGCTGCCGTGCCGGCCTGCGCGGACGGCGACGCATCGACGCCGGCTGCGGAGCCCGGGTCGACGTTCGAGTCAGTCTGGCTCTCGACGGACACGGGGACTCAGTCGTCGAATTTGCCGGCGGCGAGCAGGCCCGCTTCCGGCGACGCCGGGAAGCGCCGGCGCAACTGCGCCGCAAGGCTCGCCTGGCCGTCGCCGTCGCCGCGCGCGCGCGCCACCTTGAGCGCCAGCCACAGCGTCTGCGCGTTGGGCTCGTAGCCGCTCAGCAGCCGCTGCGAGTAGAAGTGCGCGCGATCGAGCTGGCCGCGCTTCAGGTAGAGCGCGCCCAGGTTGAACATCGCCACTGCGTTCGACGGGTCGACCTGGAACGCGCGCTGGAAGTAGCCTTCGGCCGCGGCCTCGTCGCCCATCCGCAGCGAGCAGATGCCGGCGTTGTGCAGCGGCTTGGCCGGTGTCGCATACAGCGGGTCTTTCAGGGCCCGCTGGAAGTAGTCGATCGACTTGCGTTCGCGACCGGTCTGGCACAGGAACCAGCCGTAGTTGTTGTTGAGGTCGGGGTCGGCCGGCGCGAGCTGGAGGCCCCTCTGGAAACTGTCCTCGGCGCGGTCGAGATCGCCGAGATCGCGATAGACCAGGCCCAGCACGCCGTACGCGGCCGCATAGCCGGGATCGACTTCGAGCGCGTGGCGCAGTTCGTCGAGCGCCACGTTGAAGTTGCCCTGCTGGTAATAGTTCGCGGCCAGTTCGAGCCGGATGCGCGCGCGCCGCCGCTGCTCGGTCTCGTTGGTGGCCTGCGGCATGACCGCGGCCACCTCCTTGCTGGGCGGCACCGGGGCGCTGCCATCGGTCGCGCAGCCGGCCAGCGCCGCGCCCAGCGACAGCGCGGCGAGCCATCGGGCGCAGCGCGCCGTGGCGACGGGTCTCATTGCGCCTCCACTGTCTGGCGGGCACGCCGGGCGGCCGGGCGCGCGGCGCGCTCGTCCAGTCGCGTGCGGTCCTGAACTTCCCCTGCCAGCTGGCCGCAGGCCGCGTCGATGTCGTCGCCGCGGGTGCGGCGGATCGTGGTCACGATGCCGGCCTCGGAGAGCAGTTGCGCGAATCGGCGGATGCGCTCGGCCGTGGAGCGGCGCAGGCCCGAATTCGGGAACGGGTTGAACGGGATCAGGTTGAACTTGCACGGCACGTCGCGCACCAGCGCGAGCAGCTGCGCGGCGTGCCGGTCGCTGTCGTTGACGCCGTCGAGCATCACGTACTCGAAGGTGATGAAGTCGCGCGGCGCGCGCTCCAGGTAGCGGCGGCAGGCGGCCATCAGCTCGGCCAGCGGGTACTTGCGGTTCAGCGGCACGAGCTCGTCGCGCAGCGCGTCCTCGGGTGCGTGCAGCGACACCGCGAGCGCCACCGGGCAGTCGTCGCGCAGCCGGTCGATCATCGGCACCACGCCGGAGGTGGACACCGTGACCCGGCGCCGCGACAGGCCATACGCATTGTCGTCGAGCATGATGCGCAGCGCGGTGAGCGTAGCCGCGTAGTTCTGCAGCGGCTCGCCCATGCCCATGAAGACGACGTTGGTCACCGGGCGCTCGCCGCGCGCGCGCTGCGCCGGATCGCCGGCGCCGAGCGCCCGATTGGCGTGCCAGAGCTGCGCCACGATCTCGTGCGCCGCCAGGTTGCGCGAAAAGCCCTGCTTGCCGGTGGAGCAGAACAGGCAGTTCACCGCGCAGCCGGCCTGCGTGGAGATGCACAGCGTGCCGCGGTCGGCCTCGGGGATGAAGACCGTCTCGATCGCGTTGCCCGCGCCGACATCGAGCAGCCACTTGCGGGTGCCGTCGGCCGAGCGGTGGTCGGCGAGGACTGCCGGCGCGGCAACCTTCGCGTGGCGCTTCAGGATCTCGCGGAAATCCTTCGCGAGGTCGGTCATCGCGTCGAAGTCGGCCTCGCCGCGCTGGTGGAGCCAGCGCATCAGCTGGCGCGCCCGGAAGGGCTTCTGCCCCCAGTCGGCGCAACGCTGCGCCAACCCGTCAGCATCGAGCCCGAGCAGGTTGACGATCTCGCTCATCGTTGGGGCGTCGGAACAGGGTCTCCCGCGAGCTTAACGCGAATGTACGTCGAGCGTCGCGAAGAAGAACGCCACTTCGGTCCGCGCGGTATCGGCGCCGTCGGAGCCGTGCACCGCGTTGGCGTCGATGCTGTCGGCGAAGTCGGCGCGAATCGTGCCCGGCGCGGCCTTCTTCGGGTCGGTGGCGCCCATCAGGTCGCGGTTCTTCTGGATTGCGTTCTCGCCTTCGAGCACCTGGATCATCACCGGCCCCGAGGTCATGAACTCGACCAGGTCCTTGAAGAACGGGCGCTCCTTGTGCACCGCATAGAAAGCCCCGGCCTGTTCGCGGGACAGATGCATCATGCGGGCGGCGATGACCTTCAGGCCGGCGCCTTCGAAACGCGAATAGATCTGGCCGATGACGTTCTTGGCGACGGCATCCGGCTTGATGATGGAGAGGGTCCGTTCGACAGCCATTTGGTTTTCCGCAGATCGGAAGGGTTGAAAGGGGTGGAACCGGCAACGGATGGCACCGGGCGCCCGGTGCCGCCTGCCCCGGCGCGCGCCGGGCTAGCCATCCGGCGCGGCGCCGTGCAGAATTACCCTGCAGAATGAGTGACTTGCGTCACTTGATTATGCCGGTTTCTCATGAGTCCGGGCAATCTGTAAGTTTATCACACGCACATGACAAAAGATCTGTACCGCCGCTCGACCCGCTGGCATGATGCCGGGCGTTGCAGCCGCGCGGTCCCGCCCCCATCCGGGTGCCACGCCTGACGGCAACCCGTGATGCACCGGCCGGAGACGGCCGTTTTTTCTGGAGACGACACGCAATGGCATACGAGCAAGACCGGCTGGGATCGACCGTGCTGGGCGCGCCGCAAGGAGTCCTGGGCGCCGCCACCCGCAACCGGGTTCTTCGCAACACTTACTGGCTGCTGGCAATCTCGATGGTCCCGACGGTGCTCGGCGCCTGGATCGGCGTGCGCACCGGCTTCGGCTTCTTCGCCGGCTCGCCGTTCGTCGGCCTGCTGGTGTTCCTGGGCGTCGCGTTCGGCTTCTTCTTCGCGATCGAGCGTTTCAAGAACAGCGGCATCGGCGTTGCGCTGCTGCTCGGCTTCACGTTCTTCATGGGACTGATGCTGTCGCGCCTGGTGGGCGCGGTGCTCGGCTTCTCCAACGGCGCCAGCCTCGTCATGACCGCGTTCGGCGGCACCGCGGCGATCTTCGCCGTGATGGCCACCGTGGCCACCGTCTCGAAGCGCGACTTCAGCGGCATGGGCAAGTGGCTGTTCATCGGCTTCATGGTGGTCTTCGTCGCCGCCATCGCCAACATCTGGCTGCAGATGCCGGCCCTCACCCTCACCATCTCCACGCTGGCCGTGCTGATCTTCTCGGCCTTCATCCTGTACGACCTGCAGCGCGTGGTGAACGGCGGCGAGACCAACTACGTTACCGCGACGCTGTCCGTCTACCTGAGCATCTACAACGTCTTCAGCAACCTGCTGATGCTGCTCGGCGTGCTCGGCGGCGAACGCGACTGACGGCTTGCGCTGCTGCGCCAGGGGCCGCCTTCGGGCGGCCCTTGTCGTTCCAGCGGCTCCGTCGCGCCGGCGGGGCGTCGTCTCACGCGTCCCCGGCCAGGGGCTCGAAGACCGCGATCGACTCGACGTGCGAAGTCTGCGGGAACATGTCGATCGCACCCGCCGCCTTCAGCACGAAGCCCCCCTCGTGCGCCAGGATCGCCGCGTCGCGCGCCAGCGTGGCCGGATTGCACGACACGTAGACGATGCGGTTCGGTTTCGCCGCATCGGCCGACAGCGCCTTCACGACCGCCAGCGCACCCTCGCGCGGCGGATCGATCAGCACCCGGTCGAAGCGGCCGAGCGAGGCCCATCCCTCGGGCGTCAGCTCGAACAGGTTCGCGGTGCGAAACCGGGTGTTGCCGGCCAGTCCGTTGAGCGCGGCGTTCTCCAGTGCGCGGCGCGTGAGCACCGGGCTGCCCTCGATGCCGACCACCTCGCGCGCGCGCCGGGCCAGCGGCAGCGTGAAGTTTCCGAGCCCGCAGAACAGGTCGGCGACGCGCTCTCCGGGCTGCGGATCGAGCAGGCGCAGCGCCCGCCCCACCAGCGCCTCGTTGATGCGATGGTTCACCTGCGTGAAGTCGGTCGGGCGATAAGGCATCCGGACGTCGAATTCGGCCAGCCGGTAGCCGAGCTCCGACGCGCGATCGTCGGCGACCGGCTCGCCGTCGCGGGTACACAGAAGCCGGATCGAATCGGGCCCGGCCGGTTGCAGCCACAGCTCGACGCGCTCGCGCGCGGCGAACGCGAGCAGCGTCCGGCGATCGGCATCGGTGGGCGGCTCGAGCACCCGCAGCACGAGCGCGACCAGCAGGTCGCCGCGCAAGGCCTCGCCGATCGCCACCTCGATCTGCGGCAGGCGGTCGCGCAGGCTCAGCGAGCCGACCAGTTCGCGCAGCGGCAGCAGCAGGTCGGACAGCCGCTTCGGCAGCACGTGACATTCGCGCATGTCGGCCACGTAGCTGGAGCCCTTCTCGTGAAAGCCCACCAGCACCCCGCCCTTCTTCGGCACGTTGCGCACCGACAGCCGCGCGCGATACCGATAGCCCCAGGGCGGACCCGACAATGGGCGCAGGATCAGCTGCGGCCGCAGCTTGCCGATGTGCCGCAACTGGTCTTCCAGCGCGCGCTGCTTGATCGCCAGCTGCGCGCCAGCGTCCAGATGCTGCATCGAACAGCCGCCGCAGACGCCGAAGTGCGGACAGCGCGGCGCGACCCGCGAGTGCGATTCGCGCAGCACCTCGACTGTCTGGGCCACGTCGAAGCGCGGCTTGCGTCGCACCAGCGTGGCGCGCACGCGTTCGCCCGGCAGGGCGCCGCGGACGAACACCACCTTGCCCTCGTGGTGCGCGACGCCGTTCGCCTCCAGGTCGAGCGAAACGACGTCCAGCGTCAGCGGCTCGCTGGCCGCGTTCAGGCCGCCGGCCACGCCTGCAGGAACTCGCGCCAGTGCGGCGCCTGGTCGGCCTGCGCCTGCAGCGCCTCGCGCAGCAGCGCGACCTCGCGCGCGTAATGCTGCGGCGTGAAGATCCCGCGCATCAGCTGGAAGCGGCAGAACATCAGGTAGGTGTTCGCCACGTCGGTCTCGCAGTAGGCGCGGATCTCGGGCAGGCGACCGTCACGCCAGGCGGGCCAGACCTGCGAACCGTCCATGCCCAGCTTGCCGGGGAATCCGCACAGCTTCGCCAGCTCGTCGAGCGGCGCGTTCGCGCGCGGCGTATACAGCGCGAGCATGTCCATCAGGTCGAGATGGCGCGAGTGGTAGCGGCCGAGATAGTTGTTCCACTTGAACTCGCGGTCCTCGTCGCCCTGCTCCCAGTAGCGCGCCGCCTGCACGCCGTGGACCAGCGCGCGATAGTGCAGCACCTGCAGGTCGAAGCCGCCGCCGTTCCACGACACCAGTTGGGGCGTATGGCGGTCGACGAGCTGGTAGAAGCCCCGGATCAGCTTCGCCTCCGGGTCGTCCGGCTCGCCGATGCAGCGCACCTTCAGTCCCTCGTCGGTGCGCAGCAGCGCGCCGATGGCGACCACGCGGTGCAGGTGCAGCGGCAGGAAGTCGCTGCCCGTCTGTTCGCGCCGTCGCGCGAATGCGCGCTCGGCCACTTCGGCGTCGTCGACCGATGCGTCGATCCCGTGGATGCCGCGCAGGCCGGCCACGTCGGGCACGGTCTCGATGTCGAAGCTCAGGACGGGAACCATCGCTGCGGGCGCGGCGCAGTCAGCGCGGCGGCAGGTACTTGCGCGGATCGACCGGCTTGCCGTCCTTGCGGATCTCGAAGCGCAGCTGCGGGCTGTCGGCGCCCGAGCTGCCGAGCTCGGCGATGCGCTGGCCGCGCTTGACGTTCTGGCCTTCCTTCACCAGCAGCGTGCGGTTGTGCCCGTAGACCGACAGCGTCTCGTTCGAATGCTTCAGGATCACCAGGTTGCCGTAGCCGCGCGGGCCGGGCCCGCTGAAGATCACGCGACCGTCGGCGGCCGCGACGATCGGTTCGCCCGGCTTGCCGGCGATCGTGATGCCCATGCTGCGCGGCTCGGCGAAGCCCTGGATCACCTGGCCCGCGGCCGGCCAGACGAAGTCGCCGCCGGAGGCGGAGTCGGCAGACGCCGGTGCGGCCGATTGCGGCGGTGCCGGCGGCGGCGGCGCAGGCACTGCGACGCTCGGCGGGGCGACCGCGACCGGACCGGGAGTGGCAGCGGCGGGCGCAGCCGGGCCCTTCAACTCGTCGTACAGCGCCTCGGAATATGGCTGCCGCGTGGCCTTCGGTTCGGTCTTGAGCATGTTCGACGACTGCGGCGGCAACGGCGCCGCGATCGTCGTGCCGCCCGTGCCCGACAGCGGACGCGACTCGACGCGGCTCGACGGGATCGGCGTGGTCTCGATCACGGGCGACGCATCGGCAGTCGTCGGCTGGCGCGGCGGCGCCGGTGCGACCGCCGCAGGCGGCGGTGCGGTCGTTGCCGCAGCCGGCCGCGTCGTCGGGGTGCGATGCACGATCGGAGCGGGATGATGGCTCGCGCAGGCCGCCAGCAGCGCGGCGATCGCGCCGAGCAGCGCGACGCGCGCGATGCGCGGCTGCGCCGTAACCAGGAGGGGTGCCCGAGCCTCGATGAGGCCGGCGCCTTGCGTGTGTTTCGCCATGGCCGTGTCGCGCCGCGCGGGCGCGTTCGATGGGCGCATCGATGACACCACGAGCCGTGCTACGAAGTGCCGGTGCGCAACGGGACGAATCGTACCGCATCGAGCACTGCGACCTGCCAGCGCTCGCGATCGAGTCGTTCGACCAGGTGCAGCGCCTGGCGCGTCGTGCCGATCGGTGCGATGAGCCGCGCGCCCACGCTCATCTGCTCGAGCAATGCATCGGGCACCGCTTCGCCCGCGGCGGCCATCACGATCGCATCGAACGGCGCGGCCCGCGCGACGCCGAGATGGCCGTCGCCGAACACCAGCCGCAGGTTCGCGATGCGCATCGTGCGCAGGTTGTTGCGCGCCTGCTCGTGCAGCCCGCGCACGCGCTCCACCGACACCACCTGCCCGAACACGCGCGCCAGCACCGCCGCCTGGTAGCCGCAGCCGGTACCGATCTCCAGCACACGCGCCGCTGCCCGGCGGGATTCGGGCAGCGACTGCGTGACCAGCTCGATCATCCGCGCGACGGTGCTCGGCTTCGAGATCGTCTGTCCGTGGCCGATCGGCAGCGCGACGTCTTCGTAGGCGCGGCTGGCCAGCGCGGCGTCGACGAACGCGTGGCGCGGTACCTGCCCCATCGCATCGAGCACCCGCGCGTCGCGCACGCCCACGCGGCGCAGCGATTCGACCATGCGCGCGCGCGCGCTGTCCGAAGCGAGCCCCGGCCCGCTCGGGCGCTGCGGGGCCACGACCCTTTGCGTGGCGCGCACGCCCTCGGGCGGCCGCGGCGGCGGCAGCCAGGCCGGGCGACGGCTCATGAACGGCACGCCCTGCTGGCGATCGAGCGGCACGCCGGTCGGCGCGCGCTCATTGCTGGTCGAGCCAGCTGCGCACCTGGCCGAGCGAGTTTGCCGCGGTCAGGTCGATGTCGAGCGGCGTGATCGACGCCCAGCCGTGATCCACGGCATGGAAATCGGTGCCGGGCCCCGCCTCCTTGGCGGCGCCCGCCGGTCCGATCCAGTAGATCGTGTCGCCGCGCGGGCTGCGCGCCGGCACGGTGGGCTCGGCGAGATGACGCCTGCCCAGCCGCGTGACCTGCACCCCGCGAAGCTCGGAGAGCGGGCACGCGGGCACGTTGACGTTGAGCAGCATCGGGCCCTGCAGCGGCCGCTGCGTGAGCCGGCGCAGCAGGTCGCGCGCGACGCTGGCGGCGGTCGCCAGGTGCTCCTGGCCCCGCTTCGCGAGCGAGAACGCGATCGACGGCACGCCGAGCTGGTAGCCCTCCATCGCCGCGGCGACCGTGCCCGAGTAGATGGTGTCGTCGCCCATGTTCGCGCCGTCGTTGATCCCCGAGAGCACCAGGTCGGGCTTGTAGTCGAGCAGGCCGGTGACCGCGAGGTGCACGCAGTCGGTGGGCGTGCCGTTCAGGTACATGAACCCGCTCGCCGCCACGCGCACGGAGAGCGGGCGGTCGAGCGTGAGCGAATTCGAGGCGCCGCTGCGGTCGCGCTCGGGCGCCACCACGGTGACCTCGCCGAATTCGCGGGCCACGTTGGCGAGCGCCTCGATGCCGGGAGCGAAATAGCCGTCGTCGTTGCTGATCAGGATGCGCATGGGCGGATTCTAGCCGCCCGCGAGAAAACCGGATCAGCCCTCGGCCGGCCAGTCGCGGATATAGGCCTTCAGCATGCGGTTCTCGAAGCTCTGCTCTTCGAGCACCGCCCTGGCCACGTCGTGAAACGAGATCACGCCGAGCAGAACCGTGCCGTCCATCACCGGCAGGTAGCGTTGGCGCGTCTCCAGCATCACGCGGCGCAACTCGTTGACGTCCATGTCGGGCGAGACCACGAACGGGTCGCCGTTCATCACGTCGCGGACCACCGTTTCGGCGATCGGGCCGGTGGGGCCCGACCGGTGCTCGAGCTGGCGGCGCGCGAGCACGCGCAGGATCTCGCGGAACGTGAGCATCCCCGCGAGCCGCCCGCGATCCATGACGACGAGCGAGCCGATGTCGTGATCGGCCATCGTGATCACACAGTCGGACAGCATCATTTCCGGGTTGACCGTGAACAGCGTGCTGCCCTTCACCCGAAGCACTTCGCTGACCTGCATGGCGCCTCCAGTGCATCCGTCACCGGCCCCCTCGGCCAGGATGCCCCGGACCATGCTATCCCAACGCGGCATCGCCGGACAAGACCGCGGCAGGTCGCTGCGGCGCGCGGCGACACCGCGCCCGACGGGGCGCGCCGATCCGGCCCGCCGCGCGCTCAGCGCCGTTCGAGCAGCCGCGCGATGTGCCCGGCGAGCACGTCCTCGGTGTACGGCTTCGTGAGGAAGACGTCGACGCCGGCGTCGAGCGCCAGCTGCCGGTGCTTCTCGGAGGAGCGCGAGGTGATCATGATCACCGGGACTGCGCGCGTCTCGGGCCGCCCGCGCAGCGCGCGCACCAGTTCCACGCCGTTCATCCTCGGCATCTCGAGGTCGGCCAGCACCAGTGCGGGCACGCGCCGGGCGACGCGTTCGAGGGCCTCGATGCCGTCGGAGGCGCTGTCCGCCTGGAAGCCGAGGTCGCGGACGAAGTGCTCCATCGTGCGGCGCACGCTCACCGAATCGTCGACGACCAGGCACACCGGCAACGCGCGCCGCGCCGCCTCCAGCGCCGGCGCCGCGCGCGCGCCCTCGCGGGCGGTCAACAGCAGCGGGAGGTCGACCACCGGCGCGACCGCGCCGTCGCCGAGCACCGCGGCCCCTTCGATGCCGGGAGTCGGCGGCAGGAACGACGCCAGCGGGCGCACGACGACATTGCGTGTCTGCCCGGGTTCGGCAACCAGCACCCCGACGCGCTCACCGCCGGGCAGGCGCACCTGCAGCACCGCCGGCGCGGCGGGCTGCGCACCGGGCGGAGCCGCGAACGCATCCTCGGGCAGGCCGAGCGCGTCTTCGAGCCGCACCAGCCGCATCGGGCCGGCGGGGCCGTCGAAGCGCCGCGCCCCGTCGACTTCCTCGACGATGCGTTCGGCAGGAAGCACCTGCTCGACCTCGCGCACCGCCAGCGCCAGCACGTGCGTGCGCGAACGCACGACGATGACCGGCATGGCGGCCATGCGCACCGGCACGCGCAGGCGCACGCGCATGCCCTCACCCGGCACGGACGAAATGTCGACCGTGCCGCGCTGCTCGCGCACCGCCTGGTTCACCACGTCCAGCCCGATCCCGCGTCCCGAGAGCTGGGTCGTGCGCGCACGCGTGGAGAAACCGGGAGCCAGCACGAAGCGCGCGAGCGTCGCGTCGTCGCAGCGCGCGTCGGCATCGAGCAGGCCGAGCGCGATCGCGCGATCGCGCACCGCGCGCAGGTCGAGGCCGCGCCCATCGTCGCTGCAGTCGATCAGCAGGTCGGCGCCCTCGCGCGCAAACGCCAGAACGATGCGGCCGGCCGCCGGCTTGCCCTGCGCCCGCCGCTGCGCCGGCGGCTCGATGCCGTGATCGATCGCGTTGCGCAGCAGGTGCGCCACCGGGTCCACCAGCGCCTGCAGCAACTGCGTGTCGATCTCGGTGGACTCGCCCTCGACCTGCAGCTCCGCCTCGTGGCCGGTCACGCGCGCGGCCTGCCGCACCGTGCGTCGCCAGCGCGGCACCACGGTCTCGATGCGCACCGTGCGCGTGCGCAGCGCCGCCTCGCGCAGATCGACCTGCACGCGCTCGAGCTGCGACAGCGAATCGCGCAGCGCCGCCACGCTGCCTCCGAGCGTCTGTTCGACCAGGCGCCCGTCGGCGCCGGACTCGGCGATGCGGCGCGACACCATGTGCAGGTCGTCGTATTCGTCGAGTTCGAGCGCGTCGAAGTTCCCGCGCGTGCGGCGCTCGCCCAGCGCGGTGCCGCGCACGTCGACCAGCCGCTCGAGTTCGCCGGCGAGGTCCTGCAGCTGATCGGTGCCCATCCGCAACGTGGCGCGCATCCGGTCGACTTCGAGCGCCTGGTCCTGCGCCTGCGACAGCAGGATCGACGCCTCGTTGGCGCAGGCCAGCAGGCGTTCGATCAGCGAGGCGGGCACCCGCAGCCATTCGTCGGCGGCAGCCGGCTCGGTCGGCGCCTTGGGTGGCTCGGCCGGTCCGGCGGCTGGTTCGGCCGGTTCGGGGATCGGTTCGGCCGGTTCGGTGATCGGTTCGGCCGGTTCGGGGATCGGTTCGGCCGTTTCGGTGACCGACTCGGCCGGCGCGGCAGCGGGCGCGGCGGTCGCTTCCACCGGCTCGGCGGCTGCGCGCCAGGCGTCGGGCTGCAGCAGCAGCCGGTTGGTCCAGTCGCGAACCGACCGGAGCACCTCGGCCGACTGCCGTGGCGGCGGCCCGAGGCCGGCCACCGACTCGCTCATCTCGGCCACGCAGTCCGCGGCCTCGGCCAGCGCCCCGGCCAGGTCGGCCGACAGCGCTGCATCGACCGGCCCGAGCAGCTGCAACAGGTCTTCGATCTGGTGCGTCAGCAGCGCAATGCCGCGCACGCCCACCGTGTTCGCGGAGCCCTTCAGCGTGTGCGCGATGCGCTGCGCCGACGCGATCGCCTCGCCCGAACCCGCGGCCACTCGATCGATGCACGACGACAACTCCGCCGACAGCACCGGCAGTTCGCGCAGCAGGTTCTCGACCACGCCGCGGTCGGCGTCGACCGGGATCTCGAGCGACAGCTCGCTGTCGTCGACCGCCTCGCGCGCGGCGGCGACGCGCCGCGTGCCGACCGTGGCCAGCGAATCGAATCGCCGTTGCGCCATGGCGAGCGCCTCGGGCAGCGCAGGTCGCGGCCAGGCCGCATCGCCCAGCAGCGCGAGCGCTTCGGCGGCGGCCTGCGGCGAAGGCGTGCCGAACAGGCGCGCCCAGGCGGGTCCGAGCCGCGCGAGCAGCTCGCGATGCCGGGCCGCGAACCGCCGCGGCTCGCGCGCGAGCGCCTCCAGGTTGTCGCGCAGCGTTTCGAGCGCCGCGGCCACCGGAGCCAGGCCGATGTAGCCGACCGCGTTGGCGAAGCGCTCCACTGCGTCGGCGCCCGCTTCCAGCGCATCGACGAGCTCCGCGTCGTGCCTGGCGACCTGCACGCCGGGTTCGCCCCCGGCGAGCGCAGCGGCGAATTCCTCGTCGAGCTGATCGGCCGCCTCGGCGAGCATCTCCAGTTCGTCCGCGCCGACCTCCAGCGGGGCGGGCTCCATCGTCGCCAGCGTCGCTGCCGCGATCCGCTCGGCGTCCTGGCGCAACCGCGCGGCGATCGGTTCGACCAGTTCGGTGCTGACGCGCCCGGCCATCCCCGGCCAGTCGCGCAACCGCTCGATCAGGTTGCCCGCCTCCGCCGCGGCCAGTTGCCCGCTGCAAAAGGCGATCGCGTCGGAGACCCAGCCCTCGGCCGACGCAAGCTCCAGCGCGGCGTCCTCGGGACGCGCCGGGCCGAGCAGGTGCGCGCGCAGCAGCCCCACCGCATGACCCAGCCCGATCAGTTCCAGCTCCAGCGCCGCTGTCGCCAGTCGCTCCAGCGCCCCGGCCAGCCCGAGGCGCCATCCTCCGACGGCCATGGTCGCGCTCGCCGCGCCGGCCGCCACCTCAGGCGCGTGGCCGACCATCTCGGCGTCGGTCGCCTGGATCAGCGGCTCGAGCAGGCCTACCGCTGCCGCATCCAGCGCATCGAGCCGCGCGTCGGCCTGCGTCGCGGCACGGGCAGCCGCATCGGCCGAGTGCGCAGCGGGGCCTGGGGTCGGGCTCACCACGTCGCTCCGGCGATCACGGCTTCGGCGTCCTGAAGACGCCGACTTCCTCGACCAGCGAGCGCGCGTATTCCACCAGCCGGCGCGTCTCGATCGACTGCGCCCGCAGCTGCCGGGTGGTCTCCGCGCTCGCCTCGCGGATCACGTCGGCGCGCGCCTGCAGCGCCGAGCTGACCCGCGCCTGCTCCTCGGAGGTCGCAGCGATCTCGCGTACGTTGGCCACCAGCGAGTCGGTCTCCTGGCGCGTGCGGCGCATCGCCTGGCCCGCGTCCTCGGACATGCGACTGATCTGCACCACCTGCGCGATCGCCTCGTTCATCGCCCGCACCGTCTCGTGCGTCCCGGTCTGGATCGCGTTGACCAGTCGCGAGATCCGCGTCGCCGACTCGCGCGCCGATTCCGACAGGCGCTTGACCTCGTCGGCGACCACCGCGAAACTGCGCCCCGCCTCGCCGGCGCTCGCCGCCTGCATCGACGCGTTGAGCGCGAGAATGCCGGTGCGCTCGGCGATCGCCTGGATGATGCCGACCACCTGGCCGATCTCCTGCGAGCGCTCGCCGAGCTGCTTGATGCGCTTGCCGGTCTCGCGGATCAGTTCGCGCGACTGCGCGATGCCCTGCACCGTGGAGCCGACCACGCGCACCGCCTCGCCGGTCTCGACCGCCGCGCGCGCGGCCGACTCGTTCACCTGCCGCGCGCGATCGGCCACCGTGACCAGCGCCTGCGCCGCCCGCGCCAGCTCGGCTGCCGCCATGCCGACTTCGCGCTGCTCCCGCGCCGCCGCCTGGATCGCGAGATCGGATTGTCCGCGCACCGCGAAGGTCGCCTGCGCCACGTCGGCCGACAGCGCCGCGACGTTGCCCAGTGCGCGGCCGGTTTCCTCGGTGAGCAGGTTCAGCGCGTCGGCGATCGCGCCGGTGACGTTCTCGGTAACCGGCACCCGGATCGACAAATCCTTCGTCGAGGCGATCGTGCCCACCGCCTGCATGATCGTGATCACCGAGTCGTTCAGGTCTTCGCTTTCGCGGATCGCGCGGTTCAGCCCCGCCACGCGATCGTCGAGCAGCCGGTCGAGTGCGTCGGCGAGCCGCGCGAATTCGTCGCGGCCGCGCCAGCGCACGCGCGCGTCGAGGTCGCCGTCGGCAAGCGCTTCGAGCGTGGCCTGGATGCGCTCGATCGGCTCGCTGGCCGAGCGTGCCAGCCGCCGGCCATAGGCGAAGCCGCCGAGCGCGAGCAGCGCGGCCAGCACCAATACCACCACGACGATGCCCATCGCCTGGACCGGCGCCAGCGCCTCGCGCGTGATCAGCCAGGCCAGCACGGCGGCGATCGCCGCCACCGCCAGCGGCACCGCAGCCAGCACGCCGATGCCCCGGCGCAACTGCTGCGCGAACGAACGCGAGGCCATCGTTCAGCTCCGCACCAGCGCCTCGAACAGGCGCTCGGGATCGACTTCGTACAGCGCCTCGCCGGCCGCACGCGACGCACCGGGCTCTCCACCTGCCACATCGAGCGCCGAGGCGAACGCGCAATCGGGCCGGGCGTCGCGCGTTGGATGCCATTGACCGTCGACCAGCGGGCGCGGCGGCCCGTCCACCAGCAACGCCGAGGCCTGCGGGGGCCTGCCCACCACCAGCACGTCGCGACGATCGATCGCCGCGGCGCCGGCGGACCTGGCCGACGCGTCGAGCACGACCAGCGGCTGGCCGCGCAGCTGCATCAGCCCCGCGACGCGCGCGGGCGCGAGCGGAAGCGGGTAAATCGCCGCGTCGGCGACGAACTCCAGCGGTGTGCCGGCCGGCAGCACCACGCCCAGACCGCCCAAGCGCGCGGCGAAGCGCGTGGCGGGCGGCGGCGCAGCGCCGGCCTCGTCGAGCGGCGGCGACGTCATCGAACCGCGAACCTCAGTGCATCGAGCACCTGCGCATCGCTGAACGGCTTGCCGATCAGCGCCTTGCCGCCCTGCATGCGCGCCCAGACGTGGTCGGCACGCTGGCACTTGGTGGAGACGAATACCACCGGGATCGTGCGCGTGAGCGGATCGACCGCGAGCTTGCGGCACGCCTGGTAGCCGTCCATGCCCGGCATCACGATGTCCATGAAGATGATCGACGGTCGCTCGGCGCGGGCCTTCTCGAGCGCCTCGGCTGCGCTGCCGGCAGTGCTCACGCGCCAGCCGGCATCGGTGAGAATCGTCGTCATCCGGGCGCGCGCGCTGGCCTGGTCGTCGACGACCAGTGCGGTGTGTGCGCACCCATCCGTCCTGGGCTGCGGCTCGTGCATCGTCGCCGTCATTATCCGCCCGAGCGCGGTGTGCGGCCCGCCGTCACGTCGCCGCGAGGCGGCGTCGCGGCTGCGCGCTGTTGCGCAGGCGGCGCCTGCAACGGGTCGGTGCTCAACCGGATGAGGCCGCGCAGGTCGTCGATCGCCAGTGAGCGGCGCAGGTGCTTGACGACCGCCGCTTCGAGCTGGCGCAGCGGCACCGGCTTGACCAGGTAGCTGCTGCAGCCGGCCAGCGCGCCGCGTGCGAGGTCGAACGGCGAGGAACGGCTGGTCAGGATGATGACCGGCAGCCCGCGATGCCCGCGCCGGATCTGCCGGGTGAGCTTGTAGCCATCCATGTCGGGCATCACGACGTCGACCAGTGCGAGGTCGTAGTGATGCTCGTCGAGCCGCTCGAGCGCCTGCGCGGCGCTGGCCACCGCGTCGCATTCGATCCGCATCCGCGCGAACGCCAGCGACAGCTGCTTGCGCACCGTCGGGCTGTCGTCGACCACCAGCACGCGAATTTGCGGCGCGTGCGCCTCGCCGTTGAGCGGAAACGCAACCAGGTTGGAGGGCGGGCGGGCTGCGCCGGCGGTGGCGGGCGCTGCCTGCGCGGGAGCCGTTCCCGCTGCCGGCGCCGCGGCGTGCATTGCCGCCTGCCGCGCCGTGTCGCCTTCGCGCGAAAGCCGCGCCGCCTCGCGCAGGAAATCCCGCGTCTGCAGGCCTCCCGCCGCACTGCCGGGCGCTGGCGATGCCGGCGGCGCCCCCCGCTGTGCCGGCTGCGGACCCGGCGATGGCGGCTGCGCTGCCGGCGCCGGCGTCCCGCTTTCGGACGCGAGCAACTCCATCTCGACCACGCGGTTCAGGATCGGCAGCAGCTGCAGCGTCAGGCGATCGATCGAGATCGCGTGCCGCGCGCTGCTCGCCGCCCCGCGCGGCATCGCGGAAACGACCGGCACCTGCCGGTCGAGCGTGTGCAGCCAGTCGAGCGCGCCCGAACCGTCGGGCTCGACCGGGTTGACGATGAGAATGTCGAGGCGATCGGACACGAGCCCGGGCTCGAACACGAACTCGAAGCGGTTGTACTGGCTGTGCTTGAACACGATCTCGATCAGCCGCACGTCGCGCGGATCAAGACCGGCCGCGGCCACGCGATAGACCGGTCTGCTTGGCATGGCTGGGGCGTCTGGGTCGTTCGTCGACACGCATTGTCGCTTGAGACGCGCCCGAACCCAAGTCGTTGCGCCGCCTCTGTCCCGCAACGGCCACGTGCCGCCCGACGGCCGGCACCGGCCCCCGCGCCGACGGCGCGCCGGATCGGCCCCGGCGGCACTGCAATCGGCCCATGCTAGGATCGGGCGAGCCTCCGGGAGGCCCCTTGGCCGGCGGCCCTCCTTCGTCACCGAGACAGCCCCGATGAGCCAGCGCGACTACTACGCCTTCGACACGCTGTCGGTTCACGCCGGTGCCGTGCCCGACCGCGAAACCGGCGCCCGCGCGACCCCGATCTACCTGTCGACCGCGTTCGTGTTCCGCGATTCGGACCACGCGGCCTCGCTGTTCGACATGGAACAGTCGGGGCACGTCTATTCGCGGATCAGCAATCCCACCGTATCGGTGCTCGAAGAGCGCATCGCGGCGCTCGAAGCGGGCGTGGGCGCGATCGCCACCGCCAGCGGACAGGCGGCGCTGCACCTGGCGGTGGCCACGCTGGCCGGCGCGGGCTCGCACATCGTCGCTTCGCGCGCACTGTACGGCGGCTCTCACAACCTGCTCGACTACACGCTGCGCCGCTTCGGCATCGAAACCACTTTCGTCGATCCGCGCGACCCCGACGCCTGGCGAGGCGCACTGCGCCCCGAAACCCGCCTGCTGTTCGGCGAGACGCTGGGCAACCCGGGGCTCGACGTGCTCGACATCCCCGTCGTGGCCGACATCGCGCACGCGCACCGCGTGCCGCTGCTGGTCGACTCCACCTTCACCACGCCGTATCTGGTGCGCCCGGGCGATCTCGGCGCCGACCTGGTCTACCACTCGGCGACCAAGTTCCTGTGTGGCCACGGCACCGTCGTCGGCGGCCTGCTGGTGGACATCGGCCGCTTCGACTGGGACGCCTCCGGGCGGTTTCCCGAGCTCACCGAGCCCTACGAGGGCTTCCACGGCATGGTCTTCAGCGAGGAGTCGACGGTCGCGCCGTTCCTGCTGCGCGCGCGCCGCGAGGGACTGCGCGACTTCGGCGCCTGCCTCAGCCCGGTGAACGCGTTCGAGATCCTGCAGGGCATCGAGACGCTGCCGCTGCGCATGGCGCGCCACGTCTCCAACGCCGAGCGCATCGCGCAATTCCTCACCGCGCACCCGATGGTCTCGCGCGTGGCCTACCCCGCCCTGCCCGAGCATCCCGACCACGCGCTCGCGCGCCGACTCATGCCGCGCGGCTGCGGCGCGGTGTTCAGCTTCGAACTGAAGGGCGATCGTGCGGCCGGGCGCCGCTTCGTCGAGTCGCTTCGGTTGTTCTCGCACCTGGCCAACGTCGGCGACGCACGCTCGCTGGTGATCCATCCGGCCTCGACCACGCACTTCCGGATGGACGAACGCGCGCTCGCCGCCGCCGGCATCTGCGAAGGCACGCTGCGGCTGTCGATCGGGCTGGAAGACCCCGAAGACCTGATCGCCGACCTCGAAGCGGCCTTCAAGGCCGCTGCGCGCGCGCCGAAGGCCTGAGCCGGCGTCGCCCGATCCATCCCGGATAACCGCCCCCCACCATGCTCGTCGACGTCAATGCCACTCCCGCCTGGGCCTACACCGGCGGATGCCCGTTCGATCCCGCGCGCCCGGTCGTGGTCTTCGTCCATGGCGCGCAGCACGATCACAGCGTCTGGATCCTGCAATCGCGCTATCTCGCGCACCACGGCTACTCGGTGCTGGCGGTCGACCTGCCGGGACACGGCCGCAGCACGGGACCGGCGCTCGGCTCGATCGAGGCGATCGCCGACTGGCTGCTCGCGCTGCTCGATGCCGCGGGCGTCGCGCGCGCCACGCTCGTCGGCCACAGCATGGGCGCGCTGGTCGCCCTCGAAGCGGCCGCGCGCGCGCCGACGCGCATCGAACGCGTCGCGCTGGTGGGCATCGCGTTTCCGATGAAGGTGTCCGACGCACTGCTCGCGGCCGCGCGCGACGACGAGCCGCGAGCGCTCGACCTGATCAATTTCTGGTCGCACTCCACGATCAACCCGCGGCCCGGCTGCCCCGCGCCGGGCTTCTCGGTGTTCGTGCAGAACCGCCGCGTGATGGAGCGGCAACGCCCGGGCGTGCTGATCAACGACTTCACCGCGTGCAACGCCTATGCCGGCGGCTTCGCCGCCGCCGACGCGCTCGCCTGCCCGGCGCTCTTCGTGCTCGGCCAACGCGACTCGATGACCCCGCCGCGCCAGGCGCGCGAGCTGATCGATCGGTGCCGGGCGAGCGCGGCAGCGGCCGGCCTGCCCGCGCCGCGACGGGTCGAAGCCCCCGACTGCGGTCACGTGATCATGAGCGAGCGCCCCGACGCGCTGCTCGCCGCGCTGCGCGACTTCCTCGCCGCGCCCGTGGTCGCCTGACCCCTCTCCCGTCCTCGCCGCGCCCGCGGCCGCCTGACCTCGGCTGCCTCCTCGCGCGCCGGCCGTCGCCCGGGCAGCTTCAGCGGGCGGCCTCGCCCACCAGCGCTTCGTCGAGGAAGGCGGCCGCGAACGGCCCGAGCACTTCGGGCGCGGCACGGCCCTGCTCCCAGATCTCCTCGAACAGCGCACGCGGGGTCATCGTCCGCGGATCGTCGGCCCAGGCCCAGCGCTCGGCCCAGATCGAATCCGCATCGGGGCGCGCCGCCGACCAGCTTCGCGCCAGGCGCAGCGCGAATCGCCCGCGACGGGTCGCCGCCGCCTCGCCCTGCCTGGCCAGGTCGCCGATCGAGACGAAGCGCGTGACGTAGCCCAGCCGCGCCAGCAGCAGCGCCGCCTGCCCGGCGCGCTCCGGATCGTGGTCGAGCATCGGTGCGACGCGTTGCGCCGGCATTGCGCCGTGGCGGTCGCCGCCCAGCGCGCGGCGCATCGCCAGCAGCACGCCGTAGACGTCGCCGAAGCGCTCGGCCGGGCTGCGCGACAGGTGCGGCTCGCCCGGCTGCCTCCAGAAGCGCAGGTTCGCCGCCAGCAGCGCGCCGGCGAGCAGCGCCATCCACCACAGCGAAAGCCAGAGCAGGAACACCGGCAGCGCCGAGAAGGCGCCGTAGACGACGGTGTAGGTGGGCAGCCGCGCCACGTACCAGCCCAGCAGGCCGCGCAACAGCTCGAACAGCAGCGCCGCCAGCAGCGCTCCCGCGAACCCTTCGCGCCATCGCACCAGCGCGCTGGGCAGCAGCCGATAGAGCAGCGTCAGCCCGCCCACCGTGGTGATCCACGGCAGCACCACGAACCAGGCGCTTCGCAGCTCGCGCAGTTCGGCGCCGCGCAGCCAGGCGCTGGCCACCATGCCGTATCCCGCCAGGTACGCGCCCAGCAGCAGCGGACCGAGCGTGAGCAGCATCCAGTACAGCGTCAGCCGGTTGGCCAGCGGCCGCGGCCGGTCGGCGCCCCAGATGCGGTTCAAGGTGCGTTCGACGGTCACCAGCGCCGCGAAGGCGGTCAGCAGGAACGCCACGGTGCCCACCAGCGACAGCTCGCTTGCCTTGGCCGCGAACTGGTTCAGGTAACCGATCACCGTCTCGCTGATCGCCGGCGGAAACAGGTTCGACAGCAGGAACTTCTGCAACGCCTGGCGCAACCGGCCGAACGCCGGCGAGGCGGTGGTCACCGCGAAGACGATCGAGAACATCGGCACGATCGCCAGCAGCGACAGGAAAGCGAGGCTGGCCGCCGTCTGCGGCAGCTGAAGCTGGCCCGCCTGGCGCGCCATCGCGCGCGCCAGGCGCAGC
Source organism: Lautropia sp. SCN 69-89 (assembly GCA_001724855.1). Taxonomy (GTDB): domain Bacteria; phylum Pseudomonadota; class Gammaproteobacteria; order Burkholderiales; family Burkholderiaceae_E; genus Zeimonas. Next base: position 127,699 of record MEED01000015.1, read on the forward strand.
AACGACTGCCCCAGCGGCGGCACAGGCGGGGTCGGTGCGTCTTCGGCGTTATCGCGAGGATCCGGACTCGTCATCGGCGCTATCTATAATCGGCAACCATGTCGCTCACCGCCCTGCGCCGGCTCGTGGTCGGCGCGTTCGTCGCGCTGATCGCGCTAGGCCTGGCGTGGGAGCTGTGGCTCGCGCCGCTGCGCCCGGGCGGATCGGCATTGTCGCTGAAGGTGCTTCCGCTGGCTGCCGCGCTGCCTTCGCTGCTGCGAGGCCGGGTGCGCACCTACCAGTGGTGGTCGATGCTGGTGCTCGGGTATCTCGCCGAGGGCCTGGTTCGCGCCACCTCCGACCGGGGCCTGGCGGTGCCGCTGGCGCTCGCCGAAACCGTGCTCGCGGCGCTCGCGTTCACTGCAATTCTGCTGTACGTACGCGCGACACGCGCGTCGCCCGAAGCGCCAGGTCGAGCACCCGCGGCCCTTCGGCCGCCAGCAGCGCCGCGTCGCTGAGCGCGCGGCGCCAGCCACGCGCGCCGGGCAAGCCGTTGAACAGGCCCAGCATCGGGCGCAGCAGTGCGCGCACCGGTTCGCCTGCCGCCGCCTCGCGCAGCACATAGGGTCGCATCGCCTCGACCGCTTCCTCGCGGCTCGCGCACGGCGCCGGCTCCCCGAAGTAGCGCTCGTCGACCTCGGCGAGCATCCACGGGTTCTCGCAGGCCTCGCGGCCGATCATCACCCCATCGAGCCGCGCCAGCTGCGCGAGCGCCGTGCCGTGGTCGCGCAGCCCGCCGTTCAGCACGATGGCAAGATCCGGAAAGTCGCGCTTCAGCCGCGCCACCGTCTCGTAGCGCAATGGCGGCACGGTGCGGTTCTCGCGCGGGCTCAAGCCCTTCAGCCAGGCATTGCGCGCGTGCACGATGAACACTTCGCAGCCGGCCTGCGCCACCGTGCCGACGAAATCGCGCACGAAGCCGTAGTCCTCGACCCGGTCCAGGCCGATGCGATGCTTCACGGTCACCGGGATGCCGACCGCGTCGCGCATCGCGCGCACGCAATCGGCCACCAGCCCGGGCTCGGCCATCAGGCAGGCGCCGAACGCGCCGCGCTGTACCCGCTCGCTCGGGCAGCCGCAGTTCAGGTCGATCTCGTCGTAGCCGGCGCGCTCGCCTAAACGCGCGGCCTGCGCCAGTTCGTGCGGCTCGCTGCCGCCCAGTTGCAGCGCCACCGGATGCTGCGTCTCGTCGAATCGCAGCAGCCTCTCGCGCGGCCCGTGCAGCAGCGCGCCCGTGGTCACCATCTCGGTGTACAGGCGGGCGCGGCGGCTCAGCAGTCGATGAAAGTGGCGGCAATGACGATCGGTGAGATCGAGCATCGGCGCCACGCAGAAGCGATGCGGGCTCATGGTGCGCGGCGAAGGTCTGCGGGAACGTCCGCGGGGAAGCTGCCAGGGGACGGAACCGGATTATGCCTGCGGCCGGCTTGAATCCGGGGAATATCGCGTATGCTTGCCCCTCGGAACAAGTCCCGCTAGGCCATTCGGCCGAGGGCGCGCGTTCGATGCGCATGGCCGCTTGACGCGCGTTTGCCGCAACCTTTAAATCGGTCCTCCCGACGCGCTCGATCAACGGAGTACGGCCATGGCGGTCTGCGTGCTGATCATCGACGACCATCCGCTGATGCGCGACGCGGTGCGCATGACGATGGACGCGGTCGCCCCGGGCAGCCGCATCGACCTCGCGGCCAGCTTCGCCGAAGCGCGCCGCCTGCTGGCACTCAATACTGCGTACGACTTCACGCTGCTCGACCTGAACCTCCCCGACAGCGCCGGCTTCGAGGCGTTGAAGGCGCTGCGCGCGCAGTATCCCCAGCTGCCCACGGTGGTGCTCTCGGCCGAGGTCGACCGCGAAACCATCCTGCGCTGCCTCGACCTCGGTGCCGCCGGCTACATCCCGAAGACCTATCACGCCGACGTCATCACGCACGCGCTGCGCCTGATCGCCTCCGGGCACGTCTACGTGCCGCGTGAAGCGATCGATCCGCGCCGCGAAGCCAACGAGCCGATCCGCCTGAGGAACGCCGGCAGCGACCCGCGCGGTCTCGGCCTCACCGATCGCCAGTGCGACGTGCTGCGACTGATCCTGCGCGGCCTGCCCAACAAGCTCATCTGCCGGCAGCTCGACCTCGCCGAAGGCACGGTGAAGGTGCACGTGAGCGCGGTGCTGCGCGCGCTGGGCGTGCGCAACCGCACCCAGGCGGTCATCGCGGCGAGCCGGCTCGGCCTGAGAATGAGCGACTGATCCGACGATGGCGGAGTCGCTCCACGCCGTCTGCCCGCACTGCGGCAAGACCAACCGCCTGCCTGCCGAGCGGTTGGGCCAACGCCCCGACTGCGGCGCCTGCGGCAAGCCGCTGTTCCCCGGCAAGCCGCTGGAGATCGACGACGCCCGCTTCGACGACTACCTGCGCCGCACCGACCTTCCGGTCGTGGTCGATTTCTGGGCCGCCTGGTGCGGTCCGTGCCGGACGATGGCGCCGCAGTTCGAGCAGGCCGCGCAGCGGCTGGCCGGGCGCGTGCAGTTCCTGAAGGTGGACACCGACGCCAATCCGGCGCTGAGCCAGCGTCATGCGATCCGCAGCATCCCGACGATCGCGCTGTTCCGGGGCGGCCGCGAGCTGCGCCGCAGCGCCGGCGCGATGAGTGCTGCGCAGATCGAGGCCTGGATCGGCGCGTAGCGCGCAACTTTACGTGAAGGCGTGATGCATCCTCCCGACGAACCCGACAAGACTTCCACCACCGACGACGAGCGCGTCTCGCAGGTCGTCGTCCTGCCGCCTCCCGAAGACCTGATCCGCTTCTTCCCGATCCAGGGAACGCGCGTCGAGCGCCTGGTCTCCGACTGCCGCGCCGCGGTGCGGCGGATCGTGCGCGGCGACGACGACCGGCTGCTGGTGGTGATCGGCCCCTGCTCGATCCACGATCCGCGCGCCGCGATCGACTACGCGCAGCGGCTGGCCGAGCAGCGCGGGCGCTTCCGCGACACGCTCGAGATCGTGATGCGCGTGTACTTCGAGAAGCCGCGCACCACGGTCGGCTGGAAGGGGCTGATCAACGACCCCTACCTCGACGAGAGCTGCCGCATCAACGAGGGCCTGCGCATCGCGCGCTCGCTGCTGATCGACATCGCACGGCTCGGCGTGCCCGCCGGCAGCGAGCTGCTCGACACCACTTCCCCGCAATACCTGGCCGATCTCGTCGCCTGGGGCGCGATCGGCGCGCGCACCACCGAAAGCCAGGTGCACCGCGAACTCGCTTCCGGCACCTCGTCGCCGATCGGCTTCAAGAACGGCACCGACGGCAACGTGCGCGTGGCCATCGACGCGATCGTCGCTGCGCGCAACGCGCACAACTTCCTCGGCATCCACAAGAACGGGCACGTCGCGATGATCCGCACCAGCGGCAATCCCGACTGCCACCTGATCCTGCGCGGTGGCCGCACGCCGAACTACGACAGCGCGAGCGTCGCCGCCGCCTGCGCCGCGCTGAAAGAGAGCGACTGCGCACCGGCGGTGATGATCGACTGTTCGCACGCCAACAGCGCCAGGCAGCCGCAGCGCCAGGTCGAGGTTGCCCGCGACGTCGCGGCGCAGGTCGCGGGCGCCAGCAGCCGCATCATGGGCGTGATGATCGAAAGCCACCTGGTCGCGGGCCGGCAGGCGTTCACGCCGGGCATCGACGATCGGACCACGCTCGCCTATGGCCAGAGCATTACCGACGGCTGCCTCGGCTGGGACGACTCGGTGCGCGTGCTCGAAACGCTCGACCGGGCCGTCGCGGAACGGCGCGACCGGGTGTCAGCCGCCGGCCTGCGCAGCTGCCGCTGACTCGACCCACAACCTGCCCGCTTCCAGCATCAGCCGCCAGCGCGCGAGCCACGCGTCGACCGCAGCGCCGGCTGCGCCCAGCCGCTGCTCGTTGGCGAGCCGCCTCGCTGCCAGCACGTCGGCGAGCGAGCCCTCGCCCAGCTGATAGCCGCGCGCGAGCCCCTGCGCGGCCTGTTCCAGCTTGTCCTGCGCGAGGCGCGCACGCTGCCAGCCGCCGTAGGCGAGCTGCGTTTCGCGCAGCCGCAGCCCGGCGTCGGTCGCCGCCCGGCGCTCGGCCTCGTCGCGGCGCAGTGCGGCCGCCGCCGCGCGCGCACCCGCCGCACGCGCGGCCGCTGCACGGTACTCGCCGCCGAACGGAATGCTGAAGACCACCCCGACGAAATGCTCGTTGGCGTCGCGCGCCTGGCCCACGCGCAGCCCGACCGTGGGATCGGGCCGCCGCTCGAGCTGCTCCACGCGAAGCTGCTCCTCGGCGACCTGCAGTTCGCGGCGCGCCGATTCCAGTTCCGGCGCCTGCGCGAGCTGCGCATCGATCCAGTCGGCGTCACCGGCGGGCGAGGCAGGCGGATCGGGCAGCAGCGCGGGCTGAGGAAAGGCCAGCGACGGGAACTGCCGCTCGAGCGCTTCGCGCGCGGCGCGCGCGCGCCCTTCGGCCACGACCGCCTGCGCCTGCGCCTGCGCCATCGCGGCCTCCACCTGCACCTGCTCGACCCGCGCGGCATCGCCCAGGCGCTGGCGCTTCGCCACCGCTTCGGCCTGCTCCTGCAGCAGCGCCGTCTGCTCGGCCCAGACGCGCGCGGCTTCGCGCTCGCGCAACCACGACCCGTAGCGATCGAGCAGCGCGCGTGCCTGCTCGCGCCAGGCGAGACTGCGCATCGCCTGCGCGAGATCGACGCGCGAGCCTCCCAGCCGATCGGCCGCGTCGCGCTTGCCGGG
>MEED01000016.1 GCA_001724855.1 Lautropia sp. SCN 69-89
GGCGGCGCGACGGCGCCGCGCAGCCGTCCACGATGCGCATCACCCACACCGCGATGCGTCCGACCAGCGGCACGCTCATCGGCACGCCGTAGCGCAGCTCCAGTTTCAGCAGGTTGGCGTCGTTCAGCGTCTGCAGCGATCGCGCGCCGATCGGTTCATCGCCGCGCATCCCTGTGACGCCGCCGGCGGGCTGGCGCAGCGAGGCCCATTGCAGGCTGTCGTTGGGAATTTCGACGAGGCTCGTCACCGGATGGCCGGCTGCATCGCGCGCCGGTTCGCCCCAGTCGCTGAAGCTCTCCACCGTGGGAGCCCACTGACGCCACGATATCCAGCCTGCAGCGAGCCCTTGTCGCAGCTGCGCGTTCGACGCTGCCATTGCGGCAGCCCACGGGCGGCTCGCGTCGACGCCGAACCAGAACGGCATCAGCCCACGCGCAAGTCCGGCCTCGATCGCATCGGGGCGCGCCTGGGCGACACTGCCGGCGCGCGCCGCTTCGAGCAGCGCGTATTCGACGGCGGTGCGGGCATGAAGAAGCAGCGCCCACTGAAGCGCGCCCAGCCCGAGCAACAGTACGATCGGTACCGCAACCAGCGTCTCGACGAATGCGGTGCCGCGCGTAGTCAACCGCGTCGTCGTGGCAGGCGCGGGTGAACGCACAGGCGCGGGTAAACCCGCACGCACGGGCGGACACGCAGGCCCGCCCCTTGGCTGCCGCGTTCGTGGCCCGCCTGCAGCGCTCATGGCCGCGGCGCTCCGCGGATGTAATCGATGCGCGGCAACTCGGGCTCGGGCTCGCCACGCGGCGGCACTCCGCGCGAGGAAGCCGTGCGCGACGGCGCCCGTGGGGCAGGCGCGGATGCCTGCGAAGCAGCCGGTTCCCTTGGCGGCGCGAAGGCCTCCAGGCGCTGCCGGGCCGCCGACACCGCTGCCGAGAGCGGCTCGCGCGGGCCTGCGGCCGCCGCCGGCGGCCCGATGCGCTCGAGGGTGCGCAGCGTTTGCTGTGCCAGTTCGAGGTTGATGATCGCGAGGTTGTAGAGCGCCTTGGCGCGCAGCGCCGGGTCGAAGCCTTCGCCGCCGGAGCGTGAGGCCGCCCGACGGTAAGCGCCCAGCGCCTTGAACCAGTCGCGACGCTGCTGGTGCAGCGTTCGAACGCGGCCAGCGCCGCGTCGTTGCTCCGGGCGCGATAGGCCGCCTCGCCTTCGCCCAGCAAGCGCGCGAGATCGGCGCGATTGGCCGTGACGGCCCCGGGCGGTGGCGGATCGAATGCATCCACCAGTTCGCCGGCCATTCGGACGATTGGCGTCGACGCCGGCTGCGCCGCCTCGATCGACGGTATCGTCTGCGTGGCCGGCATCGCTTGGCTCGCTCGCGTCGGTTCCGTCGACTGCGTGGCCTGCGTGGCCTGCGTGGCCTGCGTGGCCTGCGTCGAGCACGCTCCAAGCGCCGCCGCAGTGGCCGTCGCCGTCATCAGCACCCCGCGCCGTAACGGCCTCGTCGCGAAACACCCATGGATGGCAAGTCTCATCGATTCCCTCCCGGTTGATCGTCGGGCGTGACGGCCTGCGCTCGCTTTGCGCCCGCCCATTGCCTCGCCTGCGCGCAGCTCGAGCACCCGCCGCGAGCCCGGTCCGATGCGAATGCGCCGAGGCGGCACCGCCGCTTCGATGCGCTGCACGACCATGCACGCGGACACGAAGACGAGGTCGAGCGAATCGGGCACGCCGAAGGTGTGCACCGCCGAGCAAGGCTCGATCCACAGACCCTGCCCGGCCGACGGTGCGAAGCTGCATGCACGCGCCACGCGGATGCGCGCCGGCTGACCGTCTGCACGGGCGAAGTGCAGCTCATGCAGGCTGACCGGGCCGTGTCTCACAGCACGCCCTCGCTCAGCAACTGGTACACCACCGGAAACAGCAGGATCGCAAAGGTGCCCGGAAAGATGCACACCACCAGCGGGAAGAGCATCTTCACCGGCGCCTCCATCGCGAGCCGCTCGGCGCGCAGGAAGCGCTCGGTGCGCCGCTGTTCGGCCTGCGCGCGCAGGATCGGCGCGAGGCTCGCGCCCTGCCGCTCGGCTGCGAGCAGCGCCGCCACCACGCTCGAGACGGCGGGCAGTGCGAGTCGCGCAGCAAGCGCATGCAGCGCCTCGTGTCGCGGCTGTCCGGCACGCACGTCGCGCAGCAGCCGCTGCCATTCGTCGCGCAGCGGCCCGGGCGGCCCGTGCTGCGCGGCCTGCCCGAGCGCTGCGCCCAGGTTCAAGCCGGCCTCCACGGCCAGCGTGATCAGGTCGAGGTCGTGCGGCAGCTGCCGCAGGATCGCGTGACGGCGGCGCACCGCTCGGTCGTGCAGCGCAATCCGCGGCAGCATCGCGCCGAGCATCGCGGCCGGCACGGCCAGCCAGCCCGAGAGCAGGCCGCTCGTCCATGCGGCGAGCAGCGCGACGACGCCCCCGGCCACGGCCGCAACGGCCTGCGCGGCGACCAGCTGCTCGGGAGTCACCGCGCGGTCGAGCCCCGCACGGCACAGCAACTCGTGCAGCCGCTCGCGCTGCAGCGCGCTCATCCGCTTGCCCACGGCCGGGCCAAGCCGGCGCACGAGCGGCCAGGCGAGCCGCCACATCGGCGGCAGCGCCATGGCCGGCGCAGGCACCTGCGCAAGCGGCCGGCTCCAGGCGCTCATCAGTGCCGCGAGGAGGGCCACGATCGCGACGAAGATCGCCGCCAGCGACAGCAGCAGCCAGCCGTTCATACGTCGATCGCCACGATCCGGCGAATCATGGCGACGCCGGCCGCCTGCAGCGCGACCACCGTCGCCGACACCGCCCAGCCCTGCCAGGTGTCCACCAGCGCGCGCATCGCCACCGGCTCGACCAGGAAGAGCAACACGGCCAGCACCGCGGGAAGCGCGCCCATCACCCAGGCCTGCAGCCGGCCCTGCGCGGTGAGCGCGCGGATCTTGCCCTCGATCGCCAGCTTGCGGCGCATCGCCTCGGCGAGCGACTCGAGCGTTGCGGCCATGCTGCCGCCCGACTCGGCGCCGATACGCAGCGCCGACGCAAAGAGCGTCGTCTCCTCGATCGGCATGCGTCGCGCAAGGCCTCCCAGCGCTTCGTCGAGCCCCACGCCGAGGCGCTGCTCGCGCAACAGCAGGCCGAGCTCCTGGCGCGCGGGCAATTCGATCTCGGCGGCCGCCTGGCCGAGCGCCTGCCCCAGGCCGCTGCCGGCGCGCAGCCCTCCCGCCACCAGCATCAGCAGGTCGGGCATCTGCTGGCGAAACGCCTCGAGCCGACGCCGGCGCAGCCGGTGCAGCAGCAGCGACGGCAACGCCCCCGCACCGAGCGCCACCAGCAGTGCCATCTGCCAGTGCCCGCTCAGCACCCAGGCCGCCAGCGTCGCCGCGGCCGCCGCGAGGTGCTGCAGCACGAAGAGACGCGCGGTATCGACGAACAGGAACGACTCGCGCATGCGCGCGCCCACCGCGCGCTCGAAACGCTCGCGATGCCGCTGCGCGAAGCGCCGTCCGAGCAGCGTGCCGAGACCGAGCAGCGCGGCAGCGCCGGCGAACACCGCGAAAAGCACGGGCCACAGGCCGATCGACGAGGCTGCGTTCATCGCTCCTCCCGGAAGATCGACAGGTCGCAATCGATGCCTTCGTCGCGCAGCGCCTCGTAGAACTGCGGGGGATTGCCACAGCCGGTGAAGCGCCCGCCCGTGCCGTCGGCCAGCGCGCGCCGGTCGAAGCGGAACAGCGGCTGCATCAGAACGCGCTGCCCTTCGAGTCCGGTGAATTCGACGATCTCCACCACCCGCCTGCGACCGTCGGCCATACGCGCCTGGTGCACCACGATGTCGATCGCGGCGGCGATCTGCTCGCGAATCGCGAGCACCGGCATCTCGACGTCGGCCATCAGGACCATCGTCTCGAGGCGCGAGACCACGTCGCGCGGGCTGTTCGCGTGCACCGTGGTGAGCGACCCGTCGTGTCCCGTGTTCATCGCCTGCAGCATGTCGATCGCCTCGCCACCGCGGCATTCGCCGACCACGATGCGGTCGGGCCGCATGCGCAGCGCGTTGCGCACCAGGTCGCGGATCGTCACCTGCCCGCGGCCCTCGGCGTTGGCAGGCCTCGCTTCGAGGCTCACGCGGTGCGCGTGCGCCAGGCGCAGTTCGGCCGCGTCCTCGATCGTGACCACGCGTTCGGAGGGCGGAATCAGGTTCGACAGAAGGTTCAGCAGCGTGGTCTTGCCCGAACCGGTGCCGCCCGAGACGACGATGTTGCATCGCGTGCGCACGCACACCGCGAGGAAGTCGAGCATCGCCTGCGACAGCGAGCCGATCTCGACCAGCCAGATCCTGCGGCCCGTAGAGTCGATGATTGAAGCGCCGGATCGTGATCGACGGGCCGCGGATCGCCAGCGGCGCGATCACCGCGTTCACCCGCGAGCCGTCGGGCAGGCGCGCGTCGACCATCGGCGAGCCTTCGTCCACCCGGCGCCCGACCGGCGTCACGATCCGGTCGATGGTCGCGCGCACCGCCTCCTCGCCGGTGAACGCGGCGGGGGCGCGCTCCAGCCGCCCTTCGCGCTCCACGTAGATTTCGTCGGGCGCGTTCACCATGATCTCGGTGATCGTGTCGTCGCGCAGCAGCGGCTCCAGTGGGCCCAGTCCGATCGCCTCGTCGAGCACCTGACCGACGAGCCGGTCGCGGTCGAGCCGCGGCGGCAGCGCCTGTTCGCCCTCGAGGAGTTCGCGCAGCAGTTGCTCCACCTGTTCGCGCAACTGTGCGGTGCTCAGCTGCCGGATGTCCTGCCGCCGCAGATCGATCGCCGCGAGCAGCCGCCGGTGCAGCAGCCGGCGCCATTCCAGGTCGACACCCGCCGCCGGGCGCTGCAGGGGCGACACTTCGGCTGTTTGCGCACGAACCGAGGCATTCGGTCGTGCGGCAGGGGCATCGCCGACCTTCGCGTCCCGCTGCGGATGCACCCGCAGCCGGTAGCCGGCGATCGCGATCTCGTCGTCCTCGGCCAGCGGCGCGTATTCGACGATGCGCTCGCCGTTCACCCAGGTGCCGCCGAGGCTGCCCCGGTCCACCAGCTTGAAGCCGCGCTCGATGCGATGGATCTCGGCGTGCAGCCGCGCCACCCGCCAGCCTGCGAGGCGCACCTCGCTGTCGGCCTGCCGACCGATGCGGCTCGGAAACTGCGCAAGGCTCAGCGCCCTGGGCGTCTCGCCCTGCGCTTCGACGATGAGCGTCAGCATGTCATTCGGCCATCCGGATCTGTTCGCGCGCCTGCTCCAGGCGCTGCGTGCTGCGCTCGACCGTCTCGCGCTGCGCGGGGCTCGCGGGAGTGACGAACCTGGGCGTGATGAACACCACCAGGTCGGTCTTGCGGTCGCGGAACTCGCGCGAGCGGAACAGCGGCCCGAGAATCGGCAGCGCTCCGAGGCCGGGCACGCGATCGATCGACTTCGACGATTCCTCGGTGAGCAGCCCCGCGATCACCAGCGTCTCGTTTTCGCGCAGGTTCACCTCGGTTTCGGCGCGCCTCTTCAGCAGGCCCGGCACGTCCTGCACCTGGATCTCGAAGTTGATCGCCGAGATCTCGGTGGCGATCTTCGCGGCGATGACCCCGGACTCGCTCGCCACCGGGCTCACGTCGAACTTGACACCGTATTCCTTGAAGCCCACCGACACGGTGCCCAGGCCGCTCGCGAAGGGCACCGGCAATTCGCCGCCCGCGATGAAGCGTGCCGATCCGCCGCTGCGGCACGACAGTCGCGGCTCGGCCAGCACCACCGCGTCGCCGTTTTGCACGAGCAGGTTGATCACCGACGAGATCGATCCCGCGAGTCCGAGCATCGTGGCGAACGGTGCCACGCGAGTGCGCGTCTCGAGCCCGGCCTCGGCGGCGGCCCCGCCCGCCTGGAACGCGCGGCTGCGATGGAGGTCGCCCAGGATGCCGAAGCTCGGCCCCTGCATGCTGCCGTTCCAGCGCACGCCGATGTCCTCGAGCAGATCGCGGCGGATCTCGAGCATGCGCACGTCCATCTCGATCATCCGCTCGAGCCCGACGCGGCTGATGAGGTTCACCACCTGCGGATAGCGTCGTGCGATCTCGGTGAGCCGCGCGGCCTCTTCCTCGGACAGCTCGCTGCCTTCGAGCACCACCTTGTCGCCGACGATGCGCGCGCGCACGCGGCTCGTCTCGCCGAGCATCGCGCGGATCTCGTCGAGCAGCCGATTGGCATCGGCCGGCACGACGCTGATCGCGAAACTGGTCTCGGTGCCGTCCTTGCCCCACAGGTGCAAGGTGCTCTGCCCCGCCGCCTCGGGAATCACCAGCACCTGCCCCCCGTCGAGCGCCGTGGCCTGGATCACCTTGCCGTTGCCGACCGCCACCCGCTTGAGTTCGCCGACGCGGATCAGGTGCACCTGCCCTACGTAAAGCTCGATCGGGATCGGCGGCAGGGCCGAAGAGCCGGGGGAGGCTGAAGCGCCGCCCGCACCGCCGGCCAGGCACGTCAACGCCATCGCGAACGCAACGATGCGCTGGATCGAGTAGGTAGTCATTCGGGCTTCACCTGCGTGGGAGCCCCCGCAGCGGGAGCGAAACGATGCAGCGACCAGGGCGCGGCGGCGCCCTGCGCGAACGCCGATCCGGCTTGCGGGCTCATCGCGGCGCCTTGCGCGACGGCATCCGTGCGCAGCGCCTGTTCCGCGGCTGGCCGCCGCGCTTCGATCGCGAACGCGCCATCGGAGGCCTCGAAGGCCGGCGCGCGCATGGCCACCAGCGTGCCGCGGCCGCCGACGATCACCTCCGGCCCCGGTGCGGGCGCCCTGGGCGGCACCGGCAACTCGGGCCGGGCGATGCCCAGCAGTGCATTCAGGTCGAGCGCACGCGAGCCCAGTGGCTGCCGATCGTCCGGGTGCCGGAGCATCGCGGTGAGTTTTCCGGCGCGCTGCGCGACGATCAGTTGCTGCGCCTGTTCGGGCGAAACTTCCACCGTGATCGCAGTGAAGTGGCGCGCCCCGTTGCCCTCGTCGGCGCCGGCGCGCACCTGGCGCCCGGTAGCGAGCACGGCAAGGTCCTGCATCAGCGTCGTGGTGACTTCGTGCGCCGGTGGCTGCCCCGACACCACCGGCGGGCGCACCGAAAACAGCAGGTCGATGCGATCGCCCGGCTGCAGCATGCCGGAGACCGAGTTCACCTCGTCGACCAGGATCGACATCGCGCGGATGCCCTGGCGGATGCGACTCGAGAAGCTTCCCGCGTCAGCGCCGACGATTGCGCCCGCCAGCAGCGGCTCGCCACTGCGCATCGGCTGCTCGAGCCTTGCACCGACGAAGTGCTCGAAGCGCTCGGGACGAATCGCGGTGCCCGGCAGGAACTCGACCGGTACCTCGCGCACCGCCATGTTCTCGGGCGCGACCAGTTCGCCGCGATCGAGGTCGCGCCGCGCGACCACCACCTCGACCGTGGCCTGCTTCGGCAACAGCCGCGCCTTCTCGGCTTCGAGCCGCTCGGCGATGTAGCCGCGCGCGCCGAACACCGCGAGCGCGCCGAACGCCAGCGCGACGGCGAACAGCAGCAGGCTTCGGTGGCGCAGCGTGAACGCCCAGGCGCGCCGCAGGGGAGCAATCGACAGGTTCATGGCATCGACATCGCGTAAGTGAAACGTTCGTAGCGATCGCCGAACGCCTCGAACAGGCGCTCGAGCGGGCTGTGCGGGCCGGCGGTGAGCGCCAGCACGAAGAGCATCAGCACGATCAGGTACTCGACCATCGACTGGCCCGCCATCGGCTGGCGACGCATCGGCTGGCCGGTCGCCGATCGATGCGCCATCGACCCGCTGCGCTTCCCGTGAGTTCTCATCGCTCTTCCTTCATCGCGCCGCGCGCACGTGGTACAGCACGACGCCGGTGCCCTGCGGCTGCGCATGCAGCGTGACCAGCACTTCGGCACCCGGTGCCTGGAAGAAGCGCGCGCGGTCGTTGCGCCAGCTCAGTTCGCGTGCAGCGCCCGGCGTGCGCATCGGCGCGAAACCGCCGCGGCGCAGATGAAGCTCGATGCGCCGCTCCGCCTCGTCGATCGAGTGCGGAAGGCTGCCGATCAGCGTGTCGGCCGCGCGCGCACCGCCCACGGTGGCGTCGTGCGAGCTGAGCTGGCGCACCGCCCTGGCGTCGTCAGGCAGCAGGCTCGAGAGCCGAGCGTCGTGGCCCGCGTCACCCGTCGCAGCACGGACGGCCCCGTTTGCCGCCGCGCCGGCTGCCCCGCCAGCCACACCGCTGCCCCGCTCGCGCCATCGCGTGAGCAGCCCCTCTGCGCCGCCGCGCACCGCCGCGCGCAACTGCAGCGTCTCGTACCCGCGCTCGGTGCGCCGCGACAGCACCTTCCAGGCGCCGCTGTCGGCGCGCAGCACCACCGCGCCGTCAGGCTGGCGCCAGTGGCGCTCGACCCGCGCCAGTGCCTCTGCGGGATCGAGCCGGCTCGCGACTTCACTGACCTCCACCGCATGCCCTGACAGCTCGCCCGCCGGAACCACGACCCGGCGCGCATCGAGCCCGGGCAACGCGCCGTCGCTCTCCGCGGCCAGCGCACTGCCATCCGGCGCAAGCGCCGCGGCACCTGCAGCCGCCAGTGGCACGGCCAACATCAGCGCGGCCGCACGGGGCCCCGGAGACCGGCGCCTGAGGGCCCCCGTCTTCATGGCGCGATCCTGTCCGGCGGCACGCGATCGACGTCCACGTGGTGCGGCCTGAACGCGCTGGCGCTCGGCTCGAGCCCGGCGAGATCCATCAGCTCGAGCGCCCAGAGCGTCAGCTGATAGCCCACCGCGATCTCCGCTTCGCGAATCGGGTCGATGCGGCCGCCCTCTTTCACCCGCGCTTCGACCCGACCCGCGGCGCTGCCGTACGGGCCCGACGCATTCCACGCGTCGAACAGCACCGCGGTGCGCGCCTGCATCGACAGCGGCAGCGAGTCGAGCCGCGCAAGCTGCTCGTTGCCCGGCTCGCTCGGCGAAACGCGCACCCTCACGCGTGCGTCCACCAGGCCGCCGGTGATCGACAGCCCGAAGCGCGCCGGGCCCGCCAACCGGTCGAGCAGGCTCGCCGCACCCGAGGCGGCGCGCCCGATTGCGGTGGAGCGCCCTGCGTCGAAGCGCGGCAAGGCCAGCGCAACATCGACGTCCGCGAAGCGCTCCAGCAGCGGCCGGCCCCGCCGGTCGACCCACAGCGGATTGCGCTCGTCCGTCGGCGCCGGATCGGCAATCACGTCGTTGCTCAGGATCTCGCGGTCGATGCGTCCGAAGTGCCGACGCCGCACTTCCTCGGCAAGCGCCGCATGCGTTGCGGCGTTCGCGCAGGCGCCCGGCCGCACAGTGCATTCGAAGGCCAGCGTGCGCGAGGCCGCGATCGTCGCCTGCTGCATCGACTGGAACTTGCCCAGCAGGACCACGAGCAGCGCCAGCGGCACCAGCACGAGCGCCGCGACCAGGGTCTCGACCAGCGCCTGCCCGCGCTGGCGTTCGGCTTCAGTGCGCATAAGCCACCGCTGCGGCCCGCTGCGCGGCCGTGGGTTCGGCAAGACGCACTTGCCAATAGGGGTTGTACAGGCTCGCGTACTCGATGCGCTCGGGGGCACCCGGCGGGCGACGAAAGTAGACCTCGCCGACGGACATCGCCCAGATTCGGTTGCCGGCGAATCGCTCGAACAGCCGCAGCCTGCCCGTGCCGACGTTCAGCGCATTGGCGGTGCGCGCCTGCTCGCCCCCGGCGCGCGCCAGCACCACCACCTGGGTGACCGGATAGCGCCTTTCGGCGAGCGCGGCATAGTCGAGTTCGCGCACCCGCTCGATGCCGCTGTAGCGTTCGAAGCCGGGGTAGCCGTAGCCGGTCATCTCGGCCGACGCCAGCCAGGTGGCCGCGGCGTTGTCCCAGGTGTTGCCCGGATTGCCCAGTACCGTGCTCAGCGGCGCGTGGTCGGTGGCCTCGGCCGCACCCCAGCCCACTGGCAGCCACTCGCGTTGGCGGCAACTCGAGAACAGCCAGCCGCGGCGCCGGTAGTCGTGGATCGAACCGGTGTCGACCGCCTGCCAGCGCTCGAGATCGGGCGACATCTCGGTGCCGCCACGCTTGCGCCACCAGCGGAACCAGCGATCGATGTTCGTGGTGGTGCCGAAGCACGACGACGGCAACAGCAGCAAGCGCAGGTCGTCGCGCCGCGGCCCCTTCACGAAGCGATCGAGCGAGTCGTTCACCACGGCCTGCAGCCGGCGCCGGTCGTCGTCGCTCGCGTAGCGGCGCGTGAAGCGATTGAAAGCGCCCGAGTCGCCGAGCGCGAATGCGAAGAAGCCGGGGTCGTTGGCGCGCGCCACCTCGTTGGCCACCGCGCCCAATCCGAAGGTGTCGGCGGCAAGCTGCAAGGCCTCCTGGCTGCGCTGCAGCAGCGACTTGTAGCCGAGCTCGGGAGCGGCACGAGCCTCGATCTCGTCGGCGGCAGTACGCTCGGTGAGCTCGCGCGCGGTGGACGCCACCGACGCGGCCGCCGACAGCACCGGCGCGGCCGGCGGCCAGGCGGTGGCGAGCACCCCCGCATGGGCAGTGAAGCGCTCGAAATACTTCGCCCACGAGGTGAGCGTGACCGCCTGCGCGACGGCGACCTCCTGGGCCACGATCGCGCGATTGGAATAGGCGTGGAAGTTCAGCACCCGGGCACGCCAGAGTGCCGCGCTGTACGCCGCCGCGTCGGCGGCGTTGTTCAGCCGCTGCTTCGTCGCCGACACCTGCCCGGTGCCGAACATGAAGAACAGCCCGAGCAGGCCGGCGAACATCAGCACGAGCGCGAGCACCAGCGCCTGGCCGCGCTGCGCGCGCCGTGGACGAAGCGGGTTCATCGCTGTGGCTCCGCGTGTTCGGACTGGCGGCGCGCCGCGCGGCTTCAGCGATTGTTCGCGTCGTAGTTGTCGAGCCCCTTGCGGACGTTGGCGTTGGTCGACGCCGTGGTCGCGTTGGTCTGCGCGTTACCGATCGCGGTGGAGGCCGTCTGCCCCGACACCTCGAGCGCCAGGCCCGCGGTCTGGTTGCGGATCGTCTGCCCGAACAGCGTGTAGACACCGATCGCGGCCACCGCGATCAGCGCCACCACGATGATGTACTCGGTCATCCCCTGGCCGGCCTGGCGGCGCGCCGCGCGAGGCGAAGCGCTGCGGGCGTCGGTGTTCATGGAAAGCGTGCGGTCTGCGTTCATGTCGATCTCCTGTGCAAGTGACGAGGGGCGCACGGAGATTTATAGGCGCGAGCACGCGCCGCGAACATTCGACGCAGTGCCTAGTCGATCGGCCGAACCGCCATCCCCCAGCCGGCGGATCCGGGTTGGCGGAACATCATGTTGCCTGGCCGAACTCGCGGCGCGTGCCGATCGTCCGTAAGGTATCGGAGAACGGCCGGCGTCTGCAGTTCAGGGCGTCTGCGCCATCTCCCGGGCAATGAACCGCGCCAGGAGAGTGATCTCGCCACTCACGCTTGCCTGCTCGAGGGCCTGCAGGTACTCGGCGCGCCGGGACACGCGAATGACCGTCCAGGGATATCCGCCGGAGGCGAATAGCGCATTCATCAGGAATCGCCCGATGCGGCCGTTGCCGTCGAAGTACGGGTGGATGAAGACGAACAGGTGTTTGCCCAGTACCGCGCGCACCGCCGGATGCGGCTCTTCGGCAATGAGGTCGAACAGCGCTTCGAGCGCATCGAGCAGCGCCTCGCGAGGAAGCGGAACGTGCTGCGAGTTGCGAATGAACACCGGGCCGCTACGATAACCGACCAGTTGGTGACGCTTCAGGATGCCTGCGCTCACCGACGGAGCGAACAGTTCGGCGTACCAGTCGCGGTGCTCACGACGAACGACGTCCGCCGCCGGCTCGCCGGCAATGATGCGCGAGATGCTGGCCTTGACCGTGACCTGCCCGGGTTTTTCCTCCACCTGACGACTTGAGAGAATGGCTCCTGCTCACCGGCGAGGAGCCCATGAGAAAGAGTCGATTCACCGAAGAACAGATGGTCGCGATGCTTCGCGAAGCCGATCGCACGTCGGTCGCAGAGGTCGCGCGCAGGCACAAGGTCAGCGAGCAGACCATCTACACCTGGCGCCAGAAGTTTGGCTCGATGGACCCCGCCGACGTCAAGCGGCTGCGCGCCCTCGAGGCCGAGAACACCAAGCTCAAGCGGATGCTGGCCGAGCGCGAGATGGCCATCGATACGCTCAAGGAGATCAACCGCCGAAAGTGGTGAGCTCGCAAGCCCGGCGCGAACAGGTGGTCTTCGCAATCCAGCGAGGGCATCCGAAGCGCCGGGCTTGCGAGCTGATCGGCATTGCACGCTCGACGCTGCGCTACGAGAGAACCCTGCCGGGACGCGATGCGCCGGTCCTCGAAGCGATGCACCGCCTTGCGCAACAGTATCCGCGCTACGGCTATCGCCGCATCCGGATCTTCCTGAAACGCGAAGGCCACGAGATGGGCTGGCAGCGAGCTCATCGGCTCTGGCAGGTGGCCGGGCTGCAGTTGCCCAAGCGGCGCCCGCGCCGACGCGTGGCAGGCTCACGCCCACGGCCACTGCCTCCGAGCGGCCCGAACAGCGTCTGGGCCTACGACTTCGTGTTCGACGCCTGCGCCAACGGCCAGCAGGTCAAGTGCCTGACCGTGGTCGACGAGTTCACCCGGGAGTGCCTGGCCATCGACGTGGCCGGCAGCATCCGCTCCAGGCGGGTCATCGAGGTGCTGACCAGACTCGTGAGCGAACGCGGAGCGCCCGCAGTGCTTCGCTCCGACAACGGCCCGGAGTTCGTCAGCCAGGCGATCCTTAAGTGGATCGTCGAGGCCAAGATCGAGGTCGCCCACATCGATCCCGGCAAACCGTGGCAGAACGGCACCGACGAGAGCTTCAACGGACGGTTGCGCGACGAGTGCCTGAGCCTGGAGTGGTTCCGCTCGCGTGTCGAGGCACGCGTGATCATCGAGCAATGGCGCCGGCACTACAACCACGTGCGCCCGCACTCGAGCCTGGACTACCGCACACCCGTCGAATTCCGGCAACATCACGATTCCATCCACCACGGAGCCACTTTCAAGTAACCGAGTGGGCGAAATTCCCGGGGCAGGTCAACCGCACGGAACGCCTGGTAATAGCCCCGGGCGGCCAATGCATCGCGAGCCCTCCTCTGCTCGTCGTCGCCCTCCGGGTTCCAGTCGCCGCGCGCCACGGCTTCGATGAGCGCATCAGTGACCTGATAGCCCTCGATGGACAGCGAGTTGTACGCATCCGCGACGTAACGCTCCTGCACCTGCGCGAGGTAGCTCCCAGCATTGACGGGGATGCCGGGCGGCGCCGGGAACTGGGCGATCACCGCTTCGCGCCAGCCCGCCCACATCGAGCGCAGGCGCAGCACGTAGGGCGAACGCTCGCGCGACGGCGCAAGCGACGGTGCCTCGATCGCAAATGGATTCTCCGGTCTGACGCTCGAATGCACCGCGGAGAAGTCCGTCACGATGCGTTGCGCATCCGAGCTGCGCCCGACAAACTGCAGGGCTCCGGCCAGCCGCGCGGCTGCGGACCGCATGCCATCGCCCTCCAGCAGCGTGGCCAGCAACTCGGACGGATCGCGCACCATCGCCAACGCAATTTCCGCCTCGCGCGGATGCTCGATGAAGAAGCTCGGCCCCACCAGACACATCGCTTCGGCCACCGGCCACACCTGCAGGCCGCGCCGCGCCACACGCGAGCGCGGCACCCGCTTCGCATCCTGATACAGAAGCAGCGAGGTGTCGAACGGCAGCGACAGCGTCTTGGCACCCGTCCGCCCGGCCACTGCGACGACCTGGCGCGGCACTGCCGTGTGGCCCGTGTGCAGCAGCAGAGATGCCTCCGGGTTCAGGCAGTAACGTTTGCCGAAACGCTTGCCCAGGTATCCCGAGAGGAACGCCCAGAACGACGCGTACCAGGCCGTCGAATCGCCTTGATCGTCGGCAGGATTGGCACTGATGTACCAACCCTTCATCACCTGTCTCAGGAAGCCGGTTGCGAGCAACACCGCCCTGTGCTCGTCGCTCAGGTCGGCCGATTCGACCACGCCTTGGTGCTTGTCCTGCAGGCGACCGAGTTGGCCAAGCGCCTCGGCAAGAAGCCTGCCCTGGACAGGGTTGGTTGAGCTCAATTTACTCTACTATTTGCCGAGAATTCACTTTACTATCTGCACTCTCACTGGGCAACTCCGCTCGCGACACTCCGGGAGCGGAGAACGCTCGCCTATCAAAAAAAAGGCCGGCATCGAGCCGGCCTTTCCGCTTCAGCCAGGAAGAGCCGCCCCGCGGCGGCCCTCCTTGGCCGATCGCTGACGCTCAGGCAGCCTTCTTGGCGCCCGTCTTCGCCTCGAAGAATTGCGCGTCCTCGGTCGACCCCTTCAGCGCCGCGGTGGAGGCCTCGCGCTCGACGGTGGTGGTGACCGCGTCGAAGTAGCCGGTGCCCACCTCGCGCTGGTGCTTCACCGCGGTGAAGCCACGCTCGGCCGCGGCGAACTCGGCTTCCTGCAGCTCGACGAACGCGCTCATCTGCTTGCGCGCATAGCCGTGTGCCAGGTTGAACATGCTGTAGTTCAGCGCGTGGAAGCCGGCCAGCGTGATGAACTGGAACTTGTAGCCCATCGCGCCCAGCTCGCGCTGGAACTTCGCGATCGTGCCCTCGTCGAGGTTCTTCTTCCAGTTGAACGACGGCGAGCAGTTGTACGCCAGCATCTTGCCCGGGAACTGCTTGTGGATCGCCTCGGCGAACGCGCGCGCGAAGTTCAGGTCGGGCGTGCCGGTCTCACACCAGATGAGGTCGGCATACGGTGCGTAGGCCAGGCCACGCGAGATCGCCTGCTCGAGGCCGTTCTTCGCGCGGAAGAAGCCTTCGACGGTGCGCTCGCCGGTGAGGAACGGCTTGTCGTTCTCGTCGACGTCGGAGGTGACCAGGTCGGCGGCTTCAGCGTCGGTGCGCGCCAGCAGGATGGTCGGCACGCCGCAGACGTCGGCAGCCAGCCGCGCGGCGACCAGCTTCGAGACCGCCTCGCGCGTGGGCACCAGCACCTTGCCGCCCATGTGGCCGCATTTTTTCACCGACGCGAGCTGGTCTTCGAAGTGAACACCCGAGGCGCCCGCGTCGATCATCGACTTCATCAGCTCGAACGCGTTGAGCACGCCGCCGAAGCCCGCTTCGGCGTCGGCCACGATCGGCGCGAAGAAGTCGACATAGCCGGGCTCGCCGGGGTTCTTGCCTTCCATCCACTGGATCTGGTCGGCGCGCGTGAGCGTGTTGTTGATGCGACGAACCACGGCCGGCACCGAGTTGGCCGGATACAGCGACTGGTCGGGGTACATCTCGCCGGCCAGGTTCGCGTCGCCGGCAACCTGCCAGCCCGACAGGTAGATCGCCTTCAGTCCGGCCTTGACCTGCTGCATCGCCTGATTGCCAGTGAGCGCGCCCAGCGAGTTCACGAACGGCTCTTCGTTCAGCAGCTTCCAGAGCTTCTCCGCACCCCGCTTGGCCAGCGTGTGCTCGACCGGCAGCGAGCCGCGCAGGCGCACGACGTCCTCGGCGGTGTAGCCGCGCTTGATGCCGCGCCAGCGCGGGCTTTCGGACCATTCCTTCTGCAGCTTCTGCGCTTCGAGTTCACGGGATGACATGAAGAGGCTCCTTGAGCGTCATGAGTGTTGGAAATCGGTGCACAGGCGCGAGGAGGAAACGCCGGCGCGCGTGCATGTCCGTCAGATTACCGAAAATGTGCGGCGCCGCAACAGGGAATCTGGAAAAACGAGACGAACTTTTTTCATATGTCGTATCAATGGCTTGACACCGCATTCCCACGATACGGGAGAACCGTTACCGCCATGAAAAAAGCGGATGGTGCGTTGCGGCGCGTCAATTTCTTATCGTGGGAAGATATTTTCAGCGGCAAAAAACTCATCCGCGGTCGAACCGCGCGCGGGCCACGCCTCGGCACCGGCAGTGGCGATTGACATTCTGCCGATCATGAATGAACATTCATTCAGTCACGCTCTCCGGCCATCTCCACTACCCGATCCGAGGACGTCGCGGTCCTCGATATGAGGAATCTCCGATGAAGCTCAACGACAGCATTGCGATCGTCACCGGCGCCGCTTCCGGCATCGGGCTGGCCACCGCCCAGGGACTGGCGCAGGCCGGCGCCACCGTGGTGCTCGGCGACATCGCCGATGACAAGGGCGAGCAGGCGGCCGCCGCGATCCGTGCCACCGGGCAGCGCGCCGAATACCTGCGTTGCGACGTCACCGACGCAGCCTCGGTGAACGCGTTTCGCGACGCGGTGCTCGCGCGCCACGGGCGCGTCGACATCGTGGCCAACGTCGCCGGCTGGGGGAAGATCCAGCCCTTCCTCGAAAACGACGACGCGTTCATCGACCGGGTGGTCGAGCTGAACTTCATGGGTACCGTGCGCGTGGTGCGCGCGTTCCTGCCCGGCATGGTCGAACGCAAGCGCGGCAAGATCGTCAACGTGTCGAGCGACGCGGGGCGCGTCGGCAGCACCGGCGAGACGGTGTACTCCGGCGCCAAGGGCGGCGTGATCGCCTTCACCAAGGGGCTGGCGCGCGAGATGGCCCGGCACAACATCACGGCCAACTGCGTCTGCCCGGGTCCCACCGACACGCCGCTGCTGCAGGCAGTGCCCGAGAAGCACCGCGAAGCCTTTCTGCGCGCGATCCCGATGCGCCGCTTCGCCCAGCCCTCGGACATCGCCGACGCGGTCACCTTCTTCGCGAGTTCGCGCTCCGACTACGTCACCGGGCAAGTCCTCAGTGTCAGCGGAGGACTGAGCATGGTAGGTTGACGCGCCGCTACAATCACCGGGCCACAAGCACGAACGAGTCCACACAGGAGACACACATGACGAACGCATCCCGACGCAACGCGCTCCAGGCAGGCGCGGCACTCGGCCTGGGCCTCGCCGGCCTTCCCCGCGTGGCCACCGCGCAAGAGCCGATCAAGCTGCGCATGTCGCACTTCCTGTCGCCGATGGCGCCGGCGCAGACGAAGCTCTTCCAGCCCTGGGCCGAGCGTGTCGAGAAGGATTCGGGCGGACGCATCAAGTGCGAGATCTATCCGGCGATGCAACTCGGCGGCAAGCCGCCGCAGTTGTACGACCAGGTGCGCACCGGCGTGGCCGACATCATCTGGACCGTGCCGGGCTACACGCCGGGCCGCTTCCCGCTGTCGGCGGTGTTCGAGTTGCCGTTCGTCGTGGGCTCCAGCGCGCTGGCCACCGCACAGGCGATCTGGGAGTTCTACAAGGCGCACATGCGCGACGAGTACAAGGACGTGCACCCGCTGCTGCTGCACTGCCATGCGCCCGGCCTCGTCCACATGAAGGACAAGCTCGTCACCCGCATGGAAGACCTGCAGGGCAAGAAGATCCGGCTTCCCACGAAGCCGGTGGGCGATGCGCTCAAGCTGATGGGCGCCACGCCGGTGGGCATGCCGCTGCCCGAGGCCTACGAGGCGCTGTCGCGCGGCGTGGCCGACGGCGTGACGGTGCCATGGGAAGTGATGAAGCCGCAGCGCCTGAACGAACTGGTGAAGTTCCACACCGAAACCGGCCTGTACACGAACGTGTTCCTGATGGCGATGAACAAGCAGAAGTACGAGAGCTTGCCGCCCGACCTCAAGGCGGTCATCGACAAGAACTCGGGCGACAACTTCATCAAGGAAATCGGCAAGGCCTGGGACGACGCCGAGCTTCCCGGCCTGCAGCAGGCGAAGGAACTGGGCCACACGATCGGCAAGCTCGCGCCCGAAGAGAAGGCGCGCTGGAAGAAGACGACGCAGCCGGTGGTCGATGCGTGGATCGCCGCTACCCCGAACGGCAAGGCGCTTCACGACGAAGCGGTGGCGCTGATCGCGAAGTACGACAAATGAGCGAGGGCGGCAGCCGCGCCGGCGAAACCGGTGCGGCAGCCCGTCCCGGGCTCGAACGCGCGCTCGAGCGCGCCTGTACGTGGCTCGCGGTGGCCGGCGGCTCGGTGATGCTCGCATTCACCGCGGTCTCGGTCGCCAGCATCATCAGCCGCACCTTCTTCGGTTCGCCGCTGGTCGGCGACTTCGAGCTCACCGAGCGCGGCACCGCGATCGCGGTCTTCGCGATGCTCCCCTATTGCCACCTGCGCGGCGGCAACGTCGTGGTCGACATGTTCGTCGGCATGTTCCCGCCGGCGCTACGGCACGCGCTCGCCGTGCTGAGCGACGTGCTGTTCGCGATCGTCGCGGCCCTGATGACCTGGCGGCTGGCGCTGGGCGGCATCAACCAGTACGAATTCCACGACATGTCGATGATGCTGCAGATCCCGACCTGGTGGATGTTCGTGCCGATCGTCGCATCGATGGCGCTGCTCACGCTGGTGTGCGTGGCGCGCGCGGCCCGCGGCGGAAGGGAATTCCGATGAGCGGGATGGAAATCTCGCTGCTGATGTTCCTGGTGCTGATCGGGCTGCTGGTCATCGGCGTGAACGTCGGGCTGTCGCTGCTGCTGGTGGGCGGCGTCGGCTACATCTGGGTGTCGGGCCTCGAGCCGATGCTCAACTACATGAACTCGGCGCCCTACTTCCAGACGGCCACCTATTCGCTGTCGGTGATACCGCTGTTCGTGCTGATGGGTGCGTTCGCCACCGCGTCGGGGCTGTCCACCGGCATCTTCAACGCGGCGGCAGCCTGGCTCGGGCACCGGCGCGGCGGCGTGGCGATGGCGGCCATCGGCGCCTGTGCGGCGTTCGGCTCGATCTGCGGCTCCTCGCTCGCCACCGCGGCCACGATGGCGCACGTCTCGCTGCCGGAGATGAAGCGGCTCAACTACTCCGGAAGGCTGGCCACCGGGGCGCTGGCGGCGGGCGGCACGCTGGGCATCCTGATCCCGCCGTCGGTGGTGCTGGTCATCTACGCGATCCTCACCGAGCAGTCGATCGGCAAGCTGTTCATCGCCGCGATGGTGCCGGGGGTCCTCGCCGCGCTCGGCTACATGATCGCGATCGCGATCATGGTGCGCATCGACCCCGAAGCCGGGCCGGCCGGCCCGAAGGCGTCGCTGGCTCAGAAACTGCGCACCCTGTTCGAGCTGCTGCCGGTGATCATCGTCTTCGTGGTGATGATGGGCGGCATGTACGGCGGCTTCTTCACACCCACCGAAGGCGCGGCGGTCGGTGCCGCAGCCACCGGCGTCATCGCCTGGGTGCGCGGCGGCATGCGGATGAAGGGGTTGGTCGAGTGCCTGCTCAGCACCGCGAAGCTCACCGGGATGATCTTCCTCATCCTGATCGGCGCCGACCTCTTCAACGCGTTCCTCGCGATCACGCAGATGCCCACGCAGGCGGCCACCGCGATCGCCCAGAGCGGCTATGCGCCGATGACGGTGCTCGCGCTGATCCTGCTGATGTACCTGGCGCTCGGCTGCGTGATGGACTCGATGTCGATGATCCTGATCACGATCCCGGTGCTGTTCCCGATCGTGATGAAGCTCGACTTCGGACTCACGCCCGAATCCACCGCGATCTGGTTCGGCATCCTGGTGCTGATCACCGTCGAGGTCGGCCTGATCACGCCGCCGTTCGGGCTGAACGTCTTCGTGATCAACTCGCTGGCACCCGAAGTGCCGATGGCCGAGTCGTTTCGGGGCGTGATGCCGTTCCTGCTCAGCGACTTCATCCGGGTGCTGACCCTGATCGCGTTTCCGGTAATCACGCTGGGCGTGCTGCAGGTATTGGGTTAGGGCGCGGCGCCCGAGTCGTCCTCGAGCAGTTGCGCGCTCGTGGGCTCGGGCAGCGACTCCACGTCGCGCAGCTTGCGCTCGATCGCCCGCGTGCGCACTGCCGCCGTCCCGAGCGTGGTGCTCGCTCGGTCGATCTGCTCCTTGGTCTTCGCGAGCACGTCGCCGAACTTGCCGAACTCGGTCTTGACGGCCCCGAGCAGCTGCCAGACTTCGCTCGAGCGCTTCTCCACCGCCAGCGTGCGAAAGCCCATCTGCAGGCTCGACAGGATCGCCGCCAGCGTGCTGGGGCCGGCGACCACGACGCGCCAGGTGCGCTGCAGGTCGTCCATCAGGCCGGGGCGGCGCACCACCTCGGCGTACAGGCCCTCGGTGGGCAGGAACATCAGCGCGAAGTCGGTGGTGTCGGGCGGCGAGACGTACTTCGTGCGGATCGTCTTCGCCTCGAGCCGCAGGCGCTGCTCGAGCTGGCGCGCGGCCGCCTCGGCCGCCGCCGGATCGGCCTTCTCCTGCGCGATCACCAGCCGCTCGTAGTCTTCGCGCGGAAACTTCGCGTCGATCGGCAGCCACACCGGCGCCTCGTCGCCACGCCCGGGGAGCCGGATCGCGAACTCGACGCGCTCGTTCGAGCCGGGCACCGGCGCGACGTTGGCGGCGTATTGCTCCGGCACCAGCAGCTGTTCGAGCAGCGAAGCGAGCTGCACCTCGCCCCAGGTGCCGCGCGTCTTCACGTTGGTCAGCACGCGCTTGAGGTCGCCGACGTCGGAGGCCAGCGCCTGCATTTCGCCCAGGCCCTTGTGCACCTGCTCGAGGCGGTCGGACACCTGCTTGAACGACGCGCCCAGCCGCTGCTCGAGCGTCGCGTGCAGTTTCTCGTCGACGGTGCGGCGCATCTCCTCGAGCTTCGCCGCGTTGTCGCCCTGAAGCTCGCGCAGCCGGCGCTCGAGCGTCTCGCGCAGCGCCTCGAGCCGCAGCTCGGTGCCCTGGCGCAGCGCCTCGAGCCGCTGTTCGTTGCTCTCGCGCAGCGCGCCCAGGCGCTGCTCGTTGGCCTCGGTGAGCTTGGTGAGCTGCTGCGCGAACGCGTCGATCTGGTTGTTCTGCACCCCGGCGATGGTGCCCATCTGGTGGGTCAGGTTGCGGCCCAGTTCGGCCAGCGAGGCGCTCAACTCGAGCCGGTTCTCGCGCGCCTGCGTGGCGGTCTCCTCGCGCAGTTCGCGCTGCTGCTGCAGCTGCGCCTGGTTCAGCCGCGCCAGTTCGTCGAGCGCGGGGGCCGGATCGGGGGCGCGGCGCAGCGCCAGCGCCACCAGCAGCAGCACCGCCACCGCGCCGAGCACCAGGCTGGCGATCGACAGGACATCGTTCACGGACAAGGTCGGCACTTTCGCTCAGGCTTCTCGAAAAACACGATATCCGCGAGCATACTTGGGAGCCGGCCGGCTCCAAAACGCGGAATTTCCGTCAGGAGGCCCTCATGAGAGTTCCCGCACTGGCTCCGCTCGCGCTGCTTGCCGCAGCGCTGGCCGCGTCGCCCGCACTGGCCGCCGCCGCGGCCCCCGCCGAAGGCGGATCCACCGTGTACCGCTGCGCGACCAGCGACGGCCGCACGGTGTTCTCCGACGAACCCTGCACCGGTGCCAGCCGCGGGCAGGTCTGGAAGCCGAAGGTCGTCGCCTCGGGCATCGAACGCTCCGGAGGGCCGGCCGGCGCGCCGGCGCCCGCACGCGCCGCCGAGGCGCCGCGCCAGGATCCGTTCGTCGATTGCCAGCGCCGCGGCGGCCATTACGAACTCGCTGCGCGCATCTGCCGGCTGCCCAGCGATGCGGCGCGGCAGATGTTCGACCCGAAGTAGCGGGGCTTCGCTCAGGCGTCGCGCAGCGTCGCCAGCGGCGGCGCGCGCAGCACGCTGCGCAGGCTCAGCCAGCCGGCGAGCAATGCGAGCGCGGCGCCGACCGCGGCGCCGCCGGCCAGCACCCACCAGCGCGGCTCGTAGTCGAAGCGGAACACCTGGTCGGCGAGCACCCAGCCGATCGCGATCGAGCCCGCGGCGGCCAGCACTCCGGCGAGCGCGCCGCTGAACGCCAGCTCGATCAGCTGCGCCGAGGCCAGCTGCCGCCCCGAGGCGCCGAGTGCGCGCATCAGGCCCGCCTCGCGCACTCGCTCGTCGCGCGAACTGGCGAGCGCACCCCAGAGCACCGCGACGCCGGCGGCCAGCGCGAGCACGAACAGCACCTGCACCGCCCGGATCACCTGGTCGAGCATCGACTGCACCTGCCGCAGCAGGTTGCCGGTGTCGAAGACGGTAAGGTTCGGAAAGCGCCGCACCAGTTCGCGGTCCAGGTTCGGTGACGACGCCGGCTGGTGATACGCGGTGATCATCGTCTGCGGGCGCCCGGCGAGCGCCGCCGGCGAGAGGATCATGAAGAAGTTCACCTTCATCGAATCCCAGGCCACCTTGCGCACGCTGCTCAGGCGCACGGTGACGATCTCGCCCGCCACGTCGAAGCCCAGTTCGTCGCCCATCGCCAGGCCGAGCGTCTTCATGATGCCCTGCTCGGCCGACACCTCGTGCGCACCGGGCGCGAACCAGCGCCCTTCGGCGATCGAGTTGTGCGCCGGCAGCTCGTCGGCATACGAGAGATTGAACTCGCGATCGACGAGCCGCTGCGCGCGGTCACCGTCGAAATCTTCCGGACGCACCGGCTTGCCGTTCACCGTCACCAGCCGGCCGCGCACCATCGGGTAGAGGTCGGGGGCGCGTACGCCGGCGGCCTCGAGTGCCGCCTGCACCTCGGCCGTCTGCCGGGGCTGGATGTTGACCACGAAGCGGTTCGGCGCATCGGGCGGGCTCGCGCGGCGCCAGCCGTCGATCAGGTCGGTGCGCGTCACCGTGAGCAGCAGCAACGCCATCAGCCCGACCGACAGTGCCACCGTCTGTGTCACCGTCATGGCCTGCCGGCGCGACCACGATGCGAAGGCCAGCCGCAGTGCCGGGCTGCCGGCGACGAAGCCCGCGTGGCGCAAGGGTTCGAGCACACGGATCGCCGCGAATGCGACGCCGACGAAGACGAGCGCGCCCAGCGCGAAGCCGCCGATCGACACGAGGGCCAGGCGGGGATCGCGCGCGAACCAGAAGAGCAGGCCGCCGAACGCGGCCGCGGCGAGCACGATCGCGACCCAGGCCGACGCGGGCGCGCCGGCGACGTCGCGGCGCAACACCCGCAACGGCGGTACCCCGGCGAGCCGCAGGAACGGCCATGCGCCGAAGCCTCCCATCAGCACCAGCGCGACCACCAGCGCCTGTGCGGCGGGCAGCCAGCCGGCAGCAGGCAGCGGTACTTCGATGAGTGTCGCCACCGCAGCGACCAACCCGAAGTGCACCGCCCAGCCAAGCGCCACGCCGAGCACGGCACCGGCCAGCGCCACCCAGAGCAACTCCATCCCGAGCAAGCCCAGCAGGCGCCGCTGCGACAGACCCGACGCCTTCATCACCGCACAGCCGTCCAGATGGCGCTCGGCGAAGCGGCGCGAGGCGAGGCCGATCGCCACCGCCGCGATCAGCGCCGACAGCAGCGCCACCAGCGACAGGAACTGCCCTGCCCGGTCGAGCGTGGCGCGCAACTCGGGGCGACCGCTGTCGAGCGACTCGATGCGCTGGCCGCGTTCCAGCCGCGGCTGCGCCCATTGCGCGAAGTCGGCCACCGCACGCGGCTCGCCGGCCAGCATCAGCTGCCAGCGCACGCGGCTCGCGGGCTGCACCAGGCGCGTGGCCGGCAGGTCGTCGAGCGAGAACATCGCGCGCGGCGCGAAGTTGACGAAGCCGGTGCCGCGATCGGGCTCCAGCGTGATGAGCCGCGTGACGCGAAAGCTCGCATCGCCGAAGGCCACCGTGCCGCCGTGCGCGACGCCCAGTGCCTTCGCAAGCTGCGGATCGAGCCAGACCTCGCCGCGCGCGGGTCCGCCGTCAGCCGGCTTGTCGGAGGGTTCTGCGCCGGTCGCGTTCGCCGCCCCCGTTGCCTCGGCCGGCGCCGTCGCGCCGGCCGCACTCGCTGCAAGCTCGATGACGCGCACCCGACCGCGCAACGGGTAGCCTTCGCTCACCGCCTTCACCGAAGCCAGTTGCGGCATGCCGCCGGCGATCGCCATGCTCGGGAAGACCACGGTGCGCGCCACCCGCAGGCCGCGCCGCAACGCCTCGGCCGTGATGGCCTCGTCCGGCGGCGCGTCCGATCCGATCACCAGGTCGGCGCCCAGCAACTGCGCAGCCTCCTGCTCGAGCGCCCCGCGCATGCGGTCGACGAAGAAGCCCACGCTCGCGATCGCGCCCACTGCCACCACCAGCGCGGCCAGCAGCAGGCGCAACTCGCCCGCGCGCCAGTCGCGCCGCGTGAGCCGCAACGAAAGCAGCAGGTCGTGCATCGGGGGGATCAGAGCCTGAAGGGAGTGAAATCGGTGTCCCGATCGTACCAGTCCTCGCGCTCGGTCCTCTTCAGGAAGCCGACCACCTTGTAGGTCACCGGCGTGAACGCCACTTCGACCAACGTCTTGGCGATCCACTGCGAGAGCATCAACTGCGGCACCAGGTCGTTCGGAATGATGCCGCTGTTCCAGAACGCAAGCGGGTAGAACAGCGCCGAGTCGATGCCCTCGCCGACCACGGTCGAGCCGATGGTGCGCGCCCACAGGTGCCGGCCCCGGGTCATCAGCTTCATCCGCGCGAGCACGAACGAGTTGGCGAACTCGCCGCAGAAATAGGCGACGAGCGAGGCCAGCACGATGCGCCAGGCGTTGCCGAACGCCACCTCGTAGGCCTGCTGGTGCGGCCAGCCCGGCGCGGGCGGCAGCTGCACCACGGCCCAGGCCATGAATGCGGCGAAGCTCATCGCGCCGAAACCGGCCCAGATCACGCGCCGCGCCTTCGCGTAGCCGTAGACCTCGGTGAGGATGTCGCCGAAGATGTACGAGAGCGGGAAGAACAGCACCGCGGCGCCGAAGGTGACGGTTCCCACCAGCGGCAGTTGCATCTGCACCGCCTTGGCCGGGCCGAGCAGGTTCGAGCACAGGTAGACGGTGACGAATCCCGCCATCAGCAGCTCGTAGTAGCGATAGCTGCGTTGCGGAGCCGGCGGCCGCGCAGCGCCGTCGGACCGAGGTTTTTTAATCATGGTTGAGCCTCGAACATGAAGCGCGAAGCATAGCCGATTGCTACCATCGGCCATCCCCACGGAGACCGCCATGTCCGACCGCCACTTCCGCCTCGAGATCGCCGACCGCGTCGCACGCCTGACGCTGGACCAGCCGGGCCGGATGAACGCGATGAGCCCCGCGTTCTGGCGCGAACTCGACGCGATCCTCGAGAAACTGCAGCGCGAAGCGCCCGCGCGCGCGTTGGTCATCGACGCCGCCGGCAAGCACTTCTGCGCCGGCATGTCGCTCGAGGCTTTCGGCTCGGCGATCGCGCCCGACGCATCGAGCGCCGCCACGCGCGCCAACATCGCGCCCCTGCTCGGCGACATGCAGCGCACCTTCGACCGCCTGGCCGATCTGCGCATGCCGGTGCTGGCCGCGATCCACGGCGGATGCATCGGCGGCGGCGTCGACCTGGTCTGCGCGGCCGACATGCGCTACTGCACCCGCGACGCGTTCTTCTGCGTGCAGGAGATCAACATCGGCATGGCCGCCGACCTCGGCACGCTGCAGCGTCTGCCGAAGCTGATTCCCGAGGGCGCGGCGCGCGAACTCGCCTACACCGGCCGGCGCCTGCCGGCCGATCGCGCGCTGTCGCTGGGCCTGGTCAACGAAGTGTTCGAAGACACCGGGGCGATGCTCGCCGGCGTGATGCAGGTCGCGCGTGAAATCGCCGCGAAGCCGCCGGTGGCCATCTGGGCGAGCAAGCAGGCGATCGACTATGCGCGCGACCACTCGGTGGCCGACGGCCTGCGCCAGATGGGCTGGCTGCAATCGGGTCTCTGGGATACGGCAGCCGTTGCCGAGGCGATCCGCGCGCGTGCCGAAAAGCGCGAGCCTTTGTTCGCCGACCTCGCGCCGCTGCGCTACTTCACCGACGCGACGGACGACGCGACGCGAACGTCCTGACCGCACCGAACCGCGGCGCCGGCCCTGCCGAACCGCGGCACCGGCCCCGCCGTCACTCGCGCGGCAGGATCACCACCTTGCCCTTGACGCGCCGCTCCATCACGTCGCGCAGCGCCTGCGCGGCTTGCGCGAGCGGATAGGTCTTCGTGATCGGCGGTCGTACCTTCTTCGACTGGTACAGCGCGAAGAGCTCCTGCAGGTGCTCGCGCGTGCGCTTCGGGTCGCGCTGCACGAACGCGCCCCAGAAGGCGCCGACCAGCGACGCGGTCTTCAGCAGCGGCAGGTTCAGCGGCAGCTTCGGGATCTCGCCGGCCGCAAAGCCGATCACCAGGTGGCGGCCCTCCCAGGCGATCGAGCGGAAGGCCTGCTCGGTGTACGGGCCGCCGACCGGGTCGTAGATCACGTCGGGACCCTTGCCGCCGGTGAGCGCCTCGAGGCGCCCGCGCAAGTTCTCGCGGGCGTAGTCGATGGTCTCGTCGGCGCCGTGCGCGCGGCACAGCGCGAGCTTGTCCTCGCTCGAGGCCGCCGCGATCACCCTCGCGCCCATGGCCTTGCCGATCTCCACCGCCGCGATACCCACGCCGCCCGCTGCACCCAGCACCAGCAGCGTCTCGCCGGGTGCGAGCTTCGCGCGATCCTTCAGCGCGAACAGGCTCGTGCCGTAGGCGAGCACGTAGGCCGATGCGGTCGCGAAGTCCATGCCGTCGGGAATCGGCATCACCCGCGCGGCATCGGCCACCAGTTCCTGCGCATAGCCGCCCCAGGGCACGTTCGCGATCACGCGATCGCCCGCCTTCCAGGGCTTCACGCCCTCGCCCACCGCGCGCACGATGCCCGCGACTTCGGCCCCCGGCGAGAACGGCAGTTCGGGCTGCAACTGGTACTTCTTCTGGATGATCAGCGAGTCGGGGAAGTTCACCCCCGCCGCATGTACCTCGATCAGCACCTGCCCCGGGCCGGGCGCCGGCGTCGGTACCTCCTCGACGACCAGCGACTCGGGC
Source organism: Lautropia sp. SCN 69-89 (assembly GCA_001724855.1). GTDB lineage: Bacteria > Pseudomonadota > Gammaproteobacteria > Burkholderiales > Burkholderiaceae_E > Zeimonas. The sequence goes on from MEED01000016.1 coordinate 26,912, forward strand.
GGCCCCCAGGCCTTGCACAACACGGCTTTCATGCGATCGCTCCCCGCGAAAATGACGGGACCGGCGCGAGGCCGGTCCCGGTTCGGTCCCCTGCAGGGGATCTTAAGGCAGTGCGCGACCTGCCCGCGACGGATCAGAAGGTGAAGTCGACCCCGGTCGCGTTCGCGGACGAGACGTCCACCACGCCGCTGTCCTGCGTGGTCGTGCCGTCGCTCGCGCGCACCACGTACTTGCCGCCGTTGGCGGCCCCGGCAAGCGCCGAGCCGTACGGCGCGACCTTCGCGGCACCGGCCGGCACCGACAGCGCGTAGTCGCCGGTGACCGAATCGGCATTCGCGAACGCGGCCTGGATCACGATGTCGAGCGCATTGTCGGCATTGTCGACCACCGTCTGCAGCGCCTGCGCCGAGCCGGTGCCGTTCGCAGTGGCGATGTTGCCTGCGATCGAGCGCGCCGTGCTCGCAGTCAGCGTGACGGCCGGTACTGGAGTGCTCTGCCCGGTGGTCACCGGTACGTTGGTGTAGACCACGTTGGCGTACCCGGGCGCCCCGATCACCAGGTTGTAGCCGGGGCTACCCTGCTGCGTCACGGGAACCGGCTCGAGTGTCCAGGTGCCGTCGGCACGCACGGTCGTCGAGCGCACGACCGTCACCGCCCCGGACGACGGATCGAAGCGCTGCAGCGATGCCCAAGCGCCCGCCCGAGCCGCTTCCGGAGACACCGCGCCGCCGTCGATCGAGCCGACCAGGATCGGGATCACCGAGACGACGGGCTTCAGGTTGTAGCGGTTGCTCGCGCCGGCCTTGACGATCGACTTGCAGGCGTCGAAGTCGAGCACGAGGTCGACCTCCTCGCCCGCGGCCACGTCGAAGCCATGCTTCAGTTTCAGGCCGCTTTGCTGGGCGCTCGGCGTGTCGAGGTTGATCGGGGTCTTGGTCGTGTCGTCGGTCAGCACGATCTGGTTCGCGCCACTGGCCGCGCTGAGCACCAGCCGAACCTGCGTGTAATGCCCCTCGGGCAGCGCTGTCTGGCCCAGGTCGGCGAGCAGGCCGTTCTGCAGCGACAGCAGGTCGATGCGGTGCCCGTCGCGCCCCGCGTCGGGCGTAACGATGACCTCGGACCAGCCCGGATCGGCGTCGCCCGCCGAAGCCGACTTGTGCACCCGCACTTTCGTGACCGTGACCCAGACGTGGTCGTATCCGCACGCGGGCGCGTCGGTCATCTTGACGCTCAGCGTTCCGGTGCCGCCGGAATCGCCGCCGCCACCGCAGGCAGCAAGGGTCGCGGCCGCCGCAATCGCGGGAAGGAACGTCGATAGACGCATTTCGAAGGGTCTCCTCGTGAGGGGGCACCGGACCCGGCCTGCGCCTGGCGTCGCCGCCCCTTCGGTTTGCACGTGCCTGCATTCTGGCACCGGAGCCTCACGGACCTCGGCGGAACGATTTCACGCCGGCCACGCCAGCGACCGGCGGTCGGACGGCAGGAACGAGCGGCGGCCCGCCGCTATACTCGGAGCCCTGCGGAAGCGTGGCCGAGCGGTTTAAGGCACTGGTCTTGAAAACCAGCGACGGGGCGACCCGTCCGTGAGTTCGAATCTCACCGCTTCCGCCAGCATCGTGGCATTGACACGCATTTCCCGGCCCCCCGGGCCGCCAAACCCGCCCACAATTCTCCGGGCGGCCTCAACCCCTGTCTCCTGGCCCGGTCTGGCGCCACGCCGCGGCCCGGCACCGTCGGATGGGATGTCCTCGGGTAACCTTATAGGTTAAAATAACCCAATGGAGAAATCCCGGCCGCACTACCGACTGGAGGAGATGAAAGCCGAGATCGCGCGGCGCGGCGCGGTCGCCTTCACGAAGACTGCGATCGATGGTGGCCGGGAAATGGGGCTGACGCTGGCGGAGATGCTGGAAGTGATTGCCGCGCTGTCGGCACGCAACTTCTACAAGTCGATGACCACACACGTGGATCACCGAGTGTGGCAGGACGTCTACCACGCTGCTGCGCCAAGCGGACGCGTGGCCTACATCAAGCTCACGCAGGTCAACGACAGACCGGTGGTGCAGTTCAAGGAGCGATGATGAACCAGCAATGCGGCGTATGCGGGGCGCGCCAGTTGGCCCCGTTCGAGAACGAGACTTTCGAGATCGAGCATCAGGGGCGCAAATCGGTTGTCGAGAGCCTGAGCGGGATGCGTTGCGGCACCTGCGGGGAAGTGACGTTCGATTCGCGGAGCGCACAAAGGTATGCGGCGGCCAGCGATGCGCTCCTGCTCGAGGCACGTGCGGCGGAACGCGAGACGATCAAGCGGATTCGGCTCAAGCTCGGCCTGACCCAGGAACAGGCCGCTTTCCTGACCGGCGGCGGCCCTAATGCATTCTCACGCTACGAAACCGGCAAGGCGCGGCCGCTGGCGGCCGTGGTGCATCTCTTCCTCTTGCTCGACGCACACCCTGAACTGCTGCGCGAGCTTCCAAAGCCACCCGTCAAGCTCCGAACGGGCTCCGGCCCAACCGAAGAGTTGAGAACCGACTTCAAGAAACGGGCCTAACATAGGCAACGATAGCTAATAAAACACACGAGCAATAGCCCACAAGTCGCTGTTTAATAGCTATTTCACATCCGATCGAACGCCGGCCACGGCCATGCACCCGAGAACAGCCGCTCCAGCCAGAACGTGACGATCTGCGTTTTCACGTCGGTGAGCCGCCCGGCGCGCAACTCGTCGACCAGCCATCCCAGCGTGACGATCTCGACTTCGAGAAACTCGCCGTCGTCGAGCGCCTGCCCGGTGTGCACCAGGTCGCGGCACAGGAACACGTCGATCGACTCGTCGGAAAAGCCGATCGCGGTGTGCAATCGAGTGAGGAACGCCCACTCGTTCGCCCGATAGCCGGTTTCCTCGGCCAGTTCGCGTCGCGCGGTCTGCAGCGCGCTCTCGCCCGGATCGAGCTTGCCGGCCGGCACCTCGACGAACACCTCGCCGATCGGATAGCGGAACTGCCGCTCGATCAGGATGCGCTCGTCGGGGAAGAGCGGCACCATCGCGGCAGCGCCGGGGTGGACGACGAACTCGCGGTTCGTCGGGCGCCCGTCGGGCAACCGCACGCGGTCGCGGCGCACCTCCAGGAAGCCGCCCTTGAAGACGACCTCGGAATCGATCCGGGTCTCGCGCAGGTCTTTCGTCACGGCGGATCGCCGCCTTACGTCGCCAGCGCCAGGCGGATCGCCTCGATGCAGGCCGCCATCAGCGGCCCCGGGATGATGCCCAGCCAGAGCACCAGCGCGCCGTTGACCGCCATCGTGGCGTGCGCGCCGTCGGCCTGCGCGATCGGCGCCTGGTCGGCGGGCGCATCGAAATACATCACCTTGACCACCCGCAGGTAGTAGAAGGCGCCGATCAGCGAGAACAGCACGGCGACCACCGCCAGCCACACGTGCCCGACGTCGATCACCGCCTTGAGCACCGCCAGCTTGGCGTAGAAACCCACGAACGGCGGGATGCCCGCGAACGAGAACATCATGATCAGCATCGCCAGCGCCATCCACGGGCGGCGCCGGTTCAGACCCTTCAGGTCGTCGATCTCGTCGGCCTCGAAGCCGCTGCGCGCGAGCAGCAGCACCAGGCCGAAGGCACCCAGCGTGGTGAGCACGTAGGTGATCATGTAGAACAGCGCCGAGCCGTACGCGTAGTTGGCGGTCGCCATGTCGCCGTCGACGACGCCGGCGAGCAGCCCGAGCAGCACGAAGCCGATGTGCGACATCGTGGAGTACGCGAGCATGCGCTTGAAGTTCGTCTGCGCGATCGCGGCGATGTTGCCCATCGCGAGCGACGCGACCGACAGCACCATCAGCATCTGCTGCCAGTCGGCGGCCACACCGACCAGCGCCTCGACCAGCAGCCGGAAGGCGATCGCAAACGCGGCGAGCTTGGGCGCCGCCGCCACCAGCAGCGTGGCCGACGTGGGCGAGCCGTGGTAGACGTCGGGCAGCCACATGTGGAACGGCACCGCGCCCAGCTTGAACGCCAGCCCGGCCACGACGAACACCACGCCGAAGGTGAAGACGGTGCGGTTCAGTTGCCCGCCGGTAAACGCCGCCGCGATGCGCCCGTGCTCCAGCGTGCCGGCCGCGCCGTAGATCATCGACATGCCGTAGAGCAGGAAACCGGAGGCCAGCGCGCCCAGCACGAAATACTTGATCGCCGCCTCGCCGGGCAGCGCGCTGTCGCGCCGCATCGCCACCAGCGCATACAGCGACAGCGACAGCAGCTCGAGCCCCAGGTAGACGATCAGCAGGTTGTTGGCCGAGATCATCACCATCTGGCCGAGCAGCGAGAACAGCGCCAGCACGTGGAACTCGCCGCGATCGAGCCCGCGGTCGCGCACGTATTGGCCGCCGTAGACCAGCGTGGCACCCACCGCGACGTAGGCGCAGAGCTTGAGCAGGTGCGACAGCCCGTCGGCCACGTACATGTTCGAGAACGCGTACTGGGTGGGCGAGCCCACCTGCCAGAGCGTGGCAACGAACGGAGCGACAATCGCCAGCAGCGCCAGCACCGAGGACGGAATGCGCCGACTCGCCGGCACCAGCACGTCGACCAGCAGCACGACGCACACGCCGACCAGCAGCGCGATCTCGGGCAGCGCGGCCAGCAGGTTCAGGGATTCGAATTTCATCGTTCGTTACTCGAGCTTCGAGGCCGCGACGTGCTCGAGCAGCGCCTTGGCCGACGCCTCGGTCATGTCGGTGACCGGCTTCGGATAGATGCCCATGCCGAGCACCAGCAGCGCCATCGCGACCAGCATCCAGAACTCGCGGCGGCCGACGTCCTGCATCTTCGCGACCCGATCGTTGGCGACCGCCCCGAAGATCACCCGCTTGTACATCCACAGCGAGTACGCGGCGCCCCAGATCAGCGTGCTGGCCGCCGCCAGCGCCACCCAGAAGTCGAACTGCACCGCGCCCAGGATGACGAAGAACTCGCCGACGAAGCCCGAGGTGCCGGGCAGTCCGGAGTTGGCCATCGCGAACAGCATGAACAGCGCCGCGAACCTGGGCATCGTGTTGACCACGCCGCCGTAGTCGGCGATCTGTCGCGAATGCAGGCGGTCGTAGAGCACGCCGATGCACAGGAACATCGCGCCCGAGACGAAGCCGTGCGAGATCATCTGCACGATCGCGCCCTGCATCCCCATCTGGTTGAACATGAAGAAGCCGAGCGTGACGAAGCCCATGTGCGCGACCGACGAATAGGCCACCAGCTTCTTCATGTCGGCTTGCACCAGCGCGACCAGCCCTACGTAGACCACCGCGACGAGCGACAGTGCGATGACGAGGCCCGCCAGCTCATGGCTGGCGTCGGGAGCGATCGGCAGCGAGAAACGTACGAAGCCGTAGGCGCCCAGCTTCAGCATCACCGCGGCCAGCACCACCGAGCCGCCGGTGGGCGCCTCGACGTGCGCGTCGGGCAGCCAGGTATGTACCGGCCACATCGGCACCTTCACCGCGAACGCGGCCATGAACGCCAGGAAGATCAGCACCTGCTCGGGCAGCGACAGCGGCAGCGCATGCCAGTCGAGGATCTCGAACGAGCCCGACTTCATGTACAGGTAGATGATCGCCACCAGCGTGAGCAGGGAGCCGAGCAGCGTATACAGGAAGAACTTGAACGCCGCGTAGACCCGGTTCGGGCCGCCCCAGACGCCGATGATGATGTACATCGGAATGAGCGTGGCCTCGAAGAACACGTAGAACAGCAGCCCGTCGAGCGCTGAGAACACGCCCACCATCAACCCCGAGAGGATCAGGAACGCCGCCATGTACTGTGCGACCTTGTCCTCGATGACCTCCCAGCCCGCGACCACCACGAACACGGTGATGATCGCGGTGAGCAGCACGAACCACACCGACAGGCCGTCGACGCCCAGGTGATAGTGCGCCGACAGCGCGTCGATCCAGCGCGTGCGCTCGACGAACTGCATCGCCGCCGTCGCGCGCTCGAATTCGGTGAACAACGGCACCGTGACCAGCAGGCCGGCGATCGCACCCGCCAGTGCAACGCCGCGCACCAGCCCGGCGTTGCGGTCGCTGCCCAGCATCAGCAGCGCCACGCCGAACGCGATCGGGACCCAGATGGCGGCGCTGAGAATCGGAAAGGAGCTCATGTTCTCGGTCGTCTATGTCGCGGTTCAGCGTCGCACCAGCGGCAGCACGACGAACAGCAGCAGCAGCGCCACGCCGACGATCATCGTGATCGCGTAGCTGTTCAGCCGCCCGGTCTGCGCCAGCCGCAGGACGCCGGCGAACCAGCCGACCAGCCGCGCGCTGCCGTCGATCGCCACGCCGTCGATCAGCGCCTGGTCGCCCCCCTTCCACAGGCCGCGCCCGAGCAGGCGCGCGCCGCCGGCGAAGACCACCTCGTTGATCCGGTCGAGGTAGTACTTGTTGTCGAGCAGCCGGTAGATCGCGGCGAAGCGCGCGGCGATCGCCTCGGGCAGCCGCGGGTTCACCATGTAGCAGTACCAGGCCGACGCCACCCCGGCCAGCGCGAGCCAGAAGGCCGGCGTGCTCACCGAGTGCAGCCCCATCGCCCACCAGCCGTGGAACTCGTGCGCCAGTTCGGCCATCGCCGGATGCCGCTCGGCCGAGGCGATCACGTCCTTGAAGAAGTCGCCGAAGAGCATCGGGCCCACCGTGTACAGGCCGATCAGCACCGACGGGATCGCCAGCAGCACCAGCGGGAGCGTGACCACCGCCGGCGACTCGTGCGGTTTCTCGCCCGCGGCCAGGCCGTGATGGTGCCCGCCCGCGTGCTCGTCATGACCGTGGTGCGCCCTGCCCCAGCGCTCCTCGCCGTGGAACACCAGGAAGTACATGCGGAACGAATAGAACGCGGTGACGAACACGCCGGCCAGCACCGCCCAGTAGGCGAAACCCGCGCCCGGCACGTCGGCGTGGCGCGTGGCCTCGATGATCAGGTCTTTCGAATAGAAGCCCGAGAAGAACGGCGTGCCGATCAGCGCCAGGGATCCGGCCAGCGCGGTGATCCAGGTGATCGGCATGTACTTGCGCAACCCGCCCATGTTGCGGATGTCCTGGTCGTGGTGCATGCCGATGATCACCGAGCCGGCCGCCAGGAACAGCAGCGCCTTGAAGAAGGCGTGCGTCATCAGGTGGAAGATGGCCACGCCGTAGGCCGAGGCGCCCAGCGCGACGGTCATGTAGCCGAGCTGCGACAGCGTGGAATACGCGATCACCCGCTTGATGTCGTTCTGCACGATGCCCAGGAAGCCCATGAAGAGCGCGGTGATCGCACCGATCGTGATCACCACGCCGAGCGCGGTGTCCGACAGCTCGAACAGCGGCGACATCCGCGCCACCATGAAGATGCCGGCGGTCACCATCGTCGCCGCGTGGATCAGCGCGGAGATCGGCGTCGGGCCCTCCATCGAGTCGGGCAGCCAGACGTGCAGCGGGAACTGCGCCGACTTGCCCATCGCGCCGATGAACAGGCAGATACAGGCCAGCGTGAGCAGCGACCACGGCGTGCCCGGAATGAGCTCGATCGTGCGATCGGCCAGCGCGGGCGCCGCTGCGAAGGCCTGCGCGTAGTCGAGCGAGCCGAAATACGCCAGCACCAGTCCGATGCCCAGCACGAAGCCGAAGTCGCCGACCCGGTTGACCAGGAACGCCTTCAGGTTGGCGTGGATCGCCGTGGGGCGCGTGTACCAGAAGCCGATCAGCAGGTACGACACCAGGCCCACCGCCTCCCAGCCGAAGAACAGCTGCAGGAAGTTGTTGGCCATTACCAGCATCATCATCGAGAAGGTGAACAGCGAGATGTACGCGAAGAAGCGCTGGTAGCCCGGGTCGTCGGCCATGTAGCCGATCGTGTAGATGTGCACCATCAGCGACACCGAGGTGACGACGCACATCATCGTCGCGGTGAGCGTGTCGACCAGGAAGCCGACTTCGAGCTTCACGCCGCCGATCGTCGCCCAGGAGTACACGGTGCCGTTGAAGGTGGTGCCCTGCAGCACGTCGGCCAGCGTCCACATCGATGCGAAGAACGCGATCGCCACGCCGGCGATGGTGACCGTGTGCGCGCCGGCGCGGCCGATCGTGCGGCCGAACAGGCCGGCCAGCAGCGCGCCGGCGAGCGGGGCGAATGCGGCGAGGAGGTAGGCTGTTTTCATGTCGTCGCTCAGCCCTTCAGGCGGTCGAGGTCCTCGACGTCGATCGACTCGACCGTGCGGAACAGCACGACCAGGATCGCCAGGCCGATCGCCGCCTCGGCCGCCGCCACGGTGAGGATGAAGAACACGAAGACCTGCCCGGCCGCATCGCCCAGGAAATGCGAGAAGGCGATGAAGTTCATGTTCACCGCCAGCAGCATCAGCTCGATGGCCATCAGCACGATGATCACGTTGCGCCGGTTCAGGAAGATGCCGATCACGCTGATCGCGAACAGGATCGCGCCGAGCACCAGGTAGTGGGCGAGCGTGAGGCTCATGACGGGCTCCGGTCGCGCGGTTGCGCGCGCATGGGCACCAGGCGGACGCGGTCTTCGCGCCGGGTGCGCACCGCCTTCGCCGCGTCGGTATGGCGGGCGTCCTTGCGACGGCGCAGCGTGAGCGCGATCGCCGCGACCATCGCCACCAGCAGCAGCACCGCGGCGATCTCGAAGGCGTAGACGTACTCGGTGTAGATCAGCTTGCCCAGTGCCTTGGTGTTGCTGTAGTCGGCCGGCAGCGGCGGCACGTCGGTCTGGCGCACGCGAAAGCTCGTCATCAGCACGATCGCGAGTTCGATCACCACGACGACGCCGACGAACAGCGCCACCGGCAGGTTGCGCCAGAAGCCCTGGCGCACCTGGTCGAGGTTGATGTCGAGCATCATCACCACGAACAGGAACAGGACCATCACCGCGCCCACGTAGACCAGCACCAGCGTGATGGCCAGGAACTCGGCCTTCAGCAGCATCCAGATACAGGCGGCGCTGCAGAAGGTGAGCACCAGGAACAGCGCCGAGTGCACCGGATTGCGCGCGGTGATCACGCGCAGCGCGGCGAACACGGTCACGGCCGAGAACAGGTAGAAGAGGACGGTCCTGGGATCCATGTGGGTGGTCTCTGGATCAGCGATAGCGGGCGTCGGCCTCGCGGTTGGCGGCGATCTCGGCCTCGTAGCGGTCGCCGACCGCCAGCAGCATCTCCTTCGTGAAGTAGAGGTCGCCGCGCTTCTCGCCGTGGTATTCGTGGATGTGCGTCTCGACGATCGAGTCGACCGGGCAGCTCTCCTCGCAGAAGCCGCAGAAGATGCACTTGGTGAGGTCGATGTCGTAGCGGGTGGTGCGCCGCGTGTTGTCTTCGCGGCACTCGGACTCGATCGTGATCGCCAACGCCGGGCACACTGCCTCGCACAGCTTGCACGCGATGCAGCGCTCCTCGCCGTTGGGGTAGCGCCTGAGCGCGTGCAGGCCCCGGAAGCGCGGCGACATCGGCGTCTTCTCTTCCGGATACTGGACGGTGATCTTGCGCGCGAAGAAGTACCTGCCGGTGAGCTTGAGGCCCTTCAGCATCTCGCCGAGCATGAAACTCGAGAAGAATTCCCTGACCGCTTCCATGTTCGCCACCTCCCGACGCGCGCCCGCCCGCGTCACTTCCAGATGTTCCACGGCGTCTGCATCCAGACCGCCACGAACACCAGCCAGAACAGCGTCACCGGAATGAAGATCTTCCAGCCCAGCCGCATGATCTGGTCGTAGCGGTAGCGCGGGAAGGTCGCCCGGAACCAGATGAACAGCGACACGACGACGAAGGTCTTGATGCCGAGCCAGATCCAGCCCGGGATCCAGTTGAACAGCACCGAGTCGAGCGGCGGGTACCAGCCGCCCAGGAACATGATCGAGGCCACTGCCGAGAGCAGGATCATGTTCGCGTATTCGGCGAGGAAGAACACCGCGAAGCCCATGCCGGAGTACTCGACCATGTGCCCCGCGACGATCTCGGACTCGCCCTCGACCACGTCGAACGGATGGCGGTTGGTCTCGGCCACCGACGAGATCACGTAGACCACGAAGACCGGCAGCAGCGGCAGCCAGTTCCACGACAGGAAATTCACGCCGTGCGAGGCGAACCAGCCCTGCCCCTGCCCGAGCACGATGTCGGTCATGTTCAGGCTGCCGGAGACCATCAGCACGATGACCATCGCGAAGCCGATCGCCAGCTCGTAGGAGACCATCTGCGCCGAGGCGCGCATCGCGCCGAGGAACGCGTACTTCGAGTTCGACGCCCAGCCGGCGATGATGACGCCGTAGATCTCGAGCGAGGTGATCGCGAGCAGCAGCAGCAGCCCCGCGTTGACGTTGGCCAGCACGAGTTCGGGTCCGAAGGGAATCACCGCCCAGGCGGCCATCGCCGGCATGATCGTCATCACCGGCCCGAGCAGGTAGAGCCCCTTGCTCGCCTGCGAGGGGATAATGACCTCCTTGAACATCAGCTTCAGCGCATCGGCGATCGGCTGCAGCCACCCCTTCGGGCCGACGCGGTTCGGCCCGATGCGAAGGTGCATGTAGCCGATCATCTTGCGTTCCCAGAACGTGAGGTAGGCCACGCAGGCGAGCAGCGGCACCAGCACCACGACGATCTTCGCCAGGCTCCAGACCACCGGCCAGGCGACGCCCAGCGTGCCTTCGCCCCAGGCGGTCACTCCGTTCAGCAGGTTGCCCATCGCGGTCAGGCCTTCTCGATCGAGATCGCGCCGAAGGCGCACACCAGCGAAGCGGTGGCCGGTTGCGCCGCGGCCACGCGCAGCACGCCGTCGGCCAGCGCGTCGTCGCGCTCGAGCTCGAGCCGCGCCTCGCCGGCAACGCCACCCATCGACTGCGCGAGCCGCACCGCATCGCCCGGCGCGAGGCCCAGGCGCGCGATCGTCGCACCGTTGGCACGCGCGGTGGGCGCGCGCGCATCGCGCGTCTGCTGCAGGCTCCCGGCACGGCGCACGATCGGGTCGGTCGCGTAGATCGGCACGTCGGCGAGCCGCTCGAGCACCGCCGCACCGGCTCCTGCAGCGCCTCCCGGCACCGCCGCCGCGCCAGGTGCAGCCGCCGCCGCAACTGCGGCGGCCTGCGCGCCGCTGCCCGCCGGCGCCGCATGATCGAGCGCGTTGTCGAGATGACCGGCCACATCGGGCGTCAGCGCCTCGGCGCGTACCGCCTCGGGACTGTCGTGATCGAAGCCGCCGAGCCCGAGCAGGTTGCCGAGCACGCGCAGCACCTTCCAGGCCGGACGGCATTCGCCGGCCGGACGCACCACGCCGTTGAACGACTGCACGCGCCCTTCGCAGTTCACGAAGGTGCCGGCCGTCTCGGTGAACGGTGCGATCGGCAGCAGGCAGTCGGCGTATTCGAGCAGTTCGGGCGACTTGTAGGCGCTCAGCGCGATCACCGACTCGGCCTGCGCCAGCGCCGCGCGTGCCACGGCCGGCAGCGCATGGTCGAGCGTGGGCTCGACGTTGAGCAACAGGTAGAGCTTGCGCGGCTGCTCGACCATCGCGCGGGCGTCGAGGCCGCCGGCCGACGGCACGGCGCGGGCGAGATAGCCGCCCACGGAGTTCGCGGCCTCGCCGATCTGCCCGAAGCGCGTGCCGGCCGCGGCGGCGATCGCCTGCCCGAGCCGCGCGATGCGCGCGTAGTCGGGATGCTGGACCGCCGCGTTGCCGAGCAGCACCGCCCCGCGCTCGCCCGAGCACAGGCTCGCTGCGATCGCCCGCGCGGTCTCGCCGGGCGCGAGCGCCGAAAGATCGATCGACACCGCTTCGGCCAGCCCCGCAGGCGCCTGCTGGGCGCGCGCCTGCAGCACGGCCACCAGCACTTCGGCGAGCCATTGCACCCACTTCGACGGAGCGGCGATCGCCTTGTGGGCCAGAGGCATCAGCAGGTCGTCGTCGGCCGCGTGCAGGATCGACACCTGGGCGCCGTGCTTGACCGCGTGCCGGATGCGCGCGGCGAACAGCGGATGGTCCTTGCGCAGGAACGAGCCCACCAGCAGCAACCGGTCGAGCGCGCCGGCCTCCTCGATCGGCATGCCGAGCCACGGCACCCCGGCGCGCGCGGCTTCGGCGGAGAAGTCGAGCTGGCGCAGCCGGAAATCGACGTTGTCGCCATCGAGCCCGCGCACCAGCCGGCCCAGCAGGTGAAGCTCCTCCACCGTGCTCTGCCCCGAACCCAACGCGCCCAGCGCCTGCGCGCCGTGCTCGGCGCGTACCGTGCGGATCGCGTGCGCGGCGTAATCGAGCGCGGTCTTCCAGTCGACCTCGTGCCACTGCCCCTGCTGACGCACCATCGGCGCGAGCAGCCGCTCGCCGCTGTTCAGCCCCTCGTAGGACCAGCGATCGCGGTCGGACAGCCAGCACTCGTTGACCGGCTCGTTCTCGAACGGCACGACCCGCATCACGCGGTCGGACTTCACCTGCACGACGAGGTTCGAGCCCAGCGAGTCGTGCGCCGAGATCGACTTGCGCCGCGCGAGCTCCCAGGTGCGCGCGGTGAACCGGAACGGCCGGCTGGTGAGCGCGCCCACCGGGCAGACGTCGATCATGTTGCCCGACAGCTCGGAGTCGACCGAGCGCCCGACGAAGCTCATGATCTCGGAGTGCTCGCCACGGTTGGCCATGCCGAGTTCCATGATGCCGCCGATCTCCTGCCCGAAGCGCACGCAGCGGGTGCAGTGGATGCAGCGCGTCATCTCGTCGGCCGAGATCAGCGGCCCCACCGACTTGCGGAACACAACCCGCTTGGGCTCGACGAAGCGCGAGGCCGAATACCCGTAGCCGACGGAGAGATCCTGAAGCTGGCACTCGCCGCCCTGGTCGCACACCGGGCAGTCGAGCGGATGGTTGATCAGCAGGAACTCCATCACGCCCTTCTGGGCGCGCACCGCCATCTCCGAGTGTGTCTGCACCTTCATGCCGTTGGCCACCGGCGTCGCGCAGGCCGGCAGCGGCTTGGGCGCCTTCTCGACCTCGACCAGGCACATCCGGCAGTTCGCGGCGATCGAGAGCTTCTTGTGGTAGCAGAAGTGCGGCACGTAGATGTCGAGCTTGTCCGCCGCGTGCATCAGCATGCTGCCTTCAGGTACCTCGACTTCCCTGCCGTCGATCTCCAGCTTGACCATCTCGTATCCGTCAGTCGTTCGTTTCGGGGGCGCACGCGCCTACAGGTAGGTCGGCACCGCGCAGGTCTTGTGCTCGACGTGGTGCACGAACTCGTCGCGGTAGTGCTTCAGGAACGCGCGCACCGGCATGGCCGCGGCGTCGCCGAGCGCGCAGATCGTGCGGCCCTGGATGTTGTAGGCGATGCGGTCGAGCTCGTCGAGGTCGCGCATCGTGCCCTTGCCGTGCTCGATGCGATTGACGATGCGCCACAGCCAGCCGGTGCCCTCGCGGCACGGCGTGCACTGGCCGCAGGACTCCTCGAAGTAGAAGTACGACAGGCGCATCAGCGACTTGACCGCGCAGCGCGTCTCGTCCATCACGATCACCGCGCCCGAGCCGAGCATCGAGCCCGCCTTGGCGATCGAGTCGTAGTCCATGTCGGTGGCCATCATGATGTCGCCCGGCAGCACCGGCATCGACGAGCCGCCCGGAATCACCATCTTCAGCTTGCGCCCGTGGCGCACGCCGCCGGCCAGTTCCAGCAGCTTCGCGAACGGCGTGCCCATCGGAATCTCGTAGTTGCCGGGGCGTTCGACATCACCCGACACCGAGAAGATCTTCGTGCCGCCGTTGTTCGGCCGACCCACTTCGAGGTACTTCGCGCCGCCGTTGCGGATGATCCACGGCACCGCGGCGAAGGTCTCGGTGTTGTTGATCGTGGTCGGCTTGCCGTACAGGCCGAAGCTGGCCGGGAACGGCGGCTTGAAGCGCGGCTGCCCCTTCTTGCCCTCGATCGACTCGAGCAGCGCGGTTTCCTCGCCGCAGATGTAGGCGCCGAAGCCGTGGTGCGCGTGCAGCTGGAACGAGAAGCCCGAGCCGAGAATGTTCTCGCCGAGGTAGCCGGCCGCCCGCGCTTCCTCGAGCGCCTGCTCGAAGCGCTGGTAGACGTCCCAGATCTCGCCGTGGATGTAGTTGTAGCCGACGCTGATCCCCATCGCGTAGGCCGCGATCGCCATCCCCTCGATGACGATGTGCGGGTTGTAGCGCAGGATGTCGCGGTCCTTGAAGGTGCCCGGCTCGCCCTCGTCGGAGTTGCACACCAGGTACTTCTGGCCAGGGAACTGCCGCGGCATGAAGCTCCACTTCAGCCCGGTGGGAAAGCCCGCGCCGCCGCGCCCGCGCAGCGCCGAGGCCTTGACTTCGGCGATCACCTGCTCGGGGGTGATCTTCTCTTCGAGGATGCGCCGCAGCGCCTTGTAGCCGTCGCGCTGCTCGTAGTCTTTCAGGTGCCAGCCGTCGGGCGAGACGAGCCCGGCGTAGATCTGCGGTTCGATGTGGCGGCCATGAAAGCAGGTCTCCTGCACCTTCGCGTCGATTGTCAGGTCTTTGGCACCCATCATTTCGCGTTCCGCAACTCGTCGAGCAGGGCGTCGAGCTTCTGGTTGTCCATGAAGCTGCACATGCGCTTGTTGTTCACCAGCATCACCGGGGCGTCGCCGCACGAGCCCAGGCACTCGCTTTCCTTCAGCGTAAACAGCCCGTCGGCGGTCGTCTCGCCGAAACCGATGCCCAGTTTCTCCTTCAGGTACTCGGCCGCCCTGGTGCCGTCGCGCAGCGCGCATGGCAGGCAGGTGCACACGGCGACGCTGTACTTGCCCGCCGGCCGCGTGTTGTACATGTTGTAGAAAGTGGCGACCTCGTGCACCGCGATCGGCGGCATGCCGAGGTATGCGGCGATCTCCTCGGTGACCTGCTGCGACACCCAACCGGTTTCGTCCTGCGCGATCGCCAGCGCGGCCATCACCGCCGACTGCCTGTGCTCGGCAGGGTACTTCGCGAGCTCGCGGTCGATGCGCGCGTAGGCGGCATCGCTGAGCAGTCGTTGGGGCTGGGTGACGGCGCTCATGGGTCGGTTCGGAATGCGCAGAGTGCGGGTTCGGTGCGGGTGGCGGAGGGTCTCAGCGGTCGATCTCGCCGAACACGATGTCGAGCGTGCCCATCAGCGTGGTGACGTCGGCCAGCATGTGACCGCGCGACAGTTCGTCCATCGCCTGCAGGTGCGCGAAACCCGGCGCCCGGATCTTCAGGCGGTACGGCTTGTTCGCGCCGTCGGCCACCAGGTAGATGCCGAACTCGCCCTTCGGGTGCTCCACCGCCGCGTAGGCCTCGCCCTCGGGCACGTGCATGCCCTCGGTGAACAGCTTGAAGTGGTGGATCAGCTCTTCCATGTTCGACTTCATGCCGACGCGCGAAGGCGGCGCCACCTTGAAGTTGTCGACGATGACCGGACCGGGGTTGTTGCGCAGCCACTCGACGCACTGGCGAATGATGTGGTTGCTCTGGCGCATCTCCTCGACGCGCACGAGATAACGATCGTAGGAGTCGCCGTTGCGGCCCACCGGAATGTCGAAGTCGACCAGGTCGTAGACCTCGTAGGGCTGCGTCTTGCGCAGGTCCCATTCGACGCCCGAGCCGCGCAGCATCGGGCCGGTGAAGCCCAGCGCCTTGGCGCGATCGGGATCGACCACGCCCACGCCGACCAGCCGCTGCTTCCAGATGCGGTTGTCGGTGAGCAGCGTCTCGTATTCGTCGACGTAGCCGGGAAAGCGGTTCGTGAACGCCTCGATGAAGTCGAGCACCGAGCCCTGGCGGTCGCGGTTGAGCTCCTCGATCGCCTGCGCGTTGCGCACCTTCGACGCGCGGTATTTAGGCATCGCCTCGGGCAGGTCGCGATAGACGCCGCCGGGACGGTAGTAGGCCGCGTGCATGCGCGCGCCCGATACCGCCTCGTAGACGTCCATCAGGTCTTCGCGCTCGCGAAACGCGTAGAGGAACACCGCCATCGCGCCCACGTCGAGGCCGTGCGCGCCGATCCACAGCAGGTGGTTCAGGATGCGGGTGATCTCGTCGAACATCACGCGGATGTACTGCGCGCGCAGCGGCGGCTCGATGCCGAGCAGCTTCTCGATCGCCATCACGTAGGCGTGCTCGTTGCACATCATGGACACGTAGTCGAGCCGGTCCATGTACGGCACCGTCTGCAGGAAGGTGCGCGTCTCCGCGAGCTTCTCGGTGGCCCGGTGCAGCAGCCCGATGTGCGGGTCGGCACGCTGCACCACCTCGCCGTCGAGCTCGAGCACCAGCCGCAGCACCCCGTGCGCCGCCGGATGCTGCGGGCCGAAGTTGAGCGTGTAGTTCTTGATGTCAGCCATTCGTGCGTCTCGCGGCAGTCACTTCTGCCCCCTCAGGCCCACGTCCGGCCTCTCCACGCCGTACCGGTCGTCGCGCAGGATGCGCGGCACCACCTCGCGCGGCTCGATCGTGACCGGCTGGTAGACCACCCGCTTCTGCTCCGGGTCGTAGCGCATCTCGACGTAGCCGGAGATCGGGAAGTCCTTGCGGAACGGATGACCGACGAAGCCGTAGTCGGTGAGGATGCGGCGCAGGTCGCCGTGTCCCTCGAAGACGATGCCGAAGAGGTCGAAGGCTTCGCGCTCGAACCAGTTCGCCACCGGCCATACGCTCGTGACCGAGGCGACCATCGGCATGTCGTCGTCGGCGCAGAAGGTGCGCACGCGCACCCTCCAGTTGTGGGCGACCGACAACAGGTGCATGACCACCGCGAAGCGCTGACCGTTCCAGGCGCCCTCGCCGTAGTCGCGGTAGTCGACGCCGCACAGGTCGATCAACGTGTCGAAGCGCAGCGCCGGGTCGTCGCGCAGGCGCTCGGCAACCTGCGCGTGCGAGGCGGCGTCGATCACCACGGTGATCTCGCCCAGGCGCTCGACGAGCGAGCGGATCGAGTCGCCCAGCGAGGCGCGCAGCGCAGCCTCCAGGGTCTCGAGCCGGGTAGTCGGCGAAGTTTGGGACGGGGGCATGTGAGGGATCGGAAACGCGTTCGGGGCGGGATGCGCGGCGGACGGGTGGAAACTGTGCGGCTAGCGCGCGATGGTGCTGGTGCGCCGGATCTTGCTCTGCAGCTGCATGATCCCGTAGATGAGCGCCTCGGCGGTGGGCGGGCAGCCCGGCACATAGACGTCGACCGGCACGATGCGGTCGCAGCCGCGCACCACCGAGTACGAGTAGTGGTAGTAGCCGCCGCCGTTGGCGCACGAACCCATCGAGATGACCCAGCGGGGCTCGGCCATCTGGTCGTAGACCTTGCGCAGCGCCGGCGCCATCTTGTTGCACAGCGTACCGGCGACGATCATCACGTCGGACTGCCGAGGGCTCGGGCGATAGAACACGCCCATGCGATCGAGGTCGTAGCGCGATGCGCTCGCGTGCATCATCTCGACCGCGCAGCAGGCCAGGCCGAAGGTGACCGGCCACATCGAACCGGTGCGCGACCAGTTCACCAGCTTGTCGAGCTGGGTGGTGACGAAACCCTCGCTCAGTAGTCCTTCGATCGCCATCGCGCTGCTCCGAACACTCTTTCGAGAGACGCGCAAGACTGGGTCATTCCCAGTCGAGCGCCCCTTTCATCCATTCGTACACGAACCCGACGACGAGAATCGTCAGGAAGATCATCATCGAGACGAAACCGAAGAACCCGATCGCGTCGAGCGACACCGCCCACGGGAACAGGAACGCGATTTCGAGGTCGAACAGGATGAACAGGATCGCCACCAGGTAGTAGCGAACGTCGAAGCGCATGCGCGCGTCTTCGAAGGCTTCGAAGCCGCACTCGTAGGGGGAGAGTTTCTCTGGATCGGGGCGGCTCGGACCGAGCAGCTTGCCGATGACCAAGGGGCCGACGCCGACGGCCGCGCCGACGACGATGAACAACAGGACGGGCAGATAGTTTTCGAGGATCACTTGGTTCGGTACCCGACTCTTCTTCCTACGACCCGCTCGGCCAGAAAAAAGTCCGCCCGGACTTGCGCCCCGAGCGGACCTCCTTGCCGGCTCTGCGCGCCCCGCGGCTCGATGCGCCCAGGACCGCTGCGCCCGAACCTCCTGTGTTCCTCCGGTTTCCCCACCTCGCGGCTGCCGCGGGCGGGTGTCATTGCTTTGGTGCCGACGGCGAGACTCGAACTCGCACAGCTTTCGCCACTACCCCCTCAAGATAGCGTGTCTACCAATTTCACCACGTCGGCGGGATTCGCAAATTCGTCAGCCCGCTATTCTACTTCGGAATATCACCCGCAGCGCCGTTTTTCGGTGCGGCCTGACCCGGCGCTTGACCTGCATCAGGCACCGCACCGGGAGCCGCAGGGGCCGCCGACGGCGCAGCGGCGCCCGTGGCGCCCGCCGACGGAATGTCGGACGGCGCCTTGGGCGCCCCCGTATCGGCCGGCGCGGCCGGAGCCCGCTCCATCACGCTGGCCGGCGCCTCGATCGAGCGATGGCCGATCAGGGCCAGCGCAAGCGTGGTGACGAAGAACACTGCGGCCAGCACCGCGGTGGTGCGGCTCAGGAAGTTGGCGGAGCCGGTGGCGCCGAACAGGCTGCCCGAGGCACCGCCGCCGAAGGCCGCGCCCATGTCGGCGCCCTTGCCGTGCTGTAGCAGTACCAGGACGATCACGCCGAAGGCGGCGATCACCTGGGCGATCATCAGGAGGTTGGTCAACCAGTTCATCGAAGCTTCTCCGCGCGCCCGCGCTTCATCGCGCCGGGCATGGTGTGTGTGTCAGGCCCCCGCCGCCGCGCGGCAGATGGCGAGGAAATCGTCGGCGACCAGCGAGGCGCCGCCGATCAGGCCGCCATCGACGTCGGGCATCGCGAACAGGCCCGCCGCATTGGCCGCCTTGACGCTGCCGCCGTAGAGGATGCGCGTGGCGCCGGCATGCCGGTAGCCTTGCTGCGCGAGCCGCTCGCGCACGAAACGATGCGCCGCCTGTGCCATCTCGGGCGAGGCGGTGCGCCCGGTGCCGATCGCCCAGACCGGCTCGTAGGCGAGCACCACCCGCTCGGCGGGCAGCGGGCGCGCAGGATCGAGCAGCGCCGCGACGATCGCGTCGACCTGCCGGCCGAGCACCGCCTCGGTGCGACCGGCTTCGCGCTCCTCGAGCGTCTCGCCGATGCAGGCGATGACGCCCACGCCGTGGGTCATGCACATCGACACTTTCGCCGCAACCTGCTCGTCGGTTTCGCCGGCCAGTTGCCGGCGCTCGGAATGGCCGACGATCGCCCACTGGCAGCCGAGGTCGACCAGCATCGAGGCCGACACGTCGCCGGTGTAGGCCCCGTTGGGCAGTGCGGAGACGTCTTGCGCGCCCCAGGCGATGCCGGTGTCGCCGAGCCAGGCCGCCGCCTGGCCCAGGTACGGATAAGGAGGGCAGACCACGACCTCGACCTGCGGCACGGAGGCGCGACCGAGATCGGCGCGCAGCGCGGTGAACAGCTGCTCGTTCGAAACGATGTCGCCGTTCATCTTCCAGTTGCCGGCAACGAGCGGCTTGCGGGCCTTCATCGGGTTTCGTCGAGGTCGGGTAAACCCATGATTGTACGGGGGGCCCGTGAAGCGGGTCAATTTGCCCGGTCCCGGCCTTCTTCCCGGTCCTCGTCGTCCTCATCGTCGTCCGCGTCGTCGAAGTCGCCAGACGCGCCGGCGCCGGAACCCGCCTGCCCGGCGCGTCCGCCCCACGGCGGCGGGCCGCCGCGGCGCCAGCGCAGGAACCACAGCACGTAGCCGGAGAATCCGTAGAGCAGGAACAGCGAGAACAGCACCAGCGGCGGATCGGAGGAGACCAGCACGAACAGCAGCACGATGCCGATCACGAAGATGAACGGCACGCTCTTCTTGAGATTGATGTCCTTGAAGCTGTAGAACGGCGCGTTCGACACCATCGTGATGCCGGCGTAGATGGTGAGCGCGAAGCTCACCCAGGCGAGATCGGCGCCCGAGGCCGTGATCCACCGGGTCTGGCGCAGGTCGGTCACGATCCAGACCAGTCCCACGACCAGCGCGGCGGCTGCCGGGCTGGGCAGCCCCTGGAAGAAGCGCTTGTCGACGACGCCGATGTTGGTGTTGAAGCGCGCCAGCCGCAGCGCGGCACCGGCCACGTAGATGAAGGCCGCGAGCCAGCCCCACTTGCCCAGCCCTCGCAGCGACCATTCGTACATGATCAGCGCGGGGGCTGCCCCGAACGAGACCATGTCGGAGAGACTGTCGTACTGCTCGCCGAACGCGCTCTGCGTGTTGGTCATCCGCGCGACGCGCCCGTCGAGGCTGTCGAGCACCATCGCGATGAAGATCGCGATGGCCGCCGCCTCGTAGCGGCCGTTCATCGCCTGCACGATCGCGTAGAAGCCGCAGAACAGCGCAGCGGTAGTGAACGCGTTGGGCAGCAGATAGATGCGCCGCGACCGCCGCGGCGCCAGCCCCTCGCGGCGATCGTCATCCATGCGCGGGGGGCTGCGCGGACGCGGCCAGTTCGGCCAGCACGCTGATGGTGGCGTGCACCTTCTCGCCGATCGCCACCCGCGGGCGGGCGGTGAGCGGCAGGTAGACGTCGACGCGCGAACCGAAGCGGATGAAGCCGAAGCGCTGGCCGCGCGCGAGCCGCTCGCCGGCCGCGACGTAGCACAGGATGCGCCGCGCGACCAGCCCCGCGACCTGCACGCAGGTGACCAGCGAGCCGTCGGCCGCTCGGATGAGCAGCGCGTTGCGCTCGTTGTGCTCTGACGCCTTGTCGAGATCGGCGTTGACGAACTTGCCCGGAAAGTAGGTGACGCGCTCGACCGTGCCGTCGACCGGGGCGCGGTTCGAATGCACGTTGAACACGTTCATGAACACCGAGATCTTCAGCGCTTCGCGATCGGCGTAGGGGTCGCGCGCGTTCGTGACCGCGATCACCCGGCCGTCGGCCGGGGCGAGCACCACGCGCTCGCCCGCCGGCACCGGGCGCGGCGGGTCGCGAAAGAACTGCAGCACGAAGGCCGCCGCCAGCCAGAACGGCAGCGACCACCAGCCGCCGAACGCGGTGACCGCGAGCGCCACCGCGACGGCCAGCCCGAGGAAGGGCCAGCCCTCGCGGGCGATCAGCGGATGCGGATACGACGACACGATGTTCCCGGCCGACCGGCGCTCGTCAGTTGCGCGACTTGTCGACCAGCTTGTTCGCCTTGATCCACGGCATCATCGCGCGCAGCTTCTCGCCGACCTGCTCGATCGGGTGCTCGGAGAGCATGCGCCGGCGCGACAGCAACGTGGGCGCGCCCGCGCGGTTCTCCAGGATGAACTGCTTGGCGTACTCGCCGCTCTGGATGCGCTCGAGCGCGACCTTCATCGCCTTCTTGGTCTCGGCGGTGACGATCGTCGGCCCGGTGACGTACTCGCCGAACTCGGCGTTGTTCGAGATCGAGTAGTTCATGTTCGCCAGCCCGCCCTCGTAGATCAGGTCGACGATGAGCTTCAACTCGTGCAGGCACTCGAAGTAGGCCATCTCCGGCGCGTAGCCCGCCTCGACCAGCGTCTCGAAGCCGGCCTTGATCAGGTCGACGGTGCCGCCGCACAGCACGGTCTGCTCGCCGAACAGGTCGGTCTCGGTCTCCTCGCGGAAGTTCGTCTCGATGATGCCGGCCCGCCCCCCGCCGATCGCGCAGGCGTAGGACAGCGCCAGGTCGCGCGCGATGCCCGAGCGGTCCTGGTGCACCGCCACCAGCATCGGCACCCCGCCGCCGGCCGAGTAGGTGGAGCGCACCGTGTGGCCCGGCGCCTTGGGCGCGATCATCACCACGTCGAGGTCTTCGCGCGGCACCACCTGCCCGTAGTGGATGTTGAAGCCGTGCGCGAACGCGAGCGCGGCGCCCTTCTTGATGTGCGGCTCGATCTCGTCGCGATACGCTGCGGCGATGTGCTCGTCGGGCATCAGCATCATCACGAAGTCGGCGCCCTTTACCGCATCCTTGATCTCGGCGACCGACAGCTTCGCCTTCTTGACCTTGTCCCACGACGGCCCGCCCTTGCGAACGCCCACGGTGACCTTGCCACCCGAGTCGTTCAGGTTCTGCGCATGCGCGTGGCCCTGCGAGCCGTAGCCGATGATCGCGACCTTGCGGGCCTTGATCAGCTTGATGTCGCAGTCCTTGTCGTAGAAGACTTTCATTCACTGTTCTCCGGTTTGAATTCAGACCTTCAGCACGCGCTCGCCGCGGGCGATGCCCGAGGCGCCGGTGCGCACGGTTTCGAGAATCGACGCGCGGTCGAGCGCGTCGATGAAGGCGTCGAGCTTGGTGCCGTCTCCGGTGAGCTCGATCGTGTAGGTGCGGTCGGTCACGTCGATGATGCGGCCGCGGAAGATGTCGGCCATGCGCTTCATCTCCTCGCGCTCCTTGCCCACCGCCCTCACCTTGATCAGCATCAGCTCGCGCTCGGTGTACGGCGACTCGGTGAGGTCGACCACCTTCACCACGTCGATGAGCCGATTGAGCTGCTTCGTGATCTGCTCGATCACCTCGTCGGACCCCCGCGTGACGATCGTCATCCGCGACAGCGACTGGTCTTCGGTGGGCGCGACCGTGAGCGTCTCGATGTTGTAGCCGCGCGCCGAAAACAGGCCGACCACGCGCGACAGCGCGCCCGGCTCGTTCTCCATCAGGATCGAAATGATGTGCTTCATTCGCGATTCCTCAAAGATCTTCCGAGCCGAGCAGCATCTCGGTGAGCCCCTTGCCGCCCTGCACCATCGGCCAGACGTTTTCGGTGGGGTCGGTGATGATGTCCAGGAACACGAGGCGGTCCTTGTACTTGCCGAACGCGTCGCGCAGCGCCGGCTCGACGTCGGCGGGCTTGTCCACCCGGATGCCCACGTGCCCGTAGGACTCGGCCAGCGCGACGAAGTCGGGCAGCGCGTCCATGTACGACTGCGAGTAGCGGCTGCCGTACTCGATCTGCTGCCACTGGCGCACCATGCCCAGGTAGCGGTTGTTCAGGTTGACGATCTTCACCGGCAGGTTGTACTGCTTGCAGGTGGAGAGCTCCTGGATGCACATCTGGATCGAGCCTTCTCCGGTGATGCAGGCCACCTGCGCGCCCGGATTGGCCACGAGCGCGCCCATCGCGAACGGCAGGCCCACGCCCATCGTGCCCAGCCCGCCCGAGTTGAGCCAGCGCCGCGGCTTGTCGAACGGGTAGTACTGCGCGGCCCACATCTGGTGCTGGCCGACGTCGGAGGTGACGATCGCGTCACCGCCGGTGATCTCCCAGAGCTTCTGCACCACGGCCTGCGGCTTGATGACCGAGTCGCTCGTCCGGTACTTCAGGCACTCGCGCTTTCGCCATTCGCCGATCTGCTGCCACCAGGCCTGCAGCGCGCGGGTGTTCGTCTTCTGGCCGGCGGCGAACGATTCCTCGACCAGTGCGATCAGGTCGACGAGCGTCTCGCGCACGTCACCGACGATCGGCACGTCGACCTTGACCCGCTTGGAGATCGACGAGGGATCGATGTCGACGTGGATGATCTTGTGCGGGGTCTGCGCGAAGTGCTTCGGGTTGCCGATCACCCGGTCGTCGAAGCGCGCGCCGATGGCGAGCAGCACGTCGCAGTGCTGCATCGCCATGTTCGCCTCGTAGGTGCCGTGCATGCCGGGCATGCCGACGAAGCGCTCGCCGCTCGCACGGTAGCCGCCCAGCCCCATCAGCGTGTTGGTGACCGGGAATTCGAGCAGGTCGACGAAGCGGTTCAGTTCGGGCGCGGCGTTGGCGAGGATGATGCCGCCGCCGGTGTAGATCATCGGGCGCTCGGCCCCGAGGATCAGGCTCAGCGCCTTCTTGATCTGGCCCTGGTGGCCGCGGGTGACCGGGTTGTACGAGCGCATCGACACCGTCTTCGGGTATTCGAAGCGGCACTTGTTGCGGGTGACGTCCTTCGGGATGTCGACCAGCACCGGCCCGGGCCGACCGCTGTTGGCGATGTGAAACGCCTTGCGGATCGTGACGGCGAGATCCTTCACGTCCTTCACGAGGAAGTTGTGCTTCACGCACGGGCGCGTGATACCCACCGTGTCGCATTCCTGGAAGGCGTCCTCGCCGATCGCGTGCGTGGGCACCTGGCCGGTGATGATCACCATCGGCACGGAGTCCATGTACGCGGTGGCGATCCCGGTGACCGCGTTGGTCACGCCAGGCCCGCTGGTGACCAGTGCCACGCCCACCTTCTGCGTGGAGCGCGAATACGCGTCGGCCGCATGGACCGCCGCCTGCTCGTGCCTGACGAGGATGTGCTGGATGCGATCCTGGTTGAAGATCGAATCGTAGATGTAGAGGACCGCGCCTCCCGGGTATCCGAAGATGTGCTCGACACCTTCTTCCTGGAGACAACGAACGACGATATCGGCGCCTGTGAGTTCCATCGAATGAAGTCCTTTCAAGTCCAGGGAGCCCGTCCGCCGGCGCCATGGCGGCCGTCGATGCGCAGATGCGCGTCGAAGCGCCACGACGCAGGCCTCGGCACGGGGCCTGCGAGTTTGATCGGATGCGCCCGCTCGCCTCTCGTGAAGGCGCTTGGCGCACACAAAGACGACGCCCCGTCCGCGCTGATTGCCGCAGCCACCAGTGCCGGAAGGGGCGCACGAGGGGTAGACGCGCAGGATACTGCAGCGCAACAGGGAGGGTCAAGGCGCCGACGAGGCGCCTGCAGCACCCCTGCCGGGGCGCCCGCGCGGCGCTTCGGGGGGCGGCGCGCCGGCCTTCTCTGCTAGCATGCGCAGCGTCCCCGTCCGCTTCGCAGCCCGCCCGACCCGACCCGAATGGCCACCCGGCAGGAATTGTCGGATTTCCTCGCCGCCGCCGAGCGCCGGGCGTTCAAGCAGGCGGTCTATGCGGTCCGCGACCAGGAAGTCGCCCTCGACGTCGTGCAGGACGCGATGCTCAAGCTCGCCACCCGCTACGCCGAGCGGCCGCCGGAGGAACTGCCGCTGCTCTTCCAGCGGATCCTGCAGAACGCGATCACCGATCACTTCCGGCGCCAGAAGGTGCGCAACCTCTGGACGACCCCGCTGTCGGCGCTGGCGGGCGACGGCGACGACGAGGCCGGCGAGCGCGACATCCTGGAGGCGCTGGAGGCCGAGCCGGGCAGCCCCTCGGCCGCCGCCAACGGCGCCGAACGCCTCGAGCGGGCCCAGCTGCTGGCGATCCTGGACGAGGAAATCGGCAAGCTGCCCCGGCGTCAACGCGAAGCCTTCCTGCTGCGTTACTGGGAGGATCTCAACGTGGCCGAGACCGCCGAAGCCATGGGGTGCTCCGAGGGCAGCGTCAAGACCCACTGTTCCCGGGCGGCCCACACCCTGGCCGAAGTGCTGCGGGCACGCGGAATTGCACCATGAACGAACCAGTCATTGCCAGGCTCGCCCGCGAAGCGCTCGACGAATCGGTCGAGCACCTGCCGTGGCGCGTCACCCATCGGCTGGCCACCGCCCGCGAGGCGGCGCTGGCCCGGCTCCCTGCCGAAGCGCACGTAGCCGTCGCAGCGCCGGCCGTCGTCGGGCACGGCCAGGTCGTGGTCGCGGCCGGCGGCCCGCAACCGCCCAGTCGCCGCGGCAGCCGCCGGCACTTCGGGCTGGGCCTGGCGGCGATCGTCGTCCCGCTGCTGGTCGTGGCAGGGGCGCTCTACGCGATTTCCGAGTGGGACAGCCGGCTGAGGGCCGACGACATCGCGGGCGTCGATGCCGCGGTGCTGGTCGACGAAGTGCCCATTTCGGCCTACGCCGACCGCGGATTCGGCGTCTTCCTGCGCAACGTCACCCGCGGAGAACGCGAGTGAGCCGCGAGCAACTGATCGTCGCGCTGGTGGCCAGCCTGTGCGTGGCGCTGATGGCCGCGGTGCTGCCGGTTCGCGCCGAAAACGAACCCGTCGCGCCGCGTGCTTCGCTGCTGCCGCTGGTCAGGCCGCTGTGGAGCGAGCTCACGCCGGGTCAGCAGGCAGTCCTCGAGCCGTTCGCGCGGCAATGGAACGGCTGGTCGGCGCAGGAAAAGCGCATCTGGGTGTCGCTGGCCGACCGGGTTCCGCGCATGGAGCCCGAAGCGCGGGAACGCGCGCACCAGCGCATCCGCGAATGGGCCGCGCTCACGCCCGACCAGCGCCGGCTCGCCCGCCAGAACTATCGGCTCGCCAAGCGGCTGCCCCCCGACGAGCGCCAGGCGCAGTGGGAGCGCTACCGCGAAATGACCCCCGAGCAGCGCGCGGTGCTGCGCAACGCCGGCTGGACCAGCAACACCGCCGCGCGTCACGCCGGCGCGCGCACCGGCCTGGCCAAGGAAGCCGCCCAGCCGCTGTCCGACCTCGCGCGACGCAGCGCCAAGCGCCCGCCCCCGCCGCGGCCCGCCAGGTTCTGATGCGGGGCTGCGATCCCGCGGCCGATCCCTGGCGCCGCCTGATGGGCATGGCCTACGAGGGGATCATCCTCTTCGGCGTGCTCTGGTTCGCCGACTACGCGTTCTCGGCGCTCACCCAGTTTCGCGGCCATCCGGGTGCGCTGCGCACCGCGTTCCAGCTGTTCACGCTCGGCGTGCTGGGCGCCTATTTCACCTGGTTCTGGAGCTCGGGCCGGCGCTCGCTGCCGATGAAGACGCTGGCGCTGCAACTGCAGACCCGAGACGGCGACCCGGTGAGCCCGGCGCGCGCGCTCGCGCGCTTCGCCGCCGCATCGGCGCTCGCGATCGGCGCGCTGGCCGCGACCTGGTACCTGCACCCGGCGCTCGCGCTGCTGCTGCTCGCGCCCTACGCCTGGACGCTGGTCGACCGCGATCGCCGCGGACTGCACGACCTCCTTGCCGGCACGCGGCTCGCGCACGTGGCGCCGCCGGCGGCGATGCGCTCGGTCGACGTCTGACCCTGCGGCGCGTCGGGCTTCAGCCCTTCACGCAGTCGACGTAATAGCGGTCGACGCCCTCTTCGCGCTCGACCACCAGCCCGTGCACGTCGGTCTCGAAGCCGGGGAAGCGCGCGTTGAAGTCGCGCGCGAACTTCAGGTATTCGACGATCGGCCGGTTGAAGCGCTCGCCCGGAATCAGCAGCGGAATGCCCGGCGGATACGGCGTAACCAGCATCGTCGTGATCCGGTCTTCCAGCTCGTCGATCGGCACGCGGTCGACGCTGCGGTGCGCCAGGCACTCGAAGGCCTCGGACGGCTTCATCGCCGGCTGCATGCTCGACAGGTACATCTCGGTGGTGACCCGCGCGATGTCGTAGCGGCGGTACTGCTCGTGGATCTGCGAGGCGAGGTCGCGCAGCCCGATGCGCTCGTAGGCCGGATGCGCCTGCACGAACTCGGGCATCACGCGCCACAGCGGCTGGTTGGTGTCGTGGTCGGACTTGAACTGCTGCAGCTCGGTGACCAGCGTGTTCCAGCGCCCCTTGGTGATGCCGATGGTGAACATCACGAAGAACGAATACAGGCCCGTCTTCTCGACCACCACGCCGTGCTCGGCCAGGTACTTGGTGACGATCGACGCCGGTATACCCCAGGGGGCGAACCGGCCGGTGATGTCGAGGCCGGGCGTCACGATGGTCGCCTTGATCGGGTCGAGCATCGTGAAGTTGGTGACCAGCTTGCCGAAGCCGTGCCACTTGTCGCTCGAGCGCAGGAACCAGCTCTCGCGCTTGCCGATGCCGGTCTCGGCGAGGTCTTTCGGGCCCCAGACCTTGAACCACCAGTCCTGGCCGAACTCGTCGTCGACCTTGCGCATCGCGCGGCGGAACTCGAGCGACTCGAAGATCGACTCCTCGACCAGCGCGGTGCCGCCCGGCGGCTCCATCATCGCCGCGGCCACGTCGCACGAGGCGATGATCGCGTACTGCGGGCTGGTGGAGGTGTGCATCAGGAACGCTTCGTTGAAGCGGTGCCGGTCGAACTGCGGCTTCTCGGAGTCCTGGATCAGGATCTGCGAGGCCTGCGACAGCCCCGCGAGCAGCTTGTGCGTGGACTGCGTCGAGAAGATCATCGCGTCGCGGCTGCGCGGCCGGTTCGGCCCGATCGCGTGGAACTCGTGATAGAAGGGATGGAAGGTCGCGTGCGGCAGCCAGGCCTCGTCGAAGTGCAGGTTCTCGATGTAGCTGCCCAGCGTGCGCTTGATCGTCTCCACGTTGTAGATCACGCCGTCGTAGGTCGACTGCGTGATCGTCATCACGCGCGGGCGCGCCGACTTCTTCTTGATCAGCGGGTTCGCGTCGATCTTGCGCTGGATGCTGGCCGGATCGAACTCCTCGAGCGGAATCGGCCCGATGATCCCGTAGTGGTTGCGCGTGGGCTGCAGGAAGATCGGGATCGTTCCCGTCATCGTGATCGCATGCAGGATCGACTTGTGGCAGTTGCGGTCGACCAGCACCACGTCGTCGTTGCCCACCGTGGAATGCCAGACGATCTTGTTCGACGTGGACGTGCCGTTGGTCACGAAGAACAAATGGTCGACGTTGAAGATGCGCGCGGCGTTGCGCTCCGAGGCCGCCACCGGGCCGGTGTGGTCGAGCAGCTGCCCGAGTTCGTCGACCGCGTTGCAGACGTCGGCCCGCAGCATGTTCTCGCCGAAGAACTGGTGGAACATCTGGCCCACCGGGCTCTTCAGGAACGCCACGCCGCCCGAGTGGCCCGGGCAGTGCCACGAATACGAGCCGTCGTGCGCGTAGTGCACCAGCGCCTTGAAGAACGGCGGGGCCAGCGAGTTCAGGTAGTTCGTCGCCTCGCGGATGATGTAGCGCGCGACGAACTCCGGCGTGTCCTCGAACATGTGGATGAAGCCGTGCAGCTCCTTCAGGATCTCGTTCGGGATGTGCTGCGAAGTACGCGTCTCGCCGAACAGGAAGATCGGGATGTCGGCGTTGCGGCGGCGCGTCTCGACGATGAACTTGCGCAGGTCGCTCACCGCCTTGCTCTCGCTGCCGTCGTCACCGAGCTCCTCGTCGTCGATCGACACGATGAAGGCCGACGCGCGCGCCGCCTGGTTGGCGACCATCGCCACGTCGATGTAGGTGAAGCCGCCCACTACCTCCCAGTGCTGGTCCTCGATCGCCTTGGCAAGCGCGCGGATGCCCAGGCCGCTGGCGGAGTCGGCCTTCCAGTCCTCGTCGATGACGACGATCGGGAAACGGAATTGCATGTCGGGGGATCCAGCGATGGCGGTGACGACAGGCGCGCGGGCGCGCGCCGGAAAAGGTGCAAGTTAAGCACAAATCGGGGGCGGGGGCGCGTGGCTCAGCGGGGGTCGAACATCGCCTCGATTTCGGCGTCGCCGAGGCGATCGAAGTCTGCGGGAATGGTGATGCGGCCGCGCAAGGACCCGAGGCGCACCGGGCGATTCCGGGGCATCGGGACCAGTCGCGCCAATGGTCGTCCGGCTTTGGCGATCACGATCGTCTCCCCGGCGGCCGCGCGTTCGACGAGCTGCGAGAGCCGGGACCTGGCTTCGACAAGGTTGATGATCTTCTGCGCCATCCCGAGTGCCTTCTCGCGCCGGATTCGACCAGGATCGATCAACGCATTCTCCGAACCGAGGCAACCGGCGTCAATCCGGGTCGAGTCATCCGGGTCGAGGGAACCGACCGCGACCACGGCCGTTTCGAGCGAGCCACCGCGGTACCATCGAGTGCTGGCACCAACGAACAGACTGACGCTCATGCAACCACCCTCCTGTCCCCGCGTAGCCGTGTATGGCGCCGGCGCCGTCGGCTGCTACTTCGGTGCGAAGCTGGCCGAAGCGGGTGCACCGGTCACGCTGATCGGGCGGGCCACGCACGTGGAGGCGATCCGGCGCGACGGCCTGCTCTTCGACAGCCCGGGCGCGACCCGCCGGGTGCGGATCGCCGCCGACACCGGGCCCGATGCAGTGCGCGAGGCCGATCTGGTGCTGTTTTGCGTGAAGACGCGCGACACGGCCGACGGCGCCCGGGCGCTGGCGCCGCTGGTGCGTTCCGATGCCCTGCTGGTCAGCCTGCAGAACGGCGTGGACAACGTGCCGAAGCTGCGCGACGCGGGCATCGACGCGCTGGCCGCGGTGGTCTACGTAGCGACCTCGATGCCGGCGCCGGGCCATCTGCTGCACGCGGGGCGCGGCGACCTGGTGATCGGCGAGTACGGCGCGCGGCCGGCATCCGGGTCGGCAGAGAAAGCGACGCAGCCGTCCGCTCGTGCCCGACAAGTTGCCGCGTGGTTCGAGCGCGCCGGCGTGCCCTGCCGGCTCGAACACGACCTGCGCGGGGAACTCTGGACGAAGCTCGTCCTGAACTGTGCGTTCAACGCGATCTCGGCGCTGGGCCGATCGCGCTACGGGGCGATGCTGGACGACGCGGATGTTCGCGCGCTGATGCGCGAGGCGATCGGCGAATGCGTGGCGGTGGCGCGAGCCGACGGCGTCCCGATCGCCGATGCCGACGCACAGTACGAGGCTGCGATGCGGCTGGGCGAAGCGATGCGCAAAGCCAGTTCGTCGACGGCCCAGGACCTGGCGCGCGGACGCGCGACCGAGATCGACTCGCTCAACGGCTACGTGGCGCGGCGCGGCCAGGCGCTCGGCCTCGCGACGCCGATGAACCGGGCGCTGTCGACGCTGGTGCGGCTGCTGGAGCGCGCCGCGCCCGCCTGACCCGGCGACCAGCGCATCGTTGATCAGCGACTGGTTCGCGACTTGTCAGGCTACACCCGAAGCCGGCAATGCCGTGCGGCATGGGTGAAGTCCTTGTCGGTGGTGAGCAAGACCAGGTCGTGACGAATGCAGAGTTGCGCAAGGAGTGCGTCGATGGTGCCGATCCGGACACCGGCATTCCGGCACACGTTGCGCAGTGCTGCGGCAGCGATGTGGTCGCTGCGATCCGGCTGAAGCAGCGGCAAGGCTGCGAAACGTTCGACGATCCGCTCGCGCGCTTTCGGTGCGTTGAAACCCTGCAGCAACTCCTGAAGAACGAGGCCTGTCGTAACGACGACCTCCGAACCAAACAAGGCATCCCTGAGATGGCGCGCCTCCGGCTCCGAAGCGTCGACGTCGCGGCGAAGTGCCAGAGACCAGACGCTGGTGTCGACCGGCAGGGTCATCTCCGCCGGGACCTTTCAGCCTTGTAGTCGAACGAATCATCCCATTCGAGCTTGCCCAGCAGATCGGCGATGCGTCGTTGCTCCCGGCGAGCGATGAACTCCTCCAGGGCTCTGGTGACGGCAGCCTTCTTCGTGCGTTCGCCGCTGACTTCGAGCGCTCGCGTGAGGAGATCCGGGTCGATCGCGAGATTGGTGGCCATGTGCGCCTCCTTGTGCGAGAGTTGACACACAGACCGACAAGTACGCCAACCGGGGCACCGTCCGCAAGCCATTCGCAATCGGCCGGATGGCCGACCCTTTCACGAACGCCCTTGTCTGCGCAGCGCCCTCGCCAGCGCATCACCGAGCACGGTCGGCGCGGTGCTCTCCGAGGGCGCCCGCGCGCGTGGGCCACTGGCCTGCCCCTTGCCGGCACGCCGGGGCTCGCTACCGGGCGCGGCGCCCTTCCGATCTCGCTCCGCGCGTGCCCCGCTCTTCATCGACAGCGCAATGCGCTTGCGCGCCACGTCGACCTCGAGCACCGTCACCGAAACCACCTGCCCGGCCTTCACCACGTCGCGCGGATCCTTGACGAAGCGGTCGGCCAGCTGCGAGACGTGCACCAGGCCGTCCTGGTGCACGCCGAGGTCGACGAAGGCGCCGAAGTTGGCGACGTTGGTGACCACGCCCTGCAGCTTCATGCCGGGACGCAGGTCGGCGATCGTCTCCACGCCTTCCTGGAACGACGCGGTGACAAACTCGCCGCGCGGATCGCGGCCCGGCTTCTCCAGTTCGGCGAGAATGTCGCGCACCGTCGGCTCGCCGAAGCGCTCGTCGACGAACTGCCGCGGCTCGAGCCCGCGCAGCGTCTCGCGATGGCCGATCAGCTCGCGCGCGTTGCGCCCCACCCGCGCGAGGATGCGCTCGACCACCGGATACGCCTCCGGGTGTACCGCCGAGGCGTCGAGCGGGTTGTCGCCGTCGCGGATGCGCAGGAAGCCGGCCGCCTGCTCGAAGGTCTTCTCGCCGAGGTACGGCACCTTGCGCAGCGTCTCGCGGCTTCGGAAGGCACCGTGCGCGTCGCGGTAGTCGACCACGCGCTGGGCAACCGTTGCTCCGAGCCCCGAGACGCGCGCCAGCAGCGCCGCCGAGGCGGTGTTCACGTCGACGCCCACCGAGTTCACGCAATCTTCGACCGCCGCATCGAGCTGGCGCGACAGCGCGTGCTGGTTCACGTCGTGCTGGTACTGGCCGACGCCGATCGACTTCGGGTCGATCTTCACCAGCTCGGCCAGCGGATCCTGCAGCCGACGGGCGATCGACACCGCGCCACGCAGGCTCACGTCGAGCTGCGGGAATTCCTTCGCCGCGAGTTCGCTGGCCGAATAGACCGAGGCGCCCGCTTCGGACACGACCAGCTTGCGCAGCCGCAGCTCGGGGTGCCGCTCGATCAGATCGGCCACCAGCCGGTCGGTCTCGCGCGACGCGGTGCCGTTGCCGATCGCCACCAGCTCGACCGCATGCTTCGCGGCCAGCGCAGCGAGCGCCGCGATCGAACCGTCCCAGTCGCGGCGCGGCTCGTGCGGATACAGCGTCGCGGTGTCGAGCAGCTTGCCGGTGGCGTCGACCACCGCGGCCTTCACGCCGGTGCGGATGCCCGGATCGAGGCCGATCACCGCGCGCGGGCCGGCAGGCGGCGCGAGCAGGATGTCCTTCAGGTTCGCGCCGAAGACGCGGATCGCCTCGGCCTCGGCGGCTTCGCGCATGCGGCCGAACAGTTCGGTCTCGAGGTGCGGCAGCAGCTTCACGCGCCAGCACCAACGGCAGGCTTCGGCGAGCCAGGCATCGGCCGGGCGCATCGCGCCCTGCGCGCCGGGCCCGGCGGCCGACGGCGCCCCGACCGTCGCTGCGCCAGCCGCCGCGTGCGCGGCCGCCTGCACCGAGCGGCCGAGGCCCACCTTCGCGGCAAGCAGCGAGAGACAGGGATGCGGGCCCTGCTGCTCGAGTGCGGGCTCGAGGCCGAGCTTCAGCGACAGCACGCCCTGCTGGCGTCCGCGCAGCAGTGCCAGCGCGCGATGCGAGGGCACCTTCGCGATCGGCTCGGCGTGGTCGAACCAGTCACGAAACTTCTCGCCTTCGGCCGCCTTGTCCTCATGGACCTTGCTGCTGATCCAGCCCTCGATCCACATCCGCTCGCGCAACGCATCGAGCACGTCGGCGCGCTCGGCGAAGCGCTCGGCCAGGATGTCGCGTGCGCCGTCGAGCGCCGCCTTCGCGTCGGCCACACCGTGCTCGCCGTTCTCGTCGGGCGCCCGCAGGTATTTCGCGGCCTCGGCCTGCGGATCGAGCGTCGGGTCGGCGAGCAGCGCATCGGCCAGCGGTTCGAGCCCCGCTTCCCTGGCGATCTGCGCACGGGTGCGGCGCTTCGGCCGGTACGGCAGGTACAGGTCTTCGAGCCGCTGCCGGGTGTCGGCCTCTGCGATCTGCGCGGCGAGCGCGTCGGTGAGCTTGCCCTGCTCCGCAATGCTGGCGAGGATCGTCGCGCGGCGATCTTCGAGTTCGCGCAGGTAGCCGAGCCGCTCGGCGAGCGTTCGCAATTGCGTGTCGTCGAGGCCGCCGGTGGCTTCCTTGCGATAGCGCGCGATGAACGGGACGGTGGCGCCGGTGTCGAGAAGATCGATGGCGGCGCTCACCTGGGCCGGACGGGCGCCGAGTTCATCGGCGAGGCGGGCGAGGATGCGGGCCGGAGCAGTGGCGTCGGTGCGAACGGAATCCATGGACGAGCGATGCTGCAGGGCTTCGTGAAAGGCACGGATTCTGCCACGGGGCGCGAAGACGAAGGCGGCCGGCCAAGGGCGGCCGCGGAACGAGGCGGACGTTCACGCCCGGGTTCATGCTGCCGCTTCGCACCAGCTTCGCACCCACCGGCAATCGCTGCTGCACCGCCATCGCTCCGTCGAGATGACCGTCGCGATACTGGATCTCGGTGACCTTGCGATCGAAGCTGCGGTAGTTCGTGACCCGCGCCACATCGGCTCCGAAGCGCGCGAGCTGGTGCGCGGTGCGGCTCGCGAGCCGGGTCACGCCTGCGCCGTTGCTCACCTCGAGTCCGTCGATGGCCGACAGCGACATCCGTGCGGGCCGCGCCTTGGCCACGACGACCGCCGTGCCGGCCCGCTGCACCGGCTTCGGCGCACTCAGGATCCGGGCGGGCTCGTTGCTCGCCAGGGTCGCCGGCTTCGCGGCCGGTTCGAGTTCGTAGACGTTCGGCGCCACTTGCACCAGCGCGGCGTCGGCGGATCGCGAGGTCACGACCTCGTAGGTGGGCGTGCTGCTCGCTTCGCTGAGCACCGTCGCGGCGATCGACCTTGCCGCGGTGACGATGCGCGCGGCCCAGTCGATCGCTCCGGGCGCCTGCGTCGAGGAAACGATCTCGATTGCGGCCATGTGCACGGGCTGCATGGTGACCGACGCTTCAGCCACGGGCGGCTCGGCTACCTGAGCGTGCTCACGCTGGGCGAGCTCCGCAAAGGCATCGATGCCGTGCCCGACAGGAAGCGCCGCGCGGCGTTGCCGGCGGCGAGTCACGATCTCGCGATGGTCACGCGCAATGCTCGCGATTTCGCGGGGCTCGGTATCGCGGTCGTCGACCCGTGGACCGACGAGGGGTCTGGGCCGCGGTATCGGGTGCAGGAGCCTGCGCGCCGCGTTTCGCGCGCGCGTCCGCGGGGTGGCGCCTGACGGATCTCGCGCGCCCCGATCAGTGCACCACCCGCTCGAACGTGAACGCCTTCGCCACCGGGTTCTCGATGCGCTGCTGGATCGCGCGCTTCAGCGGCCGCGCCCCATAGAGCGGGTCGAAGCCCACCTTGGCGATCTCGGCCAGCGCGGCATCGGACACCTCGAGCCCCATCTCGCGCTCGGCGAGCCGCTGGCGCAGGCCCTGCAACTGGATCTTCGCGATCGACGCGATGTGCGCGGCGCCCAGCGCGTGGAACACGACGATCTCGTCGATGCGGTTGACGAACTCCGGCCGAAAATGTGCGCGCACCTCGACCATCACCGCGTCCTTGATGATCTCCGGGTCGTTCATCTTCGGGTCGGCGCCCAGGCGCTGGATCTCGTGCGACCCAAGGTTCGAGGTCATCACGATCACCGTGTTGCGGAAGTCCACGGTACGGCCCTGCCCGTCGGTGAGGCGGCCGTCGTCGAGCACCTGCAGCAGCACGCCGAACACGTCGTGGTGCGCCTTCTCGACTTCGTCGAACAGGATCACGCTGTAGGGCTTGCGGCGCACTGCCTCGGTGAGGTAGCCGCCCTCCTCGTAACCGACGTATCCCGGAGGCGCGCCGATCAGCCGCGCCACCGAGTGCTTCTCCATGAACTCGCTCATGTCGATGCGGATCAGGTGCTCCTCGCTGTCGAACAGGAACTCGGCCAGCGCCTTGCACAGCTCGGTCTTGCCCACGCCGGTGGGGCCGAGGAACAGGAACGAGCCGTAGGGGCGGCGCGGATCGGCGAGCCCCGCGCGCGAGCGCCGGATCGCGTCGGACACCAGCCGGACCGCTTCGTCCTGGCCGACGACGCGCCGGTGCAGGAAGTCTTCCATGCGCAGCAGCTTCTCGCGCTCGCCCTGCATCATCTTGCTCACCGGAATGCCGGTGGCGCGCGAGACGACCTCGGCGATCTCCTCGGCGCCCACCTGCGTGCGCAGCAGCCTCGGCTTGCCTTCGCCGGCCGCAGCGCCGCCCGCCTCGGCTTCGCTGGCGCTCTTCAAGCGCCCTTCGAGCTCGGGCAGCTTGCCGTACTGGATCTCGGCCAGCTTGTCGAACTGGCCCTTCCTCTGCAGTTCGGCCATCTGCGCGCGCAGCTGGTCGATCTCGGCCTTGATCTGCGCCGAGCCCTGAACCGCGGCCTTCTCGGCGCGCAGCACCTCGTCGAGATCGGCGTATTCCTTCTCGAGCTTCGCGATCTCGGCCTCGATCAGTTCGAGGCGCTTCTTCGAGGCTTCGTCGGTTTCCTTCTTCACCGCCTCGCGCTCGATCTTCAGCTGGATGATGCGGCGATCGAGCCGGTCCATCGACTCGGGCTTGCTGTCGATCTCCATCTTGATTCGAGCTGCCGCCTCGTCGATCAGGTCGATCGCCTTGTCGGGGAGGAACCGATCGGTGATGTAGCGGCTGCTCAGTTCCGCCGCGGCGACGATCGCCGGGTCGGTGATGTCGACGCCATGGTGCAACTCGTAGCGCTCCTGCAGTCCGCGCAGGATCGCGATCGTGTCCTCGACGGTGGGCTCGCCGACCAGCACTTTCTGGAAGCGGCGCTCGAGCGCGGCGTCCTTCTCGATGTACTTGCGATACTCGTCGAGGGTGGTCGCGCCCACGCAGTGCAGCTCACCGCGCGCCAGCGCGGGCTTGAGCATGTTGCCGGCGTCCATCGCGCCCTCGGCCTTGCCCGCGCCGACCATCGTGTGCAGCTCGTCGATGAACACGATCGTGCGGCCCTCTTCGGCGGCGAGCTCCTTGAGCACCGCCTTCAGGCGCTCCTCGAACTCGCCGCGGTACTTCGCCCCCGCGATCAGGCCGGCCATGTCGAGCGCCAGCACGCGCTTGTCCTTCAGCGTCTCGGGCACCGTGCCGTCGACGATGCGCTGCGCGAGTCCCTCGACGATCGCCGTCTTGCCGACGCCGGGCTCGCCGATCAGCACCGGGTTGTTCTTGGTGCGCCGCTGCAGGATCTGGATCGTGCGGCGGATTTCCTCGTCGCGGCCGATCACGGGGTCGAGCTTGCCCTGGCGGGCACGCTCGGTGAGGTCGATCGTGTACTTCTTCAGCGCCTCGCGCTGGCCTTCGGCCTCGGCGTTGTCGACGCTGGCGCCGCCGCGCACCGCGTCGATCGCGGCCTCCAGCGCCTTGCGCGTGAGGCCCGCCTCCTTCGCGATGCGGCCGGCCTCGCCCTTGTCCTCGGTGAGCGCGAGCAGGAACATCTCGGTGGCGACGAACTGGTCGCCGCGCTTCAGCGCCTCCTTCTCCGAGAGGTTCAGCAGGTTCACCAGTTCGCGGCCCACCTGCACCTCGCCGCCGGTGCCCGAGACCTGCGGCAGCCGCTTGATCGCGGCGTCGGCGGCGTTCTTCAGCGCCGGGGCGCGCACGCCGGCGCGTTCCAGCAGCGTGCGCCCCGAGCCGTCGGCCTGCCCGGCGATGGCCGTCAGCAGGTGCACCGGCTCGATGTACTGGTTGTCGTTGGCCAGCGCGAGGCTCTGGGCATCCTGCAGGGCCTGCAGAAACTGGGTGGTGAACTTGTCCTGACGCATGGGATCTCCTGCAATGCCGGGCCGGCGGGCCGCGCCCGCATGACTGTCGGCAATTTGCGGGCCCCGGCGGGGGTTTTCAAGGCCGGCCCGTGCCGACGCCCGCCCATTGCGGGATCTTTCGAGATCCCGTCAGAGTGCCTCGGCGCAAAACGTTGCCGGCGTGACAATGCGCGCGCGTCCTGCGCTGGCTCGTTGCAGAAGTCCGGCGCGGCGGTCTCCTGTGACAAGCCAGTCGGCTCCACCGTCGATTGTCATGGCCAGCAGGAATGCATCGTCGGGATCATCCACCTCGATCCCTGTCGGCAGAGGGCGCAGCGCATCCAGCACTACAGCGCGAAGCATGTTGCTCACGATCGTGCCCACGCGATGCGCGGGCAAGATGGCCCTGAGCTTCGGATAACGGCTGACGCGTCGCAATTCATCGAGCTGAGCGCGGGACGTCACCAGTTCGAAACGTGCTGCTCGCCAGGCACGATAGATCGTATCCGGCGGGCCATGCGGCGAAATCAGTGCGGCAAGCAGTACGTTCGTATCCAGAATGACACGCATCAATGCTCACGCGCCCACTGCATCGCTTCATCGATGAGGTCGTTCACCTGCTCCCCGCTCATTTCGGCTGTGGCCGCCTTGGCTTGATCCACAGCCTGTTCCAGAAGGTAGGCGCGCACCGCAGCCTCGATAAAGCGCGATAAATCGCCCTTGCGGCCGCCACCCCGGGCAGCAAGGAACATGCGAACCGACTGATCTGTTTCCGGAGTGACGGCGATATTCCAGCGCACTGTGCTCATGGGTTGGGTACCTCCAGATCGATGCATATGGACATCAGTGTTTATACACCTAATGCGAAGGGACTGTAACAGAACAGCTGGACCTGTCCGATAATGCCCGGATGCCCGAGCTCTTCACCCCCCTCCGCCTCCGCTCCCTCACCCTCCCCAACCGCATCGTCGTCTCCCCGATGTGCCAGTACTCGGCCGTCGAAGGCCGCGCACAGCCCTGGCACGCGGTACACCTCGGTCGGCTCGCGCTCAGCGGCGCCGGGCTGGTGCTGATCGAGGCCACCGGCGTCGAACCGGCGGGCCGGATCTCGCCGGGCTGCCTGGGGCTGTACGACGACGCGACCGAAGAGGCGCTGGCCGGCGTGCTGCGCACGGTGCGCAGCGTGGGCAGCGCCCCGATCGGCATCCAGCTCGGGCACGCCGGCCGCAAGGCCTCCACCGCCCGGCCCTGGGAAGGCGGCGGGCAGATTCCGGCCGATGCCGGCGGCTGGACGACGGTGGCGCCCAGCGCCGTGCCGATGAACGAGGGCGAGGCGCCGCCGCATGCGCTCGGCCCCGACGAGCTTCAGGCACTGAAGGCGCGGTTCGTCGACGCGGTGCTGCGCGCCGACCGGCTGGGGCTCGACGCGATCGAGGTCCACGCGGCGCACGGCTACCTGCTGCACCAGTTCCTGTCGCCGATCGCCAACCGCCGCGAAGACGAGTACGGGGGATCGCCCGAGAACCGGATGCGCTGGCCGCTGGAGGTGATCGCCGCGATGCGAGCCGCCTGGCCGGCGCACAAGCCGATCGGCGTGCGACTGTCGGCCACCGACTGGCTGGTGCACCTGCCTGCCGCCGAGCGCTTCGACCTGCCCGACGCGGTCGAGTTCGCGCGGCGCTGCGCCGTGCTCGGCGTCGACTGGATCGACGCGTCGAGCGGTGGCATCTCGCCGCTGCAGAAAGTGCAGGTAGGCCCGGGTTACCAGGTGCCGTTCGCCGAGGCGATCCGGCGCGAGACGAAGCTGCCGGTGATCGCGGTGGGACTCATCACCGATCCGCAGCAGGCCGAGGACATCGTCGCATCGGGCAAGGCCGACATGGTGGCGCTGGCGCGCGGCATTCTCTACGACCCGCACTGGCCGTGGCACGCGGCGGCGGCGCTGGGTGCGAGCGTCGAGGCGCCGCGCCAGTACTGGCGAAGCGCGCCGCGCGAGCACGCGCAACTGTTCGGGCCGGTCGCGCGGGGTTAGCGATGGGCGGGCACCGGGCGGTCGTCTTCGACCTGGATGGCCTGATGATCGACACCGAGCGCGTGGCGCTCGAGTGCTGGCTCGAAGCCGCGAGCGCGGCGGGCTGGGAGGTCTCGCGCGAGACCTGCCTTGCGCTCGTCGGGCTCGGGCAGCGCGAATCGCGCCAGGCGCTCCTCGACCGGATGGGCGGGCGCTTTCCGCTCACCGAGGTGTCGGCGCGCGGCCGCGAGCGCTACCTGCAGCGGCTGCGCAGCGAAGGCGTGAGCGTCAAGCCGGGGCTCGTCGAACTGCTCGACTGGCTGGCAGCAAGCGAGGTGCCGGTGGCGGTGGCCACGTCGACGCAGCACGCCTTGGCCATCGAAAAACTGGCGCTGGCCGGGCTGGACGGGCGCTTCGAGACGATCGTCTGCGGCGACCAGGTGCCGCGCGGCAAGCCCGCGCCCGACGTCTATCGCGAAGCGGTGGCGCGCATCGACACCGATCCGGCGCAGTGCGTCGCGCTGGAGGATTCGGAGATCGGGCTGCGCGCGGCGCACGCTGCCGGGCTCGCCTGCATCGTGGTACCCGACCTGATGCCGCCCTCGCCCGAGTTCGAGCCGCTGGCCCACGCGATCGTGCCCAGCCTGCGCGAGGCGCGCGAGTTGCTGGCCGCGATGCTTCGCGCCGACGTCGGCTGAACGCGCGCGGCCTGGGTTCGCAGCGCGGTGCCGCGGTACCGCGCGCTGCGCCGCTCAAGGTCCCGCGAGCAGCAGCCAGATCACGCCGCCTACCATCATGGCCATGCCGACGGCCTCGCGCGCAGTCGTGCCCTGGGCGAACAGCCGATGCGAAACCGCCTGGGCGAACAGGATCTCGGCCAGGCCAACGGTGCGCACCGCGGCGGCGGCCTGCAGCGAGAACGCGAGGAACCACAGTTGCGAGGCGAGCGCACCGGCGGCGCCGGCCAGCAGCGACGGCCGCCAGAGGCGCAGGATTTCGCCCAGCACCGCGCGATCGCGCCAGAGCAGCCAGCCGGTGAGCAGCGCGGTCTGCATCGCGAGCGAGGTGGCCAGCGTGGCGGTGGCGCGCAGGTAGAACGGACCCTCGCCGAGCGCGAGGATCGCGCCGCGAAAGCCCACCGCCGACAGCGCGAACATTGCGCCCGACAGCACGCCGAACAGTGCCGCGCGCGGCACGCGGCCGCCCCCGGGCAGGCGAGTCGAAGGAACGTCGCCCGACGCACCCTCCATGCCGCGCCCCGCGGCGCCGGCCGGGATCGACATCAGCAGCACGCCGGCGGTTGCCACCAGCACTGCCGCGCTGGCCTGCAGGCTCAGCCGTTCGCCAAGAAAGACCAGCCCGAACAACGCGATCTGCACCGGCTCGGTCTTCACGTAGGCGATCGACACGACGAACGAGCGCTCGCGCATTGCGGCGAGCATCA
Organism: Lautropia sp. SCN 69-89; assembly: GCA_001724855.1. Lineage (GTDB taxonomy): Bacteria > Pseudomonadota > Gammaproteobacteria > Burkholderiales > Burkholderiaceae_E > Zeimonas. The sequence goes on from MEED01000016.1 coordinate 67,763, forward strand.
ACGCGGTGCCGAGAATCTGGAACACCGCGCCCATCAGCGCCCAGGCAGCGTACGACCACGATGGCTGCAGTGACGCAAGGCCGGTGGAGGCGGCCAGGCCCGCGAGAAACAGCAGGCCGAACGGCAGGCCGAACAGGAAACGAACGTGCGTGGCGCCGACGGTGCCGAGCCGGCCGGTGAGGCTGCGCTGCGCGGCGTTGCGCGCGGTCTGCACGCCCGCGGCGGCGACCGTGCAGGCGACCCAGAGCCAGGCCGGCGGATCGGTGGCCAGGCTCACTGTCGCATCGCCACGCAGACAATGCGACGAAAGCCTGAACTCACGTCAGCAGGCTGACACCGTCCACTTTCGAGGCGGCTTTGTCGAAGGTCCACAACGGCTGCTCTCCTGCTCTTGCGGCCAATGCCGCGTGGACACAGTCCGAATAGTCTGCGGACGCCTTCCGATAGAGCAGCAGCGCGTGCTCCAGTGCGTCTTCCGATTCGAACGTAAGCTCGGCCGAGGAGAGCAACCGTGAAAGGGTCTGGACGACCTCTTCCTTGCCGAATCCGAAGTTCGAGCGCAGCACCCACTCGAGTTCCAGCGATACCGAGACGGGGATGTAAAGCGTTCGCCCTTCTTGGACGCATGCGCGGATCAGCCGCTTGGCCGATGCAAGCTGGGTTGCGTCGTCCCGCACGAGATAGCGCACGAGGACGTTGGTATCGAGGGCGGCCATCAGCGCCAGGCGTTCATCGCTTCGACCGGCACGTGCTTGCCCTTGGGGGGTTTCAGGATGCCCGCGAGATCCAGAATGGATTTGGTCTTGGCGCGCACGATGACGCTACCGTCCGGCATCACATGCCATACGAGGCGCGTGCCCGGCACCGCCCCGATCTGTTCGCGCACTTGCGCCGGCACGGTGGTCTGCCCCTTTGCGGTGATAGTGGATTCAGCCACGGCGGTTCCTTACATTTCAAGGAATTGTAATGCTCTCGGCGGCAGGCAGCAAGCGCTGCTCGCCACCGCTACTCACCACCGCGCCGCAGCCTCGTCGTCGGTCTCGCGCGCATCGACCCAGCGTTCGCCCTCCGGCGTGCGCTCCTTCTTCCAGAACGGCGCCTGCGTCTTCAGGTAGTCCATGATGAATTCGCAGGCGGCGAAGGCCTCGCCGCGATGCGCCGAGGTGACCACCACCAGCACGATCTGGTCGCCGGGCGCGAGTGCCCCGTAGCGATGGATGACCAGCGCATCGAGGATGTTCCAGCGGGCGCGCGCCTGCATGCAGATGTCTTCGAGCGCGCGCTCGGTCATGCCGGGATAGTGTTCGAGCGTCATCGCCGAGACGCCGGCGCCTTCGTTCAGGTCGCGAACCGTGCCGATGAAGGTGGCCACCGCGCCGACGTTCAGGTTGCCGGCGCGCAGCGCGGCGATTTCTGCGCCGACGTCGAAGTCGTGTTGCTGGACGCGAACGGGCATGGTCAGACTCCGGTGATGAGCACGTCGAGCGCCGCGACGATCTCGTGGCGATGCGCGGCAAGCGACCCCACGTGTGCGCCGATGGCCTTGCGCGGCACGCCCGCGATCTCGGGCGTTCGCATGACCACGCGCTGTCCACCCACTTCGAACACCGGCATCAGCCGCGCGATCGGCGTGGTGTCGTCGCCGGCGGCCGCGAGCGGAACGACCACTCGCGTGGCCAGCGATTCAAGAAGGTCGGACTGGATCTCGAGCAGGAACGGAAAGCGCGCCCGCGTCGAGGCATCGGGATTGCGGTAGACGTCGAACTGCGGCACGGCGCAACTCCGTGGCCCGCTAGAAGCCGCGCAGCGAATCGGCGAAACAGCCGTTGCGCTCGACGTCGCGGTTATAGGCGTCGATCGCGCAGCGGTTCTCGGCCAGCCAGCGCTGGCGGGCGCGCTCGGCTACCTCGACCACCAGCGCGGATTCGAGTGTCTGCGAGAGATTGACGTCGAGTTCGCGCGCACGCCGCAGCAGGTCGACGTTGACAGTGACGTTGGCGGCGCGCTTTGGCGCACTGACGTCGTACAGCACGCTGCGTTCACGGGCGACATGTTTCATGCGCATAATCTATGCGCATCACCGCGAACTGTCAACCGCCCGTAACCGGCGGAAAGAACGCCACCTCCGCCCCCGCGGCAAGTGGCGTGTCGGCGCGCGCCATCGCCTGGTCGATCGAGACGCGAATCGCGCGGCCCTCGGCCAGCATCTCGGCCCAGGCGCCGCCGCGCGCGCGCAGCCAGGCGCGCAGCTGGCCGGCGGTGCCGACGCCGGCCGGCAGGTCGATCGTCTCGCGGTGGGTGCCGAGCGCCTCGCGCAGCCCGGCGAAATAGAGGATCGTGATCGTCATTTCGTCAGCTCCGAAAAGGGCAGGAAACGCACGATGTCGCCGCGCGCAATGGCGTGCTGCGGCGCGTTGTCGATCAGGCCGTCGCCCCAGACGGTGGAGGTGAGCACCGCGGAGCTCTGGTTCGGGAACAGGTCGAGCCCGCCGTTCCCGTTGATTTTCGCCCTGAGGAACTCGCGGCGGCGATCCGGCTTCGGCCAGTCGAAGTCGGCGCGCATCGGAAGCGCGCGGGGCGCCACTTCCGTCATGCCCTGCAGCCGCTGCACGAACGGCCGCACCAGCAGCAGGAAAGTGACGAAGCTCGACACCGGGTTGCCGGGCAGGCCGATGAAGTGGGCGATGCCGGCGGCAGCGCCTCGCCGCACGCGTCCATAGGCGAGCGGCTTGCCGGGCTTGATCGCGATCTGCCACATCCGCAGCTCGCCTTCGGCCTCGACGGCCGGTTTCACGTGGTCTTCCTCGCCCACCGACACGCCGCCCGAGGTGACGATCAGGTCGTTACCGTGCGCGGCGCGGCGCAGCGCCTCGCGCGTGGCCGCCAGCGTATCGGGCACGTTGCCCAGGTCGACCAGTTCGCAGCCCATCGCACGAATCAGTGCGCCCAGCACGTAGCGGTTGCTGTTGTAGATCGCGCCGGGGCGCAGCGGCTCGCCGGGCATCGCCAGTTCGTCGCCGGTGAAGAAGCACCCCACGCGCACCGGCCTGCGCACCGGCAGGCTGGCGAGCCCCACCGAGGCGGCCAGGCCGGTGGCCTGCGGGCTGAGCCGCGCGCCGGCTGCGAGGATCACGCTGCCGTTGCGAATGTCTTCGCCGGTGCGCCGGATCCATTCGCCCGGCGCGGGGCACTGCGAGAACGACACCGTGTCGCCGTCGGCCGTGGCCATCTCCTGCATCACGATCGCGTCGGCGCCTTCGGGCACCAGCCCGCCGGTGAAGATGCGCGCGGCTTCGCCGGGCGCGAGCGGCCGGCCCACGTAGCCGGCGGGAATGCGCTGCGCGATGGGCAGGCGCACCGGGTGATCGGGCGTGGCGTGCAGCAGGTCGGCGCGGCGCACCGCATAGCCGTCCATCTGCGTGTTGTCGCGCGGCGGCACGTCGAGCGTCGAGCGGATGTCGGCGGCCAGCACGCGCCCGGGCGCCGCCGCGGTGTCGACGGTCTCGACTTCGTCGACCGGCAGCGCCTGCGCGAGCAGCGCGGCCAGTGCCTCATCGAACGGCAGCAATGCGGGCTTCATGGACGCGGTCCAGGTGGTCGATGATGAAGTCGGCGATGGCGTCGGGCTGGTTCAGGTCGAGCAGCGGCAGCCGCGTCTCGATCGGCACGTCGGCGGCCACCGCGACGATGTCGCCGTCGTCGGGATGCAGCATCGGCTTGCCCAGCCCCGGCCGATACACCTCGAGCTTGGGGATCGGCGCGTGCTTGTAGCCCTCCACCAGCACCAGGTCGCAGGGCGAAAAGCGCAGCAGCTGCTCGGCGAGCGAGGGCTCGGGCTCGTCGCGCAACTCGTGCATCAGCACCCAGCGCTGGTCGGAAGTGATCAGCACCTCCGAGGCTCCCGCCTCGCGATGGCGATACGAGTCCTTGCCCGGCTTGTCGATGTCGAACAGGTGATGCGCGTGCTTGATCAGCGACACGCGCAGGCCGCGCATGACGAAGCGCGGGATCAGCTGCTCGATCAACGTGGTCTTGCCCGAGCCGGAATAGCCTGCAAAGCCGAATACTTTCATGTCGAACCAAGCGTACCCGATGCAGTGTAGCGCGGCGCCGGTAACCTGCCGCGGGCAGGGGCTCAGTCCGCGCAGCGTTCCGCGATGTAGCGCTCGAGTGCCTCGACGTCGGCCGCCATCCGGTGAAAGCGCTGCGGCCGCGATTCGAGGTCTTCGAAGCCAGGCGGACGCGGCGCTTCCTCGCCGATCGCCTCGCGAATTGCGTCGGCGAACTTGGCCGCCTGCGCGGTTTCGAGGCAGACCATCGGCACGCCGGGCTCGCGCCATGGCTGCGCCACGTGGTAGCCGTCGGCGGTGTGCGTGTCGATCGTGACGCCGTAGCGCGCGCGCACCTCGCGGATCGTCGCGAGGCGGTCGGCGTGGCGGCTGCAGCCCGAGACGAAGCCGAATTCGCGCAGCCGCGCGAACTCGGGGGTGCCGGCGACGTCGAATTCGCCGCGCTGGTCGAGCCCGCGCCACATCGCGGCCACGCGCGCGGCGTCGGCGCCGACCAGGTCGTAGACGAAGCGCTCGAAGTTCGAGGCCTTGGAGATGTCCATCGACGGGCTGCTGGTCTGGTGGGTCTCGGCGGCACCGCGCGGCCGGTAGCGGCCGGTGCGGAAGAACTCGTCGAGCACGTCGTTCTCGTTGGTGGCCACGACCAGCCGCGAGATCGGCAGGCCCATCATGCGCGCGATGTGCCCCGCCAGCACGTTGCCGAAGTTGCCCGAGGGCACCGCGAACGACACCGGCTGCGAGTCGCCTTCGGTCGCCGCGAAGAAGCCCTTGAAGTAGTAGACCACCTGCGCGACCACGCGCGCCCAGTTGATCGAGTTGACGGTGCCGATCGCGTAGCGCTGCTTGAACGCGAGGTCGTTCGAGACCGCCTTCACCATGTCCTGGCAGTCGTCGAAGACACCGTCGACCGCGATGTTGAAGATGTTCGGGTCGTCGAGCGAGAACATCTGCGCGGTCTGGAACGGGCTCATGCGCCCGTGCGGCGACAGCATGAAGACGCGGATGCCGCGCCGGCCGCGCATCGCGTATTCGGCCGCGCTGCCGGTGTCGCCCGAGGTGGCGCCGAGGATGTTCAGTTCCCTGCCCTGCTTCGCCAGCACGTATTCGAACAGCTGGCCGAGCAGCTGCATCGCGACGTCCTTGAACGCGAGCGTGGGGCCGTTGGACAGCCGCAGCAGGTGCAGGCCCGGTTCGAGCGTGTGCAGCGGCGTGATATCGGCCGAGCCGAAGGTCTGCGCGGTGTAGGTGCGATCGATCAGCGCGCGAAGGTCGGCCTCGGGCAGGTCGTCGGCGTACAGGCGCAGGATCTCGAAGGCGAGCGCCGGATACGACAGCTTGCGCCAGCTCGCGAGCGTGGCCGCGTCGATGCGCGGATAGTGCTCGGGCACGACCAGGCCGCCGTCGGGCGCAAGTCCGCCCAAGAGGATCTCGGTGAAACGGGCCGGCGGCATGCCGCCGCGGGTCGACAGGTATTTCATCGGGCGTGCGAGCGGGATCAGTTCAGGTCTTCGAGGCGGATGCGGATCGCCTGCGACAGCACCGTGGGCAGCGCCTCGATGCGCGCAATCGCGGTGATGATCTGGCGCTCGATCGTGCGATGCGTGAGCAGGATGATGTCGGTCTGGTTCTCGCCTTCGGCCGGCTCGCGCTGCAGCACCGCGTCGATCGAGATGCGCGCATCGGCCAGGATGCGCGTGATGTCGGCGAGCACGCCCGGCTCGTCGGCCACGCGCAGCCGCAGGTAGTAGGCGGTCTGCACCGCCTCGATCGGCAGGATCGGCTCGTCGGAGAGCGCCTCGGCCTGGAACGCCAGGTGCGGCACCCGGTTCTCGGGGTCGGCGGTGAAAGTGCGCGCGACGTCGACCAGGTCGGCGATGACGGCGCTGGCGGTGGGCTCGGCGCCGGCGCCCTTGCCGTAGTACATCGTGTGGCCCACCGCGTCGCCCTTGACCCAGACCGCGTTCATCGCGCCCTCGACGTTGGCGATCAGCCGGCGTGAAGGGATCAGCGTGGGGTGCACGCGCAACTCGATGCCCGCCGGCTCGCCGTCGGTGCCGTCGCGGCGCCGCGTGATGCCGAGCAGCTTGATCCGGTAGCCGAGCTGCTCGGCGTAACGGATGTCTTCGGCCTGCAGCTTCGTGATGCCTTCGACGTAGCACTTGTCGAACTGCATCGGGATGCCGAAGGCGATGGCCGACAGGATCGTGGCCTTGTGCGCGGCGTCGATGCCCTCGATGTCGAAGGTCGGGTCGGCCTCGGCGTAGCCCAGTCGCTGCGCCTCCTTCAGCACCGTGTCGAACGGCAGGCCCTTGTCGCGCATCTCGGACAGGATGAAGTTGGTGGTGCCGTTGATGATGCCGGCGATCCACTCGATGCGATTCGCGGTGAGCCCTTCGCGCAGCGCCTTGATGATCGGGATGCCGCCGGCCACTGCCGCCTCGAACGCGACCATCACGCCCTTCTTCGAGGCCGCGAGGAAGATCTCGTTGCCGTGAACCGCGAGCAGCGCCTTGTTGGCGGTGACCACGTGCTTGCCGCGCTCGATCGCCTCGAGCACCAGCGTGCGCGCGATGCCGTAGCCGCCGATGAGCTCGACCACCACGTCGATCTGCGGGTCGTTGACCACTTCGCGCGCATCGCCCACCACGCGCACCGAGTCGCCGACGATCGCGCGCGCGCGCGCCACGTCGAGGTCGGCCACCGTGGTGATCTCGATGCTGCGCCCCGCGCGGCGCTTGATTTCGTCCTGGTTGCGCCTGAGCACCTCGAAGGTGCCACCGCCGACCGTACCGATACCCAGCAGCCCGACCCGGACCGGCCCGAATTTTCCGTTGCTCATGTCAGGCCGCGATCCGGATGAGACCGTCCTTGCGGAACATCTCCTTGATGCCGCGCACCGCCTGCCTGATGCGCTGCTCGTTCTCGATCAGCGCGAAGCGCACGTGATCGTCGCCGAATTCGCCGAAGCCGATGCCCGGCGACACCGCGACCTTCGCGTCGACCAGCAGTTTCTTCGCGAATTCGAGCGAGCCCATTGCGCGGTAGGGTTCCGGAATGCGCGCCCAGATGTACATCGACGCGCGCGGCACCTCGACGTCCCAGCCGGCTTCCTGCAGGCCCTTGGCCAGCACGTTGCGGCGCAGCTGGTACTTCTGGCGCGCCTCCTCGACGCAGTCTTGCGGGCCGTCGAGCGCGGCGATCGCGGCCACCTGGATCGGCGTGAAGGTGCCGTAGTCGTGATAGCTCTTCATGCGCGCGAGCGCGGCGACCAGCTCGGCGTTGCCGACCATGAAGCCGATGCGCCAGCCGGCCATGTTGTAGCTCTTGCTCATCGTGAAGAACTCGACCGCCACGTCGCGCGCGCCCGGCACCTGCATGATCGAGGGCGCGCGGTAGTCGTCGAACACGATGTCGGCGTAGGCGAGGTCGTGCACCACGATGATGTCGTGCTCGCGCGCGAGCGCGATCACGCGCTCGAAGAAGCCCATGTCGACGCACTTGGCGGTGGGGTTGCTCGGGAAGCCGAGGATCATCATCTTCGGCTTGGGCGAGGTTTCGCGCACCGCGCGCTCGAGCTCTTCGAGGAAGTCGACGCCGGGCGTCATGCGCACCGGGCGCGTCTCGGCGCCGGCGATGACCGCGCCGTAGATGTGGATCGGGTAGCTCGGGTTCGGGACGAGCACGACGTCGCCGCGATCGAGCGTGGCGAGCATCAGGTGCGCGATGCCTTCCTTCGAGCCGATGGTGACGATGGCCTCGGTCTCGGGGTCGACGTCGACCTGGTAGCGCCGCTTGTACCAGTCGGAGATCGCCTTGCGCAGCCGCGGGATGCCCTTGGAGACCGAATAGCCGTGCGTGTGCGGGCGCTGCGAGGCTTCGACCAGCTTGTCGATGATGTGCTGCGGAGCCGGACCGTCGGGGTTGCCCATGCTCATGTCGATGACGTCTTCGCCGCGGCGGCGCTCGGCCATCTTCAGTTCCGCCGTGATGTTGAAGACGTAGGGCGGAAGGCGCTTGATGCGCGAAAACTCGCGGGGCGAACTCATGATTAATGTAGCATTTTCAGTGGCTTAGCGCCCCTCGCGCGAGGCCGCGAACGGAGTCCCGATGAAGCTTCATGCCGCTGCGCCGACGACGCTGAACACCGTCACCGCCTATGGGCCCGGCTACGTCGAAATCAACCGGCGGCGCTACGCGCATTCGCTGCTCGTCGCGCCCGACGGCGACATCGTCGCCTGGGAGGTCGATGCGTTCGACGCGCTCGAGCCGGCGCACTTCGAGGCGCTGCTCGCGCGCGAGCCCGAGCTGGTGCTGCTGGGCACCGGCGAGCGGCAACGCTTTCCGCACCCGGCGCTCACCGCGTCGCTGGCGCGGGCGCGCATCGGCCTCGACGTGATGGACACACAGGCGGCGTGCCGCACCTACAACATCCTGATGATGGAAGGGCGGCGCGTGCTGGCCGCGCTGCTGATGCGCTGATTCCGGTCTGTGTTATGTTGCAGGCAGATACACCGATTGGCCTGCAGAGGGTTCGTTGAGCGTCACGGTCGGCAGGAAGGTTCCCGATTTCAGCGCTGCCTCCACCGGCGGCGAAGTCAGGTTGTCGAGCCTGAAGGGCCGAAAGCTCGTCCTGTTCTTCTATCCGAAGGACCACACGCCCGGCTGCACCGCCGAAGCCGGCGAGTTCCGCGATCACCATCCGGCGTTCGTCGCGGCCGGCGCGGTCGTGCTCGGCGCCTCGCGCGACAGCATGAAGTCGCACGACGGCTTCAAGGCGAAGCTGGGCTTGCCGTACGAGCTGATCTCCGATCCCGACGAAACGCTGTGCGAACTGTTCGGGGTGATGAAGCAGAAGACGATGTACGGCAAGCAGGTGCGCGGCATCGAGCGCAGCACCTTCGTCATCGACGCCGCCGGCAAGCTCGCGCACGAATGGCGCGGCGTGAAGGTGCCGGCCCACGTTTCCGAAGTGCTGGAGGTCGTGCGATCGATCTCCTGATTTTCCCCTCCTGATCGATCCCACCATGCCGCTTCCCAAGCCACCGGGCAAGCCCGCCACCCTTCTCGACATCTCCAGCGCCGTCGAGGCGCGTGCCACGCGACCTGCCGCGCCCCGACCGCCGAAGTCGGAGCGCGCCGCCGCGCACGAAGTCGTGCCGATGAGCGCCGCGCGCGCGGCCGGCGCGAAGCCGACGCAAGCGCAGCCGTCCCCGAAAGCGACGCGCCCGGCGCAAGCGCCCTCCCCGGCCGCGCTGCTCTCGGCGGGGCCGGCGGTGCTGCCCGCCAAGGCGCCTGCTCCGGCCCGCGCGCCCGTGGCCGAGCCCGCGCCGGCCGCGCGAGCGCCTTCGCGCGCCCCGGCTGCCCGCGCGGCGGGCGCCCGCGCCGGCGC
>MEED01000017.1 GCA_001724855.1 Lautropia sp. SCN 69-89
CGCCGGCCGCGCGAGCGCCTTCGCGCGCCCCGGCTGCCCGCGCGGCCGGCGCCCGCGCCGGCGCGACCGCCGCGCGCGAGCCGCGCCGGCAGGCCGCCCGCCCGCCCAAGCTTTTCGTGCTCGACACCAACGTGCTGATGCACGACCCGAGCTGCCTGTTCCGCTTCGCCGAGCATGACGTCTACCTGCCGATGATGACGCTCGAGGAGCTCGACAACCACAAGAAGGGGATGTCGGAGGTGTCGCGCAACGCGCGGCAGGTGAGCCGCTCGCTCGACGCGCTGATCGCCGCCGGCGGCGACATCGAGCAGGGACTCGTGCTGTCGGCGCTGGGCAACCGCGACGCGCAAGGGCGCCTGTTCTTCCAGACGCAGGCGATCGCGCCGATGCTGCCGTCGACCTTGCCGATGGGCAAGGCCGACAACCAGATCCTCGGCGTGGTCCGCGTGATGCAGGACCAGTTGCCCGACCGCCAGGTGGTGCTGGTGTCGAAAGACATCAACATGCGGATCAAGGCCCGCACGATGGGCCTGCCGGCCGAGGACTACTTCAACGACCAGGTCCTCGAAGACACCGACCTGCTCTACACCGGCGTGATGCAGCTGCCGGCCGACTTCTGGGAGAAGCACGGCAAGGGCATCGAGTCGTGGCAGCAAGGCGGGCAGACCTTCTATCGGATCAGCGGGCCGCTGGTGTCGTCGCTGCTGCTCAACCAGTTCGTCTACTACGAAGGCGACATGCCGCTGGTGGCGCAGGTGCGCGAGATCGCCGGACGCACCGCGGTGCTGCAGACGCTGCGCGACTATGGGCACCACAAGAACGCGGTCTGGGGAATCACCGCGCGCAACCGCGAGCAGAACTTCGCGCTGAACCTGCTGATGAACCCGGAGATCGACTTCGTGTCGCTGCTCGGGCAGGCCGGCACCGGCAAGACGCTGCTCACGCTCGCCGCGGGCCTGGTGCAGGTGCTCGAAACCAAGCGGTTCAGCGAAATCATCATGACCCGCGCCACCGTGCCGGTGGGCGAGGACATCGGCTACCTGCCGGGCACCGAGGAAGAGAAGATGCAGCCGTGGATGGGCGCGCTCGAGGACAACCTCGAGGTGCTCAACCAGAGCGATCCCTCGGCGGGCGAATGGGGACGCGCGGCCGCCATCGACCTGATCCGCAACCGGGTGAAGGTGAAGGCGCTGTCGTTCATGCGCGGTCGCACGTTCAGCAACAAGTTCCTGATCATCGACGAGGCGCAGAACCTCACGCCGAAGCAGATGAAGACGCTGGTCACGCGCGCCGGACCGGGGACGAAGGTCGTCTGCCTGGGCAACATCGCGCAGATCGACACGCCTTATCTCACCGAGGGGTCGTCGGGGCTCACCTACGTCGTCGATCGGTTCAAGGGCTGGGCGCACGCGGGGCACGTGGCGCTGCAGCGCGGGGAACGCTCGCGACTGGCCGACTTCGCCACCGACGCGCTCTGAGCGGGCCTCGGGGGCGCCGGGCGGACGCTGGGGGCTCTGGGCGGGCCGCCGTCGCCGGGCCGGGCAACGGGGCTGTGCCGCATCTGTGCCGCATCTCGGGCAAAAGGCTTCGGCCCCGCTGCGCGGGGCTTCCGGCGTCTACCTCGCAAAATGGCACCCGCGGCCGACGGGCGCTGCGCGCCCGACGGCGACGGGTCCCGCCATTTTGCTTTCGGTAGCCCGCCGCTCGCCTAATGCCCGAGATGCGGCACAGCCCCGTTGCCCGGCCCGGCGACGGCGGCCCGCCCAGAGCCCCCAGCGTCCGCCCGGCGCCCCCGAGGCCCGCTCAGAGCGGTTCTGTTGCTTCAAGGTGAGGGAGCGAGGAGGCGTGCGTAGACGTCGGCGTCGACGTTCGCGCCGGTGAGCATCGCGGCGACCTTGCGCCCGGCGAGGCGGTGTTTTTCCTGGCGCACGGCGGCGAAGGCGGCTGCGCCAGCGCCTTCGGCGCAGTTGTGCGTGGCGCGAAAGAGGATGCGGATCGAGTCGGCGACTTCTTCGTCGCTGACTTCGACGACGCGATCGACCGAACGGCAGATGATCTCGAGCGCCTGCGGATCGGGGGTGCGGCAGGCGAGGCCGTCGGCCAGCACGGTGCTGACCGGGGATTCGATCGGGCGATGCGCGGCGAACGAGACGGCGTAGGCGCGCGCATGCGCGGAGACGACGCCGACCACTTCGACCCGCAGCCCGAGCGCGTCGCGGGCGGCCACCGCGCCGCAGATGCCCGAACCGAGGCCGATCGGCACGTAGAGCGTGTCGATGCCGGGCACGGCCCGCAGCAGTTCGAGCGCCGCGGTGGCCACGCCGGCAACCAGGGTGCGATCGAACGACGGCACGAAGTGCAGGCCGTCGCGGGCGGCGAGCTGTCCGGCGAATTCACGCGCTTCCTGGAAGTCGGCGCCGTGCTCGACGATCGTCGCACCGAGCGCGCGCATCGCGGCATTCTTCTCGACGCTGTTGCCGCGCGGCACGACCACCGTAGCCGGGATGCCGTAGCGGCTCGCGCAGATCGCGACCGACTGACCGTGGTTGCCGCGAGTGGCGGTCACCACGCCGGGAACGCTCTTCTCCGTAGCGAGGCGGGAGAAATAGACGAGCCCGCCGCGCACCTTGAACGCGCCCACCGGGGTGTGGTTCTCGTGCTTCAGCCAGACCTCGGTGCCGGCTTCCTGGCACAGCAGCGGCCAGCGGTACTGCGGCGTGGGCGGCATGGTCTCGTAGACGATGCGCGCCGCGGATTCGATCTCGTCGATACCCGGTAGGTCCATGCGTCATCCTCGCGCGCTAGCGGCCCGGCATGCGCAGCGCGCGCAGCGGCTCAGACCCCGGCAGTGAAGTTTTCGAACTTGGTGTACTGCCCGACGAAGGTCAGGCGCACCGTGCCGATCGGCCCGTTGCGCTGCTTGCCGATGATGATCTCGGCAACGCCCTTGTCTGTCGAATCGGGGTTGTAGACCTCGTCGCGATAGATGAAGACGATCACGTCTGCATCCTGCTCGATCGCGCCCGATTCGCGCAGATCCGACATCACCGGCCGCTTGTTCGGGCGTTGCTCGAGCGAGCGATTGAGCTGCGACAACGCGATGACCGGGCAGTCGAGCTCCTTGGCGAGCGCCTTGAGCGCGCGCGAGATTTCCGAGATTTCGGTCGCGCGGTTCTCGCCGGTCGAGGTCGAGGACATCAACTGCAGGTAGTCGACGACGATCAGGCCGAGCTTGCCGCACTGCCGCGACAGGCGCCGTGCGCGCGCGCGCAGTTCGAGCGCGTTCAGCGCCGGCGTCTCGTCGATGAAAAGCTGCGCGTCCTGCATCTTCTGGATCGCGCTGGTCAAGCGCGGCCAGTCGTCGTCGACGAGCCGTCCGGTGCGCAGCCGTTGCTGGTCGAGACGGCCGACCGAGCACACCATCCGCATCGCCAGTTGCGTCGCGCCCATCTCCATCGAGAACACCGCCACAGGCAGGCCCTGGTCGACCGCGACGTGCTCGGCGATGTTCAGCGCGAGCGACGTGTTGTGCGTGACCACGTAATCGTCGGTGATGTAGAGCCTGCTCGGGTGCGACACCGAAATGCATTGCACCGGAGCGCGACGGGTCGGCTCGATCGACGCGATGACCGGCAGCTTCCGGCGGACACGTCTTTTCGCAACGCGAGACGCCTTGGCTTCCATCAGGAACAGGCTTGACGGATCGGGATGCGCGATCGTGCAGACGAATGCCGGCAGGCCATCGCGACGCTCGCCGTCGACCCGGAACGTCGGGCGTTTCGTCGCGATGGCGCACCAGCCGCCGAGCGACCGCACCAGTTCCTGGACTCCCAGGGCCAGCCTTTCGCTGGCGGTGGAGAGCCGGACGGTTCCCCAGCGCTCGACCCGTCCGTCGGTATCGAGGATCCCGCGCAAGAGGTCGAGCCTGGCCTGACGACCCGCGTCAAGGTAGGCGCGCGGAATGAACTTGTCGACCGAACCCGCACCCCACAGGCCCAGGGACTCGAGTTGCACTTTCAGCGGATTGGGATGCCGCCCTTGATGACCCGCGCGCGCGCCCCGGTTCGGCTGCACGATGCGCCAGTCGTATCTCCATGCGTGCTGAAGGATCAGCTCGTTGCCGACGCGGGTGCGCATCCGCTCGAGCAGGTCTGCGGCCGCGGTCGAGAACATGACCGAAGCCCGCCGCAGGCAACCGTCGCCAAGCAAGGCCCCCAATACCCAGGGATCGACCGGCAACGGATCGTCACTGCCGAAGTCGCCTGACGGCAGGTCGATCCAGAGGCGGTTGCGGTAGCGGACGCGGCCCAGCATCTCGCGAAGCTTCGCGGTACTGAGGACGCGCGGCGCAGACCACTCGCGAAAATAAACGCGCCAAAGGTGCTCGTCGCAACACTCCGCGGACCGGCCGTCGGAGAACCTGATCCGGTAGACCTGGCGTTCGCCTTGTGGATAGACACCGGTCACGATCGACGGCCTGCCGTCGATCGATGCCAGTGAATCGCCCACCGCGATGTCGCCCATCGCCTTCCAGCCAGAACGCAGGCGCACCCTCGCATCGAGCGGCTGCGCCTTGCCCATCGAGGGCCGTCCAGCCACGATCACCAGGTCGCCCGGCTGCAGCCCCGAGGTCATCCGGTCGAGGTCGACGTAGCCGGTGGGCACGCCGGTGACGTCGTTGGGGTTGTTCTGGTTGTAGAGCTCGTCGATGCGCTCGACCACCTTGCCGAGCAGGTCGGGCAGCGGCTGGAAGCCGGCCTGTCCGCGCGCGCCGTCCTCCGAGATCTGGAACACCTTCGACTCGGCCTCGTCGAGCAGCTGCCGCGTGTCCTTGCCCTGCGGATTGAGCGCCGAGGTGGAGATCTCGTCGGAGGTGGAGATCAGCTTGCGCAGGATCGAGCGGTCGCGAACGATCTCGCCGTAGCGGCGGATGTTGGCGGCCGACGGCGTCTCCTGCGCGAGCGAGTTCAGGTAGGCGAGCCCGCCCGACTCCTCGGCCTTGCCGGCCGTCTGCAGCGCCTCGTAGACGGTGACCACGTCGGCCGGCTGACCGCGCTCGATCAGCCGCGCGATCTGGCGCCAGATCAGCCGGTGGTCGTGCCGGTAGAAGTCTTCCTCGCGCAGCACGTCGGCGACGCGGTCGAAGGCGACGTTGTCGAGCAGCAGGCCGCCGAGCACCGCCTGCTCGGCCTCGATCGAATGCGGTGGCACTCGCAGCGCGGCGACCTGCGGATCGTCGCCCGGCAAGGAACTGGGAACTGCTGACATCGAGGCTCGGGGACTGCGGATGGGCGGGGGAATCAGCCCCACATCTTAGAGAAAAACGCGGCGCCGCGCCCTTCGAATCGATGCGGGCAAGCGAAGCGTCGCCCGAATCGAAACGGGGCGCCGCAGCGCCCCGTCCCGAGTTCCATTGCGCGAGCTCGCGCGGCGGCGGCCCGCGGTCGCGGACCGCGCAATGCGGACCGCTCGGTGAGGCTGATCAGGCAGCCTCGGCAACGACCGTCACGGTGACCTGCACCACCACGTCGGTGTGCAGCGCGACGTCGACGGTGGCGTCGCCGATCGACTTCAGCGGACCGGCCGGCATGCGGACCATGCCCTTCTCGACCTCGAAACCCATCTTCTTCAGGTTTTCGGCGATGTCGAAGTTGGTGACCGAACCGAACAGGCGGCCGTCGACGCCGGCCTTCTCGGCGATGCGCACGACGGTGCCGTCGAGTTTTGCGCCCATCGCCTGCGCAGCCGTCAGGCGGTCGGCCTGCGCCTTCTCGAGTTCGGCGCGACGCGCCTCGAATTCCTTGATCGCCGCCTCGGTGGCGCGGCGCGCCTTGCCCTGCGGGATCAGGAAGTTGCGCGCGTAGCCGTCGCGCACCTTCACGACGTCGCCGAGCTGGCCCAGGTTGACGAGCTTTTCGAGCAGGATGACTTGCATCTGGAGGTTCCCCGGCTCAGTGGTTGTCGGTGTACGGCAGCAGCGCGAGGAAGCGCGCGCGCTTGATCGCGTCCTGCAGCTGGCGCTGGTAGCGCGCCTTGGTGCCGGTGAGGCGCGCCGGGATGATCTTGCCGGTGTCGGTGATGAAGTCCTTCAGCAGGTCGACGTCCTTGTAGTCGATCCACTCGATCTTCTCGGCGGTGAAGCGGCAGAACTTCTTGCGCTTGAACAGCGCGCTCTGCGACGCACGGCGGGGTTTCTTGTCCTTGGAACCGCGGCGGAAAAAGGCCATGGTGTTCTCTCTTTCGTGTCAGGTGTCAGTTCAGTTCGTTGATCGGCCCGGCGAGGCGAAGTCGGTGACGTGCAGCACGAGCGACTTCGACTGGCGGCGGCGCGGCGCGAGAAAGCCGGTGACGACGAGCTGCTCGCCCAGCGAGAGCCGGTCGGCGCGCGCCGCGATCGACCCGGCGAAGCGCACCGGCAGTTCGAAGTCGAGCTGCCTGGGCTGCCCTGCCTCGATCGCCTCGGAGCCGTGGCTGAGCCGCGCGTTCAGCATCGCGATGCCGGCCGGCGTATACCGCAGCGCCTCGCGCTCGACGAGCACGCCGGACAGCTCGACGCGGTTGGCCGCCCCGTCACCCACTCGGTTTCCCGCTCGGTTGGCCAGGTTGGCAGCTTCGGTTCGCACCGCGCAGCAAGCCGTGGGCAGCGCCCGCGCGCCCTCAGGCCTGCGGCGCCTCGGAAGCGACCTTGCGGGCCTCTTCCTTCTGGATCTGCTTCCACATCGGCGACGGGCCCGTCTCGGCCTTCTTCATCGCGACGATGAGGTGGCGCAGCACCGCGTCGTTGAAGCGGAACGCGTGCTCGAGCTCGTCGAGCGTGGGCTTGCCGCATTCGATGTTGGCCAGCACGTAGTGGGCCTTGGCCATTTTCTGGATCGGGTAGGTCAGCTGGCGCCGGCCCCAGTCTTCGATCCGGTGGATCTTGCCCTGCTGGGATTCGATCATCGCCTTGTACCGCTCGATCATCGCGGGCACCTGCTCGCTCTGGTCGGGGTGGACGATCAGCACGATTTCGTAGTGACGCATCGGTTCTCCTGGTTCGACGACAGACCGGGGCGCACCCCGCGGCAACCGGACGGCCGCCGCATCCCCACGAGGGGACTGCTGTCTCGACGCGTGCCCTTCACGTGATGTCGCGCGGGCGTACCTTGTGGACGAAGGCCGCCGGCGAGATTGCGTCGATGCGCCGTGCGGCAAGGAACCGGGAAGTATAGCCGAATGCAGCGCCCGGCTCAAGCGGACGACGGAGGGCCTGCAGACGACGCGAGGCCTGCGGCCTGCTCGCTCCAGCCGGCTCGCGCCCCCGCATAGAGCGCCTCGAGGATCGCGCGCTCGCGCGCCTCGAGGCGCGCGAGGAAGCCCGAGGCGCCGCCGATCGCACGAAACGCCTCGAAGCCGCGCACCAGGAACTCGTGCATCTGCGACAGCCCCGCGACGCGCGCCGGCCCGCCCATCGCCTTGAGCAGCCGGCCCAGCATCGGATGGCGCACCAACCGGTCGAGCGACTGCCCGATCGCGCCGATCAATTCGATCTGGCGCTCGCGATCGCGCCGCGAGCCGGCGCGCCGATAGGCGTCGGCGTACGCGGGCTCGTCGATCGCCAGCGGGTCGGACTCGCGCAACAGCGTCGCCATTGCCAGGTCGAGGCGCTCGGACAGCGCGTCCATCTCGATCGCGTCGGCGATCGTCGCCAGCGCCGGCTCGGGCAGCAGGCGCACCAGCATCGGCACGAGCCGCGCAAGCTCGGCATCGCGCTGCGAGAAATCCTTCGCGCCGTACAGGTCTTGCAGGAAGAAGCGCGCGGCCGCCCCGTGGCGCGGTTCGGCCAGCAGGTCGGCATGCGTGCGGGCGAGGCGGTGCGCCTGCCAGTTCTTCAGCGCCTGCGTCCACGCGCGCGTCTGCGCATCGGCGCCGATCGCAGCGCGCATCCGCGCCACTTCGCTGGCGGTCTGCTGCAGCCGTTGTCCGTGATCCGTCGCCATGAAGGCCGAGTCTGCCGCAGGCGGCGCTCGAGTCCAAGCGGGCGGCGCACACGCGGCCCGCTTTAGAGATGGACCTCTACCCTGCTCGCCTAGAATCGGCTCATGGTTCGACGTCGAACGTTCCTGAAGCTCGGCCTGGTCGGCGGCGCATTGCTGGCCGCAGGCGGGACCGCATCGTGGCTCGCCGTGCGCGACCCGGCCGCCAACCGGCGCGAGGTGCTGGCCGGCGTCGTGCCGGCCATCCTCGACGGCGCATTGCCCTCCGGCGGCGCGCAGCGCGCGCTCGCGATCGCCGAGGCGAGCGCCGCGGTCGAGGCAGCGATCGCCGCGCTGTCTCCGGCCGCGCAGGACGAGCTCGCGCAGCTGTTCGCGCTGATGGCGCTCGCGCCGACGCGCCTTGCGCTCGCGGGCCTCACGCAGCGGTGGCGCGAAGCCGGCGTCGCCGAAGTGTCGGCGGTGCTGCAGCGATGGCGCACGCATCGGCTCGAATTGCTGCAGAGCGCCTACCACGCGCTGCACGACCTGGTCGCCGGCAGCTGGTACGCCGAGCCCGCGCACTGGGCGGCGATCGGCTACGACGGGCCGCCGCGGCTGTGAGACGCCCTCGCCACGCGCCCGGCGCGATTTCCGACGGAGCACGCACCCCATGAGCAGTTTTCCGGATCCGGTGGCCGAAGGCCTGGCGCGCGGCTGGAAGGTGATCGACGCCACCGCCGCGACGCTGCCCGCGCAGTTCGACTGCGACGTGGCGATCGTGGGCACCGGCGCCGGCGGCGGGGTGAGCGCGGAGATCCTGGCGCGCGCCGGCCTGCGCGTGCTGATGATCGAGGAAGGCCCGCTGAAGAGCTCGCGCGACTTCCGCATGCGCGAGTCCGACGCGTATCCGCAGCTTTACCAGGAGTCGGCGGCGCGCAAGACGAAAGACAAGGCGATCAACATCCTGCAGGGGCGCTGCGTCGGCGGCTCGACGACGGTCAACTGGACCTCGAGCTTTCGCACGCCCGCTCCCACGCTCGACTGGTGGCGCGAGCACTACGGGCTGGCCGACTTCACGCCCGAGGCGCTGTATCCGTGGTTCGAGCGCGCCGAGCGGCGGCTGTCGATCGGGCCGTGGCTCATGCCGCCGAACGAGAACAACGAACTGCTGCGCCGCGGCGCCGGCCGGCTGGGCATTCCGGCACCCGCGATCCAGCGCAACGTTCGCGGCTGCCTGAACCTCGGGTATTGCGGCGTGGGCTGCCCGACCAACGCGAAGCAGTCGATGCTGGTGACCACGGTGCCTGCGGCGCTCGACGCCGGGGCCACGCTGTTCACGCGCGCGCGCGCCGCGCGACTCGAGCTTGCCGGCGGGCGCGTCGAGGCGCTGGACGTTCACTGGCTCGACGCCGAAGGGCTGCGCCCGAGCGGCCAGCGCACCCGCGTGAGGGCCGCCCACTTCGTGCTCGCCGGCGGCGCGATCAACAGCCCTGCCCTGCTGCTGCG
This sequence comes from Lautropia sp. SCN 69-89, assembly GCA_001724855.1. Taxonomy (GTDB): domain Bacteria; phylum Pseudomonadota; class Gammaproteobacteria; order Burkholderiales; family Burkholderiaceae_E; genus Zeimonas. Next base: position 9,462 of record MEED01000017.1, read on the forward strand.
CTCGGACGCCCCCGACCCGCACCGGCTCACCGGCGCGCGCACCTTTCTGCACCCGGTCGTGGTTTCGGCCGCGACCTTCGATCACCGGGTCGACGGCTTTGCCGGCGCCCCGCAGACGGTCTACAGCGACCATTTCCTCGACGGCGGGCCGATCGACGGGCCGATCGGCTACAAGCTGGAGGCGCCGCCGATCCATCCGGTGCTGTTCGCGACCACGCTGCAGGGCTTCGGCAACGCGCATGCCCAGCAGATGACCGACTTCAACCGCACGCACGCGCTGCTCGCGCTGATGCGCGACGGTTTTCACCCGCAGGCCGCGGGCGGCCGGGTCGAATTGCGCAGCGACGGCTCGCCGGTGCTCGACTACCCGCTCACCGAGTTCATTCTCGACGGCGCGCGCCGCGCGCTGCTGTCGATGGCGCAGATCCAGTTCGAGGCCGGCGCACAGGCCGTCTACCCGGTGCACGAGCTCGCCTCGGGCTACCGCAGCTGGCCCGAGGCCCGCGCGGCGATCGGGGCGCTGCCGATGAAGCCGCTGCTGCTGCGCGTGGTCTCGGCTCATGTGATGGGAGGCTGCCCGATGGCCGCCGACGAGCAGCGTGGCGTGGTCGGGCCCGAGGGCGTGCACTGGCGGCTGGCGAACCTGTCGGTGCACGACGGGTCGATCTTCCCGACTTCGATCGGGGCCAATCCGCAGCTGTCGATCTACGGCATCACCGCGCGCCTGGCCAGCGGGCTGGCTGCGCGCCTCACGGGCCGCGCGGCGCCTGCCTTCGGCGAAGCGGCGAGCGCAGCGGCATGATCCAGCGCCTGCTGGCGGGGTTCGCAGCGGCGATCGCCTTCGGTGTGGTGGAACTCGCACTGTGGCTGCACCGCGCGCAGGGCTGGCAGGCGGGCAGCGCGCTCGTCGCGGCCGCGAGCGTCGCGCTCATGGCGCACGCCGCGATCCTCGGGCAGCAATTCGCGATCGGCGCGTGGCAGCGCCGGCTCGCCCGCCCCGACCTGCGTCCGGGGCTGGCGGCGGCGCTGCGCGCCTGGGCGGGCGAGATCGTCGCATCGCTGCGCACCTTCGGCTACGCGCAGATCCGCTATGGCGCTCGACCGCTGCCCAGCGGCGCGGACGCCAGTCGCGTGCCGGTGCTGCTGGTGCACGGCTATTTCTGCAACCGCGGCATCTGGCATGCGTTCGCCCGCCGGCTGGCTGCGCGCGGGCATCCGCTGGAATCGGTGAACCTCGAGCCGGCTTTCGGGCCGATCGACGACTACGTTCCGGTCATCGCCGCGGGCATCGAGCGGCTGCGCGCGCGCACCGGCGCGACGCGGATCGCGGTCGTGGCGCACAGCATGGGCGGGCTGGCGGTGCGCGCGTTCATCGCCGCACGCGGCGGCGAGCCGATCGGCGCGGTGGTGACGCTCGGCACGCCACACCGCGGCACCTGGCTGGCGCAATTCGGGTTCGGGCGCAACGTCGCGCAGATGCGGCTGGACAGCGACTGGCTGCGCGCGCTCGCTGCCCGAGAGGGCACCCGCGCCGGCGTGCCGTTCACCGTGATCCTGTCGCTGCACGACAACATCGTCGCACCGCAGCCGATCCAGACGCTGGACGGGGCGCGCACGATCGAACTGGCCGCGCGCGGCCACGTCGAGCTGGCCTACGATCGCGAGGTCTGGGCGCACACGATCGAGGCGATCGATGCGGCTAGAAGTGGATGCCGCGCATCAGCTGCTGGAACGCGACCTGGTCCGCGCTGAGCTGCGGCGGCTTGCCGGTGGCCTCCTTCGCACCGCGAGCGGCATCGGAATCGGGGAACATGCGGAACGTGGTGTTCATCACGATCTGCGCGATCTTCGGCACCAGCGCGTGCATCACCTCCCCCGCGATGCCCAGCCGCGTGGCGATGCGCACCGGCTTGTAGACGATCGCCTGGCTCACCAGGTCGGCCGCCTCCTCCGGCGTCAGCGTGGGCACGTTCTGGTACAGCTTGGTGGGCGCGATCATCGGCGTGCGCACCAGCGGCATGTTGATCGTGGTGAAGGTGACGCCAACGTCGGCGAATTCGCTGGCGGCGCAACGCGTCCAGGCGTCGAGCGCGGCCTTCGACGCGACGTAGGCGGAGAAGCGCGGCGCGTTGGTGAGCACGCCGATCGAGCTGATGTTGACGATGTGGCCGCGGCGCCGCTCGACCATCTTCGGCAGCAGGCCCATGGTGACGCGCACCGCGCCGTAGTAGTTCAGCTGCATCGTGCGTTCGAGGTCGTGGAAGCGCTCGAAGCTCGATTCGATGCCGCGGCGGATCGAGCGCCCGGCATTGTTCACCAGCACGTCGACGCCGCCGAACTCGTCGGTCAGCCAGCGCGTCATGCGATCGCAGTCTTCGGTGCTGGCGAGGTCGACCGCGAAGGTGACCAGCTTGTGGCCGTCGGCCTCGACCTGCCGCCGCGCGTCGTCGAGCTTCGCCTGGTCGCGCCCGCAGATGACGGTGGTGGCGCCGGCGGCGGCGATCTTGCGCGCGGCCGCTAGCCCGATGCCCGACGATCCGCCGGTGATGAGGACCACCTTGCCGCTCACCTGCCCCTTCAGCGTGCGGTCGATGAACAGGTCGGGATCGAGGTGGCGCTCCCAGTAGTCCCAGAGCACCCAGGCGTAGTTTTCCAGGCGCGGACAGGCGATGCCGCTGCCTTCGAGCGCCTTCAGCGTCTCGCGGCAGTCGAAGCGCGTCGGATAGTTGACGAACTGCAGGATGTCCTCGGGCAGGCCGAGGTCCTTCATGACGGCGTTGCGCACGCGCCGCACCGGGGTGAGCGCCATCAGCCCCTTCGTGACGCTCTTCGGGATGAAGCCGACCAGCGCCGCATTGACCCGCAGCGACATCAGCGGCGCGTGCGCGGCCTTGGCGAACGCATTGAGCACGTCTCCGACGCGCATCGGCTCGGGATCGACCAGATGGAAGCAGCTGCCGTCGAGCCCCCTGGCGTGCGCGATGTGGTCGAGCGCCGCGACGACGAAGTCGACCGGGACGATGTTGATGCGTCCGCCCTCGATGCCGATCGTGGGCATCCACGACGGAACGACCTGACGCATCCGCTGGATGAGCTTGAAGAAGTAATACGGGCCGTCGATCTTGTCCATCTCGCCGGTGCGCGAGTCGCCGACGACCAGGCCGGGCCGGTAGATGCGGAACGGCACCTTCGATTCGCGGCGCACGATGCCCTCGGACTCGTGCTTGGTGGCGTAGTAGGGATGATCGAGGCTCTCGGCCTCCTCGAACATGTCTTCGCGGAAGACGCCCTCGTACAGACCCGCCGCGGCGATCGACGAGACGTGGTTCAGGCAACCGGCGCCGATCGCGTTGGCGAACTCGACGACGTGGCGCGTGCCCTGCACGTTCACCGTCACCTGCTCCTCGGCGCCCGCCTTCAGGTCGTAGATGGCCGCCAGGTGGAACACGTGCCGGATCTTGCCGTCGAGCCGCTTGCGATCGGCCGGCCGGATGCCCAGGCCCGGCCGGGCGATGTCGCCGACGATCGGGATCGCGCGCTTCGCATCGACGCCCCAGGCCGCGTAGAGCGGGGCCAGCTTGTCGCGGGAAGCGTCGCGCACGAGGAAATAGACGACCGAGCCGCGCCGCTCGAGGATCTTGCGCACGAGCCTGCGACCGATGAAGCCGGTCGCGCCGGTGATGAAGTAGTTCATGGGTCTTCCCTGGGCCGTCGTGTATCGGTTTCAACCATTGTATCGACGGCCGCGCTCCTTTAGTGTGTCGGCTCTAGCGGGTCTGCCTAGACTGCGCAAACAGGCACAACCCGCGCCGGCCACCGCGCCGTCGCATCTACGACGAGGTACAGCGTCATGGTGAAGAAACTCCAGAAGATGGCGGCAGACAAGCCGGACGGCACACAACTGGCGGCGGCGATCCGCGAGTCGGCGCAGCAGATCTGGCTGGCGGGGCTGGGCGCGTTTTCGAAGGCGCAGGCCGAAGGCGGCAAGGTATTCGAGGCACTGGTGAGGGAAGGCATGGGCATCCAGCGGCGCACCCGGGCGATGACCGAGGAGCGAATCGGCGAGGTCACCGGCAAGGTGAGCAAGGCGGCCGGCGACATCACCCGGCAGGCGACCCAGTCGTGGGACAAGCTCGAGCAGGTGTTCGAGGACCGCGTGTCGCGGGCGCTGACGCGGCTGGGCGTGCCCACCAGCAAGGACATCCAGTCGCTGATGAAGCGCGTCGAGTCGCTCAACGAGAGCGTCCAGGCGCTCAGCGGCACCGCCCCGGCGCGCGCCCGCAAGGCCGCGGCGCCGCGCAAGGCTGCCGCTGCCAGGGCTCCGGCGAAGAAAGCGGCGCGCCGCGCCAGGGCCGAGTCCTGACCACGCCGGCAAGGCCGCTCGGAGCGGCAGGCACCATGGCAACCGGCCGCGCACGGCCGGGCACACCAGGCCGAATCGGCCTGGCACTGGCCGGCGGCGGCTTCATGGGCGCCGCCTACGAACTCGGCGCGTTGTGCGCACTCGCCGAGTCGATCGACGGGCTCGACCTTACCCGCCTCGACACCTACGTCGGCGTGAGCGCCGGTGCGTTCATCGCCGCCGGACTGGTGAACGGCATCTCGGCGCACCGGATGGTGCGCATGTTCGTCGAGGAGGACGACGTCGAGGCCGACTTCGATCCGGCGCTGATGCTGCGACCCGCGTACCGCGAATGGCGGCGCGCGCTGCGCTCGGCGCCCTCGGGGCTGCGCGCGTCGGTAGGCGCCGGGCTGAGCGAGGCGCTGCTCGGCCCGCAGGCGGTGCTGTGGCGGGCGATCGAGCGCGCAATGCACCTTCTGCCCAACGGACTGGTCGACGGCAGTCCTGCCGAGCGCAAGCTCGCGCACCTGCTCTCGCAGCCCGGGCGCACCAACGACTTCCGCCGCACGCGCGTGCCGCTGCGCATCGTCGCCACCGACATCGACACGGGCGAACCGGTGGAGTTCGGCTCGCCGGGCCACGACCACGTTCCGATCTCGCGCGCGGCGATCGCGTCGGGCGCGGTGCCGGGGCTGTTCGCGCCGGTGCGCATCGGCACCCGGCACTACCTCGACGGCGCACTGAACAAGACGGTGCACGCGTCGGTGGCGCTCGACTACGGCGTCGGACTGGTGCTGTGCGTGAACCCCCTGGTGCCCTACCAGGCGATGCAGGCCAAGGCGCGCCGCGTCTCGCGCTCGGGCATCAGCACGGTGATGGCGCAGACGATCCGCACCGCGATCCGCTCGCGGATGACCGTCGGACTGGCGAAATACCGGGTCACCCACCCGGGCTCCGACGTGATGCTCTTCGAGCCGCGCCGCGACGACGCCGACACCTTCTTCACCAACATCTTCAGCCTGTCGAGCCGGCGCCGGCTGTGCGAGCACGCCTACCTGGCCACCCGCGCCGACCTGCTCGATCGGCACGCCGCGCTCGACCCGGTGTTGCGCCGCCACGGGTTGTCGATCAACCTCGGCGTGCTCCGGCATCCGGCGCCACGACTGGTGCGCGAGCTGCGCACCGACACGCGCAGGCCTCTCACGCGCGCCGGCGCGGCGCTCAATCGGCTCGGACACACGCTCGACGACCTCGATCGCGCGATCGGCATCGTCGCGGCACGCAAGGCCGGCAGCGACGCCTGAGCGGCCTGCACGACCCGGACTCCGGAGACGGAGCCGGGTCAAGGTAAGATCCCGAACGCAGCATCACTGCGGCGCACGCGGCGGATCGCAGCCTGCGCGCCGCCACGTGGCCGCCCCGTCGGGAGGAGGATCGACATGCAGCGAAAGCCGCCGCGGCGCACCCGTGAGCGCATCCTGGAGCTTTCGCTGCGGCTGTTCAACGACCTCGGTGAGCCCAACGTCACGACCAGCGCGATTGCCGACGAGATGAACATCAGTCCTGGCAATCTCTACTACCACTTCCGCAACAAGGACGACATCGTCGACGCGCTGTTCGAGCAGTTCGAGCGCGAGATCGATCCGCTGCTCGACGGCCCGGTGCGCCGGCAGGTCGACTTCGAGGATGCCTGGCTGTTCCTGCACCTGCTGTTCGAGTCGATCTGGCGCTACCGCTTCGTCTATCGCGACCTGAACGACCTGCTCTCGAAGAACCGGCGCCTGGAGATGCACTTCCGCGCGATCGTCGACCGCAAGACCGCGGCCGCGCGCGCGCTGTGCCACTCGCTCGCGGCCAGCGGTGCGCTCGGCGCCAGCGAGCGCGAGATCGAGTCGCTCGCGACCAACATGGTGGTGGTGGCGACCTACTGGCTGTCGTTCGAATACATCCGCAACGCCCGCCGCTTCGGCGAGGCCGACTACCAGAGCGCGGCAATGGCGCGCGGCGCCTACCAGGTGCTGTCGATGCTCGCCCCGTGGCTCGAGCCGCAGGGGCGCGAACTGTTCGAGCGCCTGTCCCGCGAATACATCCGCAGCTGAACCGACCAGGAGCGAACATGGCCAGGTGGACCGCGTTTCCCCACGCCGACAAGCAATACGAATACACGTCCGCGACGTTGAAGAAGCACTGGGCAAGGCTGCACCGCGGCGATTGCGAGCCGTTCCCGAAGGACGACGCGGTGATCGCGGCCTGGATCGACTATCACGCCGGCCGCTTCCAGCAGGCCGCGGAAGCCGGCCTGAAGGCCGGCGGCGCCGGACTCAATGCGGCGAACAAGGCGACGAACATCTACGCCAATTACCTCGAGAAGTCCGAGAAGAAAAAGCTCGAACTGTTCCAGGAGGTCGCGGCGCGCTGCGAGGCGCAGCAGTCCGCCGATCCGAAGAACGCCAACGCGTACTACCTGTATGCCTACGCGATCGGCCGCTACGGTCAGGGCATCTCGGTGGCCAAGGCGCTCGCGCAGGGGCTCGGAGGCAAGGTGCGCGACGCACTCAGGCACGCGCTCGAGCTTGCGCCGAAGCACGCCGACGCGCACATCGCGCTCGGCGCCTTCCACGCCGAAGTGATCGACAAGGTCGGCGCGATGATCGGCGGCATGACCTACGGCGCCAAGCGCGACGAAGGCCTGCGGCTGTTTCGCAAAGCGCTCGAACTGAACCCGGACTCGGCAATCGCGCGCGTCGAGTACGCCAACGGACTGGTGATGCTCGAGGGCAAGAAGGCCCTGAAGGAAGCCGAGGCGCTGTATGCGCAGGCCGCCGCCTGCGAGCCGATGGACGCGATGGAGCGCCTCGACGTCGAGATGGCACGCGCCGAGATCGATTGACGATGAACCTGCATCGCATGCTTCGCCAGCGCGCCGACGAGGAGCGGCCGCTGCGCATCGGACTGATCGGAGCCGGCAAATTCGGCTCGATGTACCTGTCGCAGGCGCGGCGCACGCCGGGCATCCAGCTCGTGGGTGTGGCCGACCTGTCTCCGGCGCGGGCCAGGGCGTCGCTGAAGCGGGTCGGCTGGCCGGCCGAGGCGCTGGGCGCGCGCACGCTGGCCGAGGCCGCGCGCAAGGGCACGGTGCGCCTGCTCGACGATGCGCAGGCGCTGATCGCCTCGCCCGAGATCGAACTCGTCATCGACGCCACCGGGCAGCCGGCGGCGGGCATCGTGCACGTACTGGCCTGCTGCCGTCACGGCAAGCACATCGTGATGGTCAACGTCGAGGCCGACGCGCTGGCCGGCCCGCTGCTGGCGCGCCGCGCGCGCGAAGCAGGCGTGGTGTATTCACTCGCCTACGGAGACCAGCCGGCGCTGATCTGCGAGATGGTCGACTGGGCGCGCGCCGCGGGCTTCGAGGTGATCGCGGCCGGCAAGGGCACGAAGTACCTGCCCGAGTACCACCGCTCGACGCCGCACACCGTGTGGCCCTACTACGGGATCAGCGTCGAGGACGCGAAGCTGGGTGGGCTGAACGCGCAGATGTTCAATTCGTTCCTCGACGGTACCAAGTCGGCGATCGAGATGGCCGCGGTGGCCAACGCCACCGGCCTGCGCCCGGCCGACTCGGGGCTGGCGTTTCCGCCCTGCGGCGTCGACGACCTTGCGCAGGTGCTGTGCCCGCGCGAGGACGGCGGCCAGCTGCAGCACCGCGGCCAGGTCGAGGTGGTCTCCAGCGTGGAACGCGACGGCAGGCCGGTGTATCGCGACCTGCGCTGGGGCGTCTATGTCACGTTCGCCGGCGACTCCGACTACGTGCGCCGCTGCTTCCGCGAATACGGGCTCGTCACCGACCGAAGCGGCAACTACACCGCGATGTACAAGCCCTACCACCTGATCGGCCTGGAGCTCGGCATCAGCGTCGCTTCGGTGGGACTGCGTCGCGAGCCCACCGGCGCACCGGAGGCCTGGCACGGCGACGTGGTGGCCACCGCCAAGCGCGAGCTGAAGGCCGGCGAGACGCTGGACGGCGAAGGCGGGTTCACCGTCTACGGCCGGCTCATGCCGTCGGTCGATTCGCTGGCGATCGGCGGCCTTCCGCTGGGGCTGGCGCACCGGGTGCGCCTGAAGCGAGGGGTCGCGGCCGGGCAGCCGGTGCGCTGGAGCGACGTGGACATCGACGCGAAGGATCCGGCGGTGGCGTTTCGGCGCGAGATGGAGCGTACGTTCGGCGAGGGGCGTGCCGTCGAAACGCGCGGACGCGGCACCGTCACTCGTCGCTGAGCGGCTCGACCTGCTGGCACTCGTAGAAGATTCGCGCGGTGCAGCGCCGGCAGATCTCGGGGTCGAGGCGCGTGAAGATGTCGGCGATCGCCACGCTCTTGCTGGTGAACACGCGCCGCGCGCCGATCGTCCCGAGCGCGTCGCCGCGCGCGAGGAAACTCTCGACCTGCGGGCGCAGCCCGTACAGGTAGAGCGCGCCGCCATCGGCGACGCGGCGCTTCGCCTCCGAGGCCAGCAGGTCGGCGCCGGCGACATCGACGAAGTTGACATTGCGCGCGATCAGCAGCAGGTGCTTCTGGTCGGGTGAGAACTCGCGCAGCGTGTCGAAATGCGTGGCGACGTGGTTGACCGCGCCGAAATAGATCGACCCCTCCACGCTCAGGATCTTCAGCTGCGGGCATTCGCGCCGGTCGGCCTCGACCGGCACCAGCGTACGTTCGGGGCTGCGGTCGTCGGGAACCAGGCTGCGCATCGTCGGGCGCGAGGTGCGGTTCAGATACAGCACCAGCGAGGTGACGACGCCGGCGAGCACTGCGACTTCGAGCCGCATTACCAGCGTGGCGAACATGGTGAGCAGCAGCACCCCGCCCTCGCCCCGGCTCATGCGCAGCGTGGCGCGGATGCGTGTCAGGTCGATCAGCGACCAGCCCGCCAGGCACAGCACGCCGGCCACCGCCGGCAGCGGCAGCCAGGCCACCAGCGGCGCGAAGACCAGCACGATCGCCGCCAGCAGCAGGCCCGCGAACACCGCGGCCATCGGCGTGACCGCGCCGGCTTCGAGGTTCGGGCCCGAGCGGTTCACCGACGCGCTGGTGGGAAAGCCGGAGAACAGCCCCGCGGCCATGTTCGACAGGCCTTGTCCGATGAACTCCTGGTTGCCGTCGATGCGCTGGCCGCTGCGCAGCGCGATCGCCTTGGCGATCGAGATCGATTGCGTGAGCGAGACGATCGCCACCGCGACCGCCACGCCGCTCAGCTGCCCGAGCGCGCCGGGGTCGAGGTGGGGCCACGCGAACGGCGGCAGGCGCCGCGGGATCGGGTCGAGCATCGTGATGCCGGTACGCCCGGCGCCGAACATCAGGTCGAGCACGATCGCCGCGGCCACGCCCGCCAGCATCGCGAGCACGATGCTGGGCCAGCGGGGCCGCCAGCGCCGCACCGCCCAGTTCACGCCGATCGTGACGAGCGCCACCGCCACGACCGCCGGCATCGTCTCGTGCAGGCCGCGCGCCACCAGCACCAGCGTGCGCACGAACGAGGTGCCCTGCGGTACCGCGATGCCGGTGAGCGGGCCGAGCTGGCTCACGAGGATCAGGATGCCGGCGCCGGCGGTGAAGCCGACGATGACCGGTTGCGAGATGAAGTTCACCAGCAGGCCGAGCCGCAGCACGCCCAGAGCGAGCATGCACAGGCCCGCCAGGAACGCGAGCGTCGCGGCCATTTCGACGTAGTCGGTCGAGCCGGGCGTCGCGAGCGGCGCGAGCGCCGCGAAGGTCATCAGCGACAGCGCGTTGGTGGGGCCGGAGACGGTGTGCATCGACGAGCCGTACAGCCCGGCGACGATGGTGGGCACGATCGCGCAGTAAAGGCCGTAGGCAGGCGGCAGGCCTGCGAGCGTGGCGAACGCGATGCCCTGCGGCAGCACCATCAGCGCGCCGACCAGTCCCGCGACCAGGTCGGCGCGCAGGCTGTGCGCGTTCACCAGCGGCCACCACCGCAGGAACGGGAACAGGCGATTGATCAGCAGCCGGTTCATCGCGATCGCTTCGAGGCGGGTTTCATGCGCCTGCCAGGCGCTCGGCCAGTCGGCCGTGGCGCTGCGTGGGCCGCAGCGCCGCCTGTTCGACGGCCTCGCGCGAGCCCCAGACGCTCAGCCGGCGGCGCGCGCGGGTGACACCGGTGTAGACGAGCTCGCGAGTGGCCAGCGGATGGCCCGCGGGCGCGGGCACGAGCGCGACCGACTCGAACTCCGAGCCCTGCGACTTGTGCACGGTGAGGGCCCAGGCGTCCTGGCACGCCGGCATCTGCAGGACCGGAAAAAGCCGCAGCCCGGCGGGGCCGTCGAAGGCCACCACCAGATCGTTGTCGCACGCGTCGCCCCCCGCATGCGGCAGGCACACGCCGACGTCGCCGTTGAACAGGCCGAGGCCCGGTTCGTTCTTCGTCACCATCGCGAGTCTTCCAGCATACCAGCCGGGGTTTCCAGGGCCCAGCGCCCGCCCGCGCACGCGCATGGCGATTGCGGCGTTGAGGGAGTCGACGCCCAGCGGCCCCTCGCGCATGGCCGCGAGCACGCGATGCCGGTCGTAGGCCGCGAGCACCTGCTGCGCGCCGGCGCCGGCGGCGACCGCATCGAGCGCGTCGCGCCAGGCGTGCAGCGCCTCGTCGACGATCGCCGACGCGTCGGGCGCGGCGAGCGCGATCGTGGGGGGCCAGTCGATCGGCGCGCCAGCGGCTGCGGCTGCGGATGCGTTCGCAGCGGCGGCTGCGCCGCGTGCGCCGTCCGCCCGCGCGCCGTCCGCCCGCGCGCGGATCGCGGCGGCGAGCGCGGCGATGTCGGGCGCATCCTGCTGCCGGTAGTTGCGCTCGAGCACGACGACGCCGTCCAGCGGCGCCGCGCACAGGTCGGCGAACACCGCCCCGGCCTCGACCGACGCGAGCTGGTCGCGATCGCCGGCGAGCACCAGCCGCGCGGTGGGGCCGATCGACTCGAGCAGGCGCGACGCGAGCTCGATGTCGAGCATCGAGGCCTCGTCGACGATGACGAGGTCTTCGTCGAGCGGCATGGGAGCACCCGCGTGGCCGTCGGTGCGCGCGCCGAGCAGCCGGTGCACCGTCTGCCCTGCCGCTGGCAGGCGCGCGCGCAATGCGCGCGAGGGGTCGAGTGCGGCCAGCTGCGCGCCCAGCGATTGCGCAAGGCGCGCCGCGGCCTTTCCGGTAGGCGCGGCATAGGCGATGCGCGCCTGCGGCGCGGCACGCGCGAAGGCGACGACCAGGCGTGCGAGCGTGGTCGTCTTGCCGGTGCCGGGGCCGCCGGAGAGCACGGTGAGCCTGCGCTGAAGCGCGCAGGCGACCGCGCGCTGCTGCGGATCGCCGGCGTCGGAGCGGCCGAACACCTCGGCGACGACGCGCGCCGGATCGTCGCAGCCGGGCAGCGGCGCGGCGACGTCGAGAGCGCGCACCGACTGCGCGAGCGCGGTTTCCGCGCGCCAGAGACGATGCAGGTAGAGCGCCCCGCAATCGAGCACCAGCGGGCGCGGATCGCCCGAAGGTCCGACCAGCGGACTGCGCGCCAGCGCCTCGCGCTCGGCCGCGTCGGCGACGTCGACGCAGACGTGTCCCGCGTCGGCCGCGCGCCAGGCATGCGTCGCCAGGCGCCCGACGATGGCGGCGCAGGCCGCGTCGCCACCGGTGCGCGCGTGCAGCGCCTGCATCGCGCGGCCGAATTCGAGTGCCACCCTCGCGCCGGGTTCGGTCGAACGCATCATCGACTCCGCTGTGCCGGTGGCGCCGCGAAAAGGCGGTCGAGCGTATCGACCAGCCGCGCACTCGGACGGATGGCGTGCACGCCCGCGCCTTCGACACCAGAGGGGTCGAGCCCCGCGCCACGCAGGAACACGTAGAGCGCGCCGCCGCAGTGACGCTCGTAGTCGTAGCCGCGCAGTCGCCGGCGCAGCCAGCGGTGCAGCGCCAGCGCATACAGGCAGGCCTGCAGCGGGTAGGCATTCGCGCGCATCGCCGCATCGAGCGGCGCCGCCGCATAGCAGGCCGCGGAGGCGCCGAGATGGTTGCTCTTCCAGTCGAGCAGGTAGTAGCGACCGCGATGCTCGAAGACCAGGTCGATGAAGCCGCGCAGGAAGCCGCTCCATCGGGCGGTGCCGGCCATCGCGTCGAAGCCGAACTCGGCGCCCACCGCGTCGACCAGGGCGCGATCGGACACTGCGTGGGCCGACAGCAGGAAGTCGAGCTCGCGCACCTGTCGCGACGCAGGCACTTCGGGCAGGCGCAGGATCTCGCCCCGCGCTGCGCGCAAAGGCGTGGCCAGCACCTGCTCGAGCCATTGCGCGACCTCGGCCGGTTCGAAACGCCGGTAGCCGCCGCGCGCAAGCCGGTCGGCGATCGCGGCGCGATCGAGCGGCGCATCGAAACGCGCGTCTTCGAGCATCCCGTGCAGGCAGGTGCCCGCCTGCGATCCGGCGGGAAACCGGAAGCGGATCGACGCCTCGGCCGTCGCCGCGAGCGGCTCGGGCGACAGCGGCTGCTGGTCGTGGTCGGGGCGCTCGACCGCGTCCTGCGCGCGCGAGCCGGCACCGTCGGCGCCGTGCAGCGACGAGACGATCGCGCTGAAGCTGCTGGTGACGAGCGGCGCGGCGATCGTCGTGCGCCATGGGCGTGCCGCGAGCGCGGACGGGGCAGGCATCGAGGCGGCAGGCGGAGTGCCCGGGGCGACTCCGGCCGGCAAAGCACCGGAGGCCGGAGCGCAGGCGGCTGCGGCTGCGCCCGCCGCGAGTGCCGGCGCATCGACGATGCGCAGCGCCGCAGGCTCGGCCGCGCAGGCGCGCCCGCGCCATGCGTCGAACGCGCGGCCGATCGCCTCCTCGTCCAGCGGCGGCGGCGTTTTCGATCCTGTCCGCCAGTCGCGTTGTTCGGACGGGTCGAGGCCGGCGAGCAGCCACGCCAGCGGCGAGAACTGTGCGCCCGCCGCCGCGCCCCAGAACAGGTAGCAGCGCTGCTCGGCACGGGTGAGCGCGACGTACATCGCGCGCAGCGCCTCGGCATGGAATTCGGCCGCGCACTGGCGCGCCGCCTGTTGCGTGGGCACGAAGTCGAGCACCGCGCGCCAGCCGCCGTCGGCCCGCTCGTGCCAGGTGCGCGGGCCCGCTCCGGCGGTGAAACCCCTCCCGGCCCAGGCGAATGGCAGGAAGACGACCGGGAACTCCAGTCCCTTGCTCTTGTGCACGGTGAGGATCCGCACCAGGTCCTCGTCGCTCTCGAGCCGCAGCTCCTCGGTTTCGCGCTCGTCGGTCGCGCCCGACGCGCGGCGGCGCGCCCACGCGCGCAGCGCCGGCTGCGGGCCGCGCCGCGCCTCCTCGTCGTCGCCGAGCAGCTCGATCAGGTGCATCAGGTTGGTGAGCCGCCGATCGCCGTCCCGGGTGGCGGCGAGCCGCTGCGCCACGCCTTCGTCGCGAATCAGCCTGCGCAGCGCGGCGATCGGGCCGCGGCGCAGCCAGTCCTCGCGCGCGCGCGCGAAGCGTGACGCGGCCGCGAGGGCGCGCCCGGCATCGGCCTCGAGCGCAGCGAGGCTCGCCGCGTCTTCGCCCAGCAGCGTGGTGGCGAGCGCCGCACGCAACAGGCCCGAATCGGCGGGATCGGCGATCGCGGCGACCACGCGCAAGAGCTCGCTGCATTCGAGCGTGTCGAGCACGCTGTCGCGCGAGACCTCGGCGGCACCGATGCCGGCCGCGGCCAGCGCGCGCTTGATGCCGGCGCCCTGCCGGTGCGTGTTGACCAGCACCGCGATGTCGGCGGGCCGCAGCGCGCGCCCGCCCAGTTGCGCGTGGCCGTCGAGGAGCCGGCCGATCTCGCCCACGCAGGCCTCGATCGCCTGGCGCTGCGCAGCCGCTGCGTTCAGCCAGCCGGCATCGGGGTCGGGCCGCAGCCGCGCGATGGTGAGTGCCGCGCGGGCGGCTTCGCCGGGGCTTTCGCCGCCGCCATCGCCGCCTGCTTCGTCACCCGCCACGAGCGCGCGGCGCGGTCGCGCGCCGACGGCGGCATCGACAAAGCCGATCTCGTCGACGAGGAACGGCCGCTCACGGTCGAACAGCGTGTTCACCGCCGCGATCAGTGCGCGGCTCGAGCGCTGGTTCTCGCCCAGCCGGTGAATGCGCCGCACCGCCTCGCGCGCATCGAGGTACGAGTAGACGTCGGCGCCGCGGAACGCGTAGATCGCCTGCTTGGGGTCGCCGACCAGTACCAGCGCGGGCGCCGCGGAGCCGGCGACGGCGGGCGCCTGCGCCGCCGCGTGCCCGGCCTCGACGTAGATGCGCCGGAAGATTGCCCACTGCAGCGCGTCGGTGTCCTGGCATTCGTCGATCAGCGCCATCGGATGCCGCTCGCGCAGCGCTGCGGCGAGCGACACGCCCCCGTCGGGGTCGGCCAGTGCGTCGTGCACCAGGCGCAGCAGGTCGTCGAAGCCGAGCGCGCGGGCCTGCGCGAGCGCGTCCTGGCGGGTCGCGCGAGCGGCAGCGGTGATCTCGTGCGCGACCCGGGCGGGAAGCTGCGCGAGCGACTCGCCCAGCGTCGCAAGCCGCTCGCAGACGACCGGAATCGCGAACGGGGGCACCCGATCGCCGAAGCGCGAAACGGCGAGCTTGCCGACGGCTTCGGGCAACGCCGCCGGGTGCGGGTCCGCACAGAACCCGCCCAGCGCCCCGAGCCAGCCTTTCGCCCAGTCGACGCGAAAGCGTTTGCCGTCGGCGTTGCCCTTCGTGCCGAGCCAGTCGAGCAGCGCGTCGGCCTCGCCCGCGAGCGCCGCGGCGAGCTCCGCGCGCGCTCGGGCGAGATCACGCTCGACGCCGCGCCAGTCGACCGCAGCAGGCGCGACACGCGCCAAGGGTTGTGCGGCGATCGCGCGCACCGCGGCGCGCAGCGTGTCGGGGTCGAGCCCGGCGAGCGTGAAGGCCAGCAACCGCGCAGGCGAGGCCTCGCGGGCCTGCGCGCGCCACCAGTCGCCGAGCCGGTCGAGCTCGGGCGCGGTGCTCTCGGCGCTCACCGGCAGGCCGGCCGGCACGCCGATCGACAGCGCGTGTTCGTCGATCACGCGCTGGCAATAGCCGTGGATCGTGTACACCGCCATCTCGTCGGCGCGCGCGAGTGCGATGCGCAGCAGCGAGCGAGCGCGCCGCGCCGCCACGTCGTCGAGGCGCGCCGCATAGGCGACGCAGAACGGCTCGTCGACGGCGCTGGCGCGCTCCTCGATCCGGTCGTCGAGCAGCCGCTCGAGTTGCGCGATGCGCTGGCGAATGCGCGCGCCCAGTTCGGCCGTGGCCGCGTTGGTGAAGGTGACCACGAGCACCTGCTCGATGCCCAGCCCGCGCTCGACGAGCGCGCGCACCACCAGCCCGGCGATGGTCCAGGTCTTGCCGGTGCCGGCGTCGGCCTCGAGCAGGTGCAGCCCGTCGAGGATGCCGTCGTCGAAGACCGGGTGCGCAACGAGCGGGTCGCTCATCCCTGCTCCTCGCCGCGCGACTGCAGCACGATGTCGTCGAGGATCGGGCGGTAGACGCGCTCGCCGAGCGCCAGCACTGCCTCGACGTCGGGCTCGGCGTCGCGCAGCAGCGCGACCGCCGCCGGCCGCGCGAGTTCGGGCGCGGGTCCGCCGAAACCGGTGCCGACGAGCGTGGCGCGCGCACGCTCGCGGGCCGCCGCCTCGCGCGCCTCGGGCGAACGCGGCGCGCCCCCGCGCGGCGGCACCGCCAGCGTCAGCGCGTAGCGAAGCCACCCGCGCGGGAACAGCGCCAGCGGCTCGCTGCCGATGCGCCGCGCCCACGCGAGGGCGTGGCGCAGGCTGCGCTGCGGATCCGAACAGTGCAACTCGACGAGCCAGTCGGGCGAGAGCAGTCGCGCCGGCGCACCGCCACGCGCCTCGCGCCATAGCGCAGCACGCAGCCATGCGTCGATCAATGCGTGCGCACCCAGCGGAAACGCGGTGACGAACACCGGCGCATCGTCGGCGCCGAGCATCGGCGCGGCAGCGACGATGCGCACGTCGTCGAGCGTCGCCACGACCGGGGCCGCGGCGCGGATCACGGGTTTCGCTGCGTCGACCAGCGCGCGCGCGCGCCGCACGATCGATTCGGCCTGGCTGCGGCCGGGTTCGCCTGCCGCGGTGGGCGGCGCGATCGCGAACTCCTCGGCGAGGCGCCGCGCGTCTTCGCCGGCCAGCAGGCGGTCGACGCAGGATTGCACCAGCGCGCGATCGTCGCCTGCGATCCACAACGGCTCGGTGTCGTCGGGCGGCGGCCGCTCGCGCAGCAGGCGCACGCCGAGCGCCTCGCGCAGCCAGCTGGCCGGCGGATCGGCCAGGGCATCGCGCAGCGCCTCCACCGCAATCGTTGCCGCCTGCGGCGGCGCGACCACGGCCGGGCGATCGGCGGCGCAGGCCGCCTCCAGGTCGACGAGTGCGCCGATGGCCGGCGCGCGTGCCGGCAGCGGCCGCGCGAGCTCGCGCGCGGCGGCCAGCCACTCCTGCGCGTAGCTGCCGTCGGCGGCGAAGCTGCGCGCCGAAAACGGATGCAGTGGATACTCGATCAGCGCCGGTGCGCCGGCAGAGTCGGGATGGCGCCGGCGCGGGGTCTCGAACGCAGCGCCGGCCGCAGCCGGATCGAGCCGCGCCGACAGGTAAGCGAGCAGCTCATCGACCAGCGGCGACGGATTCAGCGGCGTGTCGTCGCGCGCATTGCGGCTGCGGCACAGCACGAGCAGCCGGTCGCGCGCGGCGAGCACGGCGTCGAGGAACAGGCCGCGGTCGTCGATCCGCGCGAGCCGGTCGCCGAAGCGCGGCGCGCGGCGCATCAGGTCGAACTCGTCGCGGGCGCCCTTGCGCGGAAACGCGCCTTCGTCCATGCCGAACAGGCAGACGACGCGAAACGGCACACCGGGCAGGCTGCCCAGCGGGCACACGGTGACCGCGCCCGAAGGCATCGCGGCGCTGGCGCCGTGCGCGAGCGCATCGGCGAAGGCGTGCTCGAACGCCGCGCCGTCGAGCGCCGCAGCCGGCATGCCGGCCGCGCTCGCCAGCAGGTCGGAGAGCGCATCGCGCGTGCGCTGCAGGCCGGGCGCGTGCTCACGCACCTCGCCGAACACCGCTTCGAGCGCATCGCCGAGCGCGGCGCACCAGTCGGCGAGCGGCCTCGGCGAACGCGCCGCGGCGTGCAGCGTCGCCAGCGCGTCGCCCGCCGGCAGCCAGGCGTCGAGGATGCGCGCGCGCGTGCCCTGCGCGCCGGGCACCGCCAGCACGTCGCCCACCGCCTGCTGCGCGCCCAGCGCCGCCCCCGCGAGCAGCCGGTCGATCGCCGCGCGCAGGCTGTGCTTGGGCGAGCCGTCTTCCTCGTCGAGCCCGCGGCGCGCGCCGGCTGCCTCGAACCAGCGCGCCAGCAGCTCGACCTCCGGGGCGTCCAGCGCGAGCGCCTCCATCACCGCGGGATTGCGCATCCAGGCGTCGAGCTCGGGCGCTGCGAGCGGGCGCAGCGCCATCGCGAGCAGTTGCTGCACCGCTGCGACCAGCGGGTCGGCGCGCGGCGCGCGGCCGCTGATCGCGAACGGAATCCGCCGCCCCTCGGGCTGGCTGTCGAACACGCCCTCGATCGCGGCGGCCGCGGCCTCGACGTCGGCGCAATAGACGACGACCTCGGAGGGCGCGAGTCGCGGCAGGGTCTCGAAGCACTCGAGCAGCCGCTCGTGCAGGATCTCGGCCTGGCGCACCGCCCCGTGCGCGCCCAGCACCGCAATCGAGCCGTCGTCGCGCGCGAGCCCGCGCCACGGTTCGTCGCTGCGCAGGAACACCGCCGCCTGCAGCGCCTGGAGCGTCCCGGCCGGCGCTGCCTGAACGTCGTCGCCGAACGGCCAGGCTTCGTCGCGGCCCGGCGCATCGGCCTGCACGCCGAAGCGCTCTTCGAGCGACAGCACCTGCGCGACGAAGTCGCGCTGCGCCCTGCCCCAGTTGCCGAGCAGCGACGGCTCGCCCTCGTAGAGCCAGGCGACGTCGGGCCGCTGCTCGCGAATCGCCGCGAGGCTGCGCGAATCGAGCATGTCGGTCCACAGCTCGCGACACGGATCGGGCGCGAACAGCGACACGTCGATCGACGCCGACAGCTGGCCGAACAGCGCGAACTGCTCGGGCGAGAGGTCGAGGCGCCCGAACAGTGCCACGCGCGAGGCACCGAGCGCGCGTCGCACGAGCCCGTCGTCCGCGGCGAGCAGGCGCGCGAACTGGTCGTACGGATGCTCGTCGCGCACGTCGGGGAGCCGCTCGAGCAGGCGCTGCCACAGCCAGCGCTGCCAGGGCTCGTGCGCGCCCAGCGGCCGCTCGCTGCCGGCCCACTGGCCGCGCTGCCAGCGCGCGAGCCAGTCGCGGCGGTACGCGAGATAGCGATCGAAGCACGCAGCCAGCCCGTCGGCCAGTGCCAGCCGCGCGAGCGACCCCTCCTCGCGTAGCCGCTTGCGCACCAACGCGAACTCCGGGCGCTGCGGCAGCTCGTCGAGCAACTGCATCAGCAGCCAGCGAACGCGCGCCGGCTCGAACGGCGATCGCTCCGGCAGCCCGCGCAGCGTCGCGCGCATCGTGCGCCACAGCCAGCGGCCAGCGAACTCCGGCTGCAGCCGGGTGCTGATCCCGTGCTGTTCGGCGTCGCGGCGCTGCAACCAGCGGCCCACGCCGACGCTGGGCACGATCACTGTGCGCTCGGCCAGCGGGTCGGCCGTGCCCTCGCGTTCGCCAGTCGTTTCCCCGCGGTCTGCGCCGTGGCCGCAGGCCGCGTCCGGCGCCTCGTCGAGCGAATCGAGCAGCGCGTCGGCGAGCCGATCGAAGCGGTGGTCGAAGCGGATGCGCAGCGCCACCGCGGCTCAGAATCGCGAGCCGGGCTCGCGCAGGAACGCTTCCTCGGCAGGCGTCGATTCGCGCCCGAGGATCGTGTTGCGGTGGGGGTAACGTCCGAAGCGCTCGACGACCTCGTAGTGGCGCACGGCCCAGGGCCACGCGCCGCCGGCCAGCGGATCGTCGCGCAACTGCCCGAACAGGCGCAGCGACTCGCGCTGGTCGTCGAGCGACTCGGAGTGCTCGAACGGCAGGTAGCAGAACCAGCGCAGCAGAGGATCGTAGCGAAGGTCCCAGCCTTCGGCGACGATGCGGCGCGCCGCCGCGAGCGCAGCCGCGTCGCCGGCGAACATCTTCGGGGTGTCGCGAAACACGTTGCGCGTGAACTGGTCGAGCACGATGACCAGCGCGGGCGCGGTATCCGGGTCGAGTGCCCAGTGCTCGCAGCCGCCGGCCAGCGCGCGCTCGATCAGCGCGCCGAAGGCGTCGCGGATGTCCTGGTCGAAGACGGGGTCCTTGCCGAACCACTGGCTGCGTACCCGACCGCGCTCGCCGCCGTCGGGCCCGTCGAACCAGAACGCGAGCACGCGCTGCGCCTGCACGTCGCCGGCCTTCAACTGCATGCGGCGTCCATCAGCAGCGCGTGCTCGAGCTCGCCCGGCTCGAGCTCGCGTCCCAGCAGGAAACCGTTGGGCAGCATCGCCAGCGCCAGCACCAGCCGCTCGAACTCGGGCGCGAAGCCGTCGATGATCGCCTGCGGATCGGGGCACAGCGCGGTGTCGCTCATCACGCCGAACTGCACGCCGCCCGCGTAGGACAGGATCGACACGCCGATGCCGATGTCGCCCGATTGCGGCACCCAGAACATCATCCGCGACAGCGGCACGCCGGCCATGCTGATCGTCTCGGCGGGCCCGGGCACGTTGGTCATCACCGCGCTGCCCTTGTTGCCGAGGTATTCGAGGATCTGCGTCTGCAGCAGCTGCGGCAGCATGCCCGCCGCGCCGAGCATCACGTAGGCGATGATCGGCTGGTAGCCCTCCTTCAGCTCGCGCATGCGCCGGCGCACTTCGCTCACCCTGGCGATCGGATTGGCGATGCCCACCGGCAGGCACAGCGGCACCAGGCCGAAGCGGTTGCCGAGCTCGTGGATCGGCTCCGACGCGGGGCGCAGGTTCACCGGCACCATCGCGCGAATTTCGCAGTCTTCGGCAACCTCGTCGCCGCGACCGAGCAGGTAGTGCCGCAGCGCGCCGGCCACGCACGACAGCAGCACGTCGTTCACCGACGCGCCCATCCCCTTGCAGACGGCCTTCACCTCGTCGAGCGGCAGCGGGTCGTTCCACGCGAACGCCTTGTGCCCGCTCGGCGTGCCCTTGAGCCGCGTGTGCGTGTCGTCGGACATCAGCAGGATGGCGAGCGTGTCGCGCAGCACCCGGCCGCCCGCCTGCGCGTAATCGCCCAGCCGGTCGGGGTGCGCAACCGCGTCGAGCGACTTTGCCACCACCGTTCCGGTGGCGTCGATCGCGGCGACCGTGCCCCGGGTGAGTGGCTTCAGCCACGGCTCCCACGGATTCGACCCGAGTTCGGTGTCCTCGTCACCGCGCGGCGGCGCTTCGTGCGCGCTGGCATCGGTGAGCGAAAGCATCACCCGCACCAGCGCGATGCCGTCGGCGATGCAGTGATGCATCCGCGTGACCATCGCACTGGTGCCGTTGTAGTTCTCGACCAGGTGGAACTGCCACAGCGGATGCGCCGGATCGAGCGGCTGGTTGGCCAGCCGCGCAGTGAGGCGCTGCAACTCGCGGTCACCGCCGGAGGGCAGCTTCATGCGCTTCAGGTGGCGCTCGAGCCGGAAGCGTTCGTCGTCGACCCAGTAGTGGCCCGTGGCGTCGGATTCGACGCGCTGGCGAAAGCGCGCGAACTTCAGCAGCCGCTGCTCGAGCAGCCGCGCCATGTCGTCGCGCGAGACCCGCCGCGCGAACACGAAGACGCCGACGATCATCATGAGATTGCGCGAGCTGTCCATGCGCAACCACGCGGTGTCGACGCTGGACATCCTCTCGCGGGCCATGATTCCTCCGGGTGCGCGGCGAAATGGCCGCCAGGGCGTTGCTATGATACTTGGCGGACAACCCGAGGAGGAATCCATGAGCGACCTGAGCACCCGGTTCGAGCAAGCGGTAGCCGAATCCAAGACGCTGCCCGAGCGCCCCGACAACATGACGCTGCTCAAGCTCTATGCGCTGTACAAGCAGGCGAGCGCGGGCGACGTGGAAGGCAAGCGGCCGGGCTTCACCGACATGGTGGGGCGGGCGAAGTGGGATGCGTGGAACGAGTTGAAGGGGACGGGGCGCGACGCGGCGATGGAGCAGTACGTCGCGCTGGTCGAGGACCTGAAAGGCTGAAGGTCGGCGCGTCGCGGCAGTCGGCAGCGAGTCGGGGTCGGGCACGCGGGGTTGGGGCTGTGCGCGGTTGGGGCTACGCCGGGTTGGGGCTGCGCCGGACGCGGCGGTGACCGCAGCGGTCGGTGCTGCGCACCGACTTCCCTCCGCTGCTCGTCCCGGGGTCGTGCGGCGCAACTCGCTACGCTCGCTTCGCGAGCTGCGCTCAGACAGAGCGCCGCAAGTCAGAAGTACGAAGCGCGCTTCGCGCGCCGACCCCGGGACTGCGCTGCTCGGCGCCGCAGACACCGCCGCGTCCGGCGCAGCCCCAACCCGGCGTAGCCCCAACCGCGCACAGCCCCAACCCCGCGTGCCCGACCCCGACTCGCTGCCGCCTGCCGCGATGGCAAGGTAACTGGTGTTCGATCCAACGACGGTCGTCTTGCTCACAGACGCCGCTCGACGGCCGAACATCGCCAGCAACCACGACGACGCTGCGTGCACGCGTGGCGACTTTGCCCGCGCACGCCGCCACGCTGCCTGCAAAGGCGTGGGCCGGGGAGCGCAGCGGCTCAGATGGCCCGGAACGCGGCGATCGCGACCAGCGTGGGGATCGCGGCAGCGGCGAGCAGGCCGAGGGGGCTGATTTCCTCGTGTTCGAAGTTGCCCTTGAGGATCGAGTAGCCGGCCGGGTTCGGTGCGTTGGCGATCACCGTGAGGCCGCCGCCGGTGACGGCGCCGGCGACGAGCGAGTACTTGAACTCGTCGGTGAGGCCCTGCACCAGTGAGCCCAGGTAGGTGAGCGCGGCGTTGTCGGTGATTGCCGTGAGCGCGGTCGCGCCGTAATAGACGGCGGTCGGGCTCATCCGCTCGAGCAGCGGCTGCAGCCACCACTGCTGCTGCCCGCCCAGCACGACCAGGCCGGCGAGGAAGAAGGCCACCAGCAGCCCTTCGCGCAGGATCAGGCGATCCTGGTGACGGCTATAGCCGTGGGCCACGCCGAGGAAGAACAGGAACAGGCCCATGAACACCACCGCGTGGTGCGCGAACACCACCACGCCTGCGAGAAACAGCAGGTGCACGATGATCAGCGCCGGCGGCACCGGCTCGGCGGCCGGCCCCGCGTTACCGGCGAGGTTGCGCAGCTCGCCGCGAAACAGCAGCGTGACCCCCAGCGCGTTGACGACCACCGCCAGCGCCGAGCGCCAGCCGAAGTGGGTGAGCATGTGGGCGAGATCCCAGTTCCAGGTGCCCGCCACCATCAGCACCGGAGGCGCCGCGTACGGCGTGAGCGTGCCGCCGATCGAGACGTTGACGAACAGCACGCCGATCGTCGCGTACCTGAGCCTCGACGACAGTCCTTGCGAGTAGAAGCGGTCGCGCAGCAGCAGCGCGGCCAGCGTCATCGCAGCCGGCTCGGTGATGAACGAGCCGAGCAGCGGGATCAGCGACAGCCCCAGGAAATAGGTGGCCATCGAGGCCGGCATCGGCATCAGGCGCGCGGCGAACTGCACGCAGGCCAGCGCGAGGCGCAGGATCGGCCGGCTCGCGGCGACCACCATGATCACGAAGACGAACATCGGCTCGGTGTAGTTGCGCGATTCGAGATAATGCAGCGCCTGCCCGCCGCCACCGACGAGCGCCATCCAGGCGATGAGCACCATCGCCCAGAAGCCGAAGACCACTTCGACCTCGCCGAGCAGGTGCCAGATTCCGGCGTGCGCCGGCTGCGCGTGCGCCAGCCGCTCGAAGAACTTGGCCGAGAAGGTGTGCGTGACGGCGATCGCGAAGAGGATCGCGCCGCCGAACTGGATCGCTGTAGGTGTCAAGGCAGGCTCGCGAAGGGCGGGTTCAGGCGAAGTAGCGGTCGAAGTCCTTCTGCAGCCGCTCCTCGATGCGCGGCTTGAACGCGGACAGCAGCAATCCGAGCTTTGCGTCGAGAACGACGCGGTCCTTCGACACGGTGAGGCTGCCCGAGACGCCCGCGCGCGAGAAGCGCAGCGCGTTGCCGTCCCATTCGCTCTCGATGTCGAACGATTCGGCCATGTCGTCGGCGACCTTCTGCGCCGCCTCGCGCGCCTTCTTCAGGCCCAGCGCGTGCTTGCGCTCGAGGTGGATGTCCGACATCGCCGCCCGGCCGCTCAGCCCGCCGCCACCGGCGTGAGCAGCGCCGCGCCGGTGGCGAACGCGACCAGGTTGTCGGCCGCGAGCATCGCCATGCCCAGCCGCGAGCTGCGCGTGGCGCTGCCGATGTGCGGCGTGAGCACCACGTTGGGCACCGTGAGCAGGCCCGGGTTCAACGCCGGCTCGTTCTCGTAGACGTCGAGCCCCGCGGCGGCGATGCGTCCGGCGCGCAGCGCCTCGACCAGCGCCGCGTCGTCGACGATCCCGCCGCGCGCCACGTTGACCAGCGTGGCGGTGGGCTTCATCGCGGCGAGCTCGCGCGCGCCGATCACGTGGTGCGTGGCCGCCGAATACGGCAGCACGAGCATCACGTGGTCGGCCTCGCGCAGCAACTCGTCGAGGTCGACGCGGCGCGCGCCGAGTTCGGCCTCGTTGGCGGCACGGCTGCGGTTGTGGTAGAGGATCTTCATCTGGAAGCCGCACGCGCGCCGCGCCACGGCCGAGCCGATGCGGCCCATCCCGACGATGCCCAGCGTCGTGCCGTACACGTCGGCGCCCAGCCACTGGTCGAAGGCCCAGCGCCCCCACTTGCCGGCGCGCAGCCAGTGCTCGGATTCGCAGATACGGCGCGCGGTGGCCATCAACAGCGCCCAGGCGAGGTCGGCGGTGGCCTCGGTGAGCACGTCGGGCGTGTTGGTGACGGCCACGCCGCGCTCGGCACAGGCCGCGAGATCGACGTGGTTGTAGCCGACCGAGCCAGTGGCGACGATGCGAACGCGCGGGCAGGCGGCGAGCAGTTCGCGGTCGACGCGGTCGGTGGCGGTGACGAACAGCGCGTCGCGATCGGCAACGCGCGACAGCAGCGTATCCCGCTGCCAGTCTTCGTCTTCCTGGTTGGAGTCGATCTCGAAGTGCGGGGCCAGCCGCTCGAGAACTTCGGGGAACACCTTGCGGGTGATCAGGAGTCTGGGTCGCGCGTTCATCCGGCGGATTATAGCGATCAGCCCTTGATGTCGAAGACCTGGCGCAGGTATTGCAGGTAGGCCTCGTCCTCGCACATGTTCTTCGCCGGCGTGTCGGTGAGCTTGGCCACCGGCTGGCCGTTGCAGCGCACCATCTTGATCACGATCTGCAGCGGCACGTAGCCGAGGTCGTTGGTGAGGTTGGTGCCGATGCCGAACGCGATGCGGGTGCGATCGCGGAAGCGCTTGTACAGCTGCACCATCAGCGGGAAGGTGAGCGCATCGGAGAACACCAGCGTCTTGGTCTTCGGGTCGACACGATTGGCCTCGTAGTGCGCGATCAGCCGCTCGCCCCATTCGAACGGATCGCCCGAGTCGTGCCGCGCGCCGTCGAACAGCTTGCAGAAATACATGTCGAAGTCGCGCAGGAACGCGCTCATCCCGTACACGTCGGAGAGCGCGATGCCGAGGTCGCCGCGGTATTCGCGGGCCCAGGTCTCGAAGCCGAAGACCTGCGTGTCGCGCAACCGCGGGCCCAGCGCCTGGCAGGCCTGCAGGTACTCGTGCGCCATCGTGCCCAGCGGCGTGACGCCGTGGTGCATCGCGTACATCACGTTCGAGGTGCCGGCGAAGATCGGTCCGAGCTTCGCCTTGCAGGTCTGCAGCACTTCCTCGTGCCACAGCCGCGAGAAGCGCCGCCGCGTGCCGTAGTCGGCGATGCGGATCCCCTCGAGGTCGGGATGACCGGTGATCAGCGAAATCTTCTCGTCGAGCCGCCGGCGCCCCTCGGCGTAGTCGGGCAACTGCACCGTCTCGCGGAAGTAGATCTCGTTGACGATCGACAGCACCGGGATCTCGAACAGGATCGTGTGCAGCCAGGGCCCGCGGATATGGATGTCGATCTCGCCGTTGTCCTTCGGAGACGGCGCCACCGAGATGTACTTCGCGTTCATCTGGAACAGGCCGAGGAAGTCGACGAAGTCGCTCTTGACGAAGCGGAAGCTGCGCAGGTAGTCGAGCTCGCGCTGGCGAAAGCGCAGCGAGCACAGTCCCTGGATCTCCTCCTGGATCGCGCCAACGTACGGGCGCAGGTCGACGCCCTCGTTGCGGCACTTGAAGCGGTACTCGACCTGCGCGGTCGGGAAGTGATGCAGCACCACCTGCATCATCGTGAACTTGTAGAGGTCGGTGTCGAGCAGCGAGGTGATGATCATCGCGATGAGCAGGCAGAGCGCCGAACCGGCACCTGCCGCGCATCATAAGCCATGCTGCCCGCCGCGGCGCCCGGGCGCCGCGGTTGCTCAGTGAACCACGACTGGAATCTCGGTGGCCGGCGGGGTGTTGCGGCTACGCCCGCACCGCACGACGCCGTCGATCATCACCATGCCGATGCCGGGGATGTCACCGAGCTGGACGCTTTCGAGCAGGGTGCGGCCGGACGTGTGCTGCGCGCGGTCCATGAAGACGAAATCGGCAGCGCGGCCAACCTCCACCAGTCCGCAGTCGAGCCCACGCAGGCGGGCCGTGTTGCCGGTGGCGAAGCAGAACACCGACTCCGCTGGAATGCCGCCGACGCTGGAGAGCAGCGCAATCATGCGCAGGATGCCGAGCGGTTGCACACCGGACCCGGCTGGCCCATCGGTGCCGAGGATTACCCGGTGCGGGCACTTCAACTGCAGCGCGGCGCGGGCAGCAGCGATCGCGACCTTCTCGTTGCCGTTGTGCACGATCTCGATGGCGCGCGAAGACCTCTCGCACAACTCGCATACGTGCGCCTCGGGCAAGGAAGTATGACCGCCGTTGATGTGCCCGATGACGTCGGCGTCGGCCTCGAGCACCACGTCCTTGTCGATCAGGCCGGAACCGGGAATCGACGGCCCGCCGGTATGGATCGTGCTCTGGATGCCGTACTTGCGCGCCCATGCGACCATGCGCCGGGCCTCCTCGCCGGCCTTGACAGACCCCAGGCCGACCTCGCCCAGCAGCTTCACGCCAGCCTGCGCGAGTTCCCGGAAGTCGTCTTCCACCATGCCCCGCTCGATCACCGGCGCGCCGGCGAGCACCTTCATCCCGCCGGGACGGAAGTTGTCGAAAGCGCGCTGCGCGGTAATCGCCAGCGCCTTGAGTCCGACGATGTCCTTCGGACGCCCGGGCAGGTGCACCTCCCCGGCCGAGATCATCGTGGTCACGCCGCCGTGCAGGGTCGAATCGATCCAGCCGAGCTGGCCCTGGCGCGGCGTCCAGTCGCCGAACACCGGGTGGACGTGGCTGTCGATCAGGCCCGGGCAGACACAGGTGCGGCGCGCGTCGATCAGCACGTCGGGCTGCGCCGTGTCGCAATCGGCCTCCTTGCCGACGCTCGCGATCCGACCGTCATGCACGACCAGGGTATCGGCATCGAGCACCGGCCGGTCGATGTCGCCGGAAAGCAGCAAACCGATGTTGCGGATGACGACCTTGCCCGAACGGGCCTGTTCGACTGCCTGTGCCATGAATTCGCTCCTCGTGGGTTGGTTGACGCGCAGGAACCGGGTGGCGCCGGGTTCCGCTCAGGTCGCGGCCGCACCGTCGACGGGCGGCGGGGCGACGAGCACCGTGCGCAGGACAGCGTCCTGCACGAACCTCTCCCAACTTGCGACGGCTTCGGGCGCTTCGAGGTTCTCGCCCAGGAAGGCCGAGAGCGTAAAGCGGTTGGACTGGTAGAAGTATCCGGCAGCCGCGATCAGCAGGTACAGGTCGCGAGCCGTCACGTCGGGGCGAAACTCGCCCCGCGCGACGCCGCTGCGCAGCAGTTCGTCGATGACCCCGATGGCCGACGACGAGTATTCGCGCGCGCGCAGCGACTTGCCGATGTGCTTGCCGCGGTGCAGGTTTT
Organism: Lautropia sp. SCN 69-89; assembly: GCA_001724855.1. Classification (GTDB taxonomy): domain Bacteria; phylum Pseudomonadota; class Gammaproteobacteria; order Burkholderiales; family Burkholderiaceae_E; genus Zeimonas. The sequence goes on from MEED01000017.1 coordinate 37,021, forward strand.
CGCTGTTCAAGAGCGTGACGAACTCGGGGTTGCGCCGATAGTAGTCGAGCGCGAAGTGCACCACTGCGCGCAGCGCCTCCACCGGCCGTCCCGGATCGAGATCGAGCCTGGCTTCGGCTTCGTTGAAGCGCCGGTAGATCTCCTCCAGAACCGCGACGAACAACCCCTCCTTGCTGCCGAAATAGTAGTAGATCATCCGGTCATAGGAGCGGGCCGCCCTGGCGATCTTCTCGACGCTGCCGCCATGCAGGCCATGTCGCGCGAAGACCTTGATCGCCGCGCGCAGCAGGCTCTCGCGGGTCGCCTGCGCCGCCTTCTCGCGTACTCCCGGCCGGCGCCGCGCTCCGGCCCTGCCCGCGACAGTACGCATCGTAGTGTTGCTCGACATCGACGAAGCCTCCTGACGTGGTGCCGGGCGCGAGCCGCGGCGCTCACTGGTCGGCGAACGCGCGTTCGATGACGTAGTCGCCCGGCACCGAGGTGTTCCCCTCGGCGAACCCGCGCCGTTCGAGCAGGTGCTTGAGGTCGCGCAGCATCGCGGGACTGCCGCAGATCATCACTCGATCCTCGGCTGGATCGAGCCCGGGCATACAGAGGTCGGAGCACAGCTTGCCGCTTTCGATCAGGTCGGTGATGCGGCCCATGTGGCGGTATTCCTCGCGGGTCACGGTCGGATAGTAGTGCAACTGCGACGACACGATGTCGCCGAGGAACTCATGCGACGGAAGATGCTCCACAAGCAGGTCGTGGTACGCCAGCTCGTCGACCTTGCGCACACCGTGCACCAGCACGATGTGCTCGAACTTTTCGTAGGTGGCCGGATCGCGCACAATGCTCATGAAAGGCGCCAGGCCGGTGCCGGTGGCGAGCATGTAGAGCCGCCTGCCCGGCAGCAGATAGTCGACGACCAGCGTGCCGGTGGGCTTGCGGCCGACGACGATCGAGTCGCCGACCCGTATGTGCTGCAAGCGCGAAGTGAGCGGGCCATCGTCGACCTTGATGCTGAGGAACTCGAGATGATCCTCGTAGTTGGCGCTGGCGATGCTGTAGGCGCGAAGCAGCGGCTTGCCGTCGACCCGCAGACCGATCATCGTGAAATGACCGTTGCTGAACCGCAGCGCGGCGTCGCGCGTCGTCGTGAAGCTGAACAGGCGGTCAGTCCAGTGATGGACACTCAGCACGCGTTCTTCGTTGAAGGCGCTCATGGGCAGATGAAGGTTGGCTGTCGAGGCCGGCGCGTCATTGCGCGCCGGCGTTGGCGCGAAACCCCTTGCAAGCGGGAGTCGAATTCGTTAGATTGCGGCCTTTCATGTAGTGAACACCACATCAACGTTCGGCGAATCCTACATCAAGTCGGAACGCCTAACAAGCGCCGCCGACACGCCGCCAGCGAGGTGCCATTTCCATGACCGAGCACACCAAGACCGACGGCCTTCCGGGGCTGGACGAACCGCCCTTGCCGCAGTTCCTCGAGCGGGCGCGCCCGCGCAACGAGCGCATGGCGACCGGCAAGATCGAGTGCAACGCGTGCCCGGTGCTTTGCCAGATCGCCCCGGGGCGCACCGGCGCGTGCGACCGCTACGCGAACCAGGACGGCACGCTGGTGCGCGTCGATCCGGTGGTGATGCTGCGCCGCCAGATCGGCGAAGGCGAGCCCACGCTGGTGGCCTTCGCCGGACGCCCCTCTCTTCCTGGTCCGGAGGGCGCTGCGCCGCCGGTCGCCGAGGAGGATGCTTCCGCGTGGTCCGGCGACCTGCTGCACGCCGACCAGGTGTTCGTCACCGGGATCGGCTGTTCGACGACCTACCCCGACTACAAGCCTGCCCCCTTCATCGTGGGCTCGAAGGTCGACGGCGTCGACATGGTCACCGTGGTCACCGAGGGGATCTTCAGCTATTGCAGCTTCAAGCTGAAGATCGACACCGACCGCTACCTCGGCCCCGAGCAGGCGAACGTGCGCTGCAAGGGCGAGGTAGTGGGCCACGTGACCACCGCCGAGTACGGCTCGCAGATGCTCTCGCTGGGCGGCGTGCACCATCTCACCGGCGGCAGCAAGAAGGAAGGCCGCGTCACGCTCGACGTGATGCAGGCGCTGGGCAACAAGGAGGCGGTGGAACTCACCATCGACGGCGGCTCGCAGGTCGTGGTGCAGGCCGGCCGCGCGCCCATCGTCAACGGCGCCGAGGAGCAGCGCATGCGTGTCGGCTGCGGGTCGGCCACTGTCGGGATCTTCGCGCGCCAGCTCTACGGCCTCGCCGACGAAGTGGTCGTCGTCGACGATCACATCACCGGTGTGCTCACGGAGCACCAGGCCGGGCGCTGCCTGGACATGCGCCCCTCGGGCATCAAGGTGCGCGGGCGCAAGTCGACGCCGGGACGCTACTTCCAGGTGGCCAGTCCGGGCACCGGATGGGGTGGTACCGACATCGCCGACCCGCTGGCGATCATCGAGGGCTGGGACGACAAGGTGGCGTGGCCCGGCTTGCGGCTGCTGATGACTTCCACCACCGGCGAGCACGCCTCGTGGTATGTCCTCGACGAAACGCTCACGCCGCGCGAGCAGGCCATGCCGCAGGCACTGCATGCGATCGTCGAGCGCATCGGCGAGAACTGCGAACCGTCGCTGTGCACGGTGCTCTTCCTCGGTGGCGCCGGCGGCAGTCTGCGCGCCGGGGTGACCGAGAACCCGGTGCTGCTCACCCGCTCGATCAAGCAGGCGCTGGTCAACGTCACCTGTGGCGGCGCGCCGGCCTACGTCTGGCCGGGCGGCGGAATCACGGTGATGACCGACGTGACACGCATGCCAGACCGCAGTTTCGGCACGGTGCCCACTCCTGCCCTCGTCGCGCCGATCGAGTTCAGCATGCGCCTTGACGACTTCCGCGCCCTTGGCGGGCACGTCGACCACGTGCGTCCGCTCGAAGAGGTGCTGCGCCACGGCGCGTGGCACAACGACGGCGCTCCGGTGGCGCGCCGCTGGCTGCAGGCCGCCGCGGGCAACCCCTGGCCACTGGGCCGCCCTCCTGTCATCGGCTGACGCAGCCGCCATGTCCGCGCAACGCGCCCCGCTCTCCGAAGGCCGCTGGCACTTCCAGCACGGTCCGATCGACATCGTCATCGGCGCCGACGGAAGGCCCGATGCCCTGCAGGTCTCGCACGCGGCCGCCTGGGAGCGCTTCCGGACGGTCCTCGACGAACTGGTCGGTGAACTGGCCGCCCTGCGCCAGCCGGTCGGCGCGGACCCCTGTACGCTGCGTGGCGCGGTAGCGCGCCGCATGTGGTCGGCCTGTCGACCCTACCGCGCGGATTTCATCACCCCGATGGCAGCCGTAGCCGGCGCCGTCGCGCAGGAGCTGATCGGGCACTACGCGCGTCCGGGAGTCGATCGCGCGTGGGTCAACAACGGCGGAGACATCGCGCTTTACCTGGCTCCGGGCCGCTCGGTGCGCGTCGGCCTGTATGCCGACATCGCCCGCCTCGACGCCGCCGAGCTGCGCGACGGTATCCGCACCGACGGCTGGTTCGACGTGCGACACGAGTCGCCGGTGCGCGGAGTGGCGACCAGCGGCTGGCGCGGGCGCAGTTTCTCGCTGGGAATCGCCGACAGCGTGACAGTGCTGGCGCGAAGCGCGGCCGAGGCCGATGCGGCGGCTACGGTCATCGCCAATGCGGTCGACGTCGACGATCCGCGCATCGTGCGGCGACCCGCCCGCGAACTGAAGGACGACAGCGACCTCGGCGACCTCCCGGTCACGGTGGGCGTTCCTTGCCTCGATCGCGAAACGGTGCGGCGCGCGCTCGAATCGGGCCTGCGGTGCGCGCAGGCCCTGTACGAGCGCGGCCTGGTCTGGTCATGCGTCCTGGTGTGCCAGGGCGTCATCGGACGAGCCGGCGCGCATGGCGGCGCCGCGGCCGGGGCACCGCAGTCCGCGGGCGCGGCCGCGCACGCACACTGACCACATTCTGGAGTCTCGCGATGATCGACATCCGGCGCATCCTGTCCCAGGTCGAGGACATCCACCACGAATTCGGGCCGGTCGCGGCAGTGCCACCGCGCCGCGGCTGGATCGCGGCGGTGCTGACCAATCCGTTTGCCGGACGCTACGTGGCCGACATCGTGCCGATGATGGAAGCCCTGAATCCCGTCGGCGTCGCCATGGCGCACCGGCTGCAGGCCGCGATGGACGTGCCGGTCGAGCGCATCGAGGCGTACGGCAAGGGGGCGATCATCGGCAGCGCGGGCGAGCTCGAGCATGGCGCGCTGTGGCACGTGCCCGGCGGCTACGCGATGCGCGAGCTGCTCGGCTGGAAGGGCGACCGCGCCGCCTACGCGCGCGGCGAAGGCGAGCAGAAGTCCGGGCAGCCCGGCAACGCGCTGGCGATCGTCCCATCGACGAAGAAAGTGGGCCCGCCAGGCGCCGCGCTCGACGTTCCGCTCACGCACATCAATGCCAGCTACGTGCGCAGTCACTTCGACGCGGTCGAGGTGCGCGTGCCCGGCGCACCGGCCGCCGACGAGCTGGTCTTCATCCTGGCGATGAGCACCGGCGCGAGGGTGCACGCCCGCGTGGGCGGGCTGAAAGCCGGCGACATCGCCCAATGGGACGGCCTGCGCTGACGCGCCGGCCGCCGCCCGACAACCTCCCGGAGAAACCCATGGCCGCCCGGATCCGCAAGCTGATCGTGCAAGTCGACGAAACCCTCCGCGAAATGAACCAGGCCGTCGAGCCGCCGGCTCGTCGTGCGCTGGCGATGGCGGTGATCGAGAACCCGTACGCCGGCCGCTACGTCGAGAATCTCGACGAACTGATCACGATCGGCGAAGAACTGGGCGGGCTGCTCGGACGCCGCTGCGTGGAAGCGCTCGGCATCGCGCCCGGGCAGGCGCACAGCTACGGCAAGGCTGCCATCGTCGGCGAGGGCGGCGAACTCGAACACGCTGCGGCCCTGCTCCACCCCCGGATGGGCGCCACGTTGCGCGCGGCAGTGGAGAAAGGCGCCGCGCTGGTGCCGTCGGCCAAGAAGCGCGGTGGCCTCGGGACCGCCATCGACGTGCCGCTCGGGCACAAGGACGCCGCGTTCGTGCGCAGTCATTTCGACGCGATCGAAGCCCGCGTGAGCGACGCGCCGCGCGCCAACGAAATCGTGGTGGCCATCGCCGTCACCGACAGCGGGCGCCCTCTGGCGCGCGTCGGCGGGCTGAAGGTCAGCGAGATCAAGGGCGAGGACGGCCTGCGCTGAGCGCCGGCACCGGCTTCGTCACGTCCCCCAACGTCCATCGCCAACCGGAGACACATGATGGCAACAACGAAGAAGTTCCTGCGTACCGGCCTGGCCGCGCTGGCAGCCCTGGGCGCGACCGCACTGACGGTACCGGCGCACGCCCAGGGCGTCGTCAAGATCGGCGAAGTGAACAGCTACAAGGCACAGCCCCTGTTTCTCGAACCGTACAAGAAGGGCATGGAACTCGCGGTCGAGGAGATCAACAAGGCGGGCGGCGTCAACGGCAGGAAGGTGGAGCTCGTCAGCCGCGACGACAACGGCAACCCCGGCGACGCCGTGCGCGCGGCCGAGGAGCTGGTCACGCGCGAGAAGGTCGACGTGCTCACCGGAGGCTTTCTCTCCAATATCGGGCTGGCGCTGGCCGACTTCGCCAAGCAGAAGAGGTTCTTCTACCTCGCCAGCGAGCCGCTGACCGACAAGATCGTCTGGGCCGACGGCAACCGCTATACGTTCCGCCTGCGTCCGTCGACCTACATGCAGGTTGCGATGCTGGTGCCCGAAGCGGCGGCGATGAAGAAGAAGCGCTGGGCACTGGTCTACCCCAACTATGAGTACGGACAGTCGGCCGCGGCCACTTTCAAGCGGCTGCTCGAGGCGGCACAGCCCGGCGTCGAGTTCGTGGCCGAGCAGGCGCCGCCGCTGGGCCGGGTCGACGCCGGCAGCGTCGTGCAGGCGCTCGCCGATGCGAAGCCCGACGCGGTGTTCAACGTGCTGTTTGCCGCCGACCTGGCCAAGTTCGTGCGCGAGGGCAACACGCGCGGTCTGTTCCAGGGACGCGAGGTGGTGAGCATGCTCACCGGCGAACCGGAATATCTCGACCCCCTGAAGGCCGAGACCCCGAGCGGCTGGGTGGTAACCGGCTACCCGTGGTACGCCATCAGGACACCCGAGCACGAGGCGTTCCTGAAGGCTTACCAGGCGAAGTTCAACGACTATCCGCGCCTGGGCTCGGTGGTCGGCTACAGCGCGATCAAGTCGCTGGCTGCCGGCATCGCCAGGGCGGGTGGTACCGACACTGCGAAGCTCATCGCCGCGTTCGAGGGCCTGCAGGTCGAGACGCCGTTCGGACGGATCAGCTACCGCCCGCAGGATCACCAGTCGACCATGGGCGCCTTCGTGGGCCGGACCCGGTACGAAAACGGCAAGGGGGTCATGGTCGATTTCCGCTATCTCGACGGCGCGAAGTTCCAGCCGTCGGATGCGGAAGTGAAGAAGCTGCGGCCTGCCGACTGAGATCGCGCGCCGCGCCGGGATCCAACCATGGACTTCTCCAGCTTCGTCGTCCAGCTCCTCAACGGTCTGGCCGGCGCCTCGTCGCTGTTCCTGGTCGCGGCGGGGCTGTCGCTGATCTTCGGCGTGACGCGCATCGTGAACTTCGCGCACGGCTCGTTCTACATGCTGGGCGTCTACGTCGCCTACACGCTGGTCGAGCGGCTGGGCGGCGCCATCGGCTTCTGGCCCGCCCTGCTGCTGGCCGCGGTGGCAGTCGGACTGCTGGGCGCGCTGGTGGAGATCGTGCTGCTGCGACGGATCTATCACGCCCCGGAGCTGTTCCAGCTTCTGGCAACCTTCGCGCTGGTGCTGGTGACCAAGGACGCAGTATTGTGGCTCTGGGGGCCCGAGGAGCTTCTCGGACCGCGCGCGCCGGGACTGTCCGGGTCGATTCCCATCCTCGGGCGCCAGTTCCCATCCTATGACCTGTTCCTGATCGTCGCCGGACCCGTGGTCCTCGGCGCGCTGTGGCTGCTGCTCACCCGCACGCGCTGGGGCACGCTGGTGCGCGCGGCCACCCAGGACCGCGACATGGTCGGCGCGCTGGGGGTGAACCAGGCCTGGTTGTTCACCGCGGTGTTCGCCCTCGGCGCGCTGCTGGCCGGACTGGGCGGCGCGCTGCAGCTGCCGCGCGAACCCGCCAACCTCGAACTCGACCTGAACACCATCGGGGCCGCGTTCGTGGTGGTCGTGGTGGGCGGCATGGGCTCGATCCCTGGCGCCTACGTAGCCGCGCTGCTCATCGCGGAACTGAAAGCCGTGTGCATCTGGCTCGGACTGGTGGAGGTATTCGGCTTCGACATCTCCTTCTCCAGGCTCACGCTGGTGGTCGAATTCCTGGTGATGGCGGTGGTGCTCGTGGTGCGGCCCTGGGGCCTGATGGGACGCCCGCAGGCAGCGAGCCGGCATGCCGGGATGGTCGAGGCACCGCTGCGGCCGCCCGACAACCTGTTCAAGGCGGCCGCGGCGGCGCTCCTGCTCGCCCTGGTGGCGACGCCCGCGTTCACCGCCGAGTCGCCCTATGTCGTGGTGCTGGCGATCGACCTGATGGTCGCGGCGCTCTTCGCCACCAGCCTGCACTTCATCATGGGACCGGCCGGCATGCACTCGTTCGGCCATGCCGCCTACTTCGGGCTGGCTGCCTACGCGGCGGCGCTGCTCGTGCGCACGCTGGCGGTACCGATGGAGTGGGCGCTGTTGCTCGCGCCGCTGGGCGCCGCGCTTGGCGCGCTGGTGTACGGCTGGTTCTGCGTGCGCCTGTCGGGCGTCTACCTGGCGATGCTCACCCTTGCCTTCGCGCAGATCACCTGGGCCGTCGCCTACCAGTGGGACAGCGTCACCGGCGGCAGCAACGGACTCACCGGCGTATGGCCCGCCGCGTGGCTGGCCGACAGTCGCAACTACTACTACCTGACGCTGGCGCTCGTTGTCGCGTCCATCCTCGCGCTCAGGCGCTTCCTTTACGCGCCCTTCGGCTACGCCATGCGCGCCACGCGCGACTCTCCGTTGCGCGCCGACGCCATCGGCATCGACGTCAAGGGCGTGCAGTGGACGGCATTCGTCGTCGCCGGGCTGTTCGCCGGCGTGGCGGGCGGCCTGTACGCGTTCTCCAAGGGCAGCATTTCGCCCGAAACCCTGTACGTGACCAAGTCGGTCGACGGCCTCGTCATGGTGCTGCTCGGCGGCTTGCAGACGCTGTCGGGCGGCGCGGTCGGCGCGGTCATCTTCACCTGGCTGCATGATGCCGTTGCGCGCAACACCGAGTACTGGCGTGCCATGCTCGGGGTCATCATCCTGATCCTCGTGATGCTCTTTCCCCAGGGCATCGCGGGATTCGTGCGCCAGCTCGTCTACGGCAGGCGCGAGGCGAAGGAGGGCCGGCCGTGAGCCTGCTGACTGTTTCCGGACTGGGCAAGTCGTTCGGCGGCGTGAAGGCCGTCGACGGAATCGACTTCCGGCTCGACGCGGGCGAACTGCTCGCGCTGATCGGCCCGAACGGTGCGGGCAAGTCGACCACCTTCAACATGGTCAACGGCCAGTTGCGCGCCGACGCCGGATCGATACGGCTCGACGGGATCGAGCTGGTCGGCCTGAAGCCGCGCCAGATCTGGCGGCTGGGCGTGGGACGCACGTTCCAGATCGCCGCCACCTTCGCGTCGCTCACGGTCGTCGAGAACGTGCAGATGGCGCTGATCTCGGCAGACCGCAAGGTGTATTCGCTGTGGCGGCCGGCAGCCGCGCACCGGCGCGCCGAGGCGCTCGCGCTGCTCGATCAGGTGGGCATGGCGGCGCAGGCCGATCGCCCCTGCAGCGTGCTGGCCTACGGAGACGTCAAGCGTGTCGAACTGGCCATCGCAATGGCCAATTCCCCGAAGCTGCTGCTGATGGACGAACCCACTGCGGGCATGGCGCCGGCCGAGCGCAACGACCTCATGGCACTCACCAAGAAGCTTGTCGTCGAACGAGGCATCGCCGTGCTGTTCACCGAGCACAGCATGGATGTGGTGTTCGCCTATGCCGACCGGATGGTGGTGCTCGCGCGCGGACGACTGATCGCCGAAGGCAGGCCGGCGGATATCCGCGATCACCCGAAGGTCCAGGAGGTGTACTTCGGCAGCGGCAAGACTTTCGAGAAGAAGGCGACTGCCTCCGCGGAGAACGCGCAGTGAACCCACCCGTGCATGCCGGCGACAGCGCCACCCTTCTCGACGTGCGCGGCCTCTGCGCCTGGTACGGCGCCGCGCAGATCCTGTTCGGCGTCGACCTCGAGGTGCGCCGCGGCGAGGTCGTCGCGCTCATGGGCCGCAACGGCGCAGGAAAGTCCACCACGCTGAGTGCGATCATGGGCATGCTCGACAAGCGCCGAGGCACGCTCGGCTTCATGGGGCGCGACATTTCGGCGAGCGAACCGCACGAGATCGCCTCGCACGGGCTGGGATTCGTGCCGGAAGACCGGCGCATCTTCACCGACCTGACCGTGCTCGAGAACCTCGAGGTGGGGCGCCAGGCACCGCGCCGATGGCCCGACGGCAGCGATGCACCGACCTGGACGCCGCAACGCCTGTTCGGCCTGTTCCCCAACCTGGGCGAAATGCCCGACCGCCCGGGTGGCCGCATGAGCGGCGGCGAGCAGCAAATGCTCACCGTCGCGCGCACGCTGATGGGGAATCCGTTCCTCGTCCTGCTCGACGAGCCGTCCGAAGGCGTCGCGCCGGTGATCGTGGAGCAGATGGCGCACATGATCATCGAGCTCAAGGCGCAGGGGGTGAGCATCCTGCTCTCGGAACAGAACATGCACTTCGCCGAACTGGTGTCCGATCGTGCCTACGTGCTCGAGAAGGGGCAGATCCGCTTCACCGGCTCGATGGACGAACTGGCCGCCAACGAGGGGGTCCGCCGCGCCTACCTGAGCGTCTGAACCGCCGCTTCTCGCGACAACTCCTTCCTCAACCATCGGAGATCTCACATGGCTTCCGTATCCGACAACGAGTACAGGTTCTCCGAGCAGGTCGGATTCCTCCTGCGCCGCGCCTACCAGCGCCATGCCGCCATCTTCAAGGAGATGGTCGCCCATACCCAGTTGACCGCCGGCCAGTTCGTCGTGCTGTGCACGGTGCGCGATCGTGCTTCCTGCCAGGTGCCCGACATCGTTGCCGCCACCGCGATCGACGAACCGTCGGTGCGCGGCATCATCGAACGCCTCAAGTGGCGCGAGTTGCTGCAGGTGGCGCACGAACCCGGCGATGCGCGCAGGATGGTCATGACCCTCACGCCGGCCGGGCGCACGATCGTCGAGACGGTCACGCCCATCGCCGAGCAGATCACCGAGCTCACGTTCGGCGACCTCGACGCCGGCGAGAGGCAGACGCTGGTCACGCTGCTGCGCCGCATCGGCGAAGGCGGCGAAGGCATCGATGCGGCGGCCGCCGGCTGACACGGCTTTTCCGACGAGGCTGTGACGGATCACTTGCCCGGGAGAACGCGATGTCGAAGCATGCGGGTCCAGCGGCACTGGCACTCCACGTCAACGGCGTGGTGCACCAGCTTGCGGTGCCGCCCGAAGCGTCCCTCCTGGCGGTGCTGCGCAACGACCTCGGGCTGAACGGCCCGAAATACGGGTGTGGCCTGGGACAGTGCGGAGCATGCACCGTGCTGGTCGACGGCGTGGCCGCGCGCGCCTGTGTGATTCCGGTCGGCGGCATGGCGGGGCGCGCCATCACCACGCTCGAGGGTCTGGGCGACCGTAATCGCCCGCATCCGGTCCAGCAGGCGTTCATCGATGCGCAGGCGGCACAGTGCGGCTATTGCCTGAACGGCATGATCATGATGGCGGCCGCCCTGCTTGCCGAGCGGCCGCGCCCCACCGAGGCCGATATCCGCCGTGCACTGTCGGGCAACCTGTGCCGTTGCGGCACGCACGTGGAGATCGTGGAGGCGGTGCTGCGGGCGGCCGACCTCCTGAGCGCGTCCGGCGGCAGCCAGTCGGCGCCCGCCGCGGCGATCGCCCACCCTGCAGAGACCTGAGCCCACAGTGAGCCGCCCGGAGCAACTTCGCACCCGCACCGATTTCCTCGCCGCCGGCGGGGTTCTGCTCGTCACCCGCGAGTCGCCCCCGCCCGCGCCTGCGGCGCGGGGTCAGCCGCCGAGCGTGCCGGCCGACCCCGGCGAAGGTCCCGAAATCCTTCTTTCCGTCTGGGACGACGGCCAGGTCATCGCATTGAACGGTCACGTCGACCTCGGCACGGGCCTGCGCACCGCGCTGGCCCAGATCGTCGCCGAGGAGCTCGACGTGTCGTTCGAGCGGGTGCACATGGTGCTGGGCGACACCGCACGCGCGCCCAACCAGGGATTGACCATCGCCAGTGCCTCGATCCAGGTCACCGCGGTGCCGCTGCGGCAGGCGGCGGCCCAGGCGCGCGCGTTCCTCCTCGAACGCGCCGCCGAGGTCCTCGGCGTGCGACCCGAATTGCTCACGGTGCGCGACGGCATGATCGAATGCCGCAATGGCGAGGCCGACCGACGCATCGGCTACGACGCGCTGCTGCGCGGCCGCCGCTACGAGCTGCGCCTGGACCCGCAGGCCCGGCTCAAGCCTCGCGCGGAGTACCGCATCGTCGGCCAGCCCGTGCCGCGTGTCGACATCCCGGCCAAGGCCTTCGGCGAAACCGCCTTCGTGCACGACCTGCGCCTGCCCGGGATGCTGCACGGCCGGGTGGTGCGCCCGCCGTATGCGGGAGCCGATCATGGCGAGTTCATCGGCAACACGCTCGAGTCGGTCGACGAAGCATCGATTGCCCACATCCCGGGCATCCGCGCGGTGGTAGTGATCCGAGACTTCGTCGGCGTCGTGGCCGAGCGCGAAGAGCACGCCGAGCAGGCGGCCGCCGCGCTGCGCGTTCGCTGGAAGGCGTGGCCCGGGCTTCCTCCGCTCGGCGATCTCGAGGACGCGCTGCGCGCCAATCCGGCGAGTACGCGCAAGGTCGTCGACGAGGGCGACGTCGATGCGGCGCTGGCCGGCTCCGACACGCCGATGTCGCGCACCTACGTGTGGCCCTACCAGATGCACGCCTCGATCGGGCCGTCGTGTGCGGTGGCCATATGGCACGGCGACGAGCCGCGGCCCCACGTGCTCACGGTCTGGGCAGGCACGCAGAACCCGCACGTGCTGCGCGCCGACATCGCCAGGCTGCTCGGCGTCGCCGATCCGGCGATCGAAGTGGTCCGCATGGAGGCTGCCGGCTGCTACGGGCGCAACTGCGCCGACGACGTGGCCGCCGACGCCGCGCTGCTGGCGCGCGCCGTCGGCGCGCCGGTGCGGGTGCAACTGACCCGTGAGCAGGAGCACCTGTGGGAGCCCAAGGGCACCGCACAATGGATGCAGGTGCGCGGCGGGCTCGATGCCGACGGATCCTTCGGGGCCTACGATTTCTCGGTCTCGTATCCGTCCAACGGTGCACCGACGCTGGCGCTGTTGCTGACACGCACCGTGGATCCGGTGGCACGCTCGTTCGAGATGGGCGACCGCACCGCGCGTCCGCCCTACTCGGTGCCCAACCTGCGGGTCACCATTCACGACATGGCGCCGATCCTGCGCGCATCGTGGCTGCGCGGCGTATCGGCGCTGCCCAATTCGTTCGCCCACGAGTCGTTCGTCGACGAACTGGCCACCGAGGCGCGCGTCGATCCGCTCGAGTTCAGGCTGCGCCACCTTCAGGATCCGCGTGCGCACGAACTGCTGCGCGCCACCGCCGAGCAGGCGGGATGGGTCGCGCACGACGGACCGCAGCAGATGGGCGCCACCGGCGATCTGCTGCACGGGCGCGGCGTGGCCTACGCGCGCTACGTCCACGGGCAGTGGCCGGGCGTCGCCGCCGCCTGGTCGGCCTGGGTCGCCGACGTCGACGTCGATCGGAAAACCGGCGAGGTGCACGTCAGGCGCGTGGTGGTCGGCCAGGACGCCGGGCTGACGATCAATCCGACCGGCGTGCGTCACCAGCTCCATGGCAACGTGGTCCAGACCACGAGCCGCGCGCTCAAGGAGCGCGTGCGGATCGATCCGGCCACCAGCGCCGTCTCGGGTCGCGAATGGGGCAGCTACCCCATCCTCAGCTTCCGGGAAGTACCGGTCATCGAGGTGGTGACGATGCCGCGCCCCGGCGAGCCGCCGCTCGGTGTCGGCGAGTCCTCGTCGGTGCCCGGCACGGCGGCCATCGCCAACGCCATCTTCGACGCCACCGGCATCCGCTTCCGGCAGCCGCCGTTCACCGCCGAGGTGGTGCGCGCGGCGCTCAATCCGCTGCCCGCGCCCTCCGACGCGCAGCCGCAACGCGGCGCAGGCCAGGCAGCGGCCACGCACGCGCCGCCGGCAGCCGCCCGCTGGCCGCGCCGCAAGCACTGGTGGGCGGCAGCCGGCGCGCTGCTCGCCGGCGTGGCCGGCTTCGCCGCGGGCACGCTCGGCTGGCGCGCGGCAATCGCGCCGGTCGCGCGCGCCGACACGTCGATGTATACCGCCGCCACTCTCGAGCGGGGCCGCCAGCTCGCGGCGGTCGGCAACTGCGTGGGCTGCCATACCGCGCCGGGCGGTCCGCCGAACGCCGGCGGCCTCGCCATGGAAACGCCTTTCGGCACCATCCACACCACCAATCTCACGCCGGACGTCGAGACCGGCATCGGCGCCTGGTCGCTGGCCGCATTCCAGCGCGCGATGCGCGAAGGCATTTCGCGCGACGGCCGACATCTCTATCCCGCGTTCCCGTACACCTCGTACACGCGTACCAGCGACGAAGACCTGACTGCGCTCTATGCCTGGCTGATGAGCCAGCCGTCGGTGCGCCGCGAGACAGCCCCCACCCGGCTCGCATTCCCGTACGGCATGCGCCCGCTGATGGCCCTGTGGAACGCGCTGTTCCTGCAGCCCGGCGCAGTGACCCAGGCCGATCCGTCACGCTCGGCGCAATGGAACCGCGGCGAGTACCTGGTCAACGGCCTGGGCCATTGCGCTGCCTGCCATACCGAGCGCAACTTCCTAGGGGCCGAACGCAGCGGCACGGCCTACCTCGGCGGCGCGATGGTGAAGGGCTGGGACGCGCCGGCGCTGACCTCGGCGAGCCGCACGCCGGTTCCGTGGACCGAGGACGCGTTCTATCGCTACCTGCGTGATGGCCACAGTCCGCAGCACGGCGCTGCTTCCGGCCCGATGGCGCCGGTGGTCGCCGAACTCGCGGCGCTGCCCGACGAGGACCTGCGCGCGATGGCGCACTACCTGGCCTCGTTCAACCCGTCGGTTTCCGAGGCCGAGGCCGAGGCCGCGGCCCAGGCCGCGATCCTCGAGGCACGCGCCTCGGCCCTCACATCGGCTCGGGCCGCGCCGGGCGCGGCCTCGCGCATGTTCGAGGTCGCCTGCGGGGCCTGCCACCACGACGGCGACGGGCCACACCTGCTGGGCGTGAACACACCGCTGGCGCTCAACAGCAACCTGCACGCAGAACGCCCCGACAACCTCGTCCGGGTCATCCTCGAAGGCATCCAGGCGCCTGCGACGCGCGCCATCGGCTTCATGCCGGCCTACGCGCAGGCTCTCGACGATCGCCAGGTGGCGGAACTGGCAGCCTGGATGCGCCAGCGCTACGCGCCCGGCAAGCCGCCATGGAGCGAGCTGGAGCAAGCGGTGGCGCGGGTGCGCGCCTCGCCGTCGCAGCCGTAACCGCGGCGGGTGCCGCCACTCAGGCTGCCGTATACGCCGTCTTCACCGTGGTGAAGAACTCGGCCGCGTAGCGGCCCTGCTCGCGCGGCCCATAGCTCGAGCCCTTGCGGCCCCCAAAGGGCACGTGGTAGTCGACGCCAGCCGTTGGAACGTTGACCATCACCATGCCCGCCTGCGCCTCGCGCTTGAAGCGGGTGGCCGCGGCCAGCGAACTCGTGCAGATGCCGGCCGAGAGACCGAACTCGGTGTCGTTGGCCAGGGCCAGCGCGTGATCGAGATCGTCAGCAGGGATCACACAGGCCACCGGTCCGAAGATCTCTTCGCGCGCGATGCGCATGTCGGGCCCGGCTTCGGTGAACAGCGCCGGCTCGAGGTAGTAGCCCGGCGTCGCCCGCTCGACGCGCGCACCGCCGATGACGAGCCGCGCACCTTCCGCCCGGCCGAGTTCGATGTAGCTCAGGTCCTGTGCGAGTTGGCTGTCGTCGACCACCGGTCCGATGTCGGTGCCGGCGGCGCGCGCGTCACCCACCTTCAGGCGCTGCAGGCGCTGCGAGACCGCCTCGACGAAGCGCGGGAGGATTCCCTTCTGGACGATGAAGCGGCTCGAGGCGGTGCAGCGCTGGCCCGTGGAGTAGTAGGCGCCCTGCACCGCGCACTCGACCGCGCGCGCGAGATCGGCGTCGTCGAGCACCACCAGCGGGTTCTTGCCGCCCATCTCGAGCTGCACCTTGGCGAAGCGTGCGGTCGCACCGGCCAGCACGCGCCGCCCGGTGCTCACCGAGCCGGTGAAGCTGATCGCATCGACTCCCTTGTCTTCGATCAGCGTCTGGCCGACACGCCCGCCAGGCCCCATCACCAGGTTGAACACGCCCGCCGGCAGCCCCGCCCGGCTGATGATCTCGGCCAGCGCCCAGGCCGAGCCGGGCACCAGGTCGGCCGGCTTGAACACGACGCAGTTGCCGTAGGCCAGGGCGGGTGCGATCTTCCAGGCCGGGATCGCGATCGGGAAGTTCCAGGGCGTGATGATGCCGACCACGCCGACCGGCTCGCGAGTGACGTCGACCTCGACGCCGGGGCGCACCGAAGGCAGGTGCTCGCCGCCGGCACGCACCACTTCGCCGGCGAAGAAGCGGAAGATCTGGCCGGCGCGCGCCACCTCGCCGATCGCCTCGGGCAGCGTCTTGCCCTCCTCGCGGGCGAGCAGGTCGCCGAGTTCGTCCTTGCGCGCCAGCAACTCGGCGCCGATGCGATCGAGCGCGTCGGCGCGCGCCTGCAGCGGGCCGCGCGCCCATGCCGCAGCGGCCGCGCGGGCGGCCTCGATGGCGACGGTCGTCTGCGCGGCATCGGCGTGTGCGTATTCGCCGACCAGGTCGTCGAGGTTGGAAGGGTTGAGGTTGCGGCGCAGGTCGGTTCCCTCGACCCACTCGCCAGCCATGTAGTTGCGATGCATGCGTCCTCCTCAGACGACCTGTTGGCGCCGCAGCGCGGCAAGGGCCGCCTCGTCGAGCTCCAGCCATTCGCGCAGCACTTCGTCGGTATGCTCACCGAGCCGGGGCGGCGCGTTGCGGTAGACGACGGGCGAGGCGGAGAGCCGGATCGGGTTGGCCACCAATGGCACCGTGCCAGCCTGCGGGTGAGGCAACTCGATGCGCAGGCCCCGGGCGCGCACTTGCGGATCCGCGAAGACCTGGTCGATCCGGTTGATGGGGCCGCAGGGCACGCCCGCCGACTCGAGCGCAGCGATCCATTCTCCGGTGGTGCGCGTCACGGTCGCCTGGCGCAACAGCGGGATGAGCACGGCACGATGGGCCACGCGCTGCGGATTGGTGGCGAAGCGTTCGTCAGTGCCCCATTCCGGATGGCCGGCCACCGCGCAGAAACGCGCGAACTGCCCGTCGTTGCCGATGGCGAGAATCATGTCGCCGTCGGCAGTGGGGAAGTCCTGGTAGGGCACGATGTTCGGATGCGCGTTGCCCATGCGCCGCGGCACCACGCCGCCGGCCAGGTAATTGGAGGCCTGGTTGGCGAGGCAGGCGATCTGCACGTCGAGCAGCGCCAGGTCGATGTGCTGGCCGCGTCCCGAGCGCTCGCGCTCGGCGAGCGCGGCCTGCACGGCGATGGTGGCGTACAGGCCGGTCATGATGTCGGTGAGCGCCACTCCCACCTTCTGCGGGCCGGCGCCTTCCTCGCCGTCGGCGCGCCCCGTGACACTCATCAGGCCGCCCATGCCCTGGATGAGGAAATCGTAGCCGGCGCGCGGCGCGTACGGCCCATCCTGGCCAAAGCCGGTGATCGAGCAGTACACCAGGCGCGGATTCGAAGCACTCAGGCTGGCGTAGTCCAGACCGTATTGCCTCAGGCCGCCGAGCTTGAAATTCTCGAGCAGCACGTCGGCTTGCCGGGCCAGGCGACGCACCAGCGACTGCCCGTCGGCTTGCGCCATGTCGATCGTGACCGAGCGCTTGTTCCGATTGGTACAGAGGAAGTAGGCCGCATCGCCGGTGTCGCGGCCAGCGGTGTCCTTCAGGTACGGCGGCCCCCAGCTGCGTGTGTCGTCGCCTGCGCCCGGACGTTCGACCTTGATCACGTCGGCGCCGAGGTCGGCGAGCAACTGGCCCGCCCACGGGCCGGCCAGCACGCGCGACAGATCGAGCACGCGTATGCCGGCCAGCGGCGGCGCCCGATCGGTGGTGCTGTCGGCGGCAAGTGCGCCGGAGGCACCGGCGTCGCGGGAATGCGCGTTCGACATCGTCGTGCTCAGTTCGCGAACGCCGCGATGCCGGTGATCGCGCGCCCGAGGATCAGCGCGTGCACATCATGGGTGCCCTCGTAGGTGTTGACCACCTCCAGGTTCACCAGGTGGCGAGCCACGCCGAACTCGTCGCTGATGCCGTTGCCGCCCAGCATGTCGCGCGCCGTCCGCGCGATCTCGAGGCTCTTGCCGCACGAGTTTCGCTTCATGATGCTGGTCAGCTCCACTGCCGCCACGCCCTCGTCCTTCATGCGACCGAGCCGCAGGCACCCTTGCAGGCCGAGCGCGATCTCGGCAAGCATGTCGGCGAGCTTCTTCTGGATCAACTGGTTGGCCGCCAGCGGCCGGCCGAACTGCCTGCGATCGAGCACGTACTGGCGTGCGCGGTGGAAGCAGTCTTCGGCGGCGCCCAGCGCGCCCCAGGCGATGCCGTAGCGCGCACTGTTCAGGCAGGTGAACGGCCCGCGCAGCCCGCGCACTTCGGGAAACGCGTTGTCCTCCGGGCAGAACACGTTGTCCATCACGATCTCCCCGGTGATCGAGGCACGCAGGCCGACCTTGCCGTGGATCGCCGGAGCCGACAGCCCGCTGGCCCCTTTCTCCAGCAGGAAGCCGCGGATGGCACCCTCGTCGTCCTTGGCCCAGACGACGAAGACGTCGGCGATCGGAGCGTTGGTGATCCAGGTCTTCGCTCCCGTGAGCCGGAACCCGCCTGGCACCTTCTTCGCGCGGGTGACCATGCTGCCGGGATCGGAGCCGTGGTTGGGCTCGGTCAGGCCGAAGCAGCCGATCGACTCGCCGGCAGCGAGTTGCGGCAGGTACTTGCGCTTTTGCGCCTCGGTGCCGAATTCGTTGATCGGTACCATCACCAGCGAGCTTTGCACGCTCATCATCGAACGGTAGCCGGAGTCGACGCGCTCGACCTCGCGCGCCACCAGCCCATAGCAGACGTAGTTCAGGCCCGCCCCGCCGTACTGCTCGGGGATGGTCGCGCCGAGCAGGCCGAGCGCCCCCATCTCGCGGAAGATGGCCGGATCGGTGCGCTCGTGCCGGAACGCCTCGAGCACGCGCGGCGCCAGCCGCTCCTGGCAGTACGCTCGCGCGGCGTCGCGCACCTGGCGCTCCTCGCTGCTCAGCTGCTCGTCGAGCAGCAGCGGATCGTCGCAATGGAACGTCAGGCGCCCGGATGAGTGGCTCATGGTTGCTCGCAGGAAGGCAGGAGAACAGGGGCTGCGTCGCGCTTGTGCGATTCGGTCATTTCCAGGCCCTTCTCGGGCCCGATCGCAGGGACTCTACGAGACCCGCGAAGCCAACGCAATAAACTTGTTTTCACTCATTTGTGCGTAACATTCACTCCGTACCGACACCCCGGCGGTGGATGCAATGCGCAGAAAAATCCCTTCGAACCTTTCGCTGATGGCATTCGAATCCGCTGCACGCCACCAGAGCTTCACCAAGGCCGCTCGCGAATTGTCTGTGACCCAGAGCGCGGTATGCCGGCAGGTGGCCGGCCTGGAGAGCTTTCTCGGCATCGATCTGTTCAGGCGCACGCGGCGCGGCGTCGTCCTCACCGAGGCGGGCGCGAACTACGGCCGCCAGGTGGCGGCACGACTGGACGAGATCGAACGCGACGCCCTGGGGATGATGTCGAGCGGGGGACGCGGCGGCATTCTGGAACTTGCGGTCGTGCCCACCTTCGCCACGCGGTGGCTGCTGCCGCGCTTGGGCGCCTTCATCGGCGCCAATGCCGACGTGGCCGTGAACCTGACCGCGCGCACCCACCCGTTCCTGTTCGACGGCACGCCGTTCGACGCAGCGATCTACGCCGGGGAATCGAACTGGCCGGGCACCGAGGGGGTGTTCCTGATGCACGAAAACCTGGTCGCCGTAGGCAGCCCGAAGCTGATCGCGCCCCGGCGCAGGATCTCCGCGCGCGAGCTCGGCGGCATGCGCCTGCTGCAGCAGAGCACGCGTCCATACGCGTGGCGGCTATGGTTCGAGTCGCTCGGCCTTCGCGTCGACAACGATCTGGCCGGACCGCGCATGGAGTTGTTCTCCATGCTCACGGAAGCCGCCATCCAGGGCATGGGCGCCGCCCTGGTTCCGCGCTTCCTGGTCGAAGACGAACTACGCCGCGGCCTTCTTCTGGAATTGGTCGAGCATCAGTACCTGGGCGATCGCTCGTACTACCTGATCTTTCCGGAGCGCAAGGCCGGGGGCACGCTGCTGCGCACCTTCCGCGCGTGGCTGGAAGAGCAGGCGCGGGCCTATCGCGACGCCTCCGGACTTGGCTGGAGTCGCAACGCGAGCATCCCGGCCCGGACGGGAAAGCGTCGACGCACGGCACGCGACGGAGCAACCGGCACCGCGGCGCAAGGGGCGTAGAATCGCAAGCGCCTCGCGCCTGCGCCGGGCGCAACACTCGATCATCGCCATGACCCACGTCGTTCTCGATTCCTGTATCCGTTGCCGCTACACCGACTGCGTCGACGTCTGCCCCGTCGACTGCTTCCGCATCGGCCCCAACATGCTCGTCATCGACCCCGACGAATGCATCGACTGCGCGGTGTGCGTGCCCGAGTGTCCGGTCGAGGCGATCAAGGCCGAGGAAGACGTGCCTGCGGAACAGGTCGGATTCGTCGCCCTGAACGCCGAGCTGGCCCCTTCCTGGCCGGCCATCACGCGCAAACAGGATCCGCTGCCCGAGGCCGAGCAGTGGAAAGACGTGACCGACAAGCTGCAGTACCTAGAACGCTGAGCCAACGCAGCGGGCGCACGTCGTCACGCCCGGCCCGGTTGCCGCAGGAGTCGCAGTGACCGCCCCGCTCGCCCTCGCCTTCGGCCTGCGCTTCGAAGACCTTCATTCGGTCGAAGGGCTCGCCAGGCTCGACCTCGCGTTCGTCGATGCGCTGCGCGCCGCCGACCCCGGCCTCGCGCAGCGCCTGATCGACGCGCGGCGGGCGCCGCCCGATCCGCGCGCCGAGGCCGCGCTGCTGATCGAACTCGGCCCGCAGGTCGACGCCTTCGTCGGCACGCTCTTCGGCATCGGCGACGCGCTGGCCACGCTGCGCGAGCGCCACCGCGAGCTCGATCCGCTGTACGAGGCGAAGCTGAAGTTCGTTCGGCGCGAAGCGGCCAGGCTGCCGGCGACCGAGCTGGCCGGCTTCGACCCCGACGCGGCACTGCGCGAGATCGAATCCTGGCTGGGCGAGCCTTTCGACGAGCTTTCGTTCGCGCGCGCGGTGCTCGCCTGGCAGCGCGAGGAAGCCAATGATGGGGCCAATGAAGTGGCCGACGAAGCGGCCGCGCCTGCCAGGCGCGAAGCAGCGCGCGCGCGGCTCGCCGTCGCGATGCGCTACAGCGCGTGGGCCTCGACCACGGAAGAAGGGCATCGCCGCCATGCCGGCGACCTGCTGTTCACGCTGCCCGCGAAGACCGATCCGATGCGCCTGCTCGGCCACGCCCGCGAGCACGACGAGGACGGCGTGCGCGTGTTCACCATCGAGCCCGGGCACCTGCGGCGCCGCGAAGGCTTCGCGCTCACCGACGCGGGCACCGGCCTGCGCGGCGCGCTCGACCAGGCCAACTACTGCATCTGGTGCCACGAACAGGGCAAGGACTCCTGCTCGAAGGGCATGCGCGAAAAGCCCGGCCCCTCGGGCGAGGCAGCCTGGAAGCGCTCGCCGTTCGGCGTGAACCTTGCCGGCTGCCCGCTCGAGGAGCGCATCTCCGAATTCCACAAGCTCAAGACGCAGGGTCACGCGGTCGCGGCGCTGGCAATGATCGCGATCGACAACCCGATGATGGCGGCCACCGGGCACCGCATCTGCAACGACTGCATGAAGGCCTGCATCTACCAGAAGCAGACGCCGGTGGACATCCCGCAGGCCGAGACGCGCACGCTGAAGGACGTGCTCGAGCTGCCCTGGGGCTTCGAGATCTATTCACTGCTCACACGCTGGAATCCGCTGAACCTGCGCCGTCCGCTGCCGAAGCCCGACAGCGGCTACCGCGTGCTGGTGGCGGGCATGGGGCCGGCCGGCTTCACGCTCGCGCACCACCTGCTCGAGGAAGGGCACGGCGTGGTCGGCATCGACGGCCTGAAGATCGAGCCGCTCGACGAGCGCCTGAGCGGCGTGCGCATCGACGGCACGCGCGTGCCCTTCGAGCCGGTGCACGACGTGCGCACGCTGTACGAGCCGCTGGACGACCGGGTGATGGCCGGCTTCGGCGGCGTGGCCGAGTACGGCATCACGGTGCGCTGGAACAAGAACTTCCTGAAGCTGGTGCGGCTGCTGCTCGAGCGGCGCGAGCGCTTCAGCCTGGTGGGCGGCGTGCGCTTCGGCAGCACGCTCGGCGCGGACGACGCGTTCGCGCTCGGCTTCGATCACGTTGCGCTGGCGATCGGCGCGGGCAAGCCCACGACGCTGGACATCCCGAACGGGCTGGCGCGCGGCGTGCGTACCGCGAGCGACTTCCTGATGGCGCTGCAGCTCACCGGCGCGGCGCGCGCCGACTCGCTGGCGAACATGCAGCTTCGGCTGCCGGTGGTGGTGATCGGCGGCGGGCTCACCGCGATCGACACCGCGACCGAGTCGCTCGCGTACTACGCGGTGCAGGTCGAGAAGTTCCTGGCCCGGCACGAGGCGCTGGCCGCGGGCCTCGGCGAAGCCGGCGCGCGCGCCGGCTGGCGCGCCGAAGACGAAGAAGTCGCGGCCGAATTCCTCGCGCATGCACGCGCGATCCGCGCCGAGCGCGAAGCGGCGCAGCGCGAGAGCCGCGCGCCGCGCATCGTCGAACTGATGCAGCAATGGGGCGGCGCGACGATCGCCTACCGCAAGCGACTGGTCGACAGCCCTTCGTACACGCTGAACCACGAAGAGGTGGAGAAGGCGCTCGAGGAAGGCATCCGCTTCGCCGAGTGCCTGGCACCCGCCCGCATCGACGTCGACGCGAGCGGCGCGGTCGAATCGATCACGTTTGCACGCCAGGTGCGCGGCGAGGACGGCCAGTGGAGCGACGGCGGGTCCTGGCGCATGCCGGCGCGCACCGTCTTCGTCGCCGCGGGCACGCAACCGAACACGGTACTGGCGCGCGAGGACGCGACCCATTTCGCGCTCGACGGACGCTACTTCCGTGCGATCGACATCGACGGCAACCCGGTGAAGCCGGAGCGCGGCAACGCGAAGCCCGACGCGGCGCAGGTGCTGCTCGCGCGCCTGGACGACGGACGGATGATCTCCTTCTTCGGCGACCTCCATCCGAGCTACTTCGGCAACGTGGTGAAGGCGATGGCCTCGGCGCGCCACGGGTATCCGGTCGTCTGCGACGTGCTGCAGCGCCGCCCGCCTGCTTCGGGCGAAGGCTTCGTCGCCTTCGCCGGGCATCTTGGCGACCTGCTGCGCGCGCGCATCGAACGCATCGAGCGGCTCACGCCGACCATCGTCGAGGTGGTGGTGCGTGCGCCGCTGGCCGCCCGGCGCTTTCGACCCGGCCAGTTCTACCGGCTGCAGAACTTCGAGGCCCACGCGCGCCGCGTCGAGGTCGGCGGCCTGCCCACCACGCTGGCCATGGAAGGCCTCGCGCTCACCGGCGCGTGGGTCGATCGTGAGCGCGGCCTCGTCTCGACCATCGTGCTCGAGATGGGCGGCTCCTCGAGCCTGTGCGCCGACCTGCGTCCGGGCGAGCCGGTCGTGCTGATGGGCCCCACCGGCGCGCCCACCGAGATCGGCGCGGGCGAGACGGTCGTGCTGGTCGGCGGCGGCCTGGGCAACGCGGTGCTGTTCTCGATCGGCGCGGCGTTTCGCGCCGCCGGCTCGCGGGTGCTTTACTTTGCCGGCTACAAGAAGCGCATCGACCGCTACAAGGTGGCCGACATCGAGGCGGCCGCCGACACGATCGTCTGGTGCTGCGACGAGGCGCCGGGCTTCGAGCCGGGACGCCCGCAGGACCGCAGCTTCGTCGGCAACATCGTCGAGGCGATGGCGTCGTTCGCGCGCGGCGAACTCACCGACCTGGCAGCGCCCGGTGCGCTCCGGATGCAGGATGCCGACCGCATCATCGCGATCGGCTCCGACCGGATGATGGCAGCGGTAGCGGCGGCGCGCCACGCGCAGCTCGCCCCCTACCTGAAGCCGCGGCACCGTGCGCTCGGCTCGATCAACTCGCCGATGCAATGCATGATGAAAGAGGTTTGCGCGCAGTGCCTGCAGCCGCACAGAGACCCCGCCACTGGTAAGGTCACCTACGTGTTTTCCTGCTTCGACCAGGACCAGCCGCTCGACCAGGTCGACTTTCCGGCACTGGCCCAGCGCCTGGCGCAGAACGCGCTGCAGGAGCGCCAGACCGCCGCGTGGATCGCCCGATGCCGCAATGCGGAATGAAATCGGTGTTCCGGCGCCGATTTCGCGACATTCCGGCAAAACATTCCTTGCGCGCCGCAACACGCTGCGGATAAATTGCATGCAATCGGTGGTCACACCGGAGACCGAATGCTCTACGACATCCGCGAAGCCCAGCGCGCCTTCCTGAATCCGCTGTCGCACTGGGCTGACTCGATGAGCCAGCTGTACGCCAATCCGTACAGCCCGCTCGCCTACATGCCGTTCGCCAACCGCATCTCGGCGGGCCTGGAGCTGGTGCACCGGCTCGGCAAGGACTACGAAAAGCCCGCCTTCGGCGTGCACTCGACCCGCATCGAGGGACGCGACGTGACGGTCGTCGAGCGCATCGAGGTCTCGCGGCCGTTCTGTCGGCTGCTGAAGTTCGAACGGCTGCTGCCCGATGCGCTCGCGCATCGTCAAGACGATCCGGTCGTGCTGCTGTTCGCGCCGCTGTCGGGCCACCACGCAACGCTGCTTCGCGACACGGTGCAGACGCTGTTGCCCGACCACACGGTCTACATCACCGACTGGATCGACGCGCGGATGGTGCCGCTGATGGACGGCAACTTCCAGCTCGACGACTACGTCGCCTACGCGATCGAGTTCATCCGCCACCTCGGCCCCGACGTTCACGTGATCTCGGTGTGCCAGCCGACGGTGCCGGTGCTGGGCGCGATCTCGCTGATGTCCTCGCTCGGCGACCCGGCGGTGCCGCGCTCGATGACGATGATGGGCGGGCCGATCGACACGCGCCGCTCGCCCACCCAGGTCAACGACCTGGCGCAGACGCGCAGCTTCGAGTGGTTCGAGCGCACGGTCATCTATCGGGTGCCCGGCCGCTATCCGGGCGCCGGGCGGCGCGTCTACCCGGGCTTCCTGCAGCACGCCGGTTTCGTCGCGATGAACCCCGACCGGCACGTCACCTCGCACTGGGACTTCTACCTGAGCCTGGTGACCGGCGACATGCAGGACGCCGACGCGCATCGCCGCTTCTACGACGAATACAACGCGGTGCTCGACCTGCCGGCGGAGTTCTATCTGGACACGATCCGCACCGTGTTCCAGGATCATGCGCTGCCGCTGGGCCGCTGGCATGTCTGGTTCGAAGGCAGGCGCCAGCGCGTCGTGCCGGCCGACATCCGTCGGGTGGCGCTGCTCACGATCGAGGGCGAGCTGGACGACATATCGGGCCAGGGGCAGACGCGCGCCGCGCACGACCTGTGCGCGGGCATTCCGAAATCGATGAAGCGGCACCTCACCGCGCAGGGCGCGGGCCACTACGGCATCTTCAGCGGCCGCCGCTGGCGCGAGTTCATCTATCCCCAGGTGCGCGACTTCATCGCGTCGAGCCGACAGCGAGCGAAGCTGCGCGTCGTGGCGTGAACACGGCCGAAGCGATCGACGCGCTGCTGCCGCAGACGCAGTGCACCAAGTGCGGCTTCGCCGGCTGCCGACCGTATGCCGAGGCGATCGCGGCGGGCGAAGCGCCGATCAATCGCTGCCCGCCGGGCGGGGTTGAAGGCATCGGGCGTCTCGCGCGTCTGCTCGGGCGCCCCGCGCTGCCGCTCGATCCGGCCTGCGGCACCGAGCAGCCGCGGCGCATCGCGTGGATCGATCCGGCCGCGTGCATCGGATGCACCAAGTGCATCCAGGCGTGCCCGGTCGACGCGATCATCGGTGCGCAAAAGCGCATGCACACGGTGATCGACGCGCTGTGCACCGGCTGCGACCTGTGCGTGGCACCCTGCCCGGTCGACTGCATCGAGATGCGCGTGCCCGACACCGCGCAGCCGTGGCGCGACGAGGATGCGCGCGCCGCGCGCTCGCGCCACGAGGCACGACGCGAGCGCCTCGCGCGGCGCCGCGCGGAACACGAGGAGCGCCTGTCGCGGGCGGTGATCGAGGCGGCGTTGCGTCGCGCGCGCGAGCGTGCGGCCGCCCGGAATGGAGAACGCCGGTGAACCCGGCGCGGCGCGCCGAGATCTTCGCCCGGCTGAAGGCGCTCAACCCCAGGCCGACCACCGAGCTCGAATACGGCACGCCGTTCGAGCTGCTGGTCGCGGTGATCCTGTCGGCTCAGGCCACCGACCGCAGCGTCAACCTGGCGACCCGAGAACTGTTCGGGGTCGCGAACACGCCCGCGGCGATCGCCGCGCTGGGCGAAGACGGGCTGGGCGAATACGTGCGCACGATCGGGCTCTACCGCTCGAAGGCGAAGCACATCGTGCAGACCTGCGCGATCCTGCTCGCCGAGCATGGCGGCGAGGTGCCGCGCACCCGCGAGGCGCTCGAGCGCCTGCCCGGCGTGGGACGCAAGACTGCCAACGTGGTGCTCAACGTCGCCTTCGGCGAGCCGGTGATCGCGGTGGACACGCACATCTTCCGCGTGGCCAACCGCACCGGCCTGGCACCCGGGCGCACGCCGCTGGAAGTCGAGCGCCGCCTGATGCGCTTCGTGCCGCCGCAATACCTGTACGACTGCCACCACTGGCTGATCCTGCACGGCCGCTACATCTGCAAGGCGCCCAGGCCCGAGTGCTGGCGCTGCCCGATTGCCGACCTCTGCGACTATCGGCCCAAGACGCCGGCGCCGGTGGCACGCACGACCGCACCCCGCACGACCGCACCCCGCACGACCGCACCCCGCACGACCGTTCCGCGCAAGCCGGGGTCTGGCCGGCGCTGACGGCGGCCGCTGCCGAAAGAGCGCCTGCGATGTTCGACCCGTCGCGCGAGGACGTGCGCCGCTTCTTCTGCGAGACCTGGCGCAAGCACGGCGAACGGCTGCCGCTCACCGCGCTCGAAGCCATCGCGCTCGACTGGATCCTGCAGCACCCCGAATACCATGCGCTGCTCGCCGCGCCAGGGGAGGCGCTCGCAGCGGAGTTCGGCGCCGACCGGGGCAACCCGTTCCTGCACCTGTCGCTGCACCTGGCGGTGGCCGAGCAGCTGCAGGTAGACCAGCCGCCCGGGATCCGCGCGGCCTACCAGCGGCTGCTGCGCAGCACCGGCTCGCCGCACGAGGCCGCGCACGCACTGATGGAGTGCCTCGGCGAGGTCGTCTGGCGCGCGCAGCGCGACGCCGCCCCGCCCGACGCGACGGCGTACCTGGACTGCGCCGCGCGACGCGCCGGCGGCGCCGGGCGCGCCTGAGGAGACAGGCCTGAGAAGAAGGCCATTTCTGTTACCCTTCGCAGCGCATTCCCTTCGCCCCGCCGCTTTCGGCCGGCCGGGCACCCAACCGCCCAGGAATTCCGCATGTTCGGACGCCTGATGCCCCGCGAGGGCAACTTCTTCGAGCTGTTCGACCAGCACGCCAACCACATCGCTGCCGGCAGCCACGAACTGGCACGGCTGATGACCGACTACAGCGACGTCGCGGCGCGCCGGCAGCACATCGACGCGATCGACCGTGCCGAGAAGGATGCGGACAAGGTCACCCACGAGACGGTGACGCTGCTGCACAAGACCTTCATCACGCCGTTCGACCGCGACGACATCCACAGCCTGATCACGAAGATGGACGACATCCTCGACCTGATCCAGGACGTGGCCGAGTCGGCGATGCTCTACGACCTGCAGCGCATCTCGCCGGAAGCGCAGCAGCTCGCCGAGATCAACGAGATGTGCTGCGACCGCGTCAAGGCGGCGGTGAACCTGCTCGACAGCATGGAGAACGCCGACGCGATCCTGAAGCTGTGCACCGAGATCGACCGGCTCGAATCCGACGCCGACCGGGTGATGCGCTCGGCGATGTCGAAGCTGTTTCGCGACGAGAGCGACGTTCGCCAGCTGATCAAGCTCAAGGCGATCTACGAACTGCTCGAGGCGGTGTCCGACAAGTGCGAGGACGTCGCCAACGTGATCGAGGGCGTCGTTCTCGAGAACGCATGACGACGCTGCACATCAGCTTCACGGTGCTCGCGCTGCTCGTGGCGCTGGCGCTGATGTTCGACTTCATGAACGGCTTTCACGACGCGGCGAACTCGATCGCCACGATCGTGTCCACCGGCGTGCTCAAGCCCTACCAGGCGGTGGCCTGGGCGGCGCATGTTCGAACTGAAGGTGGCCGCCACCGTCGGCAAGGGCATCGTCGACCCCGCGGTGGTCGACCACGTGGTGATCTTCGGCGCGCTCGCAGGCGCCCTGGCCTGGAACGTGATCACCTGGCGCTTCGGCATTCCGTCGAGCTCCTCGCACGCGCTGATCGGCGGGCTGATCGGCGCAACGATCGCCAAGTCGGGCACCGGCTCGCTGCTGGGCAGCGGCATCGGCAAGGTGGCGCTGTTCATCGTGGTTTCGCCCACCCTCGGCTTCGTTCTCGGCTCGGCGCTGATGCTGGCGGTCTCATGGGTGTTCTTCCGCTCCACGCCGCGCGGCACCGACCGCTGGTTCCGCCGGCTGCAGCTCGTCTCGTCGGCGCTCTACAGCATCGGCCACGGCAGCAACGACGCGCAGAAGACGATGGGCATCATCTGGCTGCTGCTGATCGCCGCGGGCGCAGCATCGGCCGCCGAGCATCACCCGCCGTACTGGGTGGTGCTGTCGTGCTACCTGGCGATCGGCCTCGGTACGCTGTTCGGCGGCTGGCGCATCGTCAAGACGATGGGACAGAAGATCACCAAGCTCAAGCCGGTAGGCGGGTTCTGCGCGGAAGCCGGCGGCGCGATCACGCTGTTCATCGCCTCCGGATTCGGCATTCCGGTGTCGACCACGCACACGATCACCGGCGCGATCGTCGGCGTGGGCTCGTCGCAGAAGTTCTCGGCGGTGCGCTGGGGGCTGGCGGGCAACATCGTCTGGGCCTGGGTCCTCACCATTCCGGCCTCGGCCGCCATGGCGGCGCTCGGCTGGTGGGTCGGCTCCAGGTTCCTGTAGGCGGGCCGGCAATGCAGCAGGCCGACCGTCCGAAGCAGCAGGCCGGGCCGCTGGAGCAGCAGCCCGAGCCCCCGAAGCCGCAGCCGGAGCCGCCGAAGCCGCAGGCGGAGCCACTATGGCTCGAACTGCCGCCGCTGTCGTTGCAGGCGCCGCGGCGCCTGCTGGTGTTCCTGCACGGCGCCGGATCGAGCCCGGAGGCGTTCGCGCCGGTCGCGCTCGCCTGGCAGCTGAAGTTCCCGGGAGGCACCGCCGCCATCCTCGAAGCGCTGCGCGCCGGCTCGACGCACCGCGGCAAGGACTGGTTCGATGGCCGCGGCGTGTCCGCCGAACGGCAGCCGCGGATTGCGGCAGCCTGCGCGACGGTCGCGCAGCGGCTCGAAGCGCTGCAGCGTGCCACGGGCCTCGAAGGCTCGCGAACGATCGTGGTGGGTTTCTCGCAGGGCGCCACCGTCGCGCTCGAGCTCGCGCGCTCGCACCCGTCGCTCGCCGCGATCGTCGTCTCGTATGCCGGGCAGCTGGCGCGGCCGGTCGCGCCGCGCGAGCGCATCGCGCCGACCATCCACCTGGTGCACGGCGAGTTCGACAGCCTGGTGCCGGCGGTGCATGCCGAGCGTGCCTGGCGCGGGCTCGGCGCCGCCGGCGCGGACGTCACGCTGGACATCGCCGCCGACGAAGCGCATTCGATCGGCCAGGCGATGATCAATCTCGGCACCGCGCGCGTGCTGCAGACGCTGTTCCGCGGCCGGCTGCGGCGCCCACCGGGCGCGGCGGCGCTGCACTGACCGCAGCGCTGCATCGATCCACCGCCCGGCGTGCCGTCGCCACCGGGCATTCGACCCAGGAGGTGTTTCGCCATGAACCGTGAAGTCGTCGTCGTCAGCGCCGTGCGCACCGCAGTGGGAACCTTCGGCGGAAGCCTGAAGGACCACTCGCCGACGAAACTGGGCGCGATGGTGGTGCGCGAGGCGCTCGCCCGCTCCGGGCTGGGCGCCGCCGACATCCACCACGTCGTCTTCGGCCACGTGATCAACACCGAGCCGCGCGACATGTACCTGGCGCGCGTGGCCGCGCTCGAAGGCGGCCTGTCTCAGGAAGTGCCCGCGATGACTCTCAACCGGCTGTGCGGCTCGGGCATGCAGGCGATCGTGTCGGCCGCGCAGGCGATCCTGCTGGGCGACGCCGATGCGGCGCTGGCCGGCGGCGCCGAGGTGATGAGCCGCGGCCCCTACTCGATGCCCGCGGCGCGCTGGGGCGCGCGGATGGGCGACGCACGCGTCGTCGACATGATGACCGGCGCACTGCACGACCCGTTCCAGGACATCCACATGGGTGTGACCGCCGAGAACGTCGCGAAGAAGTGGGGTATCTCGCGCGAGGACCAGGACGCGCTGGCCGTCGAGAGCCACCGTCGCGCATCGGTGGCCACCCGCGAGGGACGCTTCGCCTCGCAGATCCTGCCGATCGAGCTGAAGTCGCGCAAGGGCACGACCGTCTTCGCTGCCGACGAGCACATCCGCCACGACGCGAGCATCGAGGAGATGCGCAAGCTCGAGCCGGTGTTCGTGAAGGAAGACGGCACGGTGACGCCGGGTAACGCCTCGGGCATCAACGACGGCGCGGCCGCGCTGGTGCTGATGGAGCGGCGCGCGGCCGAAGCGCGCGGCCTCGCACCGATGGCGCGGCTGGTCTCGTACGCGCACGCCGGCGTCGATCCGGCCTACATGGGGATCGGACCGGTGCCTGCCTCGCGCAAGGCGCTGGAGCGGGCCGGACTGAAGGCGCACGAGATCGACGTCGTCGAGGCCAACGAGGCCTTCGCGGCGCAGGCGCTGGCGGTGACGCGCGAACTCGGCCTCGACCCGGCGCGGGTGAACCCGAACGGCTCGGGCATCTCGATCGGGCACCCGGTGGGAGCGACCGGCGCGCTGATCACGGTGAAGGCGCTCTACGAACTGCAGCGCACCGGCGCGCGCCGCGCCCTGGCGACGATGTGCATCGGCGGCGGCCAGGGCATCGCCGCGATCTTCGAGCGCATCTGAGGCCGTCGCCGCGCCGCTTCACCGATCGCGCTCCTGGCATTCGCTTCGAAATGTAGCGTCTTGCCTCGTGGAACGCGTTCCACGAGCAAAAACGCATCGATTTGAAGCGAGAGCGCTCGAAGTGGCGGCGCGGCGCCCGGGTGGCAGCGCACGGGCACCGGCGCCCGCGCGGGGCTGTGCGGCCGGGGCCGGGCGGGCTGCGCGGGTGTCCGGTTTACGCGCCGGCGGGCTGGGCGGCGCGCGGCGCGCCGAGCGGCCGCTGGTCGATCGGCGCGTGCACCAGCGCGGCAAAGCCGCCGAACGCGATGACCATCGCCCACGCGTAGTCGTAGTTGCCGAACAGGTCGAAGAACCTGCCGCCGAGCCAGGCGCCGAGGAAGCTGCCGATCTGGTGGCCGAAGAACACCACCCCGCCGAGCAGGCCGAGGTACTGCACGCCCCAGCGCTGGCCCACCAGCGCATTGGTGAGCGGCACCGTCGACAGCCAGAGCAGGCCGATCGCCGCGCTGAACAGGTATACCGACCACTGGCTGAGCGGCGCCAGCAGGAACAGGCCGATCACCGCGGAGCGCGCGAGGTAGATGCCCGCCAGCAGCCATTTGCGCGACAGCTTCTGCCCGAGCCACCCCGAGGCGAAGGAGCCCGCCACGTTGAACAGGCCGATCAGCGCGACCGCGGTGGCGCCGATGTTGGCCGACATGCCCTTGTCGAGCAGGTAGGCCGGGAGGTGCAGCTGGATGAAGACGACCTGCAGTCCGCAGACGAAATAGCCCCAGAACAGCAGGTGGAAGCTGCGATCGGCGATCGCGCCGCGCAGTGCGTCGGCCAGCCGCACCGGGCCGGCGCGCGCCGCCGCCTCGTGCTCGCTGCGCATGCCCAGCGCGAGCAGCAGGATCGCTGCGACGATCGCCGCGTGCACCAGAAGCGTCGCCTGCCAGCCGATCGCTGCGATCAGCTTGCCCGCCAGCGGCAGGAACAGGAACTGGCCGAACGAGCCGGCGGCCACGCCCACGCCGAAGGCGAGGCTGCGCTGCTCGGCAGGAACCACCCGCCCGAGCGTCGCGAGCACGATGCCGAACGAGGTGCCGCCGATCGCGATGCCCATCACCAGGCCCGCCGACAGCGACAGCGCAGCGCCGCTCTCGGCCCAGGCCATGCCCAGGAAGCCCACCACGTAGAGCGCCCCGCCCAGCAGCAGCGTGCGCATCGAGCCGTACTTGTCGGCCATCGCCCCGAGGAAAGACCCGCCGAGGCCCCACATCAGGTTCTGCAGCGCGATCGCCAGCGAGAAGGTCTCGCGCGACCAGCCGCGCGCCTGCGTCATCTCGGGCAGGAACAGGCCGAACGACGAGCGCACGCCGGTGGAGATCACCAGGATCGCGCAGCCGAACAGCAGCACCGGCAGGTACGAAGGCGCGCTGCGCGCCGCAGCGGGGCCGCCCATCAGGCCACCGCGCGCAGCGCGCGGCGCGCCGCCGCGATCGTCGCATCGACGTCGGCATCGCCGTGCGCGCCCGAGAAGAAGAACGCCTCGACCGGCGACGGCGGCAGGTAGACGCCCTCGTCGAGCATCAGGTGATAGAAGCGCTTGAAGCGCTCGACGTCCTGCTGCTGCACCTGCGCGAAGCTCGCGGGCGGAGTGGCGAGCATGTACAGGCCCGCCAGGCCGCCGCGATGCTGCGCGCTGAACGCGACCCCGGCCTCGCGCGCCGCGGCGTTCAGGCCGTCGACGAGTCGCGCGCAACCCGCTTCGAGCCGCTCGAAGAAGCCGGGCTCGGCGATCAGGTCCATCGTCGCCAGCCCCGCGGCCATCGCGATCGGGTTGCCCGACAGCGTGCCCGCCTGATAGACCGGGCCCAGCGGCGCCATCATCTCCATGACGGCCGCGGACCCGCCGATCGCGCCCACCGGCATGCCGCCGCCGATCACCTTGCCGAACACCGATAGGTCGGGCACGACGTCGACCCGCTGCTGGGCGCCGCCCAGCGCCACGCGAAAGCCCGACATCACCTCGTCGAACACGAGCAGCGCGCCATGCTTCGAGCACAGCTCGCGCAGCCCGGCGAGGAAGCCGGGCGCGGGCAGGATCAGGTTCATGTTGCCGGGCATCGGCTCGACGATCACGCAGGCGATGCGCTCGCCGTGCGCGGCGAACAGCGCCTCGACGCTGGCCAGGTCGTTGAATTGCGCGACCAGCGTGTGGCGAGCCAGGTCGTCGGGCACGCCGGCCGAACTGGGCGTGCCGAAGGCGAGCGCCCCCGAGCCCGCCTTCACCAGCAGGCTGTCGGCGGTGCCGTGGTAGCAGCCCTCGAACTTGAGGACCGCGTCGCGGCGCGTGTAGCCGCGCGCCAGGCGCAGCGCCGACATCGCGGCCTCGGTGCCCGAACTGGTGAAGCGCACCCGCTCGACCTGCGGAAACAGCGCGCAGATGCGCTCGGCCAGCTCGCTCTCCATCGTGTTGGGCGCGCCGAAGGACAGCCCGCGCCGCGCTGCGCGCTCGACGGCTGCGAGCACGTGCGGATGCGAGTGCCCTGCGATCATCGGGCCCCATGAGCCGAGGTAGTCGATGTAGCGCCGGCCCTCGACGTCCCACATGTACGCGCCCTCGGCGCGATCGATGAAGCGCGGCGTGCCGCCGACCGCGCGAAATGCGCGCACGGCGGAGTTGACGCCGCCGACGAGTACCTTGCGCGCGCGTTCGAATTCGGAGAGGTTCGTGCTCATGCCGGGCGGTGCATCCGGAAGATCCTGGGAAAGTCGCCAAGTCTAATGGATGCAGCCTCCGGCCGCCGGGCCGCCCGGCGGGCGCGCCTTCGAACCGCCGGACCGACCCGCCGCGACGGTCAGGACGACGCAGCGCCGCCCGTCGTGTCCGGCTACGCGGCCCCTGCCAGCTTCTGCGCCATCTGGCGCAGCACGAACTTGAGCACCTTGCCGGTGGGGTTGCGCGGCAGTTGTTCGAGGATCTCGAGCCGCTCGGGCCAGAAGCTCTTGCTCACCTGCTGCTGCTGCAGGAACGCCCGCATCGACTCCAGGTCGACCTTCGCGCCCGGATGCACCGCGACGAACGCGCAGGCACGCTCGCCGAGCCGCGCATCGGGCATGCCGACGATCGCCGCCTCGAGGACCCCCGGCATCTTGTAGAGCGCCGCTTCGATCTCGACCACCGGGATGTTCTCGCCGCCGCGGATCACGATGTCCTTGTCGCGCCCGCAGATGCGGATGTAGCCCTCCTCGTCCATCCGCGCGATGTCGCCGGTGACGAACCAGCCATCGTCGTCGACCGAGTAGAGCTGCGGGCGCTTCAGGTAGCCGACGAACAGCGACGCGCTGCGCACCCTGAGCGAGCCCTGCTGGCCGCGCGGGACTTCGCGCCCCTCGGCGTCGACCACCTTGACTTCGGATCCGGGCATCGCGATGCCGTCGCTCTCCTGCACCTTGTGGCCCGACAGCAGGGTGGTGGTGGCCGAACAGACCTCGCTCATCCCCCAGCTGGCGATCACGGTCGCCCCGAGGTTCTCCTGTGCCTGCTTGACCACGATCGGCGGAATCGGCGCCCCCGACGTGACGAACAGCCGGAACGAACGAAGGTCGCGCTGCTCGATGCCCTCGAACTGCGCGAGGTCGGCGAGGAACGGCGTGGACGCGAAGGTGTAGGTGGCGCGGTGTTGCTCCATCAGCTCGATCGCGCGCCGCGGATGCCAGATGTCGAGCAGCACGATCGGGGCGCCCAGGATCACGCCGAGCATCAGGCCGTAGGCGAAGCCCGCCTGGTGCGCGAGCGGCGACGGCATGAAGACGACATCGCGGTCCGAGCACTCGAGCCGCTCGATGAACTGCAGGATGGTGCCCAGCAGCGTGTTCGACGTGTGCAGCACGCCCTTGGGCTCGCCGGTGGTACCCGAGGTGAACAGCAGCTGCACCAGCGCATTGCCGTCGATCGGGGTGCCGCGCATGTACGCGGCTTCGGCGGGCCCGGCGAGCAGCGCCGCCTCGAACGAGTCGGCGCCCTCGCCGTCGACCAGGAAGACGTGCTCGAGCGCCGGCAGCTCGTAGCTGAGCGATCGCGCCAGCGCCCCGTGGTCGAAGCCGCGGAAGCTCGACGGCGCGATGAACACCTTCGATTCGGCGTGGCCGATCATGAACGAGAGCTCGCGGTGCCGCAGGATCGGCATCAGCGGGTTGGTGATCGCGCCGATGCGCAGGCACGCCAGGTGCACCGCGACGAACTCCCACCAGTTCGGCAGCTGCATCGACACCACGTCGCCGGGGCCCACGCCGCGCGAGGCGAGCCCCTGCGCGATCCGGGCGACGCGCTCGCCGAGCTCGCGCCAGCTCAGGCGCAGCGTCGTGCCGCTCTCCTCGCGGTAGCCGATCAGCGCGGTCGCGTTGCCCTTCTCGACGATCCAGCGATCGAGGTAGTCGGTGAGCACGCGATCCGGCCAGAAGCCGCGCTCGCGTTCCATCGCGATCCTGCGCGGGTCGACCTGCATCCCCTCCATCGTGTCCCCCTGTCCGGGCCGCCGCGGACCCTGGTTCGGTTCAGGATGCGTCGCGCTCGAGGAAGCGCCGCACCCGGTCCTGCGTCTCCTGCAGCGCGAGCAGCGCGCCGCTGCCTTCGAGCTCGACCTCGTAGCCGTCGAGCCGCGCGTCGAGCGCCGCGCCGATGCAGCGCTTGCTCTCGCGCAGCGCGGCGACCGGAAGTGCGGCGATGCGCTCGACGACGCCGCCGGCCACCGCCCGCAGCTGCGCCGCCGGCGCGTGCCACTGCGCGAGCCCCAGCCCGACCGCCTCGGCGCCCTGCAGCACTTCGGCGCCGAGAATCAGCCGGCGCGCGGTCGATTCGCCGCAGATCCGCGTCATGCGCTGCGTGCCTCCGGCCGCGGGCAGCAGGCCGAGCCGAGCTTCCGGCAAGCCGAGCCGCGCCTCGTCCGCCACCACCCGCAGGTCGCAGGCGAGCGCCAACTCGAAGCCGCCGCCGAGCGCCGGCCCGCCGATCTCGGCCACCGACACCCGGGGGCTGCGCTCGATGCGCGCATAGACCTGCTGCAGCCGCCGCGTGAAGTCGATCATCGCACACCGCCCCTCGGCGGTCGCGAAGCGCTGCCGCATGAAGGCCAGGTCGGCACCGGCGCAAAAGACGCGCTGCTCGCTGCGGATCCACAGCACGCGCACCTGCTCGTCGGCCTCGACCGCGTCGAGCACCCGGTTCAGCCGCTCGACCCAGGCGTCGTCGATCGCGTTCACCGGCGGCCTGCACAGCGTCGCCACGGCGACGCCTGCGTCGATCGACAGCGAGATCGGCGCCGCCGGGTCGCCCGCAGCCTCCGGCACCCCGCCCGGCGATCCGGTCATGGAACCCTGCGCGATCGGACGATCGTTCGTCATTCGACTGCCTCGTTTCGATGAACCGGCAACGGCGCGCATCGGGGGCCGTTCACGCTACCCGCAACCCGCGCCGGAGCCGGCCGCGCCCGCCGGTGCCCCGGAGAAGTCGCGGCTGCGCCGGCGCAGCGCCGTCATCGCGGCCTTGCCTTTGGGCGTGAGAAACGGCTCGATGAGCAGCGCAACACCACCCGACACGTAGCCGGCCAGACCAAAGCGCTCACGCATCGCCCAGTGCTTCAGCGCCCACGCGTGGCAGAACATCACCAACTGGTAGACCAGCAGGAATTCGTCGATCGGGCGCATGAAGCCGCCATCGACGCACTCGCGCACGCAGCCTTCGAGCAGCCGGTTGGTACGCAGCTCGGCCTGCTGGATCAGCGCGCGGCGATCGGCACGCAGCGAACCGGTCGAGCGGTAGGTGAGCACCGCAGCCTGGCGCAACTCGTCGACGATCGCGCAGTAGGCCCAGACCGCCGTGCACAGCCGGTCCACCGGGTGCCCGACGCCTTCGAGGCGCGCGGGAATCTCGGTCTCGTAGCGATCGAGCACGCGCTTGAGCGACAGGAACAGGATGTCGTCCTTGTCGCCGAAGTACTGGTAGATCAGCCCGATGCTGACGCCGCTCGCCTTCGCGATCTGCTGGATCGTGGTCACGTAGTAGCCGTGCTCGGCGAACAGGCGCACCGCCGCGTCGAGGATGCCTGCGCGGCGCTCCTCGACGAGCTTCGGGTCGCTGACGGCGCTGGCGACGTGCTCGGGCGAGCTCATCGGTGCGGCCCCGGTGCGTTGCGGATCAGTTGCCCTCGAACTTCGGCTTTTCCCTGGCCACGAAGGCGTTGTAGGCGCGGGTGAAATCCTGCGTCTGCATGCAGATCGCCTGCGCCTCGGCCTCGGTTTCGAGCGCCTGCTCGATCGTCTGGTTCCACTCCTGGTGCAGGCACTTCTTGGTCATGAAGTGCGCGAATGCCGGCCCGGTGGCGAGCGAGCTTGCCATGTCGATCGCCTTCTGCAGCACCTGGTCCTTCGGCACCACGTCGTTGAAGAAGCCCCAGGCCTTGCCCTCGTCGGCGCTCATCGCCCGCCCGGTATAGAGCAGCTCGCTCGCGCGGCCGTGGCCGATGATGCGCGGCAGGATCGCGCAGGCGCCCATGTCGCAGCCGGCCAGTCCGACGCGCACGAACAGGAACGCGGTCTTGGTATCGGGGGTCGCATAGCGCATGTCCGAGGCCATCGAGATGATCGCGCCGGCGCCCGCCGAGACGCCGTCGATCGCGGCGATGATCGGCTGCGGGCAGGTGCGCATCTCCTTCACCAGGCTTCCGGTCATCCGGGTGAAGGTGAGCAGCCCGTTCATGTCCATCTTCGTGAGCGGGCCGATGATCTCGTGCACGTCGCCGCCGGAGCAGAAGTTGCCGCCCTCGCCGGTGATCACCACCGCGCGCACGTCCTCGGCGAACTGCAGCCGATGGAAGGTGTCGCGCAACTCCGCGTAGCTCTCGAAGGTGAGCGGATTCTTGCGCTCGGGGCGGTTCAGCGTGACGATCGCCACGTTGTCGCGCACTTCCCACTTGAAGTGCTGGGGACGCCACTCGGCCGCTTTGAGCTTGTACATGCTGCAATCTCCTGGA
The DNA here is from genome assembly GCA_001724855.1 of Lautropia sp. SCN 69-89. Taxonomy (GTDB): domain Bacteria; phylum Pseudomonadota; class Gammaproteobacteria; order Burkholderiales; family Burkholderiaceae_E; genus Zeimonas. The sequence continues at coordinate 74,847 of MEED01000017.1, forward strand.
TGTTGCGAGGTGAACTGGCATCGCCCGCGCGGGCGGGCTTGACTGAATGAACGCTCATTCAGTATCGTAGGGCCACCCCCCGCAGAAAGCAAGCGCCGCGGGCCCGGGCCACGCAGCCGCGGCCAGCCCCGCAGACGGAGAGATCGATGCCCGACCGCAGCCACCTCGCCTGGCCTTTCCTCGACGACGCCCATCGCGAGCAGGCGCGCGCGCTCGACGAATGGGCGACTGCGCGACTCACCGGCGAGCACGAGACCGACGTCGACGCGGCCTGCCGGCGCCTGGTGGCCGACCTGGGCAGCGCCGGCTGGCTGCGCTACTGCGCGGGCAAGGCCTGGGGCGGCGCGTTCGACGCGATCGACGCGCGCTCGCTGTGCGTGGCGCGCGAGACGCTGGCCTGGCACTCGGGGCTGGCCGATTTCGCCTTTGCGATGCAGGGGCTGGGGAGCGGATCGATCACGCTGGCGGGCACCGAGGCGCAGCAGCGCCGCTATCTTCCCGACGTGGTGGCCGGGCGCAAGCTGGCGGCGTTCGCGCTGTCGGAGCCCGACGCAGGCTCCGACGTGGCCGCGATCGCCACTACCGCGCGGCGCGACGGCGCGCACTGGGTGCTCGACGGCTGCAAGACCTGGATCTCGAACGCCGGCATCGCCGACTTCTACTGCCTGTTCGCACGCACCGGCGAAGCTCCGGGCAGCCGCGGCATCTCGGCGTTCATCGTCGAGGCCGGCACGCCCGGCCTGGACACCTCCGAGCGCATCGACGTCATGGCGCCGCACCCGCTGGGCACGCTGCGCCTGTCCGGATGCCGCGTGCCCGCCGACGCGCTGCTCGGCGCGCCCGGCGAAGGCTTCAAGATCGCGATGCGCAACCTCGACATCTTCCGCACCAGCGTGGCAGCCGCGGCGCTGGGTTTTGCGCGGCGCGCGCTCGACGAGGCGATCGGACGCGCGACGCGCCGCCGAATGCTCGGGCAGATGCTGGCCGATTTCCAGCTCACGCAGGCCGCGCTCGCCGACATGGCCACCGGCATCGACGCCGCTGCGCTGCTCACCTATCGGGCCGCGTGGGTGCGCGACCGGCTCGGCGAGCGCGCCACCCGCGAGGTGGCCATGGCGAAGATGGTTGCCACCGAAACCGCGCAGCAGGTGATCGACAAGGCGGTGCAGATCTTCGGCGGGCTCGGCGTGAAATCGGGGATGACGGTCGAGCACCTGTACCGCGAGATCCGTCCGCTGCGGATCTACGAGGGCGCCACCGAGGTGCAGAAGATCATCATCGCGCGCGAACTGCTCAGGCAGCACCTGCCTGCGCCAAAGGCGCAGGGCTGACGCTCACCGCGCAGTACTTGAAGCCCGGAATCTTTCCGAACGGATCGAGGGTGGGCTTCGTGAGAAGGTTCGCCGCGGCTTCCGCATAGGCGAACGGCACGAACACGCTGCCCGGCGCCACGCCGTCGTCCTCGCGCACGCGCAGCACGATCCGGCCCCGCCGCGACGCGATCGCGGCGCGATCGCCCGGGCGCAGGCCGAGCCGACCGAGGTCGCGCGGATGCAGCGATGCGGTGGCCTCGGGCTCGATCGCGTCGAGCGCCTGCGCGCGGCGCGTCATCGCGCCGGTGTGCCAATGCTCGAGCTGCCGCCCGGTGATCAGCACGAAGGGCCATTGTTCATCGGGCTGTTCGTCGGCCGGCTCGGGCCGCGCGTGCACCAGCCGGCCGCGCCCGTCACCGGTGGGGAAGCGCTCGCGAAACACCACCGGCTGCCCCGGGTCGCCGTCGTCGACGCACGGATAGGTGACGCTGCCCTCGCGCTCGAGTCGCGCCCAGCTGACGCCGCGGATCGAGGCCATGCCCTGGCGCATTTCCTCGAACACCTCGCCGGGATGTTCGTAGCGCCAGTCGAGGCCGAGGCGCCTGGCGAGCTGCACGATGATCCAGAGGTCCTGGCGCGCCTGGCCCGGCGGATCGAGCGCCCGGCGCGCGAGCTGCACCATGCGGTCGGTGTTGGTGAAGCTGCCGGTCTTCTCGGGAAAGGCGCTCGCCGGAAGGATCACGTCGGCCAGCACCGCGGTCTCGGTCGGAAAGATGTCCTGCACCACGAGCAGGTCGAGCGTGGCGAGCGCCTCGCGCGCATGTCCGGCATCGGGATCGGACATCGCCGGGTTCTCGCCCATGATGACCATGCCGCGGATCTGGCGCGCGGCCGCCGCCTGCAGCGTCTCGACCACCGTGAGGCCGGGGCGGCGGTCGAGCTTCGCGCCCCACAGCTCTTCGAACGCGACCGCGGCCGCCTCGTCGCCGACGCGGCGATAGTCGGGGAACATCATCGGGATCAGGCCCGCGTCCGAAGCCCCCTGCACGTTGTTCTGGCCGCGCAGCGGATGCAGGCCGGTGCCGGGCCGCCCGATCTGGCCCGTGACGAGCGCCAGTGCAATCAGGCAGCGCGCGTTGTCGGTGCCGTGCACGTGCTGCGAGACGCCCATCCCCCAGAAGATCATCGACGCGCGGCTGCGCGCATACAGCCGCGCCACTTCGCGGATGGTGGCGGCGTCGATGCCGCACACCGGCGCCACCGCCTCCGGGCTGTACGGCGCGACCGCCTCGCGCAGCGCCTCGAAGCCGCTGGTGCGCGCGGCGACGAACTCGCGGTCGACGAGATCCTCGGCGATGATCGTGTGCAGCATCGCATCGAGCAGCGCCACGTCGGCGTCGGAGCGGAACTGCAGCAGGTGCGTGGCGTGACGCGCGAGCTCGGTGCGCCGCGGATCGGCGACGATCAGCTTCGCGCCGCGGCGCACCGCGTTCTTGATCCAGGTTGCCGCGACCGGATGGTTGACCGTGGGGTTCGAGCCGATCACGAACACCACTTCGGCATCCGCGACGTCGGAGACCGGGTTCGACACCGAGCCCGAGCCGATGCCTTCGAGCAGCGCGGCCACCGACGAGGCGTGGCACAGCCGCGTGCAGTGATCGACGTTGTTGGTGCCGAAGCCGGTGCGCACCAGTTTCTGGAACAGGTAGGCTTCCTCGTTGCTGCCCTTGGCCGAACCGAAGCCGGCGAGCGCCGATGCGCCGTGCACATCGCGGATGCGCGCAAGCCCGCCGCCGGCCAGCCCGAGCGCCTCCTCCCAGCTCGCTTCGCGAAACTGCTCGCGCCAGTTTTCCGGCACGCGTCCGAATCGCGGATTCTTCGCGGCGCCGGGCCTGCGCACCAGTGGTACCGTCAGCCGGTCGGGGCTCGAGACGTAGTCGAAGCCGAAGCGCCCCTTCACGCACAGCCGCCCGTGGTTGGCCGGCCCGTCGCGGCCTTCGACATAAAGGATGCGATTGTCGGAAACGTGCCAGGTCAGCTGGCAGCCCACTCCGCAGAACGGGCACAGCGAATCGACCTGTCGTTGCGAGGCGCGCGGCGCCGCGCGCACCGCGTCGGCACTCGCGGCGCCCGCGCCCAGCAGTCGAGGCATCAGTGCTCCGGTGGGGCAGGCCTGCACGCACTCGCCGCAGCCCACGCAGCTGGAGGCGCCCATCGGGTCTTCGCAGTCGAAGACGATCCTCGCGTGCTCGCCACGCCCCGCGTAGCCGATCACGTCGTTGACCTGCTCCTCGCGGCAGGCGCGCACGCAGCGCCCACACTGGATGCAGGCGTCGAGCCGCACCGCGATCGCCGGATGGCTCAGATCGGGCGCCGGCTGCTCGCGCGGCGCGAAGCGCGAGCCGGTCACACCGAGCACGCGCGCCCAGTGCCCCAGCTCGGAGTCTTCGCGATGACCGCCCGCCGGCGCTTCGGCCAGCAGCAGTTCGACCACCATCCGCTGCGAGGCGCGCGCACGCTCGCCGCTGGCGTGCACCTTCATGCCGGCCGCGGGCGCGCGGCAGCACGACGGCGCGAGCACGCGCTCGCCTTCGATCTCGACCACGCAGGCGCGGCAATTCCCGTCGGGGCGGTAGCCGTCGTAGTGGCACAGGCGCGGAATCTCCACGCCATGGCGTGCCGCGGCCGCCAGGATCGTCTCGCCGGCGTGCGCCTCGATCGGGCGGCCGTCGAGCTCGAACGCGATCGCCGACGCGCCGGCGCCTGCGGACGGCGCGGGGCCCGCCGAAACCTTCGTCGCGCTCATCGCCGCGGCTCCTGTGCGTCGAGCTCGTGCGCGAAGTGGCGCAGCACCGACAGCACGGGGTTCGGCGCAGCCTGTCCGAGCCCGCAGATCGACGCGTCCATCATCGCGGCCGACAGCTCGCGCAGCAGCCCGGCGTTCCACTGATCGTGCGCGATCTCGTGCGCCGCCTTCGCGGTACCGACGCGGCACGGCGTGCACTGTCCGCACGACTCGTCGCGGAAAAATGCCATCAGGTTGCGCGCCGCATCGACCACGCTGTCGTGCTGCGAGAGCACGATCACCGCCGCCGAGCCGATGAAGGCGCCATGCGGCTGCAGCGTGTCGAAGTCGAGCGGCTCGTCGGCCAGCGCAGCCGGCAGGATGCCGCCCGAGGCGCCACCCGGCAGGTACGCGTACAGCTCGTGCCCGGGCAGCATGCCGCCGCAGAACTCGTCGACCAGCTCGCGCACGCTGATGCCGGCCGGCGCGAGCTTCACGCCCGGATCGCGCACCCTGCCCGAGACCGAGAACCAGCGCAGCCCGCGCCGGCCGCGGCGCCCGTGGGCGGCGAACCACGCGGCGCCGCGTTCGAGAATCTCCGGCACCCAGTAGAGCGTCTCGACGTTGTGCGCGAGCGTGGGCCGCCCGAAGAGGCCCACTTCGGCCACATACGGCGGACGCAGCCGCGGCATCCCGCGCTTGCCTTCCACCGATTCGATCAGCGCGCTCTCCTCACCACAGACGTAGGCGCCGGCGCCGCGCCGCAGGTGGATCTCGGGCAGCGCGTGGCCGGGCACCGGCGGGTCGGCGCGCAACGCGTCGAGCTCGCGCACGAGCAGCGCGCGCACGCCCGCGTATTCGTCGCGCAGGTAGATGTAGCAGGCTTCGCAACCGGCCACCGCCGCCGCGATCAGCATGCCTTCGAGGATCCGGTGCGGCGCGCGCTCCAGGCAATGCCGATCCTTGAAGGTGCCCGGCTCGCCTTCGTCGGCGTTGACCACCATCAGGCGCGGACCGGGCTGCCTGGCGACGATGCGCCACTTGCGTCCGATCGGGAAGCCTGCGCCGCCCAGGCCGCGCAGTGCCGAGCCATCGAGCTCTTCGAGGATCGCCTCGCGGCTGCGCCGGCCTTCGAGCAACTGTGCCAGTTGCCGATAGCCGCCGGCCGACCGGTATGCCGCATAGTCTTGCGCATCGGGCACCGGGCATTCGAAGTCGCCGCCAGCCACCGCGTCGAGCACCGCTTCGGGCGCGGCCGGCGCGATCGGCCGGCGCCCGACCACCGCCGCCGGCGCCTCGGCACAGCGCCCGATGCAGGGCACGCGCTGCACCCTCGCCTCGCGGCCGAGCCGCTGCGCGAGCGCGGTCAGCAGCGCCTCGGCGCCATTGAGCCGGCAAGGCAGCGAATCGCAGACGCGCACGGTCAGCGCCGGAGGTCGAGCCTCATCCTCCCGCACCGGCTCGAAGTGATGGTAGAAGCTGGCGACCTCGTAGACCTCGGCCTGCGCGAGGCCCAGCCAGTCGGCGAGGGCCGCCAGCAGCGGTGCCGGCAGGCAGCCTTCGGCATCCTGGATGCGATGCAGGTGTTCGACGAGCAGGTCGCGGCGCGGCGGCAGGCCGTCGAGCAGCTGGCGCACGCGCCCGAGCGCGGCAGGGTCGACCTGCCGGCCCTTTCGCCAGCCGACCGGGCGCCGGAACTCGTTCGCATCCATGGTTCCGACTCTACCAGCACGGCGCCGCGGCTTCAGCGCGCGCGCAGCCCCGCAAGGGGAATCGGCACCGCGTCAGAGCGGCAGCTCGACGGTCTCCATGTGCTCGGGCACGCGTGCGCGCCAGCCGAGCTCCTTTTCGATGCGCACTCGCAGCCGGTCGGCCGCCTCGGGCTCGCCGTGGGTCACGTAGACCTGCTTCGGGGCGGAATGAAAGCCGCGCATCCAGTCGATGAGCTCGCTGCTGTCGGCGTGCGCCGAAAAACCGTCGAGTTGCGTGACGCCGGCGCGCACCGGATGCCATTCGCCGTGGATCCGGACCTCGCGCACGCCCGCCACCAGGTGCGCGCCGCGGGTGCCCGGTGCCTGGAAGCCGGCGAACACCACGTGATTCGCCGGATCGGGCAGGACCCGCTTCAGGTGGTGCAGCACGCGGCCCCCGGTCGCCATGCCGCTGGCCGAGATGATGACCAGCGGCCCGTGCAGCGTGGCCAGCCGCTTCGATTCGGCCGGCGTGGTGATCAGCTTTGCCGCGCGATACATGCCGGCGCACTGCTCCGGCGTGAGGCGGTGGTCGTGCTCGAAGCGCCGGTACAGCCTCGTGGCGTCCACCGCCATCGGACTGTCGAGGAACACCGGAATCTCGGGGATCTCGTCACGCTGCTTCAGGCGGTGCAGCGCATAGAGCAGCGTCTGCGCGCGCCCGACCGCGAACGAGGGAATGAGGATCGTGCCACCGCGCGACGCGGTCTCGCGGATCACGCGGCCCAGCACCGCCTCCGGGTCTTCGCCGCCGTGCTCGCGGTCGCCGTAGGTCGATTCGACGATCAGCGTGTCGGCCGCATCCACCTTGCGCGGCGGCCGCATGACGAGGTCGTTCGGGCGGCCCAGGTCGCCGCTGTACACCAGCGTGCGGTGACCGCGCTGCAGCCGCACGATCGAGGCACCGAGCAGGTGCCCCGCGGGCAGGAAGCAGCCGACGATACCGTCGCCGAGATCGAAGTCGCGGTCGAAGCCGTTGGCCAAGAAGCGCCCGAGCGCGCGCTCGGCGTCTTCGGTCGTGTAGAGCGGGCGCGCGGGCGAGTGCTTCGAATAGCCGTGGCGGTTCGCGAAATCGGCCTCTTCCTCCTGCAGCCGCGCGCTGTCGCGCAGCAGGATCTCGCAGAGCTCGCGCGTGGCCTCGGTGGCGACGATCTGCCCGCGAAAGCCGTCGCGCACCAGCGCAGGCAGGTAGCCGCTGTGATCGAGGTGCGCATGGCTGAGCACCACGCGGTCGATCTCGCGCGGCGGCAGCGCAAAGGCCGCCCAGTTGCGGTCGCGCAGCTTCTTGAAGCCCTGGAACAGCCCGCAGTCGAGCAGGATCTGGCGCCCGCCCGAATCGAGCAGGTAGCGCGAACCGGTGACCGTGTCGGCGGCCCCCGCGAAGGTGAGCTTCACTGGAAGAAGTCCTTCACGCGATCCATCCAGCCCTTCGTCTGCGGGCTGTGCTTCGGATCCTTCAACGAGGTTTCGAGTTCGCGCAGCAGCTGCTTCTGCTTGTCGGTGAGCCGCACCGGCGTCTCGATCACCACGTGCGCGTACAGGTCGCCGGGGTAGCTGGAGCGGATGCCCTTGACGCCCTTGCCGCGCAGCCGGAACTGCTTGCCCGACTGCGTACCCTCGGGCAGGTCGATCTCGGCGCGCCCGTGCAGCGTGGGAATCTGCACCGTGCCGCCCAGCGCCGCAGTGGTGATGCCGATCGGCACCTCGCAGTGCAGGTCGTCGCCGTCGCGCTGGAACACCGGGTGCTCCTTGACGTGGATCTCCACGTAAAGGTCTCCGGGTGGCCCGCCGTTGATGCCCGGCTCGCCGTTGCCGGCCGAGCGGATGCGCATGCCGTCGTCGATGCCGGCCGGGATCTTCACTTCGAGCGTCTTGTTCTTCTTCACGCGACCCGCGCCTTCGCAGGCCGTGCACGGCTCGGGGATCACCCTGCCGCTGCCGCGGCAGGTCGGGCAGGTCTGCTGGATCGAGAAGAAGCCCTGCTGCACGCGCACCGCGCCCTGGCCGCCGCAGGTGTGGCACACCTTCGGTTTGGTACCGGGTTTCGCGCCGCTGCCGCTGCAGGCCTCGCAGGTTTCCCAGGCGGGCACCCGGATCTCCGAGGTATAGCCGCCGGCCGCCTGCTCGAGCGAGATCTCCATCGCGTAGCGCAGGTCGGCGCCGCGGTAGACGTTGCTGCGCCCCCCGCCGCGCTGGCCGCCGAAGATGTCGCCGAAGATGTCGCCGAACACGTCGGCGAAGCCGCCGAAGCCCGGCCCGCCCGCACCGCCGGCGAAGCCCGCATTCGGGTCGACGCCGGCGTGGCCGAAGCGGTCGTAGGCCTCGCGCTTGGCCGGATCGGAGAGCATCTCGTAGGCCTCCTTGACCTCCTTGAACTTCTCCTCGGCCTCCTTGCTGTCCGGATTGCGGTCCGGATGGTGCTTCATCGCAAGCTTGCGATACGCCTTCTTCAGCTCGTCCTCGGTGGCGTTCTTCGCGACACCGAGGACCTCGTAGTAGTCACGTTTGGCCATGTTCAGGCGTCGCGCTTGACTTCCTTGAAGTCGGCGTCGACCACGTCGTCATCCTTCGGGCGCTTCGCTTCGCCGGCACCCTCGGATGCGGCGCCGGCCGCCGCCTGCGCGCCGCCCTCGGCCTGCGCCTTGGCGTACATCAACTCGCCCAGCTTCTGCGAGGCAGTCATCAGCGCGTTGGTCTTCGCTTCGATCTCGTCCTTGTCGTCGGACTTCAGCGACTCCTCGGCGGCCTTGACGGCTTCCTCGATCTTCGCCTTCTCGTCGGCGTCGATCTTGTCGCCGTACTCGGCGAGCGACTTCTTCACCGAGTGCACCATCGCGTCGGCCTGGTTGCGCGCGTTGGTGAGCTCGACGCGCTTGTGGTCCTCGGCGGCGTTGGCCTCCGCATCCTTGACCATCTTCTGGATCTCGGCCTCGGTCAGGCCCGAGTTGGCCTTGATCGTGATCTTGTTCTCCTTGCCGGTGGCCTTGTCCTTGGCCGACACGTGCAGGATGCCGTTCGCGTCGATGTCGAAGGTGACCTCGATCTGCGGCGTGCCGCGCGGCGCCGGCGGGATGCCCTCGAGGTTGAACTCGCCGAGCAGCTTGTTGCCAGAGGCAATCTCGCGCTCGCCCTGGAACACCTTGATCGTCACCGCCGGCTGGTTGTCGTCGGCCGTCGAGAAGGTCTGCGAGAACTTCGTCGGGATCGTGGTGTTCTTCTGGATCATCTTGGTCATGACGCCGCCCAGCGTCTCGATACCCAGCGACAGCGGAGTCACGTCGAGCAGCAGCACGTCCTTGCGTTCGCCCGAGAGCACCGCACCCTGGATCGCCGCGCCGACCGCCACCGCCTCGTCGGGGTTCACGTCCTTGCGCGGCTCCTTGCCGAAGAACTCCTTGACCTTGTCCTGCACCTTCGGCATGCGCGTCATGCCACCGACCAGGATCACGTCGTCGATGTCGGAGGCCTTCAGGCCAGCGTCCTTCAGCGCCGTGCGGCACGGCTCGATGGTACGCTCGACCAGCTCGTCGACGAGCGCCTCGAGCTTGGCGCGCGTGATCTTCATGTTCAGGTGCTTCGGCCCCGACGCGTCGGCCGTGATGTACGGCAGGTTGAACTCGGTCTGCTGGGCCGACGACAACTCGATCTTGGCCTTCTCGGCCGCTTCCTTCAGCCGCTGCAGCGCGAGCACGTCCTTCGAGAGGTCGACGCCCTGCTCCTTCCTGAACTCGCCGATCACGTAGTCGATCACGCGCTGGTCGAAGTCTTCGCCGCCGAGGAAGGTGTCGCCGTTGGTCGACAGCACCTCGAACTGCTTCTCGCCGTCGACGTCGGCCATCTCGATGATCGAGATGTCGAAGGTGCCGCCGCCGAGGTCGTAGACCGCGACCTTGCGATCCTTGCCGCCGCCCTTGTCGAGGCCGAACGCGAGCGCCGCCGCGGTGGGCTCGTTGATGATCCGCTTGACGTCGAGCCCGGCGATGCGGCCGGCATCCTTGGTGGCCTGCCGCTGGCTGTCGTTGAAGTAGGCCGGCACCGTGATGACCGCCTCGGTCACTTCCTCGCCGAGATAGTCCTCGGCGGTCTTCTTCATCTTGCGCAGCACTTCGGCCGAGACCTGCGGCGGCGCGAGCTTGCGATCGCGCACCTGCACCCAGGCGTCGCCGTTGTCGGCCTTGACGATGCCGTAGGGCATCAGGTGGATGTCCTTCTGGACTTCCTTTTCCTCGAACTTGCGGCCGATCAGCCGCTTGACCGCGTACAGCGTGTTCTTCGGATTGGTGACTGCCTGCCGCTTGGCGGGCGCGCCGACCAGCACCTCGCCGTCTTCCATGTAAGCGACGATCGACGGGGTGGTGCGCGCACCCTCGGAGTTTTCGATCACCCTGGGCTGGCCGCCCTCGATGATGGCGACGCACGAGTTGGTCGTGCCCAGGTCGATGCCGATGATCTTGCCCATGTCGATTGTTCCTCGAAGACGGAAATTGCCTGGTTTGCAGATGTGTCGCGAAGGACGGAATTCAAGCGGCCGGGGTCAGCCCTGGACCACGGTGACCAGCGCCGGCCGCAGCACCCGATCGCCGATCAGGTAGCCCTTTTGCAGCACGTGCGCGACGTGGTTCTCGGCCACCGGCGGTTGCATGGCCGCCGCCGGCACGGTGGAGATCGCCTGGTGGCGATTGGGGTCGAACTTCTGCCCTCGCGGGTCGATTTCGAAGAGCCGGTTCTTCTCGAAGGCCGAGGCCAGCAGGCGCAGCGTGGCTTCGACGCCCTCCTTCAGGTTCTCCACCGTCGGCGTATCGGCATTCAGCGCCATCTCGAGGCTGTCCTTCACCGGCAACAGGCTCTCTGCGAAACCCTCGATGCCGTACTTGTGGGCGCGGGCGACGTCCTCCTGCGCCCGGCGGCGCACGTTCTCGAGTTCGGCCACTGCCCGCAGGTACTGGTCGCGCAGTTCGGCGACTTGCGCCTCGGCGGCCGCCGCCCGCTGCGCGGCATCGGACCCGGCCTGCGGGGCCGTGTCGGCCGCGGTTCCGTCAGGGGCCGGCGCGACGCCGGCATCGTTGGCGGTGGCGGGCAGTTCTGCTTCCGGCCGATCCGGCGCTTCCCGGTTCATCCCGTGATTCTCCTCGCGAAATCAATACGTTACGAAATCTCGCCGCGCGCTGACGCGGCGCGGTGGCGAGTATTTTGGGGATGGATCCGGCGATTTCAACAGCCTTCGCCCCGCAGGCGGTTACCCTTGCATCAGGCCCGCCGCACGGCCGGGCCCCTTCTTCACGCTCCGGGAGAACAACGATGGGCCTCATGTCATTCATCAAGGACGCCGGCGAAAAACTCTTCGGGCGCGGCGAAGCGCAGGCGGCGGCAGGCGCCGACAAGGCGGCTGCGGCGAACGCGGCTGCCGGACAGGCGATCGAAGACTACATCGCAGCGATGAAGCTCTCCGCCGACGGGCTGAAGGTCGAGTTCGACGGCGCCAACGCAACGGTGACGGTCTCGGGCACGGCGCCCGACCAGGCCACCCGCGAGAAGATCGTCCTTTGCTGCGGCAACGTGGCCGGGGTCGGGAACGTGATCGACAACATGTCGGTCAGCCACGCCGAGCCCGAGGCCCAGTTCTACACGGTGGTACGCGGCGACACGCTGTCGAAGATCGCGAAGCAGTACTACGGCAACGCCAATGCCTACATGCCGATCTTCGAGGCGAACAAGCCGATGCTGACGCACCCCGACAAGATCTACCCGGGCCAGGTGCTGCGGATCCCGCCGAAGGCCTGAGCGTGCAACCGCGCCCGCTGCGCAGGCCGATCCTGCGCCGGCGATCAGCGCTGCTGCGTCTGCACCTGGGCCTGTGCCTGCGCCTGCGCGCTGGCCGGCACTGGCCGCGTCGGCCAGCCCGACAGGTGCTGGCGCGCGATCGAAGCGAGCGCCTCGATGAATGTCGGCGCCTCGTTCAGGCAGCCGAGATAGCGGAACTCGCGGCCGCCGGCCTCGAGGAACGCACGCCGGCCCTCGATCGCGATTTCTTCGAGCGTCTCGAGGCAGTCGGCGACGAAGCCGGGGCAGATCACCTCGACGCTGCGCACCCCCGAGGCGGCGAGCTCGCGCAGGCTCGGCTCGGTGTACGGCCGCAGCCATTCGGCGCGGCCGAAGCGCGACTGGAACGTGAGCAGCCATTCGTCCGGCCGCAGGCCGAGGCGCTCGGCCAGTCGGCGCCCGGTGGCCAGGCACTCGCAGTGGTAGGGGTCTCCCAGCTCGAGCGTGCGCCGGGGCACGCCGTGGAAACTCATCACCAGCCGCTCGGCACGGCCATCGCGTTCCCAGGCGCGCCGCACGTGGGCCGCCAGCGCGTCGATGTAGCCGTCGTGGGCATGAAAGCCGCGCACCATCCGCAATTCGGGCAGGTTGCGCCAGCCGGCCAGTTCACGGGCCACCGCGTCGAGCGCCGTGGCGCTGGTCGCGGCGGCGTATTGCGGGTACAGCGGCAGCACCAGCAGCCGCGCGACGTTGCGCTCGCGCAGTTCGCGCAGCACCGCCGGAATCGACGGATTGCCGTAGCGCATCGCGAAGGCAACCTCGAGCTCGTGGCCCAGGGCACCCAGTGCGCCGCGCAGCAGCTTCGCCTGGCGGCGCGTATGCACCAGCAGCGGCGAGCCTTCGTCGGTCCAGATGGTCGCGTACTTGCGCGCCGACTGCGCGGGGCGCGTGCGCAGGATGACACCGTGCAGGATCGGCAGCCAGACCAGCCGCGGGATCTCGACCACGCGCGGGTCCGACAGGAACTCGCGCAGGTAGCGGCGCAGCGCCGCCGGCGTCGGCGCGTCGGGCGTGCCCAACTGCACGAGCAGCACCGCGGTGCGCGTGGGTGCCGCGTGGTCGAAGCCGCTGGCCGACGAGTAGCGGGTCACGAAGGCGCGCCGGCTCTTCCGCGGCTCAGGCGTGGTGGCTCAGCGCCGACGACACCAGCCTGGCAGTGATGTCGACGATCGGGATCACCCGCTCGTAGGCCATCCGCGTGGGGCCGATGACGCCCAGCGTGCCGACGATGCGGCCGTCGGCTTCGTAGGGGGCGACCACGACGCTGATCTGGTCCATCGGCACCAGTTCGGATTCGCCGCCGATGAAGATCTGCACGCCCTGCGCGCGGCTGGACGCGTCGAGCAGCTGCACCAGGCTGGTCTTCTGGTCGAACAGGTCGAACAGCCGCCGCAGCCGCTCCATGTTGTCGGAGAGGTCGGCCACGCCGACCAGGTTGCGCTCGCCCGAGATGACCACCGGGTCGGCCTCCTCGGTGAGCGCGCGGTTGCTGGCTTCGACCGCCTTCTGCATCAGCGCGGTGATGTCGTCGCGCAGCGACACGAGCTCGGATTGCAACCGCGTGCGGATGCTCTCGAAGTCGAGCCCGGCGAGGTGCGCGTTGATGTAGTTGGCCGCCTCGGTCAGCTGCGACGGCGTGTAGTCGCGCTCGGTGGAGAGGATGCGGTTCTGCACGTCGCCCTCGGGGGTGACGATGATCAGCAGGATGCGCCGCTCCGACAGGCGCAGGAATTCGACCTGGCGAAACAGCGAGGCCCGGCGCGGCGTCATGACCACGCCCGCGAAGTGCGAGAGGTTCGACAGCAGCGAAGCCGCGGCCGAGAGCAGCCGCTGCGGCTCGTCGGCCTGCAGCCGGCCCTGGATGGCGCGCGTCTGCTCGCCCTGGAGCGGCTCGACCGTGAGCAGCGTATCGACGAACAGCCGGTAGCCGCGCGGGGTGGGAATGCGGCCGGCCGAGGTGTGCGGACTGGCGATCAGCCCGAGCTCCTCGAGGTCGGCCATCACGTTGCGGATCGTGGCCGGCGACAGGTCGAGCCCTGAATGGCGTGAAAGCGTGCGCGAGCCTACCGGCGTGCCGTCGGCGATGTAACGCTCGATGAGGGTCTTCAGCAGGGTCTGCGCGCGCGAATCCAGCATGCTCTCATTGTATGGGCAGCCGGTCCGGACGCAAGCCGGCCGGCGTGGCTGGCCGGCGTGGCTCGGACTGGCGGCCGATGCCGGCTCGGCCGCAGGGCCGGGTTCGCGCGATGGCGCTTGTGCTCTAATAACCCGGATGAAGAACCGGTTCAATCGAGTGGCGCTCGTGAGCCGCCCGCAGACCGAGAGCGTCGGAGGCACGGTGCGCGAGATCGCCACGTTCCTGCGCAGGCGCGGCGTCTCGGTGATGGTCGAGGAGCGCTCGGCCGTGATGCTGGGCGCCTCCGAGCTCGAAGCCGCGAGCCTGGAGCGCATCGGCCACGAAGCCGATCTCGCGGTGGCGATCGGCGGCGACGGCACGATGCTCGGCGCGGCGCGCGCACTCGCGCCGCACGAAGTGCCGCTGGTGGGCATCAACCACGGCCGGCTCGGCTTCATCACCGACATCGGGCTCGACAGCTGGTCGCAGGCGCTGTCGTCGATCCTCGAGGGCCACTTTGCCTCCGAGGAGCGCACGCTGCTCACCGCTCGCGTGGTGCGCGACCAGGAGGTCGTCTGGACCGAACTGGCACTGAACGACGTGGTCGTCAGCCGCTCGTCGCGTGCCGGCATGATCGAGTTGCAGGTGCACGTCGACGACCTGTACATGTACAGCCAGCGCGCAGACGGCCTGATCGTGGCCACCCCCACCGGCTCGACCGCCTACGCGCTGTCGGCCAACGGGCCGATCCTGCACCCGCAGCTCGGGGGCATCGTGCTGGTGCCGGTGGCGCCGCAGTCGCTGTCGAACCGCCCGATCGCGCTGCCCGACGACGTGACGATCACGATCCGCGTGGTCGAAGGTCGCGAGCCGCGGGTGGCCGGCGACATGCAGGTCTTCAGCGACCTGCAGGTGGGCGACGACATCATCGTGCAGCGCGCCGGCTTCACCACCACCTTCCTGCACCCGCCGGGCTACAGCTATTTCGCGACCCTGCGCGGCAAGCTCAACTGGCACGAACTGCCGCACCTGCAGACGATCCAGCGCTGACGGCTGCACCCCGGGCCATTCGCACCGCCGACGCTTCCACCCGATGCTGCTCAGCCTTCGCCTCGAAGACTTCGTCATCGTCGACACCGCCGAGCTCGCATTCGGGCCCGGCTTCACCGTGCTCTCGGGCGAGACCGGCGCCGGCAAGTCGATCCTGATCGATGCACTGACGCTGGCGATGGGCGGGCGGGCCGACGCCGGGGTCGTGCGCGAGGGGCGCGCGCGCGCCGACATCGCCGCCGAATTCCGCAGCGACGATGCGCTCGATGCATGGCTGGCCGAGCGCGAGCTGCAAGGCGACCCGGGCACCGTGCTGCTACGCCGCCTGGTCGACGCCGACGGGCGATCGCGCGCGCTGGTCAACGGCCATCCGGCCACCGCGGCACTGCTGCGCGAGATCGGCGAGCGACTGGTCGACATCCACGGCCAGCATGCGTCGCAGTCGCTGCTGCGCACCGACGGCCAGCGCCAGTTGCTCGACGCCTATGCCGGGCTCGACGCCGAGCGGCGCGCGCTCGGCGAAGCCTGGTCGGCATGGCGCGCCGCCCAGCGCGAGCTCGACGCGGCCGAATCGGGCCAGCGCGAGCTCGCGCTCGAACGCGAGCGGCTCGCCTGGCAGGCGGGCGAGCTCGAGCGGCTGCGGCTCGCGCCGGGCGAATGGGAAGCGCTCGGCGAGGAGCAGAAGCGGCTCGCGCACGCCGCGTCGCTGATCGAGGGCACGCGCGGTGCCGCCGATGCACTGGCCGACAGCGACGACGCGCTGTTGCAGCGGCTGCACCGCGAGTTGCAGAGGCTGCGACCGCTCGCGGCGATCGACGCGCGGCTGCAGGAGGCGCTCGAACTGCTCGACAGCGCCGCGATCCAGGTCGACGAGGCCGCCTCGGCACTGGCCGACTATGCCGAGCGCGTCGACCTCGATCCGGAGCGGCTTCGACAGACCGAGCAGCGCATCGGCGCGATCTTCGAGGCCGCACGCCGGCTGCGGATGCCGCCCGAAGCGATTCCGGCCACGCTCGAGTCGCTGCGCGAGCGGCTGCGCGAACTCGACGCGGCACAAGACGTCGAAGGCCTGCGCGCCAGGGCCGCCGCGGCGCGCTCGCGCTACGACGCGCTGGCGGCGCAACTCGCGTCGGCGCGGCGCAAGGCGGCGCGGCGCCTGGCCGACGGCGTCTCGCGCCGCATGGCCGAACTGGGCATGTCGGGCGGCAAGCTCGCGGTCTCGTTCGAGCCCTGCGAGCCTTCGGCCTCGGGCACCGACACGATCGAGTTCCGCGTCGCGGCCCACGCCGGCGCCACGCCGCGGCCGCTGGCTAAAGTGGCCTCGGGCGGTGAACTGTCGCGCATCGGCCTGGCGATCGCGGTATTGGCGGCCCAGGCCAACCCGGTGCCGACGCTGATCTTCGACGAGGCCGACGCCGGTGTAGGCGGCGCGGTCGCCGACGCCGTGGGCGGGCTGATGCGCCGGCTCGGCGACGACCGGCAGGTGCTGTGCGTGACCCACCTGCCGCAGGTCGCGGCGAAGGCGCACCACCACTACCGCGTCACGAAAGACAGCGTCGACGGGCGCGCGGTCAGCCGCATCGAGGCGCTCGACCGCGGCGCGCGCGTCGAGGAGATCGCACGGATGCTGGGCGGGGCGGAGATCACCGCAACCACGCGCAAGCACGCGAGGGAGATCCTTGCACAGGCGTGAGAGCGCCCGAATGAACCTGCTGCGCGCCGCGACGTGCGGATGAACCTGCCGCGCGCCTCGGGCGCGAGCGCGCGTCAGCCGCGCCGGTATTCGCAGTTCGGCTTGATGCAGTTGCCGTACAGCGACAGCGCGTGATCCTGCAGCGAGAAACCGCGCTCTTTCGCGATCGCCTGCTGGCGCTTCTCGATCTCGGCGTCGTAAAACTCCTCGACGCGGCCGCATTGCAGGCACACGAGGTGGTCGTGGTGCTGGCCCTGCTCGAGCTCGAAGACCGCCTTGCCCGACTCGAAGTTGCTGCGCTTGAGCAGCCCCGCCTGCTCGAACTGCGTGAGCACCCGGTAGACGGTGGCCAGGCCGATTTCCTGGTTCTCGGCCAGCAGCTCGCGATAGACGTCCTCGGCGCTCATGTGCCGCTGCTTGCCGTTCTGAAAGATCTCGAGGATCTTCAGGCGCGGCAAGGTGGCCTTCAGGCCCATGCTCTTGAGTTCGGTCGTGACGGTCATGCGGCTCGGCGGGGGCGGGAGAAGTCCCGTCGTATGATAACGGTTTTCAACCGCATCCAGTCGCGACCGGCACCATGAACGAGGTTTTCGCCCGACGCCATCGGCCTGCCGCCGGGCGACGTACCACCAGGCCGGCCAGGGGCGCCTGGCTGCTGGCCGCGACGCTGGCTGCCGCACTGGCCGCCGGCGGTTGCGCGCAGCGCGACCCCAACCGCAGCGGGCTGCTCGAGCCCTACCGTACCGACCTGCCGCAGGGCAACTACCTGACGCAGCAGACGCTCGATCAGGTGAAGGAAGGCATGACCCGCGAGCAGGTCCGCTTCGCGCTGGGCACGCCGCTGCTGCGCCACGTCTTTCACCCCGATCGCTGGGACTACGTCTTCCGCTACCAGTTTCCGAACGGCCGTGCCGAGCTGCGCCGCGCGACGATCGTGTTCCGCGACGATCGCGTCGCCGCGATCGAGGCCGAGGCGCTGCCGGCGAAGGAAGATCCGGCCGACCCGGCCCTGCCCGGCTACCGGCCGCCGGCCACCGCGGAGGCCCGGCCATGATGCGCATCGCGATCGCAGGGGCGTCGGGCCGCATGGGCCGCATGCTGATCGAGGCGGTGCTCGAGGCGCCCGATGCGCAGCTGGCCGGCGCACTCGACGTGGCGGGCAGCGCTTCGATCGGGCGCGACGCGGGAGACTTTCTCGGGCGCAGCACCGGCGTCGCGATCACCGACGACATCGACGCCGGGATCGCCGACGCGCAGTTCCTGATCGACTTCACGCGCCCCGAGGGAACCCTTGCGCACCTGCGCGCCTGCGCCGCGCGCGGCGCCGCGATGGTCATCGGCACCACCGGCTTCGACGACGAGGGCAAGCGCGCGATCGCGGCGGCCGCCGAGCGAGTGCCGATCGTGTTCGCGCCGAACATGAGCGTCGGCGTCAACGTGACGCTGAAGCTGCTCGAGCTGGCGGCGCGCTCGCTCGCCACCGGCTACGACATCGAGATCATCGAGGCGCATCACCGCCACAAGGTCGACGCACCGTCGGGCACCGCGCTGAAGATGGGCGAAGTCGTCGCCACGGCCCTGGGCCGCGACCTGCGCAAGGTGGCGGTGTACGGGCGCGAGGGCGTCACCGGCGAACGCGATCCGTCGACGATCGGCTTCGCGACGGTGCGCGGCGGCGACATCGTCGGCGACCACACGGTGCTGTTCGCGGGCATCGGCGAACGCATCGAGATCACGCACCGATCGGCCAGTCGCGTCACCTACGCGCACGGCGCGCTGCGCGCCTGCCGCTTCCTGGCCGGGCGCGCCGATGGCCTGTACGACATGCAGGACGTGCTGGGGCTGCGCGACTGACGAAGGGGCCTGTTCGCCCTGCTCACTGCGGCGCGGCGGCCGGCCGGTGCCGCACCCTCGCGCGCAGCGCCTCGCACGGATCCTCGCGGGCGGCGGCCGGCGTGACCGTCACGAAGTCGTAGCGCGACGCGAAGCGCTGCGCGGCTGCATCGCCGCTGACAGCATCATCGACGCCCCCGGCGCCCTCGGCGCCTCCCGGTTCCTCCGCTTCGAGCAGGCCGATGCTGAACACCCGCTCGCCGGGGGCCAGCTTCGAGAGGTAACGTGGCACGCCGATGTCGCGGCGCTGGTGGCCGTTGCCGGCCAGCAGCACCACCGGCAAGCCCACGCGGCGGTGCGCGTCGACGATTGCGCGTGCCAGTTGCGCGTCACGGCTGCGTTGCGCCGCGGCCATCGGCGCGATCGCCGACTCGGGCAGCATTGCGCAATGCCCGTCGCGGATCGAAGCCTCGAGCGCCTGCTCCTCGACGGCGCCCCAACCCTGGGGCTGCGGCTCGGCGAGCGCGCTGCCGCGGGCAACCGCCACTGTCTGCGCGCGCGACAGGTTGGCGGCCACCAGCGGCAGGTCGCGCTGCAGCGCGAGCTCGACGACCGGGCGGTAGTAGTCCCAATGCCAGCCGCGGAAGTCGAAGCCGGCCGCCTCGGCGATCCGGTGCGCGCGCTGCGCGAGCGGCTCGCCGCTCCCGGCGGCCGTCGCATCGGCGGCGCGCGCGCGATCGAGCGCCTCCTGGCGCACCGCATCGAACTGCTCGAACGCGATCGCGAAACGGTGCCGCGTCGCGAGCGCCTCGAGCCAGTGCAGCCGCAGCCGGTGCTGAGCCGCGTTGTCGTGAACCTCGCCGATCAGCAGGAAGTCGGCCTCGAAGGCGGCAGCCGGCAGCGAAGCAGCCGGCGCGCCGGGCAGCGCGGAACACGCGGCCAGCGCGGCCACGAACACGAGCAGCACGGCGGCGCCGCGGATCCGGCCAGCTGGTCCATGAAGCCCGTTCATCGGCGTCGTGCCCATTCGAAGCGCAAGGTGCATTGTTGCAGACGCACGGCCGGTTCATTTGGCCTTCCCGGCGCCGGCCGCGATAATTTCGCGATGGATGCATACCGGCTGTCGGCGGCGGGCGGTGCGCTGGCGCTGCACGCACTCGTGCTCGCCGGCGTGCTGGCGCTCGCCATCGCCCCTGCGGTGAAGCAGTCCGTCGAGCCGGTGCAGGTCGTCCTGCTCAGCGCGCCGGAGCCGCTGCCGCTCGCGCGCTCGCCGGCTCGCCCTGCCCCCGAGCCGCCGCCGCGAGCCGAGCCGCCCGATCCGGTCGCCGCGCCTGCGCCCAGGGCCCCTCGGCCTGCGCCCGCCCGGGCGCGATCGGCGCCCGCCGCAGCGCCCGTACCGGAGCGCCCCGCCACCGCGCCGCTGCCCGAACCGCCGCCCGCACCCGCGCCGGCCCCCGAGCCGGCGCCGACCCCGGTCCAGCCGGCGACGTCGTCGAACGCAATCACGCCCGCCGCCACGTCCGGCGCTTCCACGCCGCCGGCGACCGCCGCAGTCGCAGCGACCGCCGCTGCGGCCGTCGCGACTCGCGAGGCCGCACGCGGCAGCGCGCGCAGCGGCCCGCATGTCGATGCGACCTGGAGCGGCAACGTGCCGCCGCCCTATCCCACGATGGCGCGCCGCATGGGCGACCAGGGCGAGGTCAGGCTGGACGTTCACGTCGGCGCCGACGGCAGGGTGACCGAGGTGCGCTTGCGGCAATCCAGCGGGTCGACGCTGCTCGATCGCACTGCGATCGACACGGTCAGGAAATGGCGCTTCAGGCCGGCCACGGTCGACGGCCAGCCTGTGGCGGAGTGGTATCACGACTGGCGATGGGTCTTCCGACTCGAAGGATGAAGGAACGCGCGATGCAGGATCAGCAACTCGGCTTGATGCACTTCTGGCAGTCCGGCGATGTCGTGACTCACACGGTCGCCTGGCTGCTGCTGGCGATGTCGGTCGTCAGCTGGTACTTCATCCTGTCCAAGGCGTGGAGCGCGTGGCGGTTGCGCCGCGGCGCGCAGGCCGCGCTCGAACAGTTCTGGAACGCGCAATCGATGGACGAAGCGGTGGCCACGCTCGAGCGCGCCGACGCCGAGCGCGTGTTCCTGCCGCTGGTGCAGAAGGCGCGCGCCGCCGCCGCGATGCAGCCCGACAGTTCCCTCGCCGGGTCGATCGACCGCGACGAACTGGTCACGCGCGTGATGCGCGGCGAAATCACGCAGGCGTCGGCCCGGCTCGAAAGCGGGCTGGCGTTCCTCGCCTCGGTGGGCAGCACGGCGCCCTTCGTCGGACTGTTCGGAACCGTCTGGGGCATCTACCACGCACTGCTCGCGATCGCCTCGAGCGGGCAGGTGATGATCGACAAGGTGGCCGGCCCGGTCGGCGAAGCGCTGGTGATGACCGCGGCCGGTCTCGCGGTGGCGATCCCTGCAGTGCTCGCCTACAACGCGTTCGTGCGCGCCAACCGGATCGTGCTCGCCGAACTCGACGGCTTCGCGCACGACGTGCTCGCGCTGGTCACCACCGGGCGAAGGCTGAAGGACCACGAAACCGACTCGCTGCGCAACGCCGTCACGCCGCTGACGGCCAGCCAGATCGTGCGCTGAAGCGCCGAACCACCCACGGGAGGCCCCACGCGATGGCATTCGGCGGACTCGATTCCGGCAACCACCCGCAGCCGATGGCCGAGATCAACACGACGCCGCTGGTCGACGTCATGCTGGTGCTGCTGGTCATCTTCATCATCACCGCGCCGCTGCTCACGCATGCGATCCGCCTCGACCTGCCGGTGGCCCCGGCCCCCGCAGCGGCCGAGAAACCGGAGACCGTCACGCTGTCGATCGACGCGAGCGGCGCGCTGTTCTGGAACGACCAGCCGGTGACCGGCATCGAAGCGCTGGGCGAGCGCCTCCGGCAGGCGGCAGCGGCCCAGCCGCAGCCCGAACTGCACCTGCGCGCCGATCGCGAAACGCGCTACCAGCGCATCGCCGAAGTGATGGCCAGCGCGCAGCAGGCGGGGATCGCGAAGCTGGGCTTCGTCACCGATCCGCGCGATCTCGGCCGCGACACCGGCCGCGACACCGGCCGCGACACCGGCCGCGACACCGGCCGCTGACCGGCATCGACGGGCGCTCGCGCGATCACAGCGTGAAGCGCAGCGCGCCCACCAGTGCGGCGGGCGCGCGGATGCCGCCCGGCTCGCGTCCGTTCCAGGTGTCGGTGGTGGGGATCGCCTCGGCCAAGTCGGTCAGGGCGAGCAACTGCTCGCCGAGCACACGGTACAGACTGTCGTCGAAGCGCATCGGTTCGACCGGCGCGAGCGGCTGTCCGTCCTCGACCCACAGCGTGGCGAAGCGCGTCATGCCCGTTGCGCGGCAGGCCTCGCGATCCGAGTAGTTCAGGTACCAGAGATTGGCGACCGACACGCCGGTGCCCAGCGCCGCCAGCGCCTGCGCGGCCGGCAGCCTGCCCGGCACGACGCAGGCGGCGAGCGGCCGCTCGTCCTCGTCGGCGCCATTGCCCTCGGCACCGAACTCGCGCGCACTGCGCGGCGATACCAGGCGTTGCGCAGCGCGCCCCGCCTCGATCAGCCCGATGCGCGCGGGGCGCTCGAAACCGTCGTCCTGGAAGCGCGGCACGCCGAACGCGTCCGCGTCTTCGACGAGCGTGAAATCGGCAGCGAACCGCGCCTCGCCGCGCGCCGCGCGCGCCAGCGGCGACTGGCCGCTGCGCCAGGCGCGCTCGGAAAAGCCGCCCCAGCCGAGCAGCCCGACCAGTTCGGCCAGCGCCTGCGGCGCGAGCAGCACCCGGTAGTCGCCAGGCGCGAGTCTGCGCGGCGGGCGCTGCAGGATTCGCGCGCGCTCGCGCGCGGAGCGGATCGCAGCCTGCAGCGACGCCGCGTCCCAGCGGCCGGCGAACCAGGTGTCCTTGACCGCGCGGTCGCCGCCCGCCTGCACCGAGAAGTCGAAGCTCGACGAGACGGTCTGGTGGTAGTGGCGGTGGCCGAGACTGCTGGCGAGCGCACGCACCAGCGGACCGCCGGCGTACACGCCCACCAGGTCGTCGTCACCGGCCGCGTCGACGATCGCGTCGATCGCCGCTGCGGGGTCGGGCGCGTCGCCGTCGTCGATGCACTCGCTGTGTCCCGGCACCGGCTGCCAGCAGGCCCATGGATCGGCCGGCAGCTGCGCGGCCGCCGCGCGCAGCTCGGCGAGCGCGCGGGCGAGCACCGCATCCACCTGTTCGCGCTCGCCCAGCGTGCAGACGATGCGCGCCTGCCGCCCCCCATCGAGCAGTCGCAGCCCGACGGTCACGCGCTCGACCGTGCCCGCCTGGCGCACCCGGGCGCGGTTCAGGCGCAGGAAGTCGCTGCGCTCGCTGCGCAGGGTGCCGAACAGGATCTCGCCGCGCACCGGTGCCGACGAGACGAAGCGGGCCAGCGACGCGAATTGCGCGGCGAACAGCGAATCAGCCGTCATGCGCGGCCCCCCGATGCGCGGCACGGATCGCGGCGGCTCATGATTCGCCCCCGAACACTTCGACCGAGCGGAACAGGCATGCAGGCGAGGCATGGCCGACGCGCACGATCTGGCCCGGCTCGCCCTTGCCGCAGTACGGTGTGCCGAGCACCTGCATCGTGCTGCGATCGCCCACCGCCGCCAGGCTGCGCCAGAAGGTCGCCGAGATGCCGCGGTAGTTCGGGTTGCGCACCAGCGCACCGAGGCGGCCGTTCTCGATCAGGCGCGCCCACTCGCAACCGAACTGGAACTTGTTGCGCGAATCGTCGATCGACCACGACGCATTGGTCTTCATCCAGATGCCGTGCTCGACCGATGCGATCATCGAATCCAGCGTCGCGTCGCCCGGCTCGAGGTTCAGGTTGGCCATCCGGTCGATCGGCGCGCGAGACCAGCCGCTGGCGCGCGAACACGCCACGCCCTCGATCGGCCAGCCGAGCGCGCGGGCGCGCGCCTGCGACAGCGCGCCGCCCAGCGCGCGCAGCAGGATCCCGCCTTCGATCAGCCGCCGCGGCTGCGCGGCGGTGCCGTCGTCGTCGGCGGCGTAGCTGGCGAACTCACCGGGCACGCCGGGATCGAAGCTCACGTTCAGCAGCGGCGAGCCGTAGCGATAGCTGCCGAACATTGCCGGCGCGACGAAGCTCGTGCCGGCGAAATTGCGCTCGTCGCCGAGGATCCGGTCGAGCTCGAGCGGGTGCCCGATCGACTCGTGGATCTGCAGCATCATCTGGTCGGGCGACAGCAGCAGGTCGCGCACACCGTCGGGGCAGTTCGGCGCGCCGAGCAGCTGCAGCGCCTCGTCGGCCACGCGCGCGCCGCCGCCCACGATGCCGGAGTCGCGCAGCACCGACCCGCCGCCCTGCCGGCAAAAGCCGTTGTACTGCCCGCCCAGCGTGCGGGTCTGCGAGCGACCCGCGTCGACCGCCGTTGCCTCCAGGTTGGGCTCGACGAAGCGGAACGACTGGCAGGCAGCGAGCGTGCCGTCGATCCAGAGCCGCTGGTTCGTCGAGGCGGTGCGCAGGCTCGCCGACCAGTGGCGCACGCGCGCATCGCATGCCATCGCCGCGGCCTCGACCTGCAGCAGTTCGATCAGTTCGGCGCGCCCCGGCAGCGGATCGTCGGCCGGCGAGTGGCTCGAAGGCGTGCCCGGCTCAGGCCACGGTGCGCCGGCGAGATCCAGGCCGCGACCGCGCGCGGCCCGCGCCCACTGCACGGCGCGCTCGGCGGCCGCCTGCAGGCCGCGCGGGCTCAGGTCTGCGGTCGCGCAATAGCCGATCTCGCCCTCGAGCCAGACCGAGACCATCGCGCCGCGATCGATCGCCAGCCGCGCGGGCTGCACGACGCCGCGCGTGACCGCCAGCGTTTCGTGCCGCTCCTCGAGCAGCCGCAGCGAGACGCGCGCGCCACGCTGCGCGATGCGGGGGAACACTGGATCGCCTGGCACGCGCATCCCGCAACTCGCGTGGCGCCGGCGCGGGCGCGACCGGGCTCCGACCGGCGCCTAGGATCGCGACGTGGCCGAGGCCTCGAGCCAATCGACCAGCGGCTCCCAGGTGGCGCGATCCTTGTCGACGCGCTGCGAAGGCACGTCGAACACGGTGAGGCCGTGAGCGGCCAGGTGCACGTAGTTCTGCGTGTCGCGAACGTATCCGGCCACCGGCAAGCCGAGCCCGCCGACGAAGCGCGCCAGCTGCTCGGCGGCGCGGGTGCGCGTATCGACGCGCATGCCGACGATGCCGACGGTCTCGCGAAAGCGCCGCGCGTTGTCGAAGATCGCCTTAAGCTCTTCGAGGAACCGGCCGGTGGCGAGCACGTCGAACATCGAGGGCTGCAGCGGCACGACGATGCGATCGGCCACGCGCACCACCTCGGACAGCCGCTTGCCCGCGATCTGTGCCGGTGTGTCGAGCACGACATGGGTGACGCCACGCGGCGGCCTGGCAATCTCCCCGTTCATCTCCCAGGATTCGATCGGCCGTGCGCCGGCAGGCCGAAGGTTCAGCCATTGACGCGCCGACTGCTGCCGATCGAAGTCGCCGAGCATCGTGCGCTTGCCGCTCGCGGCGTAGTAGCCGGCCAGGTTGGTCGCGAGAGTGGTCTTGCCGACACCTCCCTTCGGATTCACGACGGCTACGACAGGCATGCGGCGACCCCCACGACAACGTTGTTCCCGCTGCAATGTTAGCAAATCGATGCACGTGGGCGCGGCCGCGCTACGACGGTGCTCGTGCCGCGTCGATCGCGGCGCACATCTGTTCGAGCGCATCGAGCACGCGCGGGCCCGGACGCTCCATCGTCGAGGCGTCGAATGCCGCAAAGCGCGCCGGGCCGGACGGCGCGAGCAGGCCGCGCTCGCGCCAGAAGCGTTCGCCGCGCTCGCCGTCGGTGGCCAGCACCATCGCGGGGCGGGCCGCGATCACCGCCTCGGGGTCCACGCGCGGCGCTGCGATCGCGGCATCCGACAGCACGCTGCGCGCGCCGCAGCTGCGCACTGCATCGGCGATCACCTCGTGCTCGCCGATGCCGATCAGCGGGGACGTCCAGATCTGCACGAAGACGCGCACCGCGGGCCGCTGCGCGTAGCGCGCGCGAATCTGCGCGAGCCGCGCGCGAAACGCCTGCGCCGCGCCCAGCGCCGTTGCGGAGTCGTCGGAAAGCCGCGCGAAACGCGCGAGCGTTGCGCCGACGTCGTCGAGCGTGCGAGGCTCGGACACGAAGACCGCGAGTCCCAGCTGCTCGAGCCGCGCCACCAACGCGCGCGGCGCGCCCGGTCCCCAGATCACGACCAGGTCGGGCGCGAGCGCGAGCAGTTGCTCGATGTCGGGTTGCGGGTAGGCCGCGACGCGTGGCAGCGAGCGCACCGCCGGCGGATAGTCGCTGTCGCGATCGACCGCGACCACCTTGTGTCCGGCTCCGCTGGCGAACAGCAGCTCGGTCGCGTGGGGCGCCAGCGAAACGATGCGCGTCGGCGACGCCGGCAACCGGACGATGCGGCCACGGTCGTCTTCGAACTGCAGCGACGACGACGACGAGGGCGATGGCGACGAGGGCGTCGAGGACGTCGATGACGACGGCAACGAGCGCGACGATTCGGGCGACGTCGTGGTCTGCGACGGCGCCGACGGCGCGACGGCACGCGGCCACCCGCTGCCGGCCACTGCCGCAGCCGCCGCTGCCGCGGCAGCCATCAGCCAGACGAGGACGCGCCGGCGCGTCGTCTGCGTCACCGCGCCTCCCGCATCACCGCGCCGCGTAGCGAACGCCGACGAACAGCGAGCGCGGCGGCGAGCGGTAGCCCGCGACGGTCTCGTAGTCGCGATCGCCGAGATTGCCCGCTCGCGCGAACAGCTCCCAGTCGCGGGTGAGCCGGTACGCGGCCCATGCATCGACGAAGGCGTAGCCGTCCATCCGCTGGCCGAGCGTGTCGAAGCGGCGCGCCTGCGCGATCGCGTCGGCGCCGAAGCGCCACGGCCCCTGGTGGTGCTCGACACCGACGACGCCGTAGCGTGGTGCCCGCCGCGCCAGGTCGGCCTCGGTGCGTGTGCCGGTGAGCGGATCGACACTCAGGCCCTCGGTGTGTTGCACCGTGGCCGAAGCGCGCAGCATCCAGGCACCGAACACCTGCCGCGCCTCGAGCGTGAGGCCGCGCACGCGCGCATGCGCCAGGTTGCGCGCGGTGTAGAACGCGT
This sequence comes from Lautropia sp. SCN 69-89, assembly GCA_001724855.1. Taxonomy (GTDB): domain Bacteria; phylum Pseudomonadota; class Gammaproteobacteria; order Burkholderiales; family Burkholderiaceae_E; genus Zeimonas. The sequence goes on from MEED01000017.1 coordinate 101,457, forward strand.
CGAGTTCGATCGCCTCGTCGATGCGGCTGCCGAACGCAGTCGCGCGCAACATTGCGTTGCCGGCGTGACGCTCGAGCGCGAGTTCGTAGCCACGCGATTTTTCCGGCCGCAGCGTCGGATTCGGCGAGAACGGGTTGTACAGGTCGTCGAAGGTGGGTGCGCGAAACGCCGTGCCGTAGCTCGCGCGCAGCAGCCACTGCGGCATGAAGCGCCAGCCCCAGGCGAGCGCACCGGTGGTCTCGGAGCCCACCGACTCGATGCGGTCGCGCCGCAGCGTGGCGCGCAGCGTGTGCTCGCCCCAGCCATGTTCGTAGCCGCCGAAGACCGAATCGGTGCCGCGGCGATCACGCGCATAGAGGAACGCGCCGCCACGGGTGACGCCGTCGCCGTCGATGGATTGCACCAGCGACTCCAGCCCGAACAACAGCTTCCCGCCCCAGGCGTCGATCGTGTTCTGCCAGGCCATCGTGCGCGAATCGGTGCGCGGCGCGAACGTGAACGCCCGGTAGCTGTAATCGATCGAGCTGTTGCCGGCACGCAGTTCGGTCTGCCAGCCGTCCAGTGGGCGCCCGCGCAGCCACGCCGACACCGCCGCCGAACGGTAATCCTGGCGTGCAGTGGCCGGCGTGGAGAACGCGTCGTCGTAGTCGACGTGGCCGTCGTTCACCAGCGCGCTCGCGCCGGCTTCCCACTGCGCGGCGAACCGATGCGCCAGCGACGCGGTCAGCGAGTGCTGGCGATTGCCGTCGCGGTCGGCCTGGTAGTCCGGACTGCCGGGGCGCGTGGACTCGAAGCCGTCCGTGCTCTCGCGAGCCAGCGACAGGGCCACGCGCGTGCCCTCGCGCGCGGCGCGGAAACCCACCTGCAACTGCTGCGTGCCCTGCGTGCCGAAGCCGACCGACGCGAACGGCCACCAGCCGTCGGCGTCGGCCTGCCGGGTGAAGATCTGCACGACGCCGCCGATCGCTCCCGAACCGTAGAGCGCCGACGCAGGTCCGCGAACCACCTCGATGCGCTCGATCGCCGACAGCGGCAAGTGTTCCGGAACCGCGCCGCCGCTCAGCGGGCTCTCGATACGGATGCCGTCGACCAGCACGATCGACTGCGAGTTGCGCGCGCCGCGCACGAACAGCCCGGAGACCGAGCCCGCGCCGCCGGTCTGCGAGATCTCGATGCCGCCCGCGCTGCGCAGCAGCTCGGGCAGGCTCGAGGCGCCGGCATCGCGGATCGTCTGCGCGTCGATCACCGTCACGTCGGCGAGCGCGCGATCGATCGTGGTCTCGGTTCGCGTGGCGGTAACGACCACCGGGTTCATCGACTGGGAATACGCGTAGGAGGAAAGCAGGCCTGCAGCCAGCGCGCTCGCGCACCGGGTGGCGACCGCGAACGCGTGCGCGGCCACCGGGCTTGTGGACAGAAGGGACATGGGGACTCCTGTACGCCTTGCCCACCGCAAGGCGCCGGTTCGTCAATGGATCGACGGCGCGAGGCCGCGACCCTCCCTTCCGGGCGGTATCCGGGCTTGCAGCGTCGGGGGCCACGCGATGCGGGGCCGACCCGGGCGGGCACTGCCTTCCCGGACCGGCGCGCGCGAGGCGACGCAGGCCCAGTGGCGATGGGTGCACGACCGTTCGCGCGAACGCGAACGCCGCTGCTTACCGTTGCGGGGGCAGCACAGGTTGGCGACGGCCCGTGGGGCCACGCTCCCTGTTTCCCGTTTAACCACGCGTCGGCATGCAGCGCGCGGCACCGGAAGCGACGGCGATTATATGCC
>MEED01000018.1 GCA_001724855.1 Lautropia sp. SCN 69-89
CCGCCGGCTTGGGCTATGCTCGGCGCCCATGTCCCCGAGCGCCCGCAGTCCCTTCGCCGCGCGGGCAGCGGCGATCGGCTGCCTGCTTCTCAACGCCCTGGTCTGGGGCGTCTCGTGGTGGCCATTCAGGCAACTCAACGCGCTCGGGCTGCACAGCCTGTGGGCCACCGGCTTCGCATTCGGGCTGTCCACCCTGCTCATCAGCCTGTGGCGCCCTTCGGCCTGGCCGGGGCTGCTGCGGCGCCCGCAACTGCTGTGGATGGTCCTGGCCGCCGGCGTCACCAACGCCGCGTTCAACTGGGGCGTGATGATCGGCGAGGTGGTCCGGGTAGTGCTGCTGTTCTACCTGATGCCGGTCTGGTCGCTGCTGCTGGCGCGCTGGCTGCTGGGCGAACCGATCACCGGCGCGGCGCTCGGCCGGATCGCGCTGGCGATCGGCGGCGCCGCGATCGTGCTCTGGCATCCCGAGACGGGATTGCCGCTGCCGTCGTCGCTGGCCGACTGGCTCGGCATCGTCGGCGGCGCGAGCTTCGCGCTGGTGAACGTGCTGGTGCGCCGCCATCGCGAAGCGCCCGACGAGGCACGTGCGCTCGCGATGTTCGTCGGCGGCTTTGCGGTCGCTACCGCGATGGCCGCCTCGCTCGCCGCGACCGGCGCGATCGCCGCACCGCCGGCGCCGGCCTGGCCGTGGATCGCCGGCAACGCGGCGCTCGCGCTGGTGCTGCTGGGCGGAAACTTCGCGCTGCAGTACGGAGCCGCGCGCCTGCCCGCCGCGGTCACCGCGATCGTGATGCTGTCCGAGGTGGTGTTCGCGGCACTCTCGTCGGTCGGGCTCGGTGGCGAGACGCTGGGCGCGCGTACCATCGCAGGAGGGCTGCTGATCCTCGGCGCCACGCTGCTCGCTTCGCTGCCCGCCGCCGCGCCGGCCGGCCCCGCCCGCACCACCGGAGAACCGCAATGACCACCGTTCACGACTTCAGCGCCGACACGATCGACGGGCGCGCGCGCGCGCTTTCGCACTATCGCGGCAAGGTGCTGCTGATCGTGAATACCGCCAGCCAGTGCGGGCTCACGCCGCAGTACTCCGGACTCGAGGAGCTGTACCGCCAGTACCACGACCGCGGACTGGAGATCCTCGGCTTTCCGTGCAACCAGTTCGGAGCACAGGAACCGGGAAGCGAGGGCGAGATCGCGAAATTCTGCGAGACGCAGTTCGGCGTGAGCTTCCCGATGTTCGCCAAGGTCGAAGTCAACGGCGACACGGCGCACCCGCTGTTCAAGTGGCTGCGCAAGGAGGCGCCGGGGCTGCTGGGCTCGGAGGCGATCAAGTGGAACTTCACGAAGTTCCTGGTCGATCGCGAGGGCCGCGTCGTCGAGCGCTTCGCGCCGACCACTGCGCCCGCCGACCTGGCCCCGGCGATCGAGAAGCTGCTGTAGCTGCGCGCACGGCCCGCGCAAGCCCTTCTCAGGCGCCCGCTGCCCAGAGGCTGCGATAGTCGGCCGCGATCGCGTCGAGCACCGCGTCGCGCTCGCCCAGCACCGGCCAGAGGTCGATGCGCAGGCCGGGGTGGCTGGCGCATACCTCGCCGAGGAGCGCCGGCACGTCGCGCTTCAGGTGGCCGCCTTGCGCCCAGAACACCGGCGCGACCGCGATCCGCGTCGCCCCCTTCTCGACGGCCGCCGCGACCGCCTCGGCCAGCGTGGGACTCATCAGTTCGAGGAAGGCGGCGTCCACCTCGGTCTGGGGTATCGTCGCGCGCAAGCGCCGCGCCAGCGCGTCGACGGGTTCGCGCCAGGCGGGGTCGCGCGCGCCGTGCGCGAAGAGGATCAGCGCTGCGGTCAAGCGGCTTCCTTCAGCAGCAGCCGCAGGTCGTGGACGATCGGCTCCGGGCCGGTGCCGTGCTTGATGAACAGGCGCAGCTTGCCCTGCGTGTCGTAGACGTAGCTGCCCGCCGTGTGGTCGACGGTGTAGCTGTCCGGCGTCTTGCCCGGCACCTTCTGGTAGAACACCCTGAACGTCTTGGCCGTGCGCGCGGTGGCCTCGGCGTCGCCGTAGAGCCCCAGGAAGCGCGGATCGAACGCCGGCACGTAGTGGGCCAGCAGCTCCTGCGTGTCGCGCTCGGGATCGACACTCACGAACAGCACCTGCACCCGGTCGGCGTCGGGACCGAGCTGCTTCATCACCTCGGCGAGTTCGGCGAGCGTGGTCGGGCAGACGTCGGGGCACTGCGTGTAGCCGAAGAAGATCACGACCGCCTTGCCGCGGAAATCGGCGAGCGTGTGCGGCTTGCCGTCGTGGCCGGTGAGCGCGAGATCGCCGCCGAATTCGGCGCCGGTCACATCGGTGTTGCGGAACTCGGGCTTGCCCTGGCAGCCGGCGAGTGCCAGGCCGAAGGCCAGCGCCAGCGCCCAGCTCGCCAGGTGCGCGCGTTGCGCGAAGGCGGTCAGGCGGCGATGCAGGTGGATCATGGGTACGACGAGCCTTCGCGCATTCAGCGCAGGTAGTGGTCGAGCAGCAGCGCGCCGAACAGCGCCGCCAGGTAGAAGATCGAGTAGCCGAAGGCCTTGCGCGCCAGCGTGTCGGTGTAGGCCCGCCACATGCGCCACGCATAGCCGAGATACACGGCGTCGAGCACGAGCACGCAGGCCAGGTAGAACAGCCCGCTCATCCCGATCAGGTAAGGCAGCAGCGACGCCGCGGTGAGCAGCAGCGTGTAGAGCAGGATGTTCAGCCGCGTGAACTCGGACCCGTGCGTGACCGGCAGCATCGGCAGGCCAGACTTGCGGTAGTCCTCGACCCGGTAGAGAGCCAGCGACCAGAAGTGCGGCGGCGTCCAGACGAAGATGATCAGGAACAGCACCAGCGCCGGCGCGCCCACGTCGTTCGCGACCGCCGCCCAGCCGAGCACCGGCGGCATCGCGCCCGAGGCGCCGCCGATCACGATGTTCTGCGGCGTGGCCGGCTTGAGCACCACCGTGTAGACGATCGCGTAACCGACGAAGGTGGCCAGCGTGAGCCACATCGTGAGCGGGTTGACGAAGAAGTAGAGCATCGCCGCGCCGAGCGCGCCGATCGCCGCGGCGAAGGCTGCCGCCGCGGTGGTGCCGACCTCGCCGCGCGCCAGCGGCCGGCCGCGGGTGCGCGCCATGCGGGCGTCGATGCTGCGCTCGATGAGGCAGTTGAAGGCGAAACCTGCACCCGCCAGCAGCGAGATGCCGGCCGTGCCGAAGACCAGGATCTGCCAGGGCACCAGCCCTTCGGCCGCCAGCAGCATGCCGATCAGCGCGCAGAACGCCGCCAGCATCACGATGCGCGGCTTCGTGAGTGCGAGGTACTGCCCGCCGAGGTGGCGCCAGCTTGCCGGGCCGATCTGCGACACGTCCATGCTCATACCTGCATGCGCGCCTGCCGCGCGCGAAAGTACAGCGTCAGCATGAGGGCCAGCAGCAACGCCGCCCCGCCGTTGTGCGCGACCGCGACCGCGATCGGCAGGCTGAAGTGAACGTTCGACAGCCCGAGCAGCCACTGCAGCACCAGCATGGCGAGCAATGCCGCGCCGAGCCCCTTCGCGCCGTCGGTGCGCCAGGTGCGCCAGCCGAGCCAGCCGACGTAGAAGGCGACGACGACCGCGCCGATGCGGTGCATCAGGTGAATCGCGGTGAGCGCCTGCATCGGCAGGTTCTCGCCCTCGCCGGTCTTGCCGAGCTCGCGCACGAAGTGGAACGCGTCGCGGAAGTTCATCTCCGGCCACCACTGCCCCTGGCAGGTGGGCAGGTCGGTGCAGGCGAGCGCCGCGTAGTTGGTGCTGGTCCAGCCGCCGAGGAAGATCTGCGTGCACACCAGCACCAGCCCGAGCAGCGCGGGGGCCGCGAGCGCGGCGACGGGCTCGGCGTCGACGTGGCGCGGCGGCGGTTGCTGCCTGAGCCAGAGCCACAGCAGCATCGAGAAGGTGAGCAGCCCTCCGATCAGGTGGCCAGTGACGATTGCCGGCTTGAGCAGCAGCGTCACCGTCCACATCCCGAAGATGCCCTGAAGGATCACCACCCCGACCAGCGTGATCGGCAGCGCGGGCGACTGGCGCAGGGCCTCGCGACGCCGCCAGGCGATCACCGCGATCGCGATGATCATCAGGCCGAGCGCCTGCGCGAAATAGCGGTGGACCATCTCGCGCCAGGCCTTGCCCATCGACACCGGGCCGTGTTCGCCGCCCTGCTCGACGACCGCCTGGGCGATCTCGTCCTTCGCGTGCAGCGGCGTGAGCTTGCCGTAGCATCCGGGCCAGTCTGGACAGCCCAGGCCCGCGTCGCTCAGGCGCACGTAGGCACCGAGCATCACCAGTCCGAAGGTGAGCACCAGCGCCGCCGCGATCAGGCGCCGGTAGCCGGCCAGCCCGGCGGCAGGCCGCTCCGCCCAGGGCGTCGGGTTGCCGGGAATCGTCGCGCTCATGTCATCCCACCCTCGAGGCGCGCAGCAGCTTCGCCAGGTCTTTCTTCATGCGGTTGGGATCGGCGTCTTTCGGAAAGCGCATCATCAGGTTTCCCAGGGGATCGATCATGTAGATGTGGTCGGAGGCGGCGGTGCCGGTTTCGGCGGGCAACTCGCGCGCGAGCGTCGCGGGGTCGGAACGCATCAGCACCAGCCCTTCGTGCTGCGCGAGCAGCGCGGGATCGGGTATGCCGTCGTCGTCGATGATCCAGACGCGCTCGACGCGGTCGCGGTCCTTGCCGGTGGTGAGCCGGACCTGCCGGATCTCGTACAGGCGCTCGCGGCAAGCGGTATCGCAGGCCGCAGGTCCCGTCACCAGCATGATCCAGCGACCGTGCAGCGAAGCGATGCCGCCAGATGCCGCCGGCGCCGCAGGCACCGCCGCGGCCGCGGCGGCGGCGGGGCCGGGCATGGCCACCACCGTGCCGAGCGCCCCGACGTCGCGAAGCGGCGTGACCAGCGTGCCGTAGTTGGTGCGACCCTCCGGGCGGATCACGTAATAGGTGTAATACGAGGCGACCACCGGGGCAGCGCAGACCAGCAGGATGCCGAGCATCTTCCAGCGCCCGGCGCGCATGCGGCGGCGCGTGTCGGCCGGCGCGGGCGCACCCATGGCCGCACTGGTCGGCGTGGCCCCCGCATTCGTCGATTGCATCGTCACCTTCCGGCCTTCCTTCTTCCAAACAGCACGAAGCGGACCCACAGGCCCGCCGCGAGCACGGCCAGTGCGTACCACTGGAACGCATAGCCGAGGTGCTTGTCGACGCCACTGCCCGGATCCGGCCAGTCGCGCACGAGTCCGTCGTCCCGCTCGTTCGCGCCGATCCGCGGGGCAACCGTCTCGCGGATCACCACCGGCTGCATCGCCAGCCCCGACCAGCGCGCGAACGAGGCCAGGTCGGCGTTCTGCCACAGCCGGTCCTGCGGACCAGGCGGCGCCGATCGGCCGAGCTCGAGCGCCTTTTCGAGGTCGCGCTCGGCGATGCCCTCGATTTCGACCTCTCCGGCCGGCGTCGCGAGATCGGGCAGCCGCGCGCGCTCGCGCGGGTCGCTGGCGACCCAGCCGCGCAGCACCAGCACGTGGCGATCCGAACCCGTGATTCTAAGCGGAGAAAGCACATGGAAGCCGGCAATCCCCTTGTGCGTCCGATTGTCGACGAACACGGTCCAGCGCGGCAGCAGCTCGCCGCGCGCCACCACTTTCCGGCCCTGCAGGCTGGACGGATCGAAGTCGTCCGCCGGCACCCGGATCGCCGGGTCACGAGCGGCCGCCACCCGGCTTGCGTGCAGCGCGCGCTTCTCGTCGGCGCGCCGCATCTGCCAGTTGCCCAGCGATACGGTGAGAATCACCAGTGCGAGCGCCGCCAGCGTCGGCACCAGGTCGCGCGCCGTCATGCGGGCCCGCCGCCCGCCGCGCGGGCGCCTAGAATCCCGAATGCGCCACCGGAGTCGCCCGTGAAGTGGATCATCGTCGTCGGATTCGCCCTGATCATCGGCAGCCTCGCCTCCGCGATGATCTTCCTGATCCGCGACCGCGGCCGCACGCGCAATACCGTCCGCGCGCTCGGATTCCGGGTCGGGTTCTCGATCGCGCTGTTCCTGTTCATCCTGTTCGCGCACTGGATGGGCTGGATCCAGAGCACCGGCGTGCCGATCGTAACCCGCTAGGGGGATATCCGCACTATGAACGACCCCGCGCGGGGGCCGAGGAAGGCGCAAGAAGGCCGCGAAAAGGCCTCGAAAAGGCCGCGAGAAGGGCCCGCGCGAAACGGGCCGCGGCCTCGCGGCGAGCGCCGGCTACAGCCAGTAGACGACGACGTACAGCCCCAGCCAGACGACGTCGACGAAGTGCCAGTACCAGGCCGCCGCCTCGAACGCGAAGTGCCGCTCGGGTGTGAAGTGCCCCTTCAGGATCCGGAACAGCACTGCCGACAGCGTGATCGCGCCGACGGTCACGTGGAAGCCGTGGAACCCGGTCAGCATGAAGAAGGTGGAACCGAAGATGCCCGAGGACAGCTTCAGGTTCAATTCGGTGTACGCGTGCACGTACTCGTAGGCCTGGAAACCGAGAAAGGTGAAGCCCAGCAGGATCGTGATCAGCATCCAGAAGGCCAGCGGTCCGCGCCGGTTGTCCTTCAGCGCATGGTGCGCGATCGTCAGCGTCACGCCCGACGTGAGCAGCAGCGCGGTGTTCAGCGTCGGGATCGGCCACGGCCCGATCGTCTGGAACGGTTCGACCACGCCCGCGGGGCCGGCATTCGGCCAAGTCGCCTGGAAGTCGGGCCACAGCAGCGACCGGTTGTCCAGGTCGCCGAGCCAGGGGGTGGCGATCGTCCGTGCGTAATAGAGCGCGCCGAAGAACGCGGCGAAGAACATCACCTCGGAGAAGATGAACCAGCTCATCGACCAGCGGAACGACACGTCGATGCGGTCGCCGTACAGCCCGCTCTCGGATTCGCGGGCCACCGCGCTGAACCAGCCGACCAGCATGTAGGCGAGGATCGCGATGAAGATCGCGAACAGCCAGGGACCGAACGGCGCGCCGTTCACCCAGCTGGCCAGGCCGAAGCCGAAGAAGGCCAGCGCGATCGCGCCGACGATCGGCCACTTCGACGGATGCGGCACGAAGTAGTAAGGCGCGTGTGAGCTTGCACCCGAAACCATGTTCCTGTCTCCCCGAAAGAAAGCTGTCCTGATTCGTGTTCGAGTTCAACCCGCCGCGATGCGGGCGATCATGACCAGCGCCACCACGAACGCCACCGCCGCCAGCACTCCGGCGACGACGACGCGCACCGGGTCGAGCCCGGCCAGGTCGCGTTCGTGCGAGCGGCGCCCGCGCACGCCGAAGAACGACGCGCCGACCGCCTGGAAGGTGTCGATGAACCCCGCCTTGCGCCTCGGTGCCTGTTGCGGACCGGCCTGCATCATCCGCCCTGCCCGGCGCCCGCGTCGCGCGCCTGCGCGGCCGCCGACCTGCCGCCGACCTCGAAGAAGGTGTACGACAGCGTGATCGTGCTGACGTCCTTCGGCAGCTTCGGATCGACCACGAAGACCACCGGGAAGCGACGCGTTTCGTTGGCGCCGAGTTCCTGCTGCTGGAAACAGAAGCATTCGATCTTGCGGAAGTAGCCGGCCGACTGGCGCGGCGCGTAGCTCGGGATCGCCTGCCCGACGGTGGGCGCCGCGCGGGTGTTCTCGAGGTCGTAGACGACCGTGACCAGCTCGCCCGGGTGCACTTCGAGCGAGGAAACCTCGGGCCTGAACTTCCAGGCGCCGCGGCCGTTGGCGTCGAACTCGACGACCACGGTGCGCGAGCGGTCGACCTGCGTGTTGCGCGCGAATTCGGCGGCGCCCCGGTCGACCTTGGTGAGGCTGTTCACGCCCGTGACTTCACAGATCTTGTCGTACAGCGGCACCAGCAGGAAACCGAAGCCGAACATCGCCGCCGCGACGACGACCAGCTTGCCGAGCATGCGCAGGTTCGGCGCGCGCGTACCTGACGAGGGCGGATTGCCGTTCACTTCGCGAGCAGCCAGTGGTTGACGATCACGCCCACGAAGAACGCGAGCGCGATCGACGCCAGGATCAGCGCGGTGCGCAGGTTGTCGCGACGGTTCACTTCACCACCGGCGGGGTCTCGAAGGTGTGGAACGGCGCCGGGCTCGGCACGGTCCACTCGAGGCCGTGGGCGCTCTCCCACACCCGGTCGGTCGCCTTGGCACCGCCGCGGATGCACTTCACCACGGCCCACAGGAAGATCAGCTGCGACAGGCCGAAGCCGAAGGCGCCGATGGTGACGACCGCGTTGAAGTCGGCGAACTGCATCGGGTAGTCGGCGTAGCGGCGCGGCATGCCGGCGAGCCCGAGGAAGTGCATCGGGAAGAACGTGATGTTGAACGTGATCATCGACATCCAGAAGTGCCACTTGCCGAGCTTCTCGTCGTACATGTGGCCGGTCCACTTCGGGATCCAGTAGTAGGTGCCGGCGAACAGCGCGAACAGCGAACCGGCCACCAGCACGTAGTGGAAGTGCGCAACGATGTAGTAGGTGTCGTGCAGCTGGATGTCGAGCGGGGCGACGGCCATGATCAGCCCGGTGAACCCGCCGATCGCGAACACGAAGATGAAGCCGACGGCGAACAGCATCGGCGTCTCGAAGGTCATCGAGCCGCGCCACATCGTGGCCACCCAGTTGAAGATCTTCACGCCGGTGGGCACCGCGATCAGCATCGTCGCATACATGAAGAACAGCTGGCCGGTGACCGGCATGCCGGTGGTGAACATGTGGTGCGCCCAGACGATCATCGACAGGATCGCGATCGACGCGGTCGCGTAGACCATCGAGCTGTAGCCGAACAGCTTCTTGCGCGCGAAGGTGGGGATCACCTCGCTGATGATCCCGAACGCGGGCAGGATCATGATGTAGACCTCGGGGTGCCCGAAGAACCAGAAGATGTGCTGGTACATCACCGGGTCGCCGCCGCCGGCCGCGTTGAAGAACGAGGTGCCGAAGTGGCGGTCGGTGAGCACCATCGTGATCGCGCCGGCCAGCACCGGCATCACCGCCAGCAGCAGGTAGGCGGTGATCAGCCAGGTCCAGCAGAACATCGGCATCTTCATCAGCGGCATGCCGGGCGCACGCATGTTCAGGATCGTCGTGATGATGTTGATCGACCCCATGATCGAGCTGGCGCCCATCAGGTGCAGCGCGAGGATGGCGAGGTCCATCCCCGGGCCCATCTGCACCGACAGCGGCGCATACAGCGTCCAGCCCGCGGCGGTCGCCCCGCCCGGCACGAAGTACGAAGCCACCAGCAGCGAGGCGGCCACCGGCAGCAGCCAGAAGCTGAAGTTGTTCATCCGCGCGAACGCCATGTCGGAGGCGCCGATCATCAGCGGCACCTGCCAGTTCGCGAACCCGACGAAGGCCGGCATGACCGAGCCGAAGACCATGATCAGGCCGTGCATCGTCGTGAGCTGGTTGAAGAACTCGGGCCGCAGGATCTGCAGGCCCGGCTGGAACAGCTCGGTGCGCAGCAGCAGCGCGTTCACGCCGCCGACGAGCAGCATCGCGAACGAGAACCACAGGTACAGCGTGCCGATGTCCTTGTGGTTGGTCGCGAACAGCCAGCGCCGCCAGCCGGTCGGGTGGTCGTGCGCGTGGTCGTGTGCGTGGTCACCGGGGTGGTCGAGGACGGCGCTCATTTCGCTGGGCTCCTGCTGATTCGCTCTGTTTCGTTCGCGGCGCGGCGACGGGGGTCGCGGCTCACTTGCGGGCGGCCGTCACCATGGACGGCTGCACGACGTTGTCCTGTGCCTGGTTGCCCCAGGCATTGCGGGTGTAGGTGATCACCGCCGCCAACTCGACGTCGGAGAGCTGCTTGAACGGGGCCATCGCGGTCCCGGGCCGGCCATGGAGCACCACGTCGATCTGCGGCTGCGGCTTGCCGAGCACGACTTTCGAGCCGTCGAGCGCCGGGAAGGTGCCCGGGACGCCTTTGCCGTTGGCCTGGTGACAGGCCACGCAGTTGGCCGCGAAGACTTTCTCGCCGCGCTCGCGCAGGTCGGCGAGCTGCCATTCCTTCGTCGGGTCGTCGGCCTTCGCGAGCATCTCCTTCTTCTTCTCGTCGACCCACTTCAGGTAGTCGGCCTCGGAGCGCACGTCGACGACGATCGGCATGAACGCGTGGTCCTTGCCGCACAGCTCGGCGCACTGGCCGCGGAACACGCCGACCTTCTCCGCCTTGAACCAGGTGTCGCGCACGAAGCCCGGGATCGCGTCCTGCTTGACGCCGAATGCCGGCACCATCCACGCGTGGATCACGTCGTTGGCGGTGACCACGACGCGGACCTTCCTGTTCACCGGCACGACCAGCGGGTGGTCGACCTCCATCAGGTAGGTGTCGTTCTGTACGCGACGAGCCTTCGCATCGGGGTAGTTGCGGTCCTCGATCTGGTCGCGCGGAGTCGACAGCGCGGACAGGTACGAGATGCCCTCGCCGTCGCCCTTCAGGTAGTCGTAGCCCCACTTCCACTGGTAGCCAGTGGCCTTCACCGTGATGTCGGCGTTGGAGGTGTCCTTCTGCTCGACCACCATGCGCGTGGCCGGGATGGCCATGCCGACGATGATCAGGAACGGCACCACGGTCCAGGCGATCTCGACCGCCGTGCTCTCGTGGAAATCCGCCGGCGCGTGGCCGCGCGACTTGCGGTGCTTCCACACCGAATAGAACATCACGCCGAAGACCGCGACGAAGATCGCCACACAGATCCACATGACGAACCAGTGGATCCAGTGCTGTTCTTCGGCGATGCGCGTGACCGGCGTGGCGAGGTTCAACTGGTTGACCTTCGGTCCGCCCGGCATGTCGCCGACCGCCGCCGCGATCGAGGCCCAGCCGCCGAGTGCCGCCACGGCCAGTGCGTCGGCCATCCGCTTCGTTTTCATTCTGCCCATCCCCGCCGTTCCTCGTTCTTCGATCCGGTCAGCCCGCCCGCCATCGGGCGAGCGCGCCGCGCAATTCGCGCACCAGTTCCGCCTTGCGATCGTCCGGCACGAAACGCCCGATCGCGATCTCCTCGCGCCCGCTCACCAGCCGGATCGGCTTGCGACGCGAGCCGCCGTACTCGATGCGCACCCGCCCCGCCTCGCGTTCGAGCCGGTCCAGGCGCGCCCCGGTGCTCGTCTCCACCGTCAGGCGCTCGGGCGTGGCGACGATCCGCTCGTAGTCGCCGGCGTGGCGCCCGTAAGCGAGAAAGGCCACCGCCAGCGCGCTCACCTCGACGAGCGCGAACGGCACCACCACCCACGCGCCGCGGGCAGCCAGCACCGCGGCGATCAGCAGCGAAAACAACGCCAGCGTGCCGAACCAGCCGCCGAGCTGGCGCGGCGTGAGCGCGCAGTTCCGCTTGAGCACCCACTGATGCCGCTCGCCCTCGGCCACATGCCTCCAGCGGTATGCCATGACGTACGGTGCGCCTTGTCCCACATCAAAGCTTTTGCTGCGGCCACGGATTATAGAGGCGCCCGCGTCGCGCCAGCAAATGGCCCGCAATCCGTCACTGGTCTCGCGGGTATCGGCCGATCGCGCTGCGCGGCACGAACTCCACCGGCGCCAGGCCGTCGCTGCGGCGCTTGCGCTGCGGGCACCAGGCGTGGCCGTACACCAGTTCGATCGTCATGTGCAGGCGGCCGTCGGTTCGCCGCAACGATCCGAGCGCGCGCAGCCACGCCTCGCGATGCGCGCGCCCGAGCAGACCGCGAAACCGGCCGCGCAGCGCGTTGCCGCCGAGCGCGCGCAGGTCGGCGAGCATCGCCCCGGCGTCGGCCCACGACAGCGCCAGGCGCTCGCTGTCCATCACCGGTTCGGCGAAGCCGGCGTTGCCGAGCAGGTCGCCGATGTCGTGCAGGTCGTGGAAGTGCATCGTGCGCGCGCCCAGCGCGCGCAACTCGGCCAGCGTGTCCACGCCGAAGAACGAGAAGTGCAGCAGCGCGCCGGGACGCGCCACCCGATGGAATTCGGCGAACGCCCGCTCCGGCGACTCGAACCAGTGCAGCGCCAGGTTCGACCAGACGAGGTCGACGCTGGAGTCGGCCAGTGGCAGCGCGTGGGCATCGGCCGCAACGACATGGGCGACCGGTGGCGCGGTGCGCGCCCGCAGGCGGGCGAAGAAACCCCGGGCCGGCGGCGCCATCACGGCACGCGCCGCACGCACCATGCCCAGCGCCGAGTCCAGTCCGACGAGTTCGGCCGCCGGATAGCGCTTCTTCAGCGCCAGCAGGCCGCGCCCGGCCCCGCAGCCGACGTCGATCACGCTGCGCGGCGAAAGCCTGACCACGTCGAGCCGCTCGAGCATGCGCGCCTCGACCTCGGCGAACAGGAAGTCGGCACGCCCCGGCGAGGCGGCACGGCGCGAGAACTGGCGTCGAACGGCCGACGGGTCTAGGTCGGGCGCAGTAAGCATCGCGCGCAGTATAGGTCCGCGATCGGTTCCAATGATCGCCATGGATGCGCGCGCCAGGGTCTCGTTGCGCAGCGGCCTTGCAGGCCGGCTGCGGCGCGCATGCGCGTCCCTCGTCGACGCCTGGCTGCCCGCCACCTGCGTCGTCTGCGGCAGCGAGTGCACGGATGGAATGTGCCCCGAGTGCGAGGCCGCGCTGCCCGGCCGCTCGGCGATGCGCTGCGCGCGCTGCGGGCTCGCGTGGCCACGATCGGATGCTCGGTCGCACCCCGATGCGCCACCGGCGGTGTCTGCGCCGCCGCGCGAAGACGGCTGGCAGGATCCGCTCTGCCCCGGCTGCGAAGCCGACCCGCCCGGGTTCTCGGCCACCGTGGTGCTGGCCGACTACGCCCCGCCGCTCGACCGGCTGGTGCACGCGCTGAAGTTCGGTCGCGACGCGGCGCTCGCGCCGCCGCTCGGCCGCGCGCTGGCGCGCCGGCTCGAGGCCGCCCGACCCGACGCTGCGCCGCCCGCCGCACCAGGCGAGCCGGGGCCGCCGATCGTCACCGCGATCCCGCTGTCGGTAGCCCGGCTCGCGGGACGCGGCTTCAACCAGTCGCTCGAAATCGCACGGGCGCTGGCGCGCGCACGGCGACTGCCGCTCGATCACCGGCTGCTCACGCGCACCCGGGCGGGCATGCCCGCCTCCACCCTGCACGCCGGCGAGCGCCGCGTCGCGCTGGCAGGGGCGTTCACGGCGCCACGGCCGCTCGGCGCGCGCACGGTGATCGTCGTCGACGACGTGATGACCACCGGCGCGACGTTGCGCGCGGCCGCCGACGCGCTGCGCGCCGCCGGCGCCGCGCGTGTGATTAACTGCGTGGTCGCCCGCACCCCGCAATCCGATGCAAGACGCGATCGTTCACGTCGTACTGGTTTACCCTGAGATCCCGCCGAACACCGGCAACGTGATCCGGCTGTGCGCGAACACCGGCGCAGCGCTGCACCTGGTCGAGCCGCTGGGCTTCTCGCTCGACTCGGCGAAGTTGCGCCGCGCCGGCCTCGACTACCACGAGTTCGCGTCGATCCGCGTGCATGCGTGCTGGGAAGCCTTCCTCGCGCAGCAGCATCCGCGGCGCATGTTCGCGCTCAGCACCCGCGGCGGGCGCAGGCCCACCGAGGTAGCGTTCGAGCGCGGTGACTACCTGGTGTTCGGTTCCGAGACGCGCGGCTTGCCCGAATCGATCCTCGCGCAGTTCGCGCCCGCGCAGCGCCTGCGCCTGCCGATGCGCCCGGACAATCGCAGCCTGAACCTGTCGAACGCGGTCGCGGTCGCGGTGTTCGAGGCCTGGCGGCAGTCCGGCTTCGAGGGCGCCGCCGACGCGAGCAGCGCTGCGGCGGCCGATGCGAGCGGCGCCGCGGCTGCCGACGCCACGACCGGCGGCCCGGTCACGCCTTGAACAGCCGGTCGAGCAGCGGCTCGATCCGCGGCTCCTGCACCAGGAAGTCGATGTCGCCCGGCAGCACGAAGCCGCGCGCGACGAACTCGCGGCAGGCCGCGAGCAGCGTGTCGAAGTAGCCGTCGAGGTTGTACAGGCCGACCGGCTTCGCATGCTGGCCGATCTGTCGCAGCGTGAGCACCTCGAACAGCTCGTCGAGCGTGCCCAGCCCGCCCGGCAGCGTGACGAAGGCGTCGGCCAGTTCGATCATCCGCTGCTTGCGCACCGCCATGTCGACCACGATCTCGAGCCGGCTGACGCCAGGATGGCCGGGCTCGCGTGCCATCAGCGCGCGTGGAATCACGCCGATCACCTCGCCCCCGGCGGCAAGCGCCGCGTCGGCCACCGCCGCCATCAGGCCGACCCGCCCGCCGCCGAACACCACTCCCCAGCCGCGCGATGCGATCGCCCGGCCGGTTTCGCGCGCCGCCTCGACGTACTTCGCGTCGGCCCCCGACTTGGCGCCGCAGAATACGCCGATCCACTTGCGCGCGTCGGCCCGCGTGATCGCGTTGGTCATGGCGCCCGGTCGTTTTCGTTGCGCGGCTCGCGCGACAGCAGCGCGAGCACCGCATCGCGTGCGTGCTGGCGCCCGGCCAGCACGGCGTTCACCGCCGAGACGATCGGCATGTCGACCCGGTGCGCGGCCGCAAGCGCCTCGGCGGCCTGCGCGCAGTGCACGCCCTCGGCCACGTGGCCGAGCCGCGCGACAATCGCCGCGAGCGACTCGCCGGCGGCCAGCGCCAGCCCGACCTGGCGGTTGCGCGACAGGTCGCCGGTGCAGGTGAGGACCAGGTCGCCCAGACCGGTGAGGCCCATGAACGTTTCGGCGTGCGCGCCCATCGCGGTGCCGAGCCGCACGGTCTCGGCCAGCCCGCGCGTGATCAGCGCGGCGCGCGCGTTCTGGCCGAGCGACAGGCCGTCGCAGATGCCCGCCGCGATGGCCATCACGTTCTTCAGCGCGCCACCCAGTTCGACGCCGATCACGTCGTCGCTGCGATAGATGCGCGCCGGCCCGTGGTGGAAGGCCTCGACCGTGGCAGCCTGCAGTTCCACCGACGCCGAAGCGACGGTCAGGGCGACCGGCAGGCCGGCCGCGACCTCCTGCGCGAAGCTCGGCCCCGACAGCACCGCTGCCTGGTGCCGGTGCAATTCCTCGACCGCAACCTCGTGCGGCAGCCGCCCGCTCGACGCCTCGATGCCCTTGCAGAGCCAGACCACGCCGCGCGCTGCGGCCGGCAGCGCGGCGTCGAGCGTGCGCAGCGTCGCGCGCAGCCCCGCCACCGGCGTGGCCACGACCGCCAGCGAGCCGGCCACGTCGAGCCAGCTGCAGGCCACGGCGATGTCGTCGGCGAATTCGATCTGCGGCGCGAGCGCGACGCCCGGCAGGTAGCGTTCGTTGCGACGCGTGCCGCGAAGCGACGCGACCAGGTGCGGGTCGCGCGCCCAGATCATCACCGGATGCCGCTTCGCCGCGTGCAGCGCCAGCGCCGTACCCCAGGCGCCTGCCCCGAAGATCGCGATCTTCATGCCGGCCGCGCCCCGCTTCAGCGACCCCAGACCTCGCCGGCGCTCACGAACCCGGTCGCGCCGTCACGATGCCGCACGCGCAGCCAGCCGGCAGGCGCGCTCGCCTCGAGCACTTCGAGCAGCACGCCGCGCTCGACCTGCACGACCAACTCGCCGTTGGGCTGCGCGGTGCGTCGAATCGCCGCGAGCGTGCTGGCGACGACGTGCCGCGACTCCCCGAGCTCGCTGCGGTGCACCCACAGCACGTCGCCGCTCATGTCGCGCACCTTGACCCACTGGTTCAGCGTCGACAACACCTCCAGCGGGGTGCCGCGCACCACGATGAACAGCCTGGCGGCGCGATCGGAGGGGCCGTCGTAGAGGATCGCCGCCGCGCTCGTGACTTCCAGGAAGCCGGCGTCCTGCGCCTGCGCGACCCCCTGAGCCTGTGCCCCCGGTGCCGCCAGCAACATCGGGACCGCAAACGCAGCAAGCCGGGGCAGGAGCCGCGCCGCCGCGCTGCGCGGCCGGGCGCCGGCCGGTGTGCCTGCCTGTATTCGCGGGCGCATCGAAGGCTCCGGCAATCGTTCGGTGGACGACGCGGCGCCGCGTCAGTGCGCGCTGCCCGGCAGGATGATGCCCGATCCCTGCTGCTCGGCGCGCTGCTGGGCCAGCCGCTGCTGGTGGAGCGCCTCGAAGTTGATTTCGGCCAGGTGGATCGGCGGGAACCCGGTGCGCTGCACCGTGTCGGCGACGTTCGAGCGCAGGTACGGATAGACGATGTTCGGGCAGATCACGTTCAGCAGCAGTTCCATCTGGTCGGCCGGGATGTTGCGCATCTCGAAAATGCCGCCCTGCTTCGCCTCGATCAGGAACGCGGTCTTGTCGCCGACCTTGGTGGTGATGGTGACGGTGACCGTGGATTCGTAGATGCCGTCGGCGAGCTGCTCGCTGCCGACGTCCATCTGGATGTCGACCGACGGCTGCTGCGTCTCGAGGAAGATTCGCGGGGCGTTCGGAATCTCGAGCGAAAGGTCTTTCAGGTAGACCCGCTGGATGGCAAAGACGGGGGCTTGCGCCTGGTCGCTCATGGGTGTTCCTCGGAGGGTGCCGACAGCCGGCCGGCGGGATGGAATGGGGAAGGCTAGCCGCGCAGCAGCGGGACGAGCCCGCCCTCGCGGTCGAGCTCGGCCAGGTCGTCGAAGCCGCCGACGTGCCGCTCGCCGATGTAGATCTGCGGCACGGTGCGCCGCCCGGTGCGCGAGATCATTTCGTCGCGCAGCGACGGGTCGAGGTCGATCCGCATCTTCTCGATCGCGGCCACGCCGCGCGCCTCGAGCAGCCGCTCGGCGCGCACGCAGTAGGGGCACACCGCGGTGCAGTACATCAGGACGCGTGCAGTCATGGGTCGATCTCCTGGCTTACTTGACCACCGGCAGGCCGGCTTGCCGCCACGACTGCAGTCCGCCGCCCAGGTTGAAGACGTCCTTGCGGCCGGCCTTGCGAAGGATGCCGGCGGCGCGGCTGGAAGTGACGCCGCTCGCGCAGCACAGCAGCACCGGCTTGCCGGCGGGCAGCTCGCCGATGCGCTTCTCGAGCTCGGCCATCGGGATGTTGCGCGCGTTCGGCAGGTGCCCGCCGGCGAAATCGGCCTGCGAGCGCACGTCGAGCACGACCGCGCCGGTGTCGTTGATGAGGCGGGTTGCGCCCAGCGTGTCGAGCGAGGGCCCGGAGGCGCCGCGCATCACCATCGGCCAGACCAGCATCGCGCCGGAGACGAAGGCTACGGCGATCAGCACGATGTTTTCGGTGATGAATTCCACGGGTCGGCAATCGTTCGGGGGGAAACAGTGGATTATAGAATAGCGGTCCGTCCGTCCACGTCGACCCGCCACCGATGACCTACCGACTCGTGCTGCTGCGCCACGGCGAGAGCCAGTGGAACCTCGAAAACCGCTTCACCGGCTGGACCGACGTCGACCTCACCGAGACCGGCCTCGGCGAGGCGCGCCGCGCCGGCCAGCTGCTGAAGGCCGAAGGCTTCGATTTCGACCTCGCCTTCACCTCGGTGCTCAAGCGCGCGATCCGCACCCTCTGGACCGTGCTCGACGAAATGGACCGGATGTGGATCCCGGTGGTGCACGACTGGCGCCTGAACGAGCGGCACTACGGTGCGCTGCAGGGGCTGAACAAGGCCGAGACCGCGGCCCGCTTCGGCGACCAGCAGGTGCTCACCTGGCGCCGCGCCTACGCGATCGCCCCCGATCCGCTGCCTGCCGGCGACCCGCGCGGCGCCGAGAACGATCCGCGCTACAGCGGCCTGCGCGCCAGCGAGATTCCGCGTACCGAGTGCCTGAAGGACACCGTCGCCCGGGTCGTGCCGTACTGGACCGAGACGATCGCCCCGGCGATCCGGCTGGGCAAGCGGGTGATCGTGGCTGCGCACGGCAATTCGCTGCGCGCGCTGATCAAGCACCTCGACGCGATCGGCGACGACGAGATCGTCCACCTGAACGTCCCCACCGGGCGGCCGCTGGTCTACGAACTCGACGAGGCGATGCGCCCGGTGCGCAACTACTATCTCGGCGACCAGGCCGAGATCGAGGCGGCGATGGCCGCGGTCGCGGCCCAGGGCAAGGCGCGCCCGCCCGGCTGAGGGCGGTTTACGCTGCCGACCACCCCCGGGCGGGCCCCGGCGCCCGCCACCGACCACCCCGGGCGGCCGGCGACGACCGCCGGCCGGACGGGACTTCGGCTACCTGCGCAACGGCCGCGGTTTATACTGGATCGCTCGGCAGACGGCGTGCGGCGCGAGGTGAATCGCCGGCCGCTCTGCCTGCGGGATCATCGATGAAGGGCAAGCTCAAACCCCTGGGTCTCCTGTCGGCCGGCGCGGTCGCCGGCGTGCTGATCAGCCTCGGCCTGACAGCGGTCGCCCAGCGCGAGCCCGCCGCCACGCTGCCGCTCGACGAGCTGCGGCAATTCACCGACGTCTTCGGCGCGGTCAAGGCCAACTACGTCGAGCCGGTCGAAGACCGCAAGCTGATCACCGGCGCGATCGAGGGCATGCTCTCGAACCTCGATCCGCATTCGGCGTACCTCGACGCCGAGGCGTTCAAGGAACTGCAGGTCGGCACGCAGGGCGAGTTCGGCGGACTGGGCATCGAGGTGGGCACCGAAGACGGCTTCGTGAAGGTCGTGGCCCCGATCGAGGACACCCCCGCGGCGCGCGCTGGCGTGAAGGCCGGCGACCTGATCGTGCGAATCGACGACAAGCCCACCAAGGGCATGTCGCTGAACGACGCCGTCAAGATGATGCGCGGCAAGCCCAAGACACCGATCACGTTGACCATCTCGCGCAAGGGCGAGCCGCAGCCGATCGTGGTACGCATCGTCCGCGACGTGATCAAGGTCCAGTCGGTGCGCTCCAAGGTGCTCGAGCCGGGCATCGGCTACGTGCGCATCACGCAGTTCCAGGAGCACACCGTCGAGAACCTGGTCAAGCACCTCGAGGGGCTGGCGAAGCAGAACGCGCTCGACCACATCGTCCTCGACCTGCGCAACGACCCGGGCGGCCTGCTGCACGGTGCGGTCGGCGTATCGGCAGCGTTCCTGCCGGCGAATTCCATCGTGGTCACCACCGACGGACGCACCGAAGACGCGCGCCGCAAGTACGTCGCGAGCCCCGAGGACTACATGCGCGGCAGCCGCGACGACATCCTGCGGCGCCTGCCGGCGGCGGTGAAGACCGCGCCGATGGTGGTGCTGGTGAACGCGGGCTCGGCCTCGGCCTCGGAAATCGTCGCCGGCGCGCTGCAGGACCACAAGCGCGCCGTGGTGCTGGGCACGCAGACCTTCGGCAAGGGCTCGGTGCAGTCGATCCTGCCGCTGTCGCACACCACCGCGATCAAGCTCACGACGGCGCGCTACTACACGCCGAACGGCCGCTCGATCCAGGCCAAGGGCATCACCCCCGACTACCTGGTCGAGGAGACGCCCGAGGGCGATTCGGGCGCGTTCCGGCTGCGCGAGGTCGACCTGACGCGCCACCTCAGCAACGACAAGGGTCCGGAAGCCCGCCCGGCCGTGCCCAAGCCCAGCGACGAGTCGCAGGCGCCGAAGGAGCGCAAGCCGGTCGAGTTCGGTTCGGCCGACGACTACCAGCTCTCGCAGGCGCTCAACTTCCTGAAGGGGCAGCCGGTGGTGATCGCCAAGGCCCGCGACGACGCACTGTTGCCGGCCACGCCCGCCAGGACCCCGGAAGCCCGATGACGCGACACCTCGCCCGGCCGGCGCCGGGCTGAGGGCTCGCGGCGCGCAGTCGTCGCGCCACGCCCGCCGGCCATCCCATGAACGACGAACAGCTGCTTCGCTACAGCCGCCACATCCTGCTCGACGAAATGGGCGTCGACGTGCAGGAGCGCCTGCTCGGCGCCACCGCGCTGGTTGTCGGTGCGGGCGGGCTCGGCTCGCCGGCGGGGCTGTACCTCGCGGCTGCCGGCATCGGCCGGATCCTGCTGGCCGACGACGACGCGGTCGACCTCACCAACCTGCAGCGGCAGATCCTTCACCGGCAGGACCGCATCGGCGAGCCGAAGGCCGAATCGGGGCGCCGCTCGATGCTCGAGATCAATCCCGGCATCGAGGTCGAGGCGATCGCCCGCCGGCTCGACGGCGACGCGATGCTCGAAGTCGTGGCGCGCGCCGACGTGGTACTCGACTGCTGCGACAACTTCGCCACCCGGCAGGCGGTGAACCGCGCCTGCGTCGCGCACCGCAAACCGCTGGTCTCGGGAGCCGCGATCCGGTTCGACGGGCAGGTCGCGGTCTTCGATCCGCGCCGCGATGACTCGCCTTGCTATCACTGCCTGTTTCCCGAGGGGCAGGACGTCGAGGAGGTGCGCTGCGCGACGATGGGGGTGTTCGCGCCCCTGACCGGCATCGTCGGCACCACACAGGCGGCCGAAGCGCTGAAGCTGGCCGGCGGCTTCGGCACGCCGGCGGTCGGCCGGCTGCTGATGCTCGATGCGCGCGCGATGCGCTGGCACGAGGTGAAGGTGCCGCGCGACCCCGAGTGCGCGGTCTGCGCCACCCGTCCGCCGGCGGCGCGCTGAAGCCCGTCCGGCCCTTCGCCTCGCCCGGCTCGCCCGGTTCCCTCGGCTCCCTCGGCTCCCATCCGCCCTGCGGCCGATCGCCGCCCGGCCGAATCGCGCCCGCGCTGCATGCCCGGTAGACTCGGGCCCCTGATGACGACCGACGACCTCGCCTCGATCGATCGCGACGCGCTGGCGATCCTGAACCGCGTATTCGGCTATGCGTCGTTCCGCGGCCCGCAGCGGCAGATCGTCGCGCACGTCGCCGCCGGCGGCGACGCACTGGTGCTGATGCCCACCGGCGGCGGAAAGTCGCTGTGCTACCAGATCCCCGCGCTGCTGCGCGACGGCGTCGCCGTGGTGATCTCGCCGCTGATCGCGCTGATGCAGGATCAGGTCGATGCGCTGCGCGAACTCGGCGTGCGCGCCGCGTTCCTCAATTCGTCGCTGGGCGCGCGCGAGGCCGCGGCTGTCGAGCGGGCGCTCGCCGCGGGCGAGCTCGACCTGCTCTACGTCGCGCCCGAACGGCTGCTCACGCCGCGCTGCCTCGAGCTGCTCGACGGCGCGAAGCTCGCGCTGTTCGCGATCGACGAGGCGCACTGCGTCTCGCAGTGGGGCCACGACTTCCGCCCCGAGTACCTGCAGCTCGCGGTGCTGCACGAGCGCTGGCCGCAGGTGCCGCGCATCGCGCTCACCGCGACCGCCGACGCGCTCACGCGCCGCGAGATCGTCGAGAAACTCGCGCTGCAGTCTGCGCGCGAGTTCGTCTCGAGCTTCGACCGCCCCAATATCCGCTACCGGATCGTCGAGAAGATCGACCCGAAGCGCCAGCTGCTCGATTTCATCTCCGGTGCGCACGCCGGCGAGGCCGGCATCGTCTACTGCGCGTCGCGCGCGAAAGTCGAGGAGACCGCCCACTGGCTGTCGGCGCAGGGCATCGCTGCCCTGCCCTACCACGCCGGACTCGACAACTCGACGCGCAGCACGCACCAGGCGCGCTTCCTGCGCGAGGACGGACTCGTCATGGTCGCGACGATCGCGTTCGGCATGGGGATCGACAAGCCCGACGTGCGCTTCGTCGCGCATCTCGACATGCCGAAGAGCGTGGAGGGGTACTACCAGGAGACGGGTCGCGCCGGCCGCGACGGCGAGCCGGCCGAAGCCTGGATGGCCTACGGGCTGGCCGACGTCGTCCAGCAGCGGCGGCTGATCGAGCAGTCGGAGGCCGACGACGCGTACAAGCGCGTCGCGACCGCGAAGCTCGACGCGATGCTCGGACTCGCCGAGACGATCGACTGCCGGCGCGTGCGCCTGCTCGCCTATTTCGGCGAGGCGAGCACCGCCTGCGGCAACTGCGACAACTGCCTCGAGCCGCCGCAGCCCTGGGACGCAACCGAACCCGCCCGCAAGCTGCTCTCGTGCATCTACCGGATCAGGCAGGCCAGCGGCTTCGGGTTCGGGGCGCAGCACGTCATCGCGGTGCTGCGCGGCCAGGCGAGCGAGCGCGTGCGCCAGCATCGACACGACGCGCTCAGCACGTTCGGCATCGGCGCCGACCTCTCCGAGACCGAATGGCGCGCGGTGCTGCGCCAGCTGATCGCGCAGGGCCTGGTTTCGGTGGACCATGCCCGCCACCAGGTGCTGGTGCTCGCCGATGCCAGCCGGGCGCTGTTGCGCGGCGAGCGCACGCTGCAGATGCGTCGCCCGAAGGCCGGGCCCGGGCGGCGCACCGGCCGCAACGCGCGCCGCGCGCGCGGCGAGTCAGCGAACGAAGGCGCCGCGTCGCAGGCGGGCGTCGGCGGCGACGCCGTCGAGGCGCTGTTCGAGCGACTGAAGCAATGGCGGCGCGCGACGGCGAGCGAGCGCGGCGTGCCGCCGTACGTCATCTTTCACGACGCGACGCTGCGCGGCATCGCCGAGCGCCGCCCGGCCACGCTCGCCGAGCTGGCCGGGATCGGCGGTGTCGGCGAGAAGAAGCTCGACGCCTATGGCGCCCAGCTCATCGACCTGATCGGCTCGGCCGGCCCCTGAAGCCGCCGACGCCGGTCGGTCGCGCCGGCGCGGTGGCGGGCGGCGCGGAGCGCACCGGTGCCGCCATCGCCGCACGTGCCGGCTGCGACGCGGCAGGCCGCGCAAACTGCTGCGGGGTCGGCGCGCCACGCGCGGCCGATGCTGCCGGCTTCGGGGGCTGGCCACGCGATCCGCCCTGCCCCGCTGCGGAGCCGCGCGAGCCCGGCCTCGGCGCGCCGCGCGACGCGTCGCCGCGCATCGGCCGACGCGGCTGCCGCGGCGGCCGGTCGTCCGCCTCCGGCTCGTTGCGCGCATTCGGGTCGAGCTCGAAGCCCGCGACCGTCTGGCGCGGCAACTCGCGCCGGATCAGCCGTTCGATGTCGCGCAGCAGGCCGTTCTCGTCGGGAGAAACCAGCGACACCGCCTCGCCTTCCGCTCCCGCGCGGCCGGTGCGGCCGATGCGGTGCACGTAGTCTTCGGGGACGTTGGGCAGGTCGAAGTTCACCACGTGCGGCAGCTCGACGATGTCCAGGCCACGCGCGGCAATGTCGGTCGCCACCAGCACCTGCAGGCTGCCCGACTTGAACTCGGACAGCGCGCGCGTACGGGCGTTCTGGCTCTTGTTGCCATGGATCGCCAGCGACGGGATGCCGTCCTTCGTCAGCTGCTCGGCCAGCCGGTTGGCGCCGTGCTTGGTGCGGGTGAACACCAGCACCTGGAACCAGTTGTGCTCGCGCACGAGGTGCGACAGCAGCTCGCGCTTGCGCGCCCGGTCGACCGGCAGCACGCGCTGGGCGACCGTGTCGGCGGTGGCGTTGCGGCGCGCGACCTCGATCAGCGCCGGCTTGTTCAGCAGGCCGTCGGCCAGCGCCTTGATCTCGTCGGAAAAGGTCGCCGAGAACAGCAGGTTCTGGCGCTGCGCCGGCAGCAGCTTCAGCACGCGCCGGATGTCGTGGATGAAGCCCATGTCGAGCATCCGGTCGGCTTCGTCGAGCACCAGGACCTCGACGCCGGAGAGATCGACGGTGCGCTGGCCGGCATGATCGAGCAGCCGGCCCGGCGTCGCGACCAGGATGTCGACACCGCGGCGCAGCCGGTCGATCTGCGGATTGATGTTGACGCCGCCGAACACGACGGTCGACGACAGCTTCAGGTGCTTCGAGTACGCGACGACGCTTTCTTCGACCTGCGCGGCCAGCTCGCGCGTCGGCGCGAGGATCAGCACGCGGATCGGCCGCGCGCCGCCGGCAGCCGGCTTGCGCGGCGCGGTGGTGGACAGGCGCTGCAGGATCGGCAGCACGAAGCCGGCGGTCTTGCCGGTACCGGTCTGCGCGCCAGCGAGCAGGTCGCCGCCGGACAGAACGGCCGGGATCGCTTTCGCCTGAATCGGGGTGGGTGAGGTATAGCCGCGTTCGGTCACGGCACGGACGAGGGCTTCGGACAAGCCCAGGGCAGCAAAGGACATGAGACTCCAACGACATCGGCCACGGTCACCGCGGCGCCTTGGCGCTTGCGGCTGCGACGCCAGTCGCGGGCAGACGAAACAGGGTGAAGAACTTCTGGGACGGCGGATGCCGTGGAAGACGCGGCGAAGAGACTGGCTGTCGACACCGCTATGGGGCACCGGATCGATGCCGCACCGCAGCATGATAACCGAAAGCGCCCCCCAGCGCACCGCCGGCCGACGGGCGGCGGCCGCGGCGGCGCGCCGGCAGCATGCCGACGCAAGCCAGGGAAACGGAAATCGGGCAGCCGCGCTGCCGAAGCGCCGTCAGTCGCCGAGCAGGTGCCGGATCACCGCGAAGCTGACCAGCGCCATGCCGAGCAGCATCGCGAAGAAGATCAGCGAGCGCTGCTCGAAGCGCCGGCCCGCCCGCCGCTCCAACGCGTCGAGCAGCCGGTCGGCGGCGAAGTACAGCAATGCCGCGGTGATGGTGAAGTAGACGACTTCCACGGCGCTCAGCTGATCAGGAGCGGGGCCTGCTGGTCGAACATCTCGGCCGGCGAGCGCCGGAAGCCGCTCTTGGCGAAACGCAGCCAGCGCCCGAGCACGTAGGCGAGCACGATGCCGGCGCGCGCCGCGGGGTCGGTTTCCCCGGGAAGCCGCCCCTGTGCGACGGTGACCCGGAACGCCTGCTTCAGCGAAGCCTCGATGCGGTCGATCAGCTGGTTGATGCGGTCCTGCAGGCGATCGTCCTCGGTGACCAGCGCGTCGCCGATCAGCACGCGGGTCATGCCGGGATTCTTCTCGGCGAAGGCGAGCAGCATCGCGACGATGTCGCGCAACTGGCGCAGCCCGTCTTCGTGCTGCGTGGTGATCTGGTTGATCAGGCCGAAGATGGTCGACTCGATGAACTCGATCAGGCCCTCGAACATCTGCGCCTTGCTCGCGAAGTGGCGGTACAGCGCCGCTTCCGAGACCTGCAGCCTGCCGGCGAGCGCCGCGGTGGTGACGCGATCGCCGTCCGGCTCCTGCAGCATCGCAGCCAGCGTCTGGAGGATCTGCAGGCGTCGTTCGCCGGGCTTGGGTCGGGGTGGCTTCGGCGCGGGCGTCGTCTGATCGTTCATCTCGTTATCGTGCGGATCGCAAGGCCTTGCGCGGCAGGTGCGCGACCGATTGTACTTGAACGTCGATGCGCCGAGACCGCCCGGCGCGCGCACGGCGCGATGGATGGTGCGAACGGTGGCTGATGCCGGTGACGAGCACCGTTCGCAGCCCGACGTGGCGCGCCCCGGCCAGGTTGGCGACCGAATCCTCGACGAGCACGCAACGCGACGCCGGCACGCGCAGGCTCGCGACCAGCCTGCGCAGCATCGGCCGCGACGGCTTCGGCTGCAGCCGCCCGGCGAACGACATCGACTCGATCGAGACGATCGACTCGATCTGCGCGCGGATGCCCAGCGCGCGCACCACCTCCGACGCATAGTGCAGCGGCGCGTTCGTCACCACGATGCGCCGCCCCGGCAGCCGGCGCAGCGCGTGCACCAGGCGCATGTCGCGCCTGACGATCTCGCGCAGGTCCGGAAACGGGTGCGTCTCGCGCAGGAAATGATGCGGGTCGGTGCCGTGGTGGCGAATCATGCCGAGCAGCGTCGCGCCATACCGGCGCCAGTACTGCATGCGCAGCGCATTCGCAGCCTCGTGCTCCAGCTCGAGCTCGCGCGCGAGGTACTCGGTCATCGCGCGGTTGATGCGCGGAAACACGACCCGCATCGCGTCGTGCAGCGTGTTGTCGAGGTCGAGCAGCCAGACGCGCGTCATGGGGCCGCTCGCGGGCGAAGCGCTCAGAGACTGCGGATCATCGTGCCGACACCGTGGTCGGTCATGATCTCGAGCAGCAGGCAGTGGTCGACGCGCCCGTCGACGATGTGCACCGAGTTCACGCCCGCTCTCGCGGCGTCGAGCGCCGACGCGATCTTCGGCAGCATGCCGCCCGAGATCGTGCCGTCGGCGAACAGCTCGTCGATCTGGCGCGCGCTCAGCCCGGTGAGCAGGTTGCCGCTCTTGTCGAGCACGCCCGGCGTGTTCGTGAGCAGCACCAGCTTCTCGGCCTCGAGCACTTCGGCGACCTTGCCGGCGACCACGTCGGCGTTGATGTTGTAGGTCTCGCCTTCCTCGCCCGAGCCGATCGGCGCGATCACGGGGATGAAGCCGTTGGCGGTGAGCGTCCGGATGATGCCCGGGTCGATCCGCTCGATCTCGCCGACCTGGCCGATGTCGATCTTCTCGTCCGGCTTGTCCTTCGACGCTATCTTCATGCGCCGTGCGCGGATCAGCCCGCCGTCCTGCCCGGTGAGCCCCACGGCGCGTCCGCCGGCATGGTTGATGAGCTCGACGATCTCCTTGTTGACCTGGCCGGCGAGCACCATTTCGACGATGTCCATCGTCTCGGGGTCGGTCACGCGCATTCCCTGCACGAACTCGCCCTTCTTGCCCACGCGCGCGAGCAGCTGCTCGATCTGCGGGCCGCCGCCGTGCACCACCACCGGCTCGAGGCCGACCAGCTTGAGCAGCACCACGTCGCGCGCGAAGCTGCGCTTGAGCTGCTCGTCGGTCATCGCGTTGCCGCCGTACTTCACGACCACGAACTTGCCGTGGAAGCGGCGGATGTACGGCATCGCCTCGGCGAGGATCGCCGCCTTCAGCGACGGGGTGACCGCCGGCGGCGTTGCGGTGGGCTGCTGCTCGGCGCTCATGCTGCTCCTCGGGCGAACGGGTGGGATCGGCGGGCAATTCTAACCGAGCGCTGCCGCCGGGGCCGCGCCGCGCAACGCGGCCCGACGCGGCACGCGACGCCGCTTTACCCCGCGACGACTTCGTGCTGAGATCGGCGCTCCGCACCGGAGTCCGACGATGCACCGATGGCTGTACATGCTCTGCCTGGCCGCGCCGCTGGCCGCGGGTGCGCAGGCGCTGGAGAAGCGCACGCTGCGCCATGCCGACGTCGAGGTGCCGGTCGAAGTGGCAAGGCCGTCCGGCAAGGGCCCGTGGCCCCCGGTGCTCTACATCCACGCCAGGCGCGGCTTCGACGACGTCGATCGCGAGCATCTGCGCGCGCTCGCCCGCGACGGATTCCTGGTGCTGGCGCCCGACTGGTTGAGCGGCAACATGATCGAGCGCTGGCCCGACCGGCACCATCCCGAGACCGAAGCCGACGTCGAGGCCGGCCTGGACGCGTTGCTCGCGCACCCCGACGCCTGCCGGATCGCCGCGGGCATCGTCGCGAAGTCGCGCGGCCCCTATTTCGCGATCCGCCTCGCCGCGAAGCGTCCGTCCGACGTGGCGGCGATCGTCTCGTACTACGGGCACTTCCAGAATCCGAATGCGCCGGAACCGCAGCAGCTGTTCTCGGTCGCGCCCGAGATGCGCGCGATCGTCGCGCCCGTGCTGATGCTGATCGGCGACGCCGACTTCGAGTTGCGCCGCTTCGTCAACGGCCGCGCGTTCTACACGCTGTGGGAGCGCGGCGTGCCGGTCGAATTGCAGATGTACCCGATGGCGCGGCGCGCGTTCGACTTCCGCGCCGACCAGAGCCCGGAGGAGAAAGTCGCTGCGCGCCACGCCGCGCAGCGCGAGCGCGAATGGCTGCGCCGCCACATGAAGGTCGACGCCAGCGGCCGCTGCGCCTGAGCCCCGGCTGGCGCCCGCCGATGAACCTCAAGCAGCTCGAATACTTCGTCCACGTCGCCGAACTGGGCAGCTTCAGCAAGGCGGCGCTGGTGCTCGACATCGCCCAGCCTGCGCTCAGTCGCCAGGTGCGCGCGCTCGAGACCGACCTGCGCGAAACGCTGCTGCTGCGCAACGGCCGCGGCGTGCAGCTCACCGAGGCCGGGCAGCGCTTGTTCGAGCACAGCGTGGGCATCCTGCAGTTGGTGTCGCGCGCCCGCGAAGACATGGGCGCAAGCCGCGACGAGCCGGTCGGGCGGATCGTGATCGGCCTGCCACCGAGCATGGGACGCCAGCTCACGCTGCCGCTGATCGATGCGTTCCGCCAGCAGCTGCCGCGCGCGCGGCTGGCCATCGTCGAGGGGCTCTCGGCGCACATCACCGAATGGATCGTCACCGGCCGCGTCGACCTCGGGCTGCTGCACAACCCGGAGGCGGCGCCCGCGCTCGAAATCACGCCGCTGCTCGACGAGCCCCTGTGCCTGGTGCAGCCGGCGCCCGGCGGGCAGGCGCGCGGCCGCGGGCGTGGCCGCACGGCGCGCGGCCCGCTGCCGCTGCGCGAGCTGCCGGGCTTCCCGCTGATCGTTCCCGACCGCTCGCACGCGATCCGCAAGCTGCTCGAGACGCAGGCGATGCTGGCCGGCCTCGCGCTCGACATCGCCTGGGAAGTCGCCAGCGTGCCGTCGATCATCGACCTGGTCTGCGCCGGCTACGGCTACGCGGTGCTGTCGGCGGGCGCGGTCGCGGCCTCGGGGCGCGCCGCGGAACTGGCGGTGCGTCCGCTGGTCGAGCCGCAACTGAGCAGCGTGCTGTGCTTGGCCACCTCCGCGCACAAGCGGCCGACGCCGCTGGTACGCCACGCGTCGCGGCTGCTGCGCGAACTGGTCGAGGCGCTGCCGATGCCGCGGCTCTCCATGCCGACCCGGCATAGCTGATATCGGCCAGCCCTGCTGAAATGGTGGGAGCCGCGTGCGAAAATCGCGGATCCCGCCCGGTTCGAGAGCCGATCCATGCAGACCGCCATTCCCTGCCTGTTCATGCGCGGCGGCACGTCGCGAGGCCCGTTCTTCGACGAGGCCGAGCTGCCGTCGGACATCGCCACGCGCGACCGCGTGCTGCTCGCCGTGATGGGCTCGCCCGACCGCCGGCAGGTCGACGGACTCGGCGGCGCGCATCCGCTCACCAGCAAGGCAGGCATCGTCAGGCGCAGCACGACCGCCGGCGTCGACCTCGACTTCCTGTTCGCGCAGCTGCAGCCCGACCGCGACACGGTCGACACCACGCCGAACTGCGGCAACATGCTCGCGGCGGTCGTGCCGTTCGCGCTCGAGACCGGGCTCGCCGACGCGCAAGGCGACACGACCACGCTGCGCGTGCTCACGCTGAACACCGGCATGCAGTGCGACATCACCGTGCGCACGCCGATGACGCCGGGCGGCCGCCACGTCGCGTATGCGGGCGACGCGCGCATCGACGGGGTGCCGGGCAGCTCGTCGCCGATCACGATCAATTTCCTCGACACCGCGGGCTCGGTCTGCTCCGGGCTGCTGCCCACCGGCCGCGTGCTCGACGAGATCGACGTGCCGGGTGTCGGCCGCACCCAGGCCACCTGCATCGACAACGGCATGCCGATGGTGCTGTTTCGCGCCGCCGACATGGGCCGCACCGGCTACGAGTCGGCTGCCGAGCTGAACGCCGACACCGAGCTGAAGACGCGCGTGGAAGCGCTGCGGCTGGCCGCCGGCCGGCTCATGGGGCTGGGCGACGTCACGAAGAAGACCTACCCGAAGATGTGCCTGGTCGCCCCGCCGCGCGCCGGCGGCAGCCTGTCGACGCGCTGCTTCATCCCGCACGTCTGCCACGATGCGATCGGCGTGCTGGCGGCGGTCACCGTGGGCACGGCCTGCGTGCTCGAAGGCTCGGTCACGCAGGGGATCGCGAGCCTGCCGCAGGGCACCGTGAAGACCGTCTCGGTCGAGCACCCCAGCGGCGAGTTCAGCGTGGAGCTCGAGCTCGACCCGGCCAATCCGCAGAACGTGGTGCGCGCCGCGCTGCTGCGCACCGCCCGGCTGATCATGCGCGGCGAGGTCATGATTCCCGCATCGGTCTGGAAAGGAAGGCAACGATGATCATCGACATCCACGGGCACTACACCACCGCGCCGAAGGCGCTCGAAGACTGGCGCAACCGGCAGGTCGCCGCCCTGAAGGATCCGTCGCTCGCGCCGAAGGTGTCCGAACTGAAGATCGGCGACGACGAGCTGCGCGAGTCGATCGAGAAGAACCAGCTCGCGAAGATGAAGGAGCGCGGCAGCGACCTCACCGTGTTCTCGCCGCGCGCGAGCTTCATGGCGCACCACGTCGGCGACTTCCGGACCAGTTCGACCTGGGCAGCGATCT
Source organism: Lautropia sp. SCN 69-89 (assembly GCA_001724855.1). Classification (GTDB taxonomy): domain Bacteria; phylum Pseudomonadota; class Gammaproteobacteria; order Burkholderiales; family Burkholderiaceae_E; genus Zeimonas. Next base: position 30,105 of record MEED01000018.1, read on the forward strand.
GCAACGAGCTCTGCTACCGGGTGAGCCGGCTCTTCCCCGACCACTTCATCGGCGCGGCGATGCTGCCGCAGTCGCCCGGAGTCGATCCGAAGACCTGCATCCCCGAGCTCGAGAAGTGCGTGAACGAGTACGGCTTCGTCGCGATCAACCTGAACCCCGATCCGTCCGGCGGCCACTGGACCTCGCCGCCGCTGTCCGACCGCCACTGGTACCCGATCTACGAGAAGATGGTCGAGCTCGAGATCCCGGCGATGGTCCACGTGAGCACGAGCTGCAACGCCTGCTTCCACACCACCGGCGCGCACTACCTGAACGCCGACACCACCGCGTTCATGCAGTGCCTCACCTCCGACCTGTTCCGCGACTTCCCGACGCTGAAGTTCGTGATCCCGCACGGCGGCGGCGCGGTCCCGTACCACTGGGGACGCTTCCGCGGGCTGGCGCAGGAGCTGAAGAAGCCGCTGCTGAAGGATCACCTTCTGAACAACGTCTATTTCGACACCTGCGTCTACCACCAGCCGGGCATCGACCTGCTGGCCAGGGTGATCCCGGTCGACAACATCCTGTTCGCCAGCGAGATGATCGGCGCGGTGCGCGGCATCGATCCCGAGACCGGTCACTACTACGACGACACGAAGCGCTACATCGAGGCCTCGGCGCTCTCCGCCGAAGACCGCTACAAGGTCTACGAAGGCAACGCGCGGCGCGTCTATCCGCGGCTCGACCGTGCGCTGAAGGCGCGCGGCCTCTGACACGAAGGAGCGATCCATGCCCATGTACAACCTCGGCATCGTCAAGCGCAACATCCAGCGCGCCGATCCCGCCGCCGTCGCCAGGCTCGCGCGCTTCGGCGTGGCCACCATCCATGAGGCGATGGCGCGCACCGGGCTGATGAAGCCCTACATGCGGCCGATCTACACGGGCGCGCACCTGTGCGGCACCGCGGTGACGGTGCTGCTTCACCCGGGCGACAACTGGATGATGCACGTGGCCGCCGAGCAGGTCAGGGACGGCGACGTGGTGGTGGCCGCGTGCAGCGCCGACAGCGAGGACGGCTTCTTCGGCGACCTGCTGGCCACCTCGTTTCGCGCACGTGGCGCGCGCGGCCTGGTGATCGACGGCGGCGTGCGCGACGTGAAGGACCTCACCGCGATGCAGTTCCCGGTGTTCTCGCGCGCGATCAGCGCCAAGGGCACGATCAAGGCCACGCTGGGCTCGGTCAACGTTCCGGTGGTCTGCGCCGGCGCGATGGTGAACCCGGGCGACGTGATCGTCGCCGACGACGACGGCGTGGTCGTCGTGCCGGCCGCGATGGCGCAACAGGCGGCCGACGCCGCCGAGGCGCGCGAGGCGAACGAGGCCGACAAGCGCGCGAAGCTCGCCTCGGGCGTGCTCGGGCTCGACATGTACAAGATGCGCGAAGCCCTCGAGAAGGCCGGGCTCAAGTACATCGACTAGCCGCGCGAACGATCATGCCCATCCCGTCCGATCCCCTGCTGTGGCGCATCGGCCTCGTCGGCTACGGCGAGGTCGGCCGCATCCTCGCCGAAGACCTGCGCGCGCACGGCGTCGCCCGCGTCAGCGCGTTCGACCTGAAGCTCGCCGGCGATGCCGCGGCACCGCTGCGCGAGCACGCCGGTGCCCACGGCGTGACGCTCGCCGCCACGCACGCCGAACTCGCGGCCGGCGCCGACTTCATCGTCTCGGCGGTCACCGCGAGCCAGGCGGTGCCGGTGGCCCAGGCGTGCACGCCGGCGATCCGCGCCGGCACCTGGTTTCTCGATTTCAACTCCGCGTCGCCGGGCGCCAAGCGGCGCGCCGCGCAGCTGATCGACGGCGCCGGCGGCCGCTACGTCGAAGGCGCGGTGATGACCTCGATTCCGCCCTACCGCATCCGCGTGCCGCTGCTGCTCGGAGGGCCGCACGCCGCGGCGCTCGCGCCGCTGGCCGGCGCACTCGGCTTCGACGCGAAGGTCGCCTCCGCGAAGCTCGGTGTCGCCTCGGCCACGAAGATGTGCCGCAGCGTGATGATCAAGGGGCTCGAGGCGATGGTGATCGAGAGCTTCACCGCCGCGCGCGCCTACGGTGTCGAGGATGCGGTGCTGGCTTCGCTCGCCGAAACCTTTCCCGGCATCGACTGGGAGCGGCAGGGCAGCTATTTCTTCCAGCGCGTGATCCAGCACGGGCGGCGCCGCGCCGAGGAAGTGCGCGAGGTCGCGCAGACGGTGCGCGAGGCCGGACTCGAACCCTGGTCCGCGGCCGGCACCGCCGAGCGCCAGGCGTGGATGGCCGACCTCGCCGACGCCGGTGTCTTCGGCGACAAGAACGCGCCGCGCGGCGACTGGCGCGCCGAGGCCGACCGGATCATCGCCAGGTTCGCGGCGGCCGGCATCGGCCGCGACGACTGACGACGAAAGCGCGAATCCGCAGCGAAGGACGACGATGCAATTCCAGGTGACCCCGGGCTGGCTGCCCTTTTGCCCGAACCCGTCGAAGCCGCGCTTCCAGGTGCCGGCCGGCGCGGTCGACGCGCACTGCCACGTGTTCGGCCCCGGCGCAGAGTTTCCCTACGCGCCCGAGCGCAAGTACACGCCCTGCGACGCGTCGAAAGACCAGCTGTTCGCGCTGCGCGAGCGCCTCGGCTTCGCACGCAACGTGATCGTCCAGGCCACCTGCCACGGAAGCGACAACCGCGCGCTGGTCGACGCACTGCTGCATTCGGACGGGCGCGCCCGCGGCGTGGCCACCGTGCGGCGCAGCGTCACCGAGACCGAGCTGCGCGCGATGCACGACGCGGGCGTTCGCGGCGTGCGCTTCAACTTCGTCAAGCGACTGGTCGACTTCACGCCGAAGGACGAACTGATGGAGATCGCGGCGCGCATCGCGCCGCTGAGCTGGCACGTGGTCGTCTACTTCGAGGCGGCCGACCTGCCCGAACTGCAGGACTTCTTCACCGCGCTGCCGACCACGGTGGTCGTCGACCACATGGGCCGGCCCGACGTGCGCAAGCCGGTCGACGGCCCGGAGTTCGAACTGTTCGTGAAGTTCATGCGCGACTACCCGAACGTCTGGTCGAAGGTCAGCTGCCCCGAACGGCTGAGCGTCTCGGGACCTCCGGCGCTCGACGGCGAGCGCAACGCCTATCGCGACGTGGTGCCGTTCGCGCGGCGCATCGTCGAAGCCTTCCCCGATCGCGTGCTCTGGGGCACCGACTGGCCACATCCGAACCTGAAAGACCACATGCCCGACGACGGCTTGCTGGTCGACTTTATCCCCCACATCGCGCCGACCGCCGAACTGCAACGCAAGCTGCTGGTGGACAATCCGATGCGGCTCTACTGGCCGGAACAATCATCGCGATGAATCCCCCTCATCCCACGGAACCGTGGCGCGTCGCGGCAGGCGGCAGCGGGCCGCAGCCAGGGCGGGCGTGGCCGGGCCAGCCGCCAGGGGGCGGGGCGCCAGGCGGCCAGGCGCCGCGCAGGGCGCTACGCGTGCCCGGGGCGCGTGGGCCGCTGACTGCAGCGGTCGGTGCTTCGCACCGACTCCCCTCCGCTGCTCGCCTCGGGGTCGTGCGGCGCAACTCGCTGCGCTCGCTTCGCGAGCTCCGCTCAAACAAGGCGCCGCAAGTCAGAAGTACGAAGCGCGCTTCGCGCGCCGACCCCGAGACTGCGCTGCTCGGCGCCGCAGAAGGCGACCCACGCGCCCCGGGCACGCGGCGCCACCCGCGACCCCGACGCGTTTTGGCGCCCGGTAGCGCCCTGCGCGGCGCCTGGCCGCCTGGCGCCCCGCCCCCTGGCGGCTGGCCCGGCCACGCCCGCCCTGGCTGCGGCCCGCTGCCGCCTGCCGCGAAAGCAACCTCGGTGGCATTCCGGGCGAAGACGGGGCCGTTCCTCGCGAACACCGCAACGCTGATTGCGAAGGCGCGGGCCCAGGCGCCGGCCAAGGCACCGGCGTGGGGCGTGCGCATGCGCCGGCCCAATGGGCGGCCAGGCGCCGGTGCCTTGGCCGGCGCCTGGGCCCGCGCCTTCGCACACGCAACCCTTTCCAGGAGTTGACCCATGGCACTAGCGAAACCGTACGCGGACATCCCCGGCACCACGATCTTCGACGCCGACCAGTCGCGCAAGGGCTACCACCTGAACCAGTTCTGCATGTCGCTGATGAAGGCCGCGAACCGCGAGCGGTTCAAGGCCAACGAGCGCGCCTACCTCGACGAATGGCCGATGACCGAAGAGCAGAAACAGGCGGTGCTCGCGCGCGACCTGAACCGCTGCATCGCGCTGGGCGGCAACATCTATTTCCTGGCCAAGATCGGCGCCACCGACGGCAAGAGCTTCCAGCAGATGGCCGGCAGCATGACCGGGATGAGCGAAGCCGAGTATCGCGACATGATGGTCGCCGGCGGCCGCTCGATCGAGGGCAACCGCTACATCGGGGAGAAGAAGTGATGGCTCGCGTGACGGCAAGTGTCTACACCTCGCACGTGCCGGCGATCGGCGCGGCGGTCGACCTGGGCAAGACCGGCGAGCCGTACTGGCAGAAGGTCTTCTCGGGCTACGACTTCTCGAAGCAGTGGCTGAAGGAGCACACGCCCGACGTGATCTTCCTCGTCTACAACGATCACGCCAACGCGTTCAGCCTCGAGCTCATTCCCACCTTCGCGATCGGCACCGCGGCCGAGTTCACGCCGGCCGACGAGGGCTGGGGCCCGCGCCCGGTGCCGAAGGTGATCGGACATCCGCAGCTCGCCTCGCACATCGCGCAGTCGGTGATCCAGGAAGACTTCGACCTCACGATCGTCAACCGCATGGACGTGGACCACGGCCTCACGGTGCCGATGTCGCTGATGTGCGGCCAGCCGCAGGCCTGGCCCTGCCGCGTGATCCCGTTCGCGGTCAACGTGGTGCAATACCCGGTGCCTTCCGGACAGCGCTGCTTCCGGCTCGGCCAGGCGATCCGCCGCGCGATCGAGTCGTACGACGAGCCGCTGAAGGTGCAGGTCTGGGGCACCGGCGGCATGAGCCACCAGTTGCAGGGGCCGCGCGCCGGGCTGATCAACCGCGAATTCGACAACGCGTTCCTCGACCGCCTGATCGCCGATCCGGAAGGCCTGTCGAAGATGCCGCACGTCGACTACGTGCGCGAGGCCGGCTCGGAGGGCATCGAGCTGGTGATGTGGCTGATCGCGCGCGGCGCGATGGCCGACGTCGCTGGCGGCCCGGCACCGAAAGTCGCGCATCGCTTCTACCACGTGCCCGCGTCGAACACGGCGGTCGGGCACCTGATCCTCGAGAATCCGGAGTCGCAATGAAGACGATCAGGGTCGCGCTGGCCGGCGCAGGGGCGTTCGGCATCAAGCACATCGAAGGCATCCGCAACATCGACGGCGTCGAGGTCGTGTCGCTGGCCGGTCGCCAGCTCGACAAGACCCGCGAGGTCGCGGCGAAGTTCGGCATCGGCCACGTCACCACCGACCTCGGCGAAAGCCTGGCGATGAAGGAGGTCGACGCGGTGATCCTGTGCACGCCCACGCAGATGCACGCATCGCAGGCCATGGCCTGCCTGAGGGCGGGCAAGCACGTACAGGTCGAGATCCCGCTCGCCGACCGCCTGGCCGACGCCGAGGCGGTGGTCGCGCTGCAGAAGCAGACCGGACTGGTCGCGATGTGCGGCCACACCCGCCGCTTCAACCCGAGCCACCAGTACCTGCATCGCAAGATCGTCGCCGGCGAACTCGCGATCCAGCAGATGGACGTGCAGACCTACTTCTTCCGGCGCACCAACATGAACGCGCTCGGCCAGCCGCGCAGCTGGACCGACCACCTGCTGTGGCATCACGCGGCGCACACGGTCGACCTGTTCGCGTACCAGGCCGGTGGCGAGATCGTGGCCGCCAACGCGCTGCAGGGGCCGATCCACCCGACGCTGGGCATCGCGATGGACATGTCGATCCAGCTGAAGGCGAGTACCGGCGCGATCTGCACGCTGAGTCTTTCGTTCAACAACGACGGGCCGCTGGGCACCTTCTTCCGCTACATCTGCGACAACGGCACCTACATCGCGCGCTACGACGACCTGTTCGACGGCAAGGACCAGAAGATCGACGTCTCGAAAGTCGACGTGTCGATGAACGGCATCGAGTTGCAGGACCGCGAATTCTTCGCCGCGATCCGCGAAGGGCGCGAGCCCAACGCGAGCGTGGCGAGAGTCCTGCCCTGCTACCGGACGCTGCACCGGCTCGAGCAGCAGCTGGCAGCCGGCTGACGCGGCCCCCGATGCGCACCGGCCACGGCGCACCGGTTCGCTCGCCCTGGCGCCGCGCGCTGCTCGGGGCAGTGGCCGGCGCGGCCGCGTGGCCCGGCGCGTTTGCCCAGCGCGACTATCCGAACCGCGCGATCACGCTGGTCGTGCCGTTCGCGCCCGGCGGCATCGCCGACCTCACCGCGCGCGTGGTCGCGCGCTCGATGGGCAGCGCGCTCGGGCAGTCCATCGTGATCGACAACCGGCCGAGCGCGGGCGGAATCGTCGCGACCAGCGCGGTGGTCAATGCCGCGCCCGACGGCTACACCGCGCTCATGCTGAGCAATGCGAACGCGATCAGCGCCAGCCTGTTCCGCAAGCTGCCGTTCGACGTGACGCGCGATCTCGCACCGGTCGGCACGATCGGCTTCTTCGACCTGGTGCTCTGCGTCGACTGGGGCTCGCGCTTCCGGACCTTGCCCGACCTGCTCGCGTGGACCCGCGCGAATCCCGGGAAGCTCACGATCGGCACGATCGCGATCGGATCGACGCAGCACCTGGCGGCCGAATTGTTCGCGTCGCGCGCCGGCGTCGACGCGGTGATCGTGCCGTACAAGGCAACGCCGGCGGTGCTCACCGCGCTGCGCGGCGGCGAGATCGACCTGGCGTTCGAGATCCTCGGCCCCGCGTTGCCGCAGATCGCGGGCGGCGCGCTGCGGCCGCTGGCGGTCAGCGCCGCGCGCCGGAATCGCGTGCTGCCGACCACGCCGACGGTGCAGGAGGCCGGCGTCGCGGACTACGACGTGGCGTCATGGAACGCGCTGGCGGTGCCCGTCGCGACGCCGCAGCCGATCGTCGCCCGGCTGAACGCCGCGATCCGCGATGCGCTCGCGGTGCCCGCGGTCGCGCAGCGGCTGCTCGAGATGGGCGTTCGCCCGCAGGCCGGCACGCCGGCCGAGCTCGAGGCGCTGCTGGCCAGCGAGATCGGGCGCTGGCGTGAGGTGATTCGCGCGGCCCGCATCGAGCCACAGTGACTCGAGCGGCCGCGACTCGTTCCGCGCCTCGGCGATTGACCACCCTGTTCCACTGGTCGACGATCGCGGTGCGGTTGGCGGCGTAGTGGTCCCAGTCGACGCGCCTGAGCCTGTCGGCGGTCGGTACCGTTTCCACGACCTCCTTCGGCACCGCGGCCGTCGAGTTCACCGGCCGTCCGCCTCCTGCGCGCGACCAGGCCTCCCGGGCCGGCACGCTCAGCATGTGGTTGATGAACGCCTCGGGTGCTGCGCCCGCGCTGGCGTTCTTCACGCGCGTGATGTTCATCGACACGGCATACGCGCCCTCGGCCGGGATGGCAAAGCGCAGGTCCGCGAGATCGGGGGCCTTCCTCATGGCGAGGATGTTTCCGCTGAAGTATGGCGTGGCCCTGCCTCGGGCGACTCGAGGCGGCCGCCCTCGAGCGCCGCGAGGGCCTCGATCAGTCGATGCCAAGCTCCCTGGCGAGCGCGACGACGTTGTTCACGCCCAGCTTCTGGTAGATCGCCTGGATCTGGTTTCTCACCGTTGCCGGCGATCGGCCCAGCGCCCGGGCGACGTGCTTGTGCGTGCCACCCTGTGCGAGCAGCTTCGCGATCGTGTACTCGCGTTCGGTGAGGCTGTCCACCGGCTTGCGCGGGCGCGCCCGCAGGAACATCAGCCCGCGGTCGAACCAGCAGCGCACGACCGTCGTTTCGCCGCGCCAGGGTCTCGACCCGGGCCCCGATTCACGGGTGAAGTGCTCGAGCAACGGGGGCGGCAGGGTGCGGCCGTTGCTGCCGCTCCATTCGCCGCGCATCGACGCTTCGAAGCCCGCGTCGGCGTGATACAGCACGCCGCGCGCATCGGCAATCGCGACGCCTTCGGCTGCGCCGGGCCGGTTCGAACGCAACGCGTCCAGGTGCGTGAGCCGGTTCATCGCGAGCGCCTGCATGACATGCGGGGCGAGCAACTCCAGAAGTCCGCGCTCGCGTTCGCCGCAGTGCGCGTCCGCGTCGGCCCGGTACAGCGAAATCCACTGGACCAACCGCGTGTCAGGGAGCAGGTTGGCGCTGATCAGCATGTTCGCGTGCCCGAACTTCCCGCACAGTGCGCGCATGCCGCTGTGTTCGCGCCCCGCGAACAGGCTCGGCGAATGGAAGGCGAGCGTCGCCCGCGGCGTCCGGCTCAGCATGGCGACAGCCGTGTCCTGATGCTTGACCTCCTCGTAGAAGTCGAGCATGTCCTGCGACGAGTTGTGCAGGTGGATGCTGTGGATGTCGATGCCGGCTTCGGTATTCGTCGCCGTGCCCCACATCGAGGAGTCGAACGGCAGCGCGCGCTTGACGATCGACAGGGCCACGTCCTGGAACGCGTCGAGCGGCTGTTCGGAAGCGGCCCGGTACAACGAGAGGAGCGAGTCGCTGAATTCGTCCAGCCGCCGTGTCGCCATTCGAGTGTCTTCCCCTGTTGCGCGCTTCGCACATGGTGCATTTGCACCATTCAGCTTGCGAGGCCGGTACTTTAGCGTAGGGCCGCCTGCGGTTCATGCGGATGAACCCCGTCTTTCCTCCACTCGACGCGAGAACACATGCAACCCGAAGTCAGACAGCTTGCGCTGGCCCTTTCCAGTGCAGCCCTGCTCACGCTTGCCGGATGCGGCGGCGGCGGCAGCAGCAGCAGCGAGCCCGCCCTGCCGGTCGCGCTGACCCTCTCTGGAAAGGCCGCCTCCGGCGCGGCCTTCACCAGCGCGGTGATCACCGTCATCGACACCACCGGCGCCACCGTCGGCACCAGCAAGCCGGTCGGCGACGACGGCCGGTACTCGGTCACCCTCGCTGCCGGCGCACGTGCACCGTTCGTGCTGATCGCCTCGCGCGAAGGCGCACCGGGCGAGACGCAAGCGCTGGTCAGCGTGCTCGACGCCGCCGAGTCGGCCACCGTCAACATCACGCCGATCACGCACCTGATCGCCTCGCGCCTCGCCGATTCCGGCGACCCGCTGCGGCTCGCCGACGACCTGGCCAACGGACGCGCGCAGATCAGCGCGGCAAACGTCGCGGCGGCGGTCGCGGACATCCGCCAGATCCTCGCGCCGGTGCTCGCCGCCACCGGCACGAGCGAAACCGATCCGCTGAAGGCGAGCTTCGAGGTCGACGGCACGGGCTACGATCGCCTGCTCGATTCGATTCGGGTCGAGATCATTCCCGCCGGCGCCGGTTCGTCGAACATCGAGATCGGCATCCAGCAAACCGGCGCCGACGACACGGCGCCGCCGCCCGTCATCCAGTTCAGCAGCACGCACGACGTGGCCACAATCACCACCGCCAACGCCATTTCGGCCGGGTCAGTCGGCGGCACGGCGATCACGTCGGACACGCTGGTCGCACCGGGTACGTCGGCGCTGATCGCCCAGCTGCTGCAGGGCCTGAACGATTGCTACGCGCTGCCGACCGGCACACGCGTCGACCGGGTCGGCGCGGCCGGCACCGCGGCAAACATCGTTGCCGCGCCATGCCGCGGCGTGTTCACCGGCAACGATCCCGCCGGATTCCGGAACAACGGCGCCACGGTCGGCGGCGGCCAGAACAAGCCGTTTCGCGGCATGTTCTTCGACAGCGGAACCGGCACCGTGTTCTCGCAAGGCGCCTACGAGTACGCGCGCCCGAGCGACGGCCGCATCCTGGTCAGCTACCGGGCCCGCAGCGCCGACGGCAACGAAACCTTCGGCACGTTCATGGCGCGCACGGAGGACGGCACACTCAAGCTCGTCGGCAACGGGTACGACTATCCGGCCGAGGTCGTTCCGTCGCAGCAACTGCGCCAGCAGATCACGCTCGCCCAGGAGCCGTTCAGCTACTACAGCACCGGCTACAACCTGAGCGTCGCGAACCTGACTCAGTCGTCCGGCGCATCGATCTTCGACCGCGTGGAAGTCACGACGCCGCGCGGAAAGGTGTTGACGCTGCGGCCGCGGCCGGGCCGCTCTCAACTCGTGCTGCAGTACGACTACCTGCCCAATCCCACAGGTTCGAAGGACGCGGTCAACGGCCTGAGCAACACGGGCGAACTGCGCCTTCGCAGCGAATACGTCGACGCCTCGACGCCGGCGAATCCGTCGCCGCAGGCGAGGGAGTCCGCACGCCTGTACTTCGCGAATCCGGCCGGCTTCCCCGACGACGCATCGATCGAATCATTGACTGCGCAGAGCGTCTGGACGTTCCGCTATTACCTGGCCTCGGCCCCCGACACGCTCGCGGCCACGCAGACGTTCCGGACCCGCACGCGCCCGCTGTCGATCCGCGAACTGCGCTACCAGGGCCTGACGGCGCTCGACGACGCGACACTCGCGCGCCTGCGCAACGCCTCGAATCCGGCCGGAACGCCTCCCGAAGGACAGTCGCTGCTGCCCGGCAGCGCACCGCTCGCCCTCGCCTGGACCGTGCCCGATCGCGCACTGCCGCCGACTTCGGCCACGCTGTTCGGGTTGCTGGCGGGAACGACGACGCCGTTCGACGACGGCGTGCGTTTCGGCTCGAACGACCGGTCGGCGCAGATTGCCTGCCCGGCGGGCGACGCCCAATGCCACCCGACGGTGGATGGGGCATGGGCGGCGGGCACGTACATGAACGGACTCTCGTTCAGCTCGACCGACGCGACCGGACGGTCGTTCTCGATGTACTACTCGATGGCCAGGCTGAATCCGGGGCCGTGAGCGCACTCCGGGGAGGCAGACCCGGGGGCGGCGGAGCCCGGCCGGCCGCAGCGGTGGCCGCGGCGTCCGCCGCGAGCCCCGCCCCGGAAAGGGCGGGCTCGGCCAACGCTACAGGATGTAGCGCGCCAGGTCTTCGCTCTTCGCGAGGTTCGCCAGGCGGCCGTCGACGAACGCCGCGTCGATCGTCACCGTTTCGCCGCTGCGTCGCGCAGCGCCGAACGACACGTCTTCGAGCAGCTTCTCCATCACGGTGGACAGGCGGCGCGCGCCGATGTTCTCGGTCTTCTCGTTCACCGACGACGCGATCTCGGCGAGCCGGCGCACGCCGTCCGGCGTGAAGACGAGCCGCACGCCCTCGGTGGCGAGCAGCGCCTCGTATTGCCGCGTGAGGCTGGCGTCGGTCTCGACGAGGATGCGCACGAAGTCGTCGGCCGACAACGAGCCGAGTTCGACGCGGATCGGCAGGCGCCCCTGAAGCTCGGGAATGAGGTCCGAAGGGCGCGACAGGTGGAACGCGCCCGACGCGATGAACAGGATGTGGTCGGTGCGCACCACGCCGTAGCGGGTATTGACCGCGGTGCCCTCGATCAGCGGCAGCAGGTCGCGCTGCACGCCCTGGCGCGAGACGTCGGCGCCGTGCGTGTCGCCGCGCGAAGCCACCTTGTCGATCTCGTCGATGAAGACGATGCCGTTCTGTTCGACCGCGCCGAGCGCCTTCGCCTTGATCTCGTCGTCGTTCACCAGCTTGGCGGCTTCCTCGTCGGCGAGCATCTTCATCGCGTCGCGGATGCGCAGCTTGCGCGGCTTGCGCCGCCCCGGCAGGTTCGCGAACAGCGACTGCAGCTGCTGGGTCATCTCTTCCATGCCGGCCGGCCCCGTCAATTCCATCGCCGGCATCGACATCGACAACTCGATCTCGATCTCCTTGTCGTCGAGCTCGCCCTCGCGCAGCTTCTTGCGGAACTTCTGGCGCGTGGCCGAGTCGGCCGACTCGCCGACCTCGGACGAGCCGAAGCCGATGTTGCGCGGCGGCGGCAGCAGCGCGTCGAGGACGCGGTCTTCGGCGGCGTCGAGCGCACGCTGCTGCACGCGCTTCGTTTCCTGTTCGCGCACCTGCTTGACGGCCATTTCGGCCAGGTCGCGGATGATGGTGTCGACGTCGCGGCCGACGTAGCCCACCTCGGTGAACTTGGTCGCCTCTACCTTGATGAACGGGGCGTTCGCAAGCCGGGCCAGGCGCCGGGCGATTTCGGTCTTGCCCACGCCGGTGGGGCCGATCATCAGGATGTTCTTCGGCGTGATCTCGTGACGCAGCGGCTCGTCGACCTGCTGCCGGCGCCAGCGGTTGCGCAACGCGATCGCCACGGCACGCTTGGCCGCTTCCTGTCCGACGATGTGCTTGTCGAGCTCGGAAACGATCTCTTCGGGGGTCATCGGGGTCATGGCTGCTTCGCGCGGGCGCCGGGCCGTCAGCCCAGCGTCTCGATCGTCTGGTGCTGGTTGGTGTAGATGCAGATCTCGCCGGCGATCGCCAGCGACTTGCGCACGATGGTTTCCGCGTCGAGCGTGGTCTCTTCGAGCAGCGCGCGGGCGGCCGCCTGCGCGTAGGGGCCGCCGCTGCCGATCGCGATCAGGCCGTGCTCGGGCTCGAGCACGTCGCCGTTGCCGGTGATGACCAGCGAGGCTTCGCGGTCGGCCACCGCCAGCATCGCCTCGAGGCGGCGCAGCATCCGGTCGGTGCGCCAGTCTTTCGCGAGCTCGACGGCGGCGCGCACCAGGTGCCCCGAGTGCTTGTCGAGCTTGGCCTCGAAGCGCTCGAACAGCGTGAAGGCATCGGCGGTGCCGCCGGCGAAGCCGGCCAGTACCTGGTCGTTGTACAGGCGCCGCACCTTGCGCGCGCCCGCCTTGATGACGACGTTGCCCAGCGTGACCTGGCCGTCGCCGCCCAGCGCGACCGCGCTGCCGCGTCGCACCGAGACAATGGTGGTGCCGTGGAACTGTTCCATGGTTTCGACTATGGGGGCGGTCGGCGCCGGGACAAGTCCCCGGGGCAGACCAGGCCTGCCGGAACGGGCTTGCGGCCGGCGCGCCAACCGGGACCGGCGGGCCGGGTCTGTGAACGGAACCTAGATCTTACGCCGGCGGATTTCGGCGAGTTCCTGGATGCCCATGACGAGCATCAGCGCGTAGACGAGGTAGTTGGGCTCGACGAACTGCACCTGCTTGCCGGCCGCACGCAAGGCGACCAACTCGTTGAGCAGGTCACCGGCTGCGACGAATTCCATCCGTCGCAGTCCGCGGCAATCGACCGTCACCGTGCCGTGCCTGGCCGCGTAGGCACGCAGGGCCGGCAATTCCTCCTGCATGCGCCCGAGCACGTCGCCGTGCAGCAGGAACACGTCGGCCTCGCAGGGCGACTGCGGCGACGTCTCGACAGCCTGCGGCGTGGATTCGCCGGTGCGGATCGCGCCACCGATCGGCTCCCACGACGGCGGGGAGACCTCGTAGGTGACGCAGTATTCGATGCTCAGGTCTTCGAAGGCCTGCTGGCGGCCGAGCACGCGCAGCGCCTGCAGCGCGAGCATCCATCCCGCCTCTGAGGGGTCGCGCCGCCCCGGCTCGATCACGTTACGCGCGGCCACGAACAGCGCCTCGGCGCCCCGCACGACCAGGGCGCCCGGAGCCTTTCCGAACTGCGCGAGCAGCCGCAGCAGTGCTTCGGCTGCCGCGATGTCGAGCGCCTCGACCTTGCCGAAATCGACGACCGTCTCGCGACGCCGCGCCGATGCGGCGATGATCGAGTCGACCTGCGCGCCGACCGATCCGTCCAGGCCCGCAGCGAACTCGACCGCGGCGCCGCCATTGGCCGCGCCGCGACGCGCGGCACTGGCCGGCGCCTCCAGCCGCTCGCTCCAGCCGGGCGGCGACGACTCGAACCGCGCCGCGTATTCGAGCGCCAGCGCCTCGAACGAGGCGCGGTCGCCCAGCGCCTGGTGCAGGTCGAGCAGCATCAGCCAGGCGAGCGACTGCCAGGTGCCGAGCCCCGGATCGGCCAGCGCCTGGCGCAACGCGAGCGCCGCGGGCTGCGGCTGGCCGTTCGAAAAGAGGATGGCCGCCTCTTCGAGCACGCTGGGCAGCGCCGAGCGGTTCACGTCGATCGCCATCGCGTCGGCCTGGTCGCCGAGCATCGCGGTGACAGGATCCGACCCCGCGGCCTGCTGCGCCGGCTTTGCGACCGTGGGCGCCTCGGCGCGCGCGGCGGTTGCCGGCCCCATTGGCGGGCGCTCGGCGCTGGCGCGCGCGACCACCGCCGCGGCGATCATTTCGGACTCGATCTGGTTGATCTTCTCTTCGGTGCGCCGCGCCGCTTCGCGCTGGGCGGCCAGCGTGTCGGGCCCGGGACCGGGCCGGGAATCGGCGGTGCGCGCAAGCAGCGCTTCGCGCGCCCGGCGCGGATCGTGCCTTTCCTTGCGGTTGAACAGCGAAAAGACCACCTGGACCTTTCGATTCGACGCTGATAGCGGGCCGCCGCACGAGGTGCGACGACCGTTCGGGGGGTGCCGGGCCAGTCTAGCACGCACCCCCTGGCGTCGATCGGGCGGCGGCCGACCGCGAGTCGGCCCTCAGCCGCCTGTCATCGGCGGTCAGTCTCCGTAGAGCTTCTGCCGCAGTTCGCGGCGCTGCTGCGCCTCGAGCGAAAGCGTGGCGGTGGGTCGCGCCAGCAGGCGCGGAATGCCGATCGGCTCGCCGGTTTCCTCGCAGTAGCCGTATTCGCCGCTTTCGATGCGCGCGAGCGATTGCTGGACCTTCTTCAGCAGCTTGCGCTCGCGGTCACGGGTGCGCAGCTCGAGCGCGTGCTCTTCCTCGATCGTCGCGCGATCGGCAGGATCGGGCACGATCACCGTTTCGCGCAGGTGCTCGGTGGTCTCGTCGGCATTGGCCAGCAGGTCTTTTTCCATCTGCTGCAGGCGCACACGGAAGAACGCGAGCTGCGCGTCGTTCATGTAGTCCGAGTCGGGCATCTGGAGCAGTTCCGCCTCGGTCAGGGGTTTCTTGTCCTTCGTTGCTGCCATGGCCTCAATACCTGTGCGCTCGCCGGGCGCTGCCTTCGGGAAATGCCTGGGTGGAACGGACCGCGTCGCGCCGCCAGCGGCGGATCATGCCAGACACTGCTCCAGGCCCTTGATGAAGGTGTCCTTCGGAAGGTTCCTTCCGATGAAGACCATCCTGCTCGACCGCCTTTCGGCGGGCTTCCAGCGTCGGCCGGCGTCGGCGCCCATCATCATGTGGACGCCCTGGAACACCGTCTGCCGGTCGGACCCCTTCATGTAAAGCACGCCTTTATACCTCAACATGTCGGGGCCGTAAACCTGAATCAGGCCGGAAAGGAAATCCTCGAGTTTCAGCGGGTCGAACGGCTTGTCGGAGCGGAACACGAAGGACTGCACCGCGTCGTCGTGCTCGTGCTCGTCGCTTTCGAGGAAGGTCGGGTCGATCTCGAGCACCGCATTCAGGTTGAAGCCGCGGATGTCCAGGATCTCGGCAATCGGCGCGTCGCCGAAGTGCACCGGACGCACCGGCGCGCGCGGGTTCATCCGGCGCAGGCGCGCCTGCAGGCGCTCGCGCGTCGGCTCGTCGACCAGGTCGACCTTCGACATCAGGATGCGGTCGGCGAAGCCGACCTGTTCCTGCGCTTCCTTGTGCTCGTCGAGCTGGCGTTCGCCGTGGCGCGCGTCGACGACGGTGATCACTGCGTCGAGCAGGTAGTAGTCGGCGATGTCGTCGTCGATGAAGAAGGTCTGTGCCACCGGCCCCGGATCGGCCATTCCGGTGGTCTCGATCATCACCCGCTCGAAGCCGATCTCGCCGCGATCGCGGCGCTCGCGCAGCTCGCCCAGGATGCGCACCAGGTCGCCGCGCACGGTGCAGCAGATGCAGCCGTTGTTCATTTCGACGATCTGCTCGTCGCGCTCCTGCAGCAGCAGGTCGTTGTCGACGCCCTCCTCGCCGAACTCGTTCTCGATCACCGCGATGCGGTGGCCGTGCTGTTCCTCGAGGATACGGTTGAGCAGCGTGGTCTTGCCGCTGCCCAGGAAGCCGGTGAGGATGGTCACCGGAACGTGCGTGTCGGCCATGTCGATCCCTCTCTGGACCGCGCATTCTACGGGCGCTGCGCCCGTCGTGCCCGGAACGGGGGTATGCCCGCCGTCAGGATCCGCCGCGCCGCCTGGCGCGCGGGTGCGCGGCATCGTAGACCGCGGCCAGCCGCTGGAAATCGAGCGAGGTGTACACCTGGGTCGTCGCGATGCTCGCGTGCCCGAGCAGTTCCTGCACCGCGCGCAGGTCGCCGCTCGACTGCAGCAGGTGGCTGGCGAACGAATGCCGCAGCACGTGCGGATGCACGTCGGCCGGCACGCCCCGGACGATCGCGAGCCGCTTCAGCCGTGCCTGCACCGTGCGGTTCGCGAGCCGGCGCCCCCGGCCGCTCAGGAACAGCGCCCGCTCGTCGCAGCCCGGGCGCAGCGCGCACCAGGCGGCACGCTCGCCGAGCCAGCGCCGCAGCGCCTCGCGCGCCGCGCCTCCGATCGGCACGGTGCGGCTGCGCCCGCCCTTGCCGCGCACCGTCAGCTCGGCCTCGTCGAGGTCGATCCAGCCGGTGGAGGCGGCAGGCGGGCCATCGAAGTGGCGCAGGTCGAGCGACGTGAGCTCGGACAGCCGCAGGCCCGACGAATAGAAGAGCTCGAGCATCGCCTGGTCACGCGCGGCCTCGAAGCCGTCGCCCGGCTCGGCACCGGCGAAGCGCACGGCGACGTCGGGCGCCAGCGCCTTGGGCAGGCGGCGCGCCGCGCGCGGCGCGCGCACGCCGCGCGCCGGGTTCGCGACCGCCTCGCCCTGGCTGGCGAGCCAGTCGAAGAAGCCGCGCCAGGCCGACAGACGGCGGGCGATCGAGCGCGCCGACAGCCCGGCGCGGGCATTCGCGGCCACCCAGCGGCGCACGTGGTGCTCGTTCACCGATGACCAGTCGGGTTCGGCCGGCGCCGGCGGCGCGCCCGACTCGGCGGCGCGCGACCCCGTGGCCGCCGGCAGCACCGCGGCGGCCGCCTCCCTCAGCGCCAGGTCGGCCAGCGCGCGCAGGTCGAGTCGGTAGCTGGCCAGCGTTCGCGGCGAGCAGCCGCGCTCGCTGCGCAGCCGCTCGAGGTAGCGCGCAATCGCGTCGCCGGCCAACGCAGGCTCATTCAGCCAGTCGCGACAGCGCCGCGCTGGCGGTTTCGGCGATCCGCTCGAGGAAAGCGGTGCCCATGCCGGAACGGAAGCGATCGGGATCGGCCGAGCCGAGCACGACCAGGCCGAAGGCGTTCGGGTCGACGCCCTTGCGCAGCGGCAGCAGCGCGATCGAGCGCGTGTCGGCACCCCCGTCGGGGAGCCAGGAAGCCGCCTGGAAATCGGAGTTCGGGCCGCAGAACGGCTGCATCATGCTGTTGGCCAGCGTGATCACGTCCACCGGCACCGGTTGCGCGCAATCGAGTTCGTGGTACGCGTCGCGCAGCGCCCACAGCCGCATCGCAACCTGCGGTACCGAGAACACGGTGCGCAGGCCGTCGACCACGATGCCGGGCAGTTGCGCCGGGTCGGCCGCCAGCAGCAGCTGGCGGGTCCAGCGTTGCAGCTTTTCGCCGATCGCGTCGTTTTCCTGGCCGATGCGCAGCAGCTCGGCCAGCCTCATCTCGTGCGCGCGAAGCTTCTCGCGCAGCACCTCGAGCTGGCGCTCGTGCAGCGAGATCGCCCGCCCGCCGTGCGGGTGCGGCACGGTGATCGCCGCGAGCAGCTCGGCGTGCGTTTCGAAGAAACCGGGGTTGTTGCGCAGGTAGCGCGCCACCTCGTCGGCGCCGATGGTGCTGTCGGTCATGCGTGATCCGTGAAGGAAAGAGCCTGTATCGCCGGCGACGCATCGGCCGGCACGTCGATCTGGCCGTCGAAGACGGTTTCGGCCGGCCCGGTCATCTGCACGGCGGCGCCGTCCCAGGCGACCGTGAGAATTCCGCCGCGCGTCTGCACCTGCACCGGCGAGCGCAGCAGCCCGCGGCGGATGCCGGCGACCGCCGCCGCGCAGGCGCCGGTCCCGCAGGCGAGCGTCTCGCCGACGCCGCGCTCCCAGACGCGCAGCCGGATCCGCGACGGCGCGAGCACCTGTAGGTAGCCGGCGTTCACGCGGCGCGGAAAACGCGCCGCGCCCTCGATGAGCGGGCCCTCGCTGCGCACCGGCGCGCGCTCGACGTCGTCGACCACCTGCACCGCGTGCGGGTTGCCCATCGAGACCAGCGACACCCAGCGCCGCTCGCCGCCGACCTCGAGCGGCCAGAGCAGGTCGTCGCCGAGGCGCCGCGGCTCGAGTGCGCTGGCGTCGAACGGAATCGCCCCGGGGTCGAATGCCGGCGCACCCATGTCGACCGTGACGCGCCCGTCGTCCTCGAGACGCGGCTCGATCACGCCGCCCATCGTCTCGACGCGGATCGCGCGCTTGTCGGTGAGCCCCTGGTCGCGCACGAAGCGAACGAAGCAACGCGCGCCATTGCCGCACTGCTCGACCTCGCCGCCGTCGGCGTTGAAGATCCGGTAGCGGAAATCGACGCCGGCGGCGTCGGCGGGCTCGACCAGCAGCAGCTGGTCCGCGCCGATGCCGAAGTGCCGGTCGGCCAGGAAGCGCCATTGCGCCGGCGACAGGCGCACCGACTGGCGCACGCCGTCGATCACGACGAAGTCGTTGCCGGCGCCGTGCATCTTCGTGAAGCGCAATTTCATCGGGGCGATTATCACCGATACGGCTTCGCCTCGCCGGGCGGACGCGTCTTGAAGCGCTTGTGGCTCCACAGGTATTGCGCCGGCATCTCGAGCACGCGCTCCTCGATGAACGCGTTCATCCGCCGCGTCGCCGCTTCCAGGTCGTCGCCGGGAAAGTCTTCCCAGGCGGGATAGAAGCGCGCGACGTAACCGTCGTCAGCCATCGTGGTGACCAGCGGCACGACCGTCGCGCCGGTGATGCGCGCGAGCCGCGCCACCGAAGTGACCGTCGCGGCGGGCACGCCGAAGAAGGGCACGAACACCGCGTCGCGCGCGCCCAGGTCCATGTCGGGCAGGAAATAGAACGGCATGCCTTCGCGCAACGCCTTCACCGCGGGGCGCAGGCCCTCGGTGCGCAGCAGCATGCGCCCGTCGTTGAAACGCATGCGCCCGCGCGTCATCGCCTCGGTGAGCGCGCGGCTCTTCTGCGCCGCGTACATCGACGCGCAGCGCGCCTCCAGCGACAGGCGCATGCCGCCCGCGTCGATGCCGACGAAGTGCGGTGCAAGCAGGATCAGCGGTCGACCGAGGTGCTGCTCGAAATGCTCGACGCCCTCGAGTCGGCACAGCCGGCGGATTCGCTGCGGCGACCCGTGCCAGAAGACGAAGCGCTCGAAGAAGCTGCGCATGAAATAGCGGAAATGCCCGCGCGCCACGGCGCGGCGCTGCGCTTCGCTCCATTGCGGAAAGCACAGCCGCAGGTTGGTGCGCGCCACGCGCCGCCGCGGCACCGCGAGCAGCCAGGCGAGCGCGCCGGCCAGCTCGCCGATCCGGCGCACCACCGGGTAGGGCAGCAGCGCGATGCCACGCAACAGCAGCAGCGCGAACCTGACGAACGGCTCCGACACCCGGATCCTCAATCGGGCGCGCCCGCCGCCGCGGGTCGCTTGTAGCGGTTGTAGCCCCACAGGTACTGGGACGGAAAGCGCCGGATCAGCGCCTCCATCCGCGCGTTCAGCGCCTCGGGAGTGGGAGGTTCGTCCATTCGTTCGAGATGCAGGCGCCAGCCGCGGGCGCCGCCGAGCCGCTCGCCGACCGCCAGCACCACCTGTGCGCCGGGCTGCTCGGCCAGCCGCTGCGGCAGTGTCATCGTCCAGGCGGGCCGGCCGAAGAACGGCACCCAGCGGCCCTCGCCCGCTCCGGGGACCTGGTCGGGCAGCAGGCCCACCGCTTCCCCGGCGCGCAGCGCGCGCAGCATCGCCCGCACGCCGGCGAGCGTCGCCGGCACCGCGCGCATCGAGCCGGTCGCGCGCGAGAACTCGACCAGCGGGCGCATCCAGGCCTTCCTGGGGGGCTTGTAGAGCACGGTGATCGGCGCGCGGCTGGCATAGAAGCGCGCGGTGACCTCGAAGGCGCCCAGGTGCGGCGTGAGGAACACGATTCCGCCGCGCGCCTCGGCGGCGTCGAGGATCTGCAGGTCGTCGCAGACGACGTGCCGGGCCAGATCGGCCGGCGCGCGACGCCAGACGAAGGGCAGTTCGCCGACCATCCGCCCGGCCTCGGCCGCGGCGCTCCAGGCGTCGGCCGTCGAGTCATAGCCGGCAGTGCGCAGGTTCGCGAGGAGCTTGCGCCGATAGCCGGCCGACAGCAGGTACGCCGCGAGACCGAGCGCCGCACCGAATGCTCGCAGAAACCGGAGCGGCAAGGCGCCCAGCATCCGCATGGCCGCGACCAGCGCGCGGCTGCTCGAGCTGTCAGGCTGGTCTGGGCGTACGGATTCCACGGACATCGGTTCTCGGCCAGGCGCGGCCCCGCTCCGGACGGGTCGGCGCGGATGCGCGGGGGCGCGGCGCGAGTCTATGCGATCCGGGAAAGTTCGACATCAGGGTCGCCCGCGCAGCGAAAACCGGACTATATAATCCGGTCGCCCCCCTCTTTCGCGGCGGGGTGGTCCCGTTGGCCTGCGTCCCCGCGGTCGCCCTGACAGGAGAGAAGAGTTGGCAAACGAATTTCTGTTCACCTCCGAATCGGTCTCCGAGGGCCACCCGGACAAGGTCGCCGACCAGATCTCGGACGCCATCCTCGACGCCATCCTCGCGCAGGATCCACGTTCGCGGGTGGCGGCCGAAACGCTGTGCAACACCGGACTGGTGGTGCTGGCCGGCGAGATCACCAGCAAGGCCAACGTCGACTACATCCACGTCGCGCGCGACACGCTCAAGCGCATCGGCTACGACAACACCGAATACGGCATCGACTACAAGGGCTGCGCGGTGCTGGTCGCCTACGACAAGCAGTCGCCCGACATCGCGCAAGGCGTCGACAAGGCCGGCGACGACAACCTCGACCAGGGTGCCGGCGACCAGGGGCTGATGTTCGGCTATGCCTGCGACGAGACGCCCGACCTGATGCCGGCCGCGATCTACTACGCGCACCGGCTCGTCGAGCGCCAGTCCGAGTTGCGCCGCAACGGCACGCTGCCCTGGCTGCGGCCCGACGCCAAGTCGCAGGTCACGCTGCGCTACGCCGACGGACGGCCGGTGGCCGCCGACACCGTCGTCATCTCGACGCAGCACGCTCCCGAGATGACCCAGCAGCAGATCCGCGACGCGGTCATCGAGCACATCATCGAACCGGTGATCCCGCCCGGGCTGCGCAAGGGCGAGGTGCGCTACCTGGTCAACCCCACCGGCCGCTTCGTGGTCGGCGGGCCGCAGGGCGACTGCGGCCTCACCGGGCGCAAGATCATCGTCGACACCTACGGCGGCGCCGCTCCCCACGGCGGCGGCGCGTTCTCGGGCAAGGATCCTTCGAAGGTCGACCGCTCGGCCGCCTACGCCGCCCGCTACGTCGCCAAGAACATCGTCGCGGCCGGGCTGGCCAGCAAGTGCCTGGTACAGATCTCGTATGCGATCGGCATCGCGCGTCCGACCTCGGTGATGGTCACCACGCAGGGCACCGGGCGCATCAGCGACGAGAAGCTGGCCGCGCTCGTCTCGAAACACTTCGACCTGCGGCCCAAGGGCATCGTGCAGATGCTGGACCTGCTGCGCCCGATCTACCAGAAGACCGCGTCCTACGGCCATTTCGGCCGCGACGATCCCGACTTCACCTGGGAGCGCACCGACAAGGCCGCTGCCCTGCGCGCCGACGCGGGCTGAGCCTCGTCAACGCGCCGGGGCAGTCGGCAGCGAGCCGGGCCTGCGCCTTTGCTCGCGGAAACATTCTGTCCGGTGCACTTCGCGGATTGCGCCGGGCGCCGCTTGGGGAGCGGCTGACCGGGATCAACCCGCCCGGCGGCCGGTGCTGTTCCAATGCCGGCATGTATCCGGTCCTGCATGCCGTCTCGCGCCTGATGGAGTGCCCGCGGCCCGACAACCGCGGGCTGTCGGCCGACGTCACCGAGGCCCTGGCCGGCGAGCCGCGACTGTCGATGGCCACGCGCCTGGGACTGGTGGCGCTGGCCAGCCACATCGAGGCCGGCGATCCCGGCGAATGCGCGCGCCGCTGGCTGCGCTCGTTTCGCGCCACGCCCGAAAGCTCGCTGCACCTGCGCGACCATCCGGGCGGCAGCCTGCGCGCGCGCGAGCTGCCCGATGGCTACCTGCCGGGGCTGCTCGAGACGCTGTCGCACGACGACGAGCTGCACGCGATCGAGATGCTGATCGTCTGCGCGCCGGCGCTGCGCGAGATGGCCGAGGCGCTGGCGCGCAAGCGCGATCCCTACGCGCTGCTGCCGGTGGCATTGCTCGAGTTGCTCGCGTCGCGGCTGCACTGATAACGCGCCCTGCCCGGGCACGTGGCGCGCCGCCCCCTCAGGGCGCGAGCCGCTGCCGCGCCCAGCCGCCGTCGGTGCCACGCCGGTAGGCGATCCGGTCGTGCAGCCTCGACGGACGCCCCTGCCAGAACTCCCAGTAGTCGGGCGCCAGCCGGAAGCCGCCCCAGTGCGGCGGGCGCGGCGGGTGCAGGCCGAACTTCAGCCCGAACTCGGCGGCGCGCGCCACCAGCGCGGCCCGCGAAGACAGCGGGCGGCTCTGCTCCGAGGCCCAGGCGCCGATCCGCGAGGCGAGCGGACGCGAGGCGTAATAGGCGTCGGACTCGGCCGCATCGACGCGCGCGACCTGCCCTTCGATGCGCACCACGCGCTCGAGCTCGACCCAGTGAAACTGCAGCGCGGCCACCGGATGGACCGCGAGCTCGCGCCCCTTGCGGCTCTCGTAGTTCGTGTACCAGACGATGCCGCGCGCGTCGAACTCCTTGATCAGCACCACCCGCGTCGAGGGCCGGCCGTTCTCGCCCACCGTCGCGACCGTCATCGCGTTGGGCTCGGGCAACTCCGCCTTCAGCGCCTGGTCGAACCAGACCCGGAACTGTTCGAGCGGGTCGGCGTGCGCGTGGCTCTCGTCGAGCTCGCCGCGCTCGTAGCTCTTGCGCAGATCCGCGATCCTGGACATGCGCCGAGTGTAGCGCGTCACCGGCGGCTCCCGGCAGGCGGCCGCCCGTCGGGCCGCGTGGAGCCGGGCACGCCGATTACGCTGCCACGGATGGACCCGCTCAACGGGTCGCCACGGGGGATTTCAGTATGGACAACGCCGCCGAAGCCGCCATCGTCGAGGATGCCGGCGAGCTTGCCTGCACGGTGCTCGACGACGCCGGGGGCGAGCTGCAGCGCGTGGACACGCGGCGCCTGCTTGCGGGGATGTTCGTCGCCGGCCTCGACCGGCCGTGGTCCGATACGCCGCTGCCGCCCAAGGGCGTGCTGGTGCAGACCGATGAGGAGCTGCAGGCCATCCGCCGGTACTGCCAGTTCGTGATGGTCGATCCGGGCCGCTCCTCGGGCGAGCTGGCCGCAGCGATCCGCGCCGCGGCAGTCCTCTCCCGCGATCCGGCGTTCGGCGGTCACGACGAGGCTTCGAGCGGCCACGGCCCGGCTCCACACGGGAGCAACGGCGCCGCAGCGCCGCTGCGCGACGCGAGCCCCCGGCACCGCGTCACCGCGTCGAGCGGGATCCCCAAGCCCCGCGACGACGTGCATCCCGGCCGGGCCGCGCGCGCCGGGATCCTGCGCCTGGTGCGAGACGGCGAAGCGGCGCCTGGGCCGCGACCGCAGCGACTCGCCGGACGCGACTGCCGCGCATCATCGGGCCGCGCACGAGCGCCTGCGCGACGCCTGGGGCGAGACGATCGGAGCCTGCGATCACGGCGAAGGGGCGCCGATCCGCGAATCGATGACGCTGGTGCGGCCGGCGCACGCCTGCCTGGTCGCGGCAAGCGATGCCGCCATCCGCCAGGTTCGCCAGGGCACCGCACTCGCGTTCGAGCCGCTCGCCGAGGCGGCCGATGCCTTCGCAGCGGCGGTCGCGGCGGCGCCGGACGCGATGCGCTGGGTGCAGGCCGTTCATGCGAACCACGCGGCGGCTCCGAACCCGGCGATCGCCGCAGCCACCTGCCTGGCCGAATTCGGCCGCGCGCTCGGCATGGACCGCGCGGCACTGCGCGACCTCGCGCTGATCGGCGTGCTCGGCGACATCGGCAAGGCGCTGCTGCCGCGCGAGGTGCTCGAGCATCCGGGCGTCCTCGCGCCGAGCCAGTACGCGTTGCTCAAGCAGCACGTCACGATCGGCCTGGACATCCTGTCGCGCGCCGGCACGATCCCGCCCGCGGTCATGCGGGGAGTCGCCGAGCACCATGAACGGCTCGACGGCTCCGGTTACCCGAACGGATTGCGCGCCGGCGCGATCGGCCTGCACGGACGGATGGCGGCGATCGCCGACAGCTTCGGTGCCATCACCGCGGCGCGCGCCTACGCGAACCCGCTGCCCGCCCAGGAGGCGCTGGCCGCGCTGTACGAGTGGTCGGGCTCGCTGTTCTGCCGCGACCTGGTCGAGCAGTTCGTTCTCGCCACCGGAGCGTTTCCGGTGGGCACGCTGGTCGAGTTGCAGACCGGCGAGGTGGCGGCGGTGGTCGGCCGGCGACCCGGAAGCCGGGTGCAGCCGAAACTGGTCGTGATGACCGGTGCGGACAAGGGCCCACCGTCCTCGCGCGGCGCGAACTCGCGGACGGCGGCGCAGGCCGGGCATGGCCACTCGGTAAGCATCGCCCGGGGGCTGCCCGCCGGAGCCTTCGGCCTGCGCCTGAGGGACTACTTCTCGGCGCAGACCTGAACCCTGTCCGGCTATAATTCGCGCGATCCCGAGGAGCGCTGCAACGGGTTCCGGCATCGCCGGAGCCGCCAGGCTCGGGACTCTTCCCTCTGTTGCAACGGCGCTCGTTGAACCGTGACCCCCACGGCCGACGAGCGCGCGGCAGCACCGGCGCCCGCTGTGGCCCCGGCGGGTCGCCCTTTGATGGAGTGACCATGTCCGCCGTACCCAAGACTGCAGGCACCCCCGACTACCGCGTGGCCGACATCGCGCTGGCCGACTGGGGCCGCAAGGAAATCCGCATCGCGGAAACCGAGATGCCCGGCCTGATGGCGATCCGCGACGAATACGCGGCGAGCAAGCCGCTCGCAGGCGCGCGCATCAGCGGTTCGCTGCACATGACGATCCAGACCGCAGTGCTCATCGAGACGCTCACCGCGCTCGGTGCGCAGGTGCGCTGGGCTTCGTGCAACATCTTCTCGACGCAGGACCACGCTGCGGCCGCGATCGCCGCCACCGGCACGCCGGTGTTCGCGATCAAGGGCGAGTCGCTGGACGACTACTGGGAATACACCCACCGCATCTTCGAATGGCCCGACGGCAAGCCGTCGAACATGATCCTCGACGACGGCGGCGACGCGACACTGCTGCTGCACCTGGGCACCCGCGCCGCGAAGGATGCCTCGGTGCTCGCGCACCCGGCGAGCGAAGAGGAAGTCTCGCTGTTCGCGGCGATCCGCAAGCAGCTCGCGAAGGATCCGTCCTGGTACCAGCGGCAGCTCGACGCGGTCGTCGGCGTCACCGAAGAGACCACCACCGGCGTCAAGCGGCTGTACCAGATGTCGGCGCGCGGCGAGCTGGCGCTGCGTGCGATCAACGTCAACGATTCAGTCACCAAGAGCAAGTTCGACAACCTCTACGGCTGTCGCGAATCGCTGGTCGACGGCATCAAGCGCGCCACCGACGTGATGGTCGCCGGCAAGGTCGCGCTGGTGGCCGGCTACGGCGACGTCGGCAAGGGCTCGGCGCAGGCGCTGCGCGCGCTGTCGGCGCAGGTCTGGGTCACCGAGTGCGATCCGATCTGCGCGCTGCAGGCGGCGATGGAGGGCTATCGCGTCGTCACGATGGAATACGCGGCCGACAAGGCCGACATCTTCGTCACCGCCACCGGCAACAAGGACGTGATCACGCACGCCCACATGAAGGCGATGAAGGACCAGGCGATCGTCTGCAACATCGGCCACTTCGACAACGAGATCGACGTCGCGTCGCTGAAGCAGTACCAGTGGGAGAACATCAAGCCGCAGGTCGACCACGTGATCTTCCCCGACGGCAAGCGCATCATCCTGCTCGCGGAAGGCCGGCTGGTGAACCTGGGCTGCGGCACGGGCCATCCGTCGTACGTGATGAGCTCGTCGTTCGCGAACCAGACGATCGCGCAGATCGAGCTGTGGACGCACCGCGACTTCTACGAGCGCGGCAAGGTCTACGTGCTGCCCAAGCACCTCGACGAGAAGGTCGCGCGGCTGCAGCTGAAGAAGCTCGGCTCGATGCTCACCGAACTGAGCCCCGAGCAGGCGGCCTACATCGGCGTGCCGGTCGAAGGGCCCTTCAAGCCCGACTCCTATCGCTACTGACGCGGAGCGCGGATCGCCGGCGGCCGCCGCGCCGCCGCGCGCCGCGGCCACACTCCCGATCATGCGCGCCGATCAGCTTCTCGTCGCGCGCGGCCTGGCGGCATCACGGGCGCGCGCGCGCGAGCTGATCGAGGCCGGTGCGGTGCGGGCGCGCATCGGCGCGAGCGAGCAGGTGCTGCGCAAGGCCTCGCTCGATCTCGCCGACGACACGCCGCTGACGGTCGAGGCGGGCGCCGGGCTGCGCTATGCGTCGCGTGGCGGACTGAAGCTGGCCGGCGCGCTCGCGCGCGCCGGCGTCGACGCGCGCGGACTGACCTGCCTGGACCTCGGCCAGAGCACGGGGGGCTTCACCGACTGCCTGCTGCAGGCCGGGGCGCTGCGGGTGGTCGGCGTGGACGTCGGGCACGGCCAGCTGCGCGAGCCGCTGCGCCGCGATCCGAGGGTGCAGGCCTTCGAGGGCGTCAACGTGCGCGCGCTCGTGCCGGCGACGCTCGATGCAGCCTTCCCGCCCGCGGGCTTCGACCTGGTGGTGGCCGACCTCAGCTTCATCTCGCTCGCCCATGCGCTGGCGCCGGCGTTCGCGCTGGCGCGGCCCGCTGCGCGCCTGCTCGCTCTGGTCAAGCCGCAATTCGAGGTCGGGCCGGGCGGCGTCGATCGCCACGGCATCGTCCGCGATCCTGCCCTCTACGATGTCGTGCGGCGCAAGGTCTGCGACGCCGCCGCGGCCGCCGGCTGGGCGGTCGACGACTGGTTCGAAAGCCCGATCCGCGGCGGCGACGGCAACCGCGAATTCTTCCTGTACGCACGCAAATGACGAATCCTTCCGATCCGGCCCTGAGCTTCGAGTTCTTCCCGCCCAATACCCCCGACGGCGCCGCCCGGCTGCGCGAGGTACGTGCCCGGCTGGCCGCGTTCGCACCCGAGTTCTTCAGCGTCACCTACGGTGCGGGCGGCGCCACGCGCGAGAAGACGCTCGCCACGGTGCTCGAGATCGCAGCCGAGGGGCGCACGGTGGCGCCGCACCTGTCGTGCGTCGGCGCCACGCGCGAGTCGGTGCGCGAACTGCTCACGCTGTATCGCACGCACGGCATCCGGCGCCTGGTCGCGCTGCGCGGCGACGTGCCCTCGGGAATGCGTGAACCGGGCGACTTTCGCCACGCGAGCGACCTGGTCGCGTTCGTGCGCGCCGAGACCGCCGGCTGGTTCCGCCTCGAAGTGGCCGCCTACCCGGAGATGCACCCGCAGGCGCGCAGCCCGCGCGACGACCTCGAGGCATTCGCGATCAAGGTTCGCGCCGGCGCCGACTCGGCCATCACGCAGTACTTCTTCAATGCCGACGCGTACCTGCGCTTTCGCGACGACGCGCGCCGGCTCGGCGTCGACGTGCCGATCGTTCCCGGCATCATGCCGATCGGCAACTTCACCCAGCTGGCGCGCTTCTCCGACGCCTGCGGCGCGGAGATTCCGCGCTGGCTCCGGCTGCGGCTCGCCTCGTTCGGCGACGACATCGAAGCGATCCGCGACTTCGGCGCCGAAGTGGTCGCCGCGATGTGCCGGCGCCTGCTCGCCGAGGGCGTGCCGGGGCTGCACTTCTACACGCTGAACCAGAGCGCGGCCACCGCGCGGGTGCTCGAAGCGATCGGGCTCGCGCGCGGCTGAGCGCCGCCGCAGCAGCATCGTGCCGCCGATGGCGGCCCGGTGTCCGCTCGTCGGCTGCTGTTGCCGTGGCCGCGAAGCGCGCCGCGACGGCGTTGGTCGGGCGCGGCGGTCGTGGCTACCATGAACCCGACCCCCGAACCCGATTCCCGCGCGCCCGTCGGCGTGCCCGTCGCCTACCGAAATGCCAGCCAGCCCGCAGCCACCCGGCGCCGTTCCGGCCACGCGCTACCAGATTCCGGCCGAGAGCCTGCAGTGCGGCATGTACGTGGCAGAGCTCGACCGGCCCTGGCTCGACACGCCGTTCCTGCTGCAGGGCTTTCGCGTGGACAGCCAGATCGAGCTGGACACGCTGCGCCGGTATTGCCGCTACGTGTACGTCGACCCCGAACTGTCCGATGTCGGCCTCGCCGAGGCGATCCGCAACGCCGAGCTGAGCGACCACCCGTTCGAGCGGCCATCCGAAGCCGGCCCGAACGGCCCGCTCCGCTTCGACACCGTGCTCGACGACCGCGGCCCGCGCCAGGAGCGTCCCCCGCGGCCGGTGCGCATCCGCTCCGACGTCAAGATCAGCAACCAGACCCGCGAGCGCTTCCGCCAGTTCATCAAGGCGACCGCAGTGGCCGGCGACACGGCGGCCGCGCGCTCGTCGCGTCTCGGGCGCGCTGTCGGGTGGTTTCGCGGCCTGCTCGGCGACGACGCGGGCCTCGACGAGGCGCGTGCGTCGCTCGCGCAGGTGCGCGAGGCGATCCGCGCGCAGCTCGCGCCCGAGGAGCGGCTGCGCCGCTATGCCGATCGCGCGGCGGTCGCCGACGAACTGCCGCGGGCGCGCGCAGCCTGGGCGAACGCGTCACGCCAGTTGCGTGCGATCGCCGCCTGCGTGCGCGAGCGTCGCGCGCACGACATGCTCGAGTTCGGCCGCGCGATCGACGAGGTCGTCGACAGCATGATCGACAATCCCGACGCGCTGATGTGGGTGGCGCGGCTCGACGAGGACGAACGCGACGCGAGCTCGCACGGACTGAAGGTTGCGCTGTACCTGGTCGCGCTCGGGCGCCACCTCGGGCTGCCGCGCCGCGAGCTCGCCCACCTGGCGGCAATCGGCATGCTCGCCGACGTCGGCAAGGCGCTGCTGCCTCAGGCCCTGCTCGACAAGCCGGGCATGCTCACGGCGGCCGAGCACAACGTGGTCAAGGAGCACGTGCGCCTCGGCCTCGAGGCGCTTCGCCGCGACATGCGCCTGCCGCGCGCGGTCGAGGAAGGCATCGCGCAACATCACGAGCGGCTCGACGGCACGGGCTACCCGAAGGGCCTCAGGGGCGACGAGATCGGCATTCATGGCCGCATGGCGGCGATCGCCGACAGCTTCGCCGCGCTGGTGGCGATTCGCGCCTACGCCAACGCGTCGGCGCCGCAGGACGCGCTGATGAACCTCTACGAGTGGGCCGGCACGTCGTTCGACGAAGCGCTGGTGGAGCAGTTCGTCCAGGCCGTCGGCCTGTTCCCGGTCGGCAGCCTGGTCGAGCTGTCCACCGGCGAAGTCGCGGTCGTGCTCGCCCACAACCGCGTACGGCGACTCGAGCCCCGCGTGATGGTGCTCGCCGGCCCCGACAAGGCGCCGACCGCAGCGCCGTTCGAGCGCGACCTGATGGCGACGACGAAGGATCGCGAATACGGCCAGGTGCGCATCGTGCGCGGGCTGGCCGACGGTGCCTACGGCCTGAGGCCCGCCGCGCAGCTCTGCGCCGCGCCGCTCACTGCCGCGTGATCGTGCGTGTCTCGGTGACGATCGCCGTCATCGGCCGGTCGTGTCCGGCGGCGACGAAGCGGGCGAGCTCGCACGCATCGTAGGCGACGCCGATCGCCGGCAGCGCGCGCACGGCCAGCGTGCGGTCGTAGTGGCCGCCCCCGTAGCCGAGCCGGTAGCCGCGCAGGTCGAATCCGACGCACGGGACGATCAGCAACGTCGGCACCAGCAATTCGAACGGCTCGGGAAGCGCAATGCCGAAGGCCGCCGGACGCATCGTCGCCGCGGGCGTCCAGCGCCCGAATTCGAGCGCACCGCTGTCGGCAGCCACGCGCGGCAGCGCGATCGCATGCCCGGCGCGATGCCAGCCTGCCATCGACTCGCGCAGGTCTGGCTCGCCCCGAACGGGCCAGTAGACGCCGAGCGCCGCACGCTCGCCGGCCGGGCGCGTGGAGAGCCACGCTTCGAGCCGCGCGGCGATCGCCGCATCGGCCGCGCGGCGCGCCTGCGCGTCCATCGAGCGGCGCCGTGCGAGCAACGTGTTGCGCGCGTCGCGACGCGCGGCTTCGTCGGCGATGCTGCGTGTTATCCTCGGTTCCGGGTTTCGAGTCGTGTCGTTCATGCAGCGTTCGCTGCAACGATGTTTCGTGGTGCGTAGTGAGTTGCCGGCGATGAGACACCGTATCGCCCTTGCCGTGATTGTAGGACTGATCGGCGCGTGCACGCTGGCGCCGGTGCAGGCCGGCAAGCGCCCGGCGGCACGCATCGCGGCGACGATGAGCGCCGACGAAGCGCTGGTGGCAGCGCGCGAAGCGTTCGCGCGCAACGACCTCCCACGCTTCGAGGCCGCAGCCGCGCAGGCCGAAGGCCACCCGCTGGCCGAGTACCTCGAGTTCTGGCGGCTTCGCCTGCAACTGCAGCCGCCGCGTTCCGATGCGGCGCCCGGTGCGTCCGATGCCGCGATCCGCCGCTTCATCGACCGCCACCCGGGCACGATCGTGGCCGACCTGATGCGCCGCGACTGGCTGCTCGACCTCGGCCGCCGCGGACTATGGAGCGAGTTCGACGGCGAATACGCGAAGTGGGTGCTGCGCGACGACGACGAAGTGCACTGCTATGCCTCGCTCGGACACCTGCAGCGCGGCGAGCCGGCGCCCGATGCGCGCGAGATCGTCTTCTCGGTGCGCCGCTTCGGCGACGGCTGCGGCGCGCTCTTCGATGAGATGGCGCGCTCGGGCGCGCTGCAGCCCGCCGACCTGCGCGCACGACTGCGCGTGGCGATCGAAACCAACGGACCCGACACGATCCGGCGCACGGCCTCGGCGCTGGGCCTCGACCCCACCGCGGTCGAGGCGGCCTTGTCGAAGCCGTCGCGCGCGCTCGCTCAGTCCCCGGGCAGCGAGATCGCGCTGATCGCGCTGGGCAGGCTGGCGCGCGACGACCCGGCCGCCGCCGCGCAGAAGCTGCAGGCGGGCCTGGCCAAGCTGCGCGGCGAAGACCTCGACTTCGCCTGGTCGCAGGTCGCAGCCGCCGGCATGCGCCGCCTCGCACCCGAGTCGCTCGACTGGACGCGGCTGGCGCTGAAGGCGCCGGCCACCGACGAGACCTGGGTGTGGCTCGCGCGCGCGGCGCTGCGCGCGCAAGACTGGACCACGCTGCGCGCGGTGGTCGCGCGCATGTCCGAGTCCGGCCGGCGCGACCCCACCTGGATCTACTGGACGGCGCGCGCGATGCGCGAATCCGGCGAGTCGGCCGGCGCCGAGGCGCTGCTGCGCACGCTGGCCGGCCAGTTCAACTTCTACGGACAGCTCGCCGCCGAAGACCTCGGCCGCCTCACCTCGCCGCCGCCGCGCGCGGCTCCGCCCACCGAGGCCGAACTCGCCGAGCCGGCGCGCAACGAAGGCTTCGCCCGCGCGCTCGAGTTCTACCGGCTCGGCCTGCGGCTCGAGGGCAATCGCGAATGGAACTTCCAGCTGCGCGGCATGAACGACCGCCAGCTGCTCGCAGCGGCCGAATGGGCCTGCCAGCGCAAGGTGCTCGACCGCTGCGTGAACACCGCCGACCGCACCGAGACCGAGCACGATTTCCGGCTGCGCTTCGTCTCGCCGTTCCTCGACGAGCTCGAGCCGGTGGCGGCCAGGCGCGGACTCGATCCCGCCTGGATCTACGGACTGATCCGCCAGGAATCGCGCTTCATCATGGATGCCCGTTCCTGGGCCGGCGCGCAAGGGCTGATGCAGATCATGCCCGCGACGGCGCGCTGGATCGCGCGCAAGCTCGGCGAGCGCGACTTCCGCGTCGAGCAGTTGCACGACCTGCCCACCAACCTGCGCTTCGGCACCTTCTACCTGCGCAGCGTGCTCGACGACCTCGAAGGCTCGCCGGTGCTCGCGTCGGCCGCCTACAACGCCGGCCCGGGGCGTCCGCGCAGCTGGCGCGCGATGCTGCCCCGCCCGGTCGAGGGAGCGATCTTCGCCGAGATCATCCCGTTCAACGAGACGCGCGACTACGTGAAGAAGGTGCTGTCGAACGCGGTCTTCTACGCCGCGCTGTTCTCGGGCGAACCGCAGTCGCTGAAGGCGCGGCTGGGCCTCGTGGCCCCGCAGCCCGCATCGCCCAGCGAGCTTCCCTGATCGCGCGGACATGGCCCATGCGCGCATCCTGCTGATCGGCGGCTCCGGCTTCATCGGCAGCCAGCTCGCCGCCCGCCTCGCCGCCGCCGGGAAGCGGGTAACGGTGCCCACACGGCGCTACGAGCGCGCCCGGCACCTGCTGCCGCTGCCCACGGTCGAACTGGTCGAGGCCGACGTTCACGACGAGACGCAGCTGCGCCGGCTGGTGGCGCAGTCCGACGCGGTCATCAACCTGGTCGGCATCCTGCACGACCGTCGTGGCTCGCCCTGGGGCCCCGGATTCGACGCTGCGCACGTGCGCCTGCCCGCGAAGATCGTGGCAGCCTGCGCCCACTCCGGCGTGCGCCGGCTGCTGCACATGTCCGCGCTGGGCGTGCGCGAAGGCGGCGAGCAGGCACTTCCGTCGATGTACCTGCGCTCGAAGGCCGCCGGCGAGCGGGCGGTGCGCGAAGGCTCCGCGCCCGACTGGACGATCTTCCGGCCCTCGGTCGTGTTCGGGCCCGGCGACCACTTCCTCAACCTGTTCGCGAGCCTGCAGGCCTGGCTGCCGGCGATGCCGCTCGGCCGCGCCGACGCCCGCTTCCAGCCGGTATACGTCGACGACGTCGCGCAGGCCTTCGTCAATGCGCTCGACCTCCCCGCCACGCATCGAGGCTGCTACGAGCTCGCCGGTCCCGAGGTCTTCACGCTGCGCGAACTGGTCGCGCTGGCCGGTCGGCACTGCGGCCACCGTCGCCCGATCATCGCGCTGCCCGACGGGCCCGGACGACTGCAGGCGGCGCTGCTCGAGCTCGCACCCGGGCCGACGCTGATGTCGCGCGACAACTTCGACTCGATGGCGATCGACAACGTCGCAAGCGGCCCGATCGCGCCCGAGCTCGGGCTGACGCCCACGCCGCTGGGCGCGATCGCCCCGTCGTACCTGAGCCGCGGCCCGGCCCGCTACGGCATCGAGCGCATGCGCGCGCGCCGTTGAGCGTCGCTGCCGTGCACACGCGGCGCGCTACCCGATGAAGATCTACTGCGTCGGCGGCGCGGTGCGCGACGAACTGCTCGGGCTGCCGGTGAAGGACCACGACTGGGTGGTCGTCGGCGCCACGCCCGAGATGCTGATCGAGCGCGGCTTCCAGCCGGTCGGCCGCGACTTCCCGGTGTTCCTGCACCCTCAGACGCACGAGGAGTACGCGCTCGCGCGCACCGAGCGCAAGACCGCGCCGGGCTATCGCGGCTTCGCGGTGCACTACGCGCCCGACGTGACCCTCGAAGACGACCTGCTGCGCCGCGACCTCACGATCAACGCGATGGCGCGCGATGCCGACGGCACCCTGATCGACCCGCACGGCGGGCTCGCCGACCTGCGCGCCGGCGTGCTGCGCCACGTCGGTGCCGCGTTCACCGAGGATCCGGTGCGGATCCTGCGCCTGGCGCGCTTCGCAGCGCGCTTCGACCGGTTCACCGTTGCCCCCGAGACGATGGCGCTGATGCGCCACATGGTCGAGCACGGCGAGGTCGACGCGCTGGTTCCCGAGCGCGTCTGGCAGGAACTGTCGCGCGGGCTGATGGAACGACATCCGTCGCGGATGTTCGCGGTCTTGCGCGACTGCGGCGCGCTGGCGCGCATCCTTCCGGAAGTCGAACGGCTCTGGGGCGTGCCCCAGCCGCCCGAGCATCATCCGGAGATCGACACCGGCGTGCACGTGATGATGGCGATCGACCATGCCGCGGCCACCGGGGCGCGGCTGGCGGTGCGCTTCGCCACGCTGCTGCACGACGTCGGCAAGGGAACGACGCCGCGCGAGCAATGGCCGCGCCACCCCGGGCACGAGGAACGCTCGCCGGCGCTCATCGACGCGCTGTGCGCGCGGCTGCGCGTCCCGGTGGAGTGCCGCGACCTGGCGCGACTGGTCGCGCGCGAGCACGAACTGATGCACCGCGCGCTCGAACTGCGCCCGGGCACCCTCGCCCGGCTGCTCGAGCGGCTCGACGTGCTTCGCAAGCCGCAGCGGCTCGACGACCTGATCGCGGCCTGCGAGTCCGACTGGCGCGGCCGGCTCGGTTTCGGCGACCGCCCGTGGCCTCAGGCCGAACGCCTGCGCCTGGGCGCCCAGGCGATGCGCGCGGTCGATGCCGGAGCGATCGCGGCCGCGCATGCCGACTCGAGCACCGGCCTCCGCGAGGCGATCCACGCCGCGCGCGTCGCCGCGGTCACCGCGGCGATCGGCGCTGCAGGCCGCGAGGGCGGCTGAATTCAGAGCAGCTTCGCGATCAGCGCCGCCAGCAGCGACAGCAGCACCGTCGAGGCCAGCGGGATCGACCAGTCGCGCCCGAACGCGCGGAACGCGAAATCGCCCGGCAGCCGGCCGATGCCGAAACGGCGCAGCAGCGGCATCAGGCCCGAGAACAGCACCAGCGCCAGCGTCACCACCAGCAGCCACTTGAGCATGGTGGTGCGCCGTCAGCCCAGCGCGCCGCGCCGGTCGCGCGTGGC
Source organism: Lautropia sp. SCN 69-89 (assembly GCA_001724855.1). Taxonomy (GTDB): domain Bacteria; phylum Pseudomonadota; class Gammaproteobacteria; order Burkholderiales; family Burkholderiaceae_E; genus Zeimonas. The sequence continues at coordinate 65,157 of MEED01000018.1, forward strand.
GAAGCCCGGCGCGTCGTCGGGCACGCCGCGGCCGAACGCGATCGCCTTGAACAGTTCGCCCATTTCGGCTTCCGACAACAGCATCTGCGCCGCCTGCGCCTGCTTCGCCCACAGCCGGGCATCGTCGCGCGGCATCTGCGCCAGGCGATCGAGCAGCCCGCAATCGAGCAGGAAGCGCGCCTGCGAGTTGTAGCCCAGCGCCTGCAGCCCGGCGCCGAGCGCCGCGCGGCTCACCGCGGTGAAGTCGACGTGCGCGGTGATGTCCTGCAGGCCCGGCCAGACGAACGGATCGCCGTGCACCCGATGCCGGTAGTGGCACTGCAGCGTGCCGGTGCTGCGGTGCGCATGGTAGTACTCGGTGCGCGGAAAGCCGTAGTCGAGCAGCAGCATCGCGCCGTGCGCCAGCCGCCCGGCCACCGTGGCCACCCAGCCCTGGGCCTGCTCGCCGATCTCCGAGACGTAGTCGCCGGCCGGCTCGCCACCTTCGGCCCAGGCTTCGCGCAGCGTGGCCAGCACGTGGGCGGCAAAGGCGTCGTCGGCAGGCCGGTCGGCGAACGCGAAGCTGCCGCCCTGCGGCACGCAGGCCACGCCGCGTTCGAGCACCGCGCCTTCGTGCCAGCGAAACAGCCGCACCGGCATCGCGTCGAGCACCTCGTTGGCCACCACGACTCCCTCGATCCGCTCGGGCAGCGCTTCGAGCCACTCGACACGGCCGGCGAGCGCGGGCACGCGCGCCGACAGCGTCTCGCGCTGCAGCGCGCGCAACGGAGCCGACACCTCGACGATCGAGTAACGCTCGGGGGCGCTGCCGAGCGCGTCGAGCGACGCGAGCAGCTGCGCGGCCAGCGCCCCCGAGCCCGCGCCGAACTCGACGATCGCGGCCGGTGTCGCATCGAACCAGTGGGCGCACTGCGCCGCCAGGCACTGCCCGAAAAGCGGCGACAGCTCGGGCGCCGTAACGAAGTCGCCGTCGGCGCCGAACTTGCGGCTGCCACCCGCGTAGTAACCGAGCGCCGGCTCGTACAGCGCCATCGCCATGTAGCGATCGAAGCCGATCCAGCCGCCTGCGCGGCCGATCGCGCCGGCGATGCGGCCGGCCAGTTCGCGCGAGGCCTGCGCGGCGGGTGCCGCCGGCGTCGGCAGGATGTCGGCGGCGGCCACGCCCCGAAGCCCCCGGCTGCGCCCCGCGTCAGCGCGGCGCGCTCGTGGCGCCCGCCCCGGGCGAGCCGGCCGCTGCGAGCAACTCGTCGATGCGGCGGTCCTTGCGTTCCCACAACTCGTGCAGCCACGCCTGCACCTGCTTGCGCAGCTTCGAGTCGCTCATGAAGTTGCCGCTCGCGAAGCCGGGCGGAATCGGATGGCGGTCGACGCGCACCACGATGCGCGTGACGTCGCCGCGCAGGAAATCCCAGAAGCTGGGCACGCCGCCCGGATAGACGATCGTCACGTCGATCATCGAGTCGAACTTGTCTCCCAGCGCGGCCAGCGACAGCGCGAGCGCGCCGGCCTTCGGCTTGAGCAGGTGGCGATAGGGCGAGCGCTGCGCCGCGTGCTTCGCGGCAGTGAAGCGCGTGCCTTCGACGAAGTTCATCACGCTGGTGGGCACGAGCGCGAACTTCGCGCACGCACGCCGCGTCGTCTCGAGGTCTTCCATGCGCTTTTCGGGATGTTTCCTCAGGTACTGCTCGGAGTGCCTGCGCATGAACGGAAAGTCGAGCGCCCACCACGCCAGCCCCATGATCGGCACGTAGATCAGCTCGCGCTTCAGGAAGAACTTGAGCAGCGGGATGCGCCGGTTGAACAGGTGCTGCAGCACGAAGATGTCGACCCAGGTCTGGTGGTTCGCGCAGACCATGTACCAGCCGCGCCAGGCGAAGCCTTCGAGCCCCTCGACGTCCCAGGCGGTGCGCTGGGTCAGGCGCATCCAGCCGCTATTGCCGGCAATCCAGCGCGTGGCGACGCCGTTGAGCAGCGGGTCGATCGCGGCTCGCACCGGCGCGAACGGCAGCGCGAGCTTCACCAGCGCCAGCGCGAACAGCAGCAGGCACCAGAACAGCGTGTTCGCCACCAGCATCAGGAACGCCGCGACCGCGCGCGCGCTCGGGGGAAGGAAGCTCAGCATGCTCGCCAGTGTCCGGGGCTCCGGGAAGAAGCGCCGATCGTACCAGCCCGGCCCGCCGCCCGATGCATGGCGATGCATTAAACTTGCGACGCCTTGCCCGCCTTCGACATGGAAACGGACTGCGTCGTCCTCGTCACCGGCGCGGCCCGACGCATCGGCGCCGGGATCGCGCGCCACCTGCACGCCCTGGGATGCAGCGTCGTGCTGCACCACCGGCATTCGGCCGACGACGCCCGGCAACTGGCCGCATCGCTGAACGAGTCGCGCGCCGACTCCGCGCTGGCGGTCGCCGCCGAGCTGTCCGACGCGCAGCAATGCGCGCGCCTGGTCGACGAGGCGGCGCACTGGAAGAACCGGCTCGACGCGCTGGTGAACAACGCATCGAGCTTCTACCGCACGCCCCTGGGCAGCATCGACGAGCGCCAGTGGTCGGAACTCGTCGACGGCAACCTGAAGGCGGCGCTGTTCACGACCCAGGCGGCGGCCCCGTGGCTGCGGCTGCGCGGCGGCGCGATCGTCAACCTCTGCGACGTGCATACCGAGCGCCCGCTGCCGCAGTTCTCGGTGTACACCGCGGCCAAGGCCGGCATCGTCGCGCTCACGCGCGCGCACGCCCTCGAGCTGGCGCCGCGGGTGCGCGTGAACGCGGTGTCGCCGGGCTCGCTCGACTGGCCCGAGCAGCCGGTCTTCAGCGACGACGAGCGCCACGCCGCCGAGGCGTCGATTCCGCTCGGCCGCCTGGGCAACGCCCGCGACATCGCCCGCGCGGTCGAGTTCCTGCTCTTCGGCAACGATTACGTCACCGGCCACGTGCTGAACGTCGACGGCGGCAGCAGCCTGGTTTCCCACTGGGCCGAGTCGCGCTGACGCGGCCGCCGCCCCTTCCCGAACCGTTCATCATGCAAGACATCTTCCACGACTGCTATCGCATCCTCGTGCAGGGCATCGAGATCGACTGCTTTCTCGGCGTGTACGAGCGCGAGCAGGCGCGCCGCCGGCCGGTGGTGATCGAGGTCGAGCTGTACGTGCCTCACGCCGGGAAGATCTCGCGCCGCGACACGCTGTCCGAGACGGTCAACTACGAGCGCGTCGTCGAGGCGGTCGAGCGGATCGTCGCCGACCGACGCTTCAAGCTGGTCGAGACGCTGTGCGCCGAGCTCGCCGACGACCTCGCGCGACTGCCCGGCCTGCGCGCACTGAAGGTGTCGGTCACCAAACCGCAACCGCTGCCGCGCGCGCGCGCAGTGCGGGTCGAGGTCTGGAGGCATCCGTGAACGCGATCGAGCCGCCGGCCACGCGCCGCGAGGAAAAGCTCGCCTACGAGCGCAACAAGCTGCACAAGCGGCTGCTGCGCCAGACCGGACAGGCGATCGCCGACTTCGGGATGATCGAGGCCGGCGACCGGGTGATGGTCTGCCTGTCCGGCGGCAAGGACAGCTACGCGCTGCTCGACCTGCTGATCACGCTGCGCAACCGCGCCCCGGTCGCCTTCGACCTCGTTGCGGTCAACCTCGACCAGAAGCAGCCGGGGTTTCCGGCCCACGTGCTGCCGCGCTACCTCGAATCGCGCGGGGTGCCCTTCCACATCGAGAACCAGGACACCTATTCGATCGTCACCCGGGTGATTCCGGAGGGGCGCACGATGTGCTCGCTGTGCTCGCGGCTGCGCCGCGGCATCCTGTATCGCGTGGCCGACGAGCTCGGCGCGACGAAGATCGCACTGGGCCACCATCGCGACGACATCCTCGAGACCTTCTTCCTGAACATGTTCTTCGGTGGCAAGCTCAAGGCGATGCCGCCCAAGCTCGTCTCCGACGACGGCCGGCACATCGTGATCAGGCCGCTCGCCTACGCGAGGGAGGAAGATCTCGCCGGGTTTGCGCAGTGGCGCGAGTTCCCGATCATCCCGTGCAACCTGTGCGGGTCGCAGGAAAACCTGAAGCGCCGCGAGATCAAGCAGCTGCTGCGCGACTGGGAACGGCGCTTTCCCGGGCGCGTCGAGAACGCGTTCGCGGCGCTCGGCCGCCTCACGCCTTCGCACCTGATGGACCGCGAGCGCTTCGACTTCGCGGGCCTGCGCGCCACCGGCGAACCGATGCCCGACGGCGACATCGCGTTCGACGCAGATCCGTCGCTCGATTCGCCGCCTGTGTTGCCGCCTGAGTCACCGCGTCAGTTGTAGGCGCTGCGGCTCAGCGTTTCGGAGGGCAGTTCGCCGAACATCCGGCGGTAGTCGGAGGCGAAATGGCTCAGGTGCCAGAAGCCCCAGCGCGCGGCGATGTCCTGCACCGACCCGCATCGCTGGTCGGCCGCCTTCAGCGCGCGGCGCACGCCGTTCAGCCGCAGCGCCCTGAGATAGCTCACCGGGTTGACCCGCAGCACCTCGCGAAAGCTGTATTGCAGCGTGCGCCGGCTCACCCCGAGCTCGCGGCACAGGTCTTCGATCGTGAGCGGCTCCTCGACGTGCTCGCGCATGTAGTCCTGCGCGCGGCTGACGATCGCGTGGCCGCGCGTCGGCGCGTCGCAGCCGGGGCGCTGCTCGCCGCCGGGCTCCAGCACGTCGAGCACCGCGCCGAAGATCGCGTGGCCGAGCGCCTTCTGCATCGCCGGATGCTGCAGCTTCTCGGGGTTGTGCGAGATCGATTCCAGGGCCATCAGCAGCAGCTTGCGGAAGCGGTCGACGCGCGCGGGCGGCGGCGACGTGACGAACACGCCGCACAGCTCGCGCTCGATGTCGCGTTGCTCGACCTCCAGCGCGTAGCGGCTCAGCGCGTCGATCGGCATCGACACCGCCACCAGGTCGAGCCTGGGCGGCGAGCGCAGGTCGAGCTCCTGGCCGTCGCGCAGCACGATCACGGAGTCGCGACAGATCGGTCGGCCGCCGTGATAGCCCTCGACCTCGGTATCGACCGGCACGCCGAACATGTACGCGCCCGCGCGCCCGCTGCCCGATTCGTGGATCACCTGGTTGGTGGTCTCGCGAAACAGCTGGATGTCGCGAAACAGCGCCTCGACGAGGCTGCCCTCGAACGGCCCCGGGGTGAGCTGCTCGTAGACCTGGTCCCAGGCGCTGAGCCGCGCCGCGTGCTCGTCGGCATCGCGCGAGAGCAGCCGGGCGAACGAATACTGCTCGCCGCCTGCGCATCGGTTCGTCGCTTCCCGGTCGATTCCGATCATCGTCGGCCCCCAGCGTTCGTTGCGGTGTTCGCAGCGGCCCCGGGGCGCCTGCGGGCGCCTCCGGACAGACGATCGAGTTAACACCATCGACCCGCTCGTGGCAATGATCGGGTCGGGTTTTTCGGGTATCCGTTGCATATGCAACCATCTTCAGGCAGCACAATGCACCAAGAAGGTGCATCTCCGGTTGCCGTTTTCGGCTAACGCGCCAGCGCCGTCCGAATCTAGAATCCTCCGGGCGTTTCGGCGAAGACCGGAACCCTCAGAGGAGACCGCACGTGGTGAGTCGCAGCATCCCCCGGCAGCTGGCCGGTCTGGTCCTGGCCCTCGGCCTGGCCGCGGCCCAGGCGGAATCGTTGCCCGAGAAACAAACCGTCACGACCCCGTCGCCGGCCGGGCCGTACCGGGTCTACGTCTCCGATATCGCGATCAACCACATGGTCGACGGCCGGCTGCACGTGATCGACGTCGACACCGCGCGCTATGTCGGGGTCATTCCCAGCGCGTTCGCCGGCCAGTCGGTGCTGTCGCCCGACCGCAAGGAGATCTACGTCTCCACCACCTACTATTCGCGGCTGTCGCGCGGCACCCGAACCGAGGTGATCGACATCTGGGACAGCGTCACGCTCGCGCACAAGGGCGAGATCGCGATTCCCGACCGGCGCGCCCAGGCGCTGAACTACAAGGGCCTGATCACCGTCTCGGCCGACGGGCGCTGGCTGTTCGTGCAGAACGCCACGCCGGCGAGCACGGTCAGCGTGATCGACCTGCGCCAGCGCAGGCTGGCGAGCGAAATCGCGACCTCGGGCTGCTGGCTCGCGCTGCCGGTGCAAAGCGCGCCGCAGCGTTTCGCCACGCTGTGCGGCGACGGAACGATCGAGACCGTCACCCTCGACGAGGCCGGCGCGCTGAAGGCCCGCACCCGCAGCGAGCCGTTCTTCGACGCCGACGTCGACCCGGTCTTCGTGCATTCCGAGACGATCGGCGACCGCTACTTCTTCGTGTCCTACCTCGGCCAGGTCCACGAGGTCGATCTTTCGCAGGACAAGCCGAAGGCCCTGGGGCGCTGGCCGCTGGTGCAGGGGGCCGACGCGAAGAAGGGCTGGCGGCCGGGCGGCTACCAGCTGTTCGCGGTCCACGCGGCCAGCGGGCGGCTGTACGTCGCAATGCACCCGAACGGCGCCGAGGGGTCGCACAAGAATCCCGCCGCGGAGATCTGGGCGTTCGACATCGCCACGCACAAGCGCATCGGCCGCATGCCGGGCCACAACGCGATCGCACTGGCCGCAGTGCAGGGCACGGGACCGCGGCTGGTGGCCCTCGACGGCGCGACCATGGGGCTGGTGCTGATCGACGCGGGCGCCAAGCCGCGCGTGATCTCGCGGATGGATGCGATCGCCGATTCGGCCACCCAGCTGGAACTGCAATGATGCCGGCCTTCGCAGCCGACCCGGTCCTCGGGCACGCGGCGGCGGCGGCGCTGGCGATCGTGCTGCTCGCCGGCGCCTGGCACAAGCTCGCCGACCTCGACGCCTTCACGCTCGCCGTCGAGCGCTACCGGCTGCTCGGCCCGGCCGGCGCTCGGGTTACCGCGCTGCTGCTGCCGCCCGTCGAAGCGCTGGCCGGACTTGCGCTGCTGCATCCGGCCTCGCGCGCCGCCGGGGCGGGGTTGGCCGCCGCGATCCTGCTGCTGGTCACCGGGGCGGTCGCCATCAACCTGCTGCGCGGCCGGCGCGACATCGACTGCGGATGCGGCGCACCGGGCTCGGGGCGGCGCCTGTCCTGGATCCTGGTGGCGCGCAACGCCGCGCTGGTCGCGCTGTGCGCGCTCGCCGCCGCCCCGGAGTCGCCGCGCGAGCTGGTCTGGCTCGACGGCTTCACCACCGCGTTCGCCGCGCTCGCGCTGTGGGCCGTCTACGGCGCGGTCAACGAGCTGTTCTCCGACACGCAACGCTTCTCCGCCTCACGGACCGAACCATGACCGAAGCTCTCGTCGTCTCGAACATCGTCCTGTGGGTCGCCGTGCTCGCGCTGCTCGGCACCGTCTTCGCGCTGGCGCGCCAGATCGGCGTGCTCTACGAGCGCATCGCCCCGATGGGCGCGCTGATGCTCGACAGCGGGCCGAAAGTCGGCGAATCCGCCCCGGCGTTCGACCTGGTCACGCTCGACGGCCGGCCCTTCGCCACCGGCGGCGCGCGCACGAAGAGCCTGCTGCTGTTCTTCCTCTCGCCGACCTGCCCGGTGTGCAAGAAGCTGCTGCCGATCCTGAAGCGGGTCGCCGTCGACGAGGGGCAGTGGCTCGAGATCGCGTTCGCGAGCGACGGCGACGTCGACGAACACGCGGCGTTCCGCACCCGCGCCGGCCTGCAGGCGTATCCGTACCTGCTGTCGACCGACCTCGGCATGGCCTACCGGATCGGCAAGCTGCCCTACGCAGTGCTGGTCGACGAAGCCGGAAAGGTGAAGGCCAAGGGCCTCGTCAACTCGCGTGAACAGATCGAGAGCCTGTTCACCGCCCGCGACCTCGGCGTCGCGTCGGTGCAGGAATTCGTCGCAATGGAGGCCCGCAGAGCATGAAATGGCTTGACGACGCATTCGAGCGCTCGACGCGCGCGGCCGCGCAGCGCATCTCGCGACGCAGCGCACTGGCACGCGCCGGCCGCTTCCTGATGGGCGCGGCGATCGCGCTGCCGGTGCTGCCCTTCGACCGCACTTCGCACGCCGCGAGCGCCCACGGCGGCGGCAAGTCGAAGGCGCCCGACGACCAGCAGTGCGACTACTGGCGCTACTGCGCGGTCGACGGCTTCCTCTGCTCGTGCTGCGGCGGGACGGTGAACAGCTGTCCGCCCGGCACCGAGCCGTCGAAGGTGTCCTGGATCGGCACCTGCCGCAACCCGGCAGACGGCAAGGACTACCTGATCAGCTACTACGACTGCTGCGGCAAGGCCGCGTGCGGGCGCTGCCTGTGCAACACCAACCTCGGCGAGCGGCCCGCCTACCGGATCACGCTGCACAACGACATCAACTGGTGCATGGGAAGCACCAGCACGATGTTCCATTGCACGGCCTCTCTGGTGGTCGGCATCGCTGACAAGAAGTGACACGACAGGAGACGACATGAAGGGGTGGAAGAAACTCTCGGCAGCCGTCGCGCTCGCCGTTGCCTGGGGTTCGGCGAGTGGCGCAGCGAGCGAACAGGAAGCCGCGCGGCTGGGCAAGGACCTCACTCCGGTCGGCGCCGAGAAGGCCGGCAACAAGGAGGGCACGATCCCGGCCTGGACCGGCGGCATCACGAAGGCGCCGGCGGGCTGGAAGCCGAGCGACCCGCGCGTCGACCCGTACAAGGACGACAAGGTCCTGTTCTCGATCGACGCGTCGAACGTCGACAAGTACAAGGACAAGCTCTCCGAGGGCCAGCAGACGCTGATCCGCACCCTCAAGGGCTACCGGATGGACGTCTACCCGACGCGCCGTTCGTGCGGGTACTCCGACGAGATCTACCAGCGCACCGCGCAGAACGCCCGCGTGGCCCGCCTGGCCGAGGGCGGCTGGCAGCTCGAGAACGCGGTCGGCCGCGGCGTCCTGTTCCCGGTCCCGAAGAACGGCGCCGAGGCGGTCTGGAACCACAAGCTGCGCTTCCAGGGCGCGGGGCGCGTCGAGCACTACTCGACGCTGTTCTCGGCGAAGAGCGGCGACTTCTCGCAGCTGGCGCAGAACCAGTGGGTCGTCTACCCGATCCACGACCCGGCGATGAAGAGCTTCGAGGACCTGAAGAAATCCGAGGCGAAGATCCTGAACGAGGTGGTCTCCCCGGCCGCCCGCGCCGGCGAGATGATCCTGGTGCACTGGTTCATGGACCGCGGCTCCGACGCCTGGCTCTACTTCCCCGGCCAGCGCCGCGTGCGCCGCGCGCCCTCGTTCGCGTACGACAACCCGGTGCCCGGCTACGAGAACCTCGAGACGGTCGACCAGTACCCGATGTATGCCGGCGCGATGGACCGCTACGACTGGAAGCTGGTCGGCAAGAAGGAGATGTACATCCCGTACAACAACTGGAAGCTGATCGACAAGAGCCGCAAGTTCAAGGACATCTACCTGCCCGACTACGTCAACCGCGACCTGATGCGCTACGAGTTGCACCGCGTCTGGGTCGTCGAGGCGACGCTCAAGGAAGGCATGCGTCACATCTTCCCGCGCCGCGTGATGTACATCGACGAGGACAGCTGGACGCTGATCCTTACCGACCTGTACGACGCGCAGGGAAAGATCTGGCGCGTCCAGGAAGCGAGCCTGTGGGTGGCACCCGAGATCCCGGCCTGCGTGAGCCAGGAGTTCGTCGGCTACGACCTCAACGTCGGCCGCTACATCGCCGAGACGGCGACCCAGGAGCACCCGCCCACCGACTGGCTCGCGGGCCGCGAAGGGCGCATCAACCCGAACATGTTCAGCCCCGACGAGCTGCGTCGCCGCGGCGAGCGCTGAGCGCCGCCGCCGACGTCCGATCTGCACCACGCCGGGCCGAGGGTCCGGCGCGACAACGACAACCAGGAGGAACGGGTCCATGACCAGCAGCATGAGCAGCACCGGGGTGGCGCGGGCGGTTGCCGGCGCGCTCGCCCTTCTCGCGGCGGGCGCGATCGCCCCGCCCGCGCACGCGTTCAAGTTCGGCAACGACAACGTCACGGGCAGCTTCGACTCGACCGTCTCGTTCGGGTTCATCAAGCGCCTGGAAAGCCCCAGCCGCAGGATCATCGGCAACGACAACGGCGGCAACGTGCCGACCACCAGCGAGCTGGAGTCGCGCGTGAACGCCTTCTACGGCGGCGGCGCGATCGCGAACCCCGACTTCAACTACCTGCAGTCCGACGACGGCAACCTCAACTACAAGAAGGGCGACATCGTTTCGGCGGCGCTCAAGGGCACGCACGAGCTGGTCCTGCACGGACCGCGCGGCTTGAGCGGCATGCTGCGCGCGACCTGGTTCAAGGACTGGAAGGTCGACGACACCGACCGCACGCCGCTCGATCCCGCGTCGCACGCGGTGGCGGTCGACAAGTGGACCTGGCTCGATGCGTGGGTCGCGAAGGAATTCGAAATCGCCGGTCGCCCGGCCAAGATCAAGTTCGGCAACCAGGTGATCAGCTGGGGCGAGGACATCTTCATCTACGGCGGCGTCAACGTCACCAACGCGATCAACCTGCAGAACTTCCACGTGCCCGGCACGCAGCTGAAGGAGATCTTCAAGCCGGCGCCGATGGTCTCGCTGAACGCCAACATCGCCGAGGGACTGAGCGTCGAGGGCTACTACCAGTTCCGCTGGAACGCGTTCACCTTCGACCCGGTCGGCACCTTCTTCTCGGTGACCGACGTGATCGGCAAGGGCGGGCGCAACGCGTTCATGAACTCCACGCTGCTCGGCTTGCCGCCCGGGACCGTCGGCGACATCGGCACGATCAACCCGACGACGGGGCAGCGTTTCACGCTCGCGGAGCTGGCAGCGGGCACCGCGACGGTGCCGGTGGCCGGCGTCGAACTGCCGACGCTCGTGAATCCGCTGGCCACCCGCGAGCCGAAGGACTCGGGCCAGTTCGGCCTCGCGACGCGCTGGCTGCCCGAGGGCTCCGAAACCGAGTTCGGCGCGTACTGGATCCGCTACCACGACAAGCTGCCCTTCGTCGGGTTCAACTTCGACCCGGCGCGCCACACGACCAACGTCGCCGGCCTGGCCTACTACGTCGACTACGGCGAGAGCCGCAACGTCTTCGGCGTGTCCGCGAACACGCGCGTCGGCACCTGGGCGGTCGGCGCCGAGCTGTCGTACCGGCCGAAGGACAGCGTCGGCGTCGACACGACGGTGCCGGCGGGCGGAAAGTATTCGGTGTTCGACTACGTGGGCAAGACCACGCGAGGCTTCGTCGAGGAGCGCAAGTGGCAGGCCCACCTCACCGGCTTCAAGCTGATGGCGCCCGCCGACCTGGGCGGCCTGATCGGCAATCTCGGCGCCGAGGAAGGCTACTTCCTCGGCGAGGTGGCCGTCGCGCACTACCCCGGGCTCGATCGCTCGGGCCGCATCCCGTACCTGCTCACCGACTACTCGCTGCCCGACCGCACCTCGGCCGGGCTGGTGTTCTCCACCGGGCTCACCTACGCGAACGTCGGCGACAGCGGCTGGAACATGATGCCGCAGCTCGACATGTCCTGGGACTTCCATGGCACCTCGCCGAACGCGGTGCCCTTCGTCGAAGGCCGCAAGGCGATGACGCTGTCGCTGAACTTCAACCGCTCCGACAAGTGGAAGGCCGGCATCGGCTATACCCGCTTCTGGGGCGGCGGCGGCAACAACCTGATGAGGGACCGCGACTTCCTGTCGGTGATCACCTCGGTGTCGTTCTGAAACACGGGCCGGTCCGTCGATGATCGCGCACTTCGTCGGCCGGCTCGAACGGCTCATCTTCGGGCACCGCGGCATCCTGCTCGCGCTGCTGGGTCTGCTCACCGTCGTCATGGCGGTGTTCGCGAGCCAGCTGCGCATGGACGCCGGCTTCGACAAGCAGCTGCCGCAAGACCACGAGTACGTCCGCACCTTCTTCCAGTACCGCGACCAGGTCTTCGGCGCCAATCGCGTCATCGTGGTGGTGCGCGCGCGCGACGGCGAGATCTGGAGCGCGCCCGGCCTGCGCCGGCTCTACGACGTCACGCAGTCGGTGATGTTCCTGCCGGGCATCGACCGGCGCACGGTGACCTCGCTGTGGACGCCGAACACCCGGGTGCTCGGCGTGACCGAGGAAGGCTTCAAGGCCGAGGACGTGATCGGCGGCGACATCACGCCCGACCGGCTCGACCCGGGCCGCATCGAGCGGATCCGCGCCAATGCGCTGGCGGGCGGCTACATCGGCACGCTGGTGTCCACCGACAACGCCGCCGCGATGGTCGTTGCCGACCTGCTCGAGACCGATCCGGCCACCGGCAAGCGCCTCGACTACCTCGACTTCGCGCGCCGCATCGAGGACGAGGTGCGCGGCCGTCACGAGGACGCGTCGTTCGAGGTGCAGATCATCGGCTTCGCCAAGCAGATCGGCGACATCGCCGACGGCGCGCGCAGCGTCATCGAGTTCTTCACGCTGGCCTTCGTCCTCACCGCGCTGTCGGTCTGGCTGTATTGCCGCTCGGCCGCGCTCACCGCGATCACGCTGCTGTCGTCGCTCGTGTCCGTCGTCTGGCAGTTCGGCACGCTGCGGCTGCTCGGCTACGGGCTCGACCCGCTGGCGGTACTGGTTCCGTTCCTGGTGTTCGCGATCGGCGTCTCGCACGGGGTTCAGCAGATCAACTTCGTGGTCAAGGGCGTCTGCGCCGGTGCCGACAGCATGACCGCGTCGCGCCGGGCGTTCAGCGGGCTGCTGGTGCCGGGCTCGATGGCACTGGTGACCGCCTTCGTCGGCTTCGCCACGCTGACGCTGATCCCGATCCCGATGATCCGCGAACTGGGCATCACCGCGTCGATCGGCGTGGCCTACAAGATCGTGACGAACCTCGTGATGCTGCCGGTGTGCGCATCGTTCCTGCGCTTCGACGATGCCTGGGTCACGCGCCTGAAGCACCTGCGCGCCGCACGCGAGAAGGCGATGACGGTGCTGGGCCGGGTCGCCGAGACGCGCAATGCCGCGATCGGCACGCTGATCTGCGCAGCACTGTTCGCGATCGCGTTCGTGCAGAGCCAGGGTCGCCACGTCGGGCACCTCGCCTCGGGCGCACCCGAGCTGCGCCCCGATTCGCGCTACAACCTCGACGCGGCGTCGATCGTCGGCAGCTTCGACCTCGGCCTGGACGTGCTCACCGTCGTCTTCGAGACGCCGAAGGACGGCTGCTATCGCCTCGACGTGATGGCCCATGTCGACCAGTTCGCCTGGCACATGCAGAACGTGCCGGGCGTGATCTCGGTCGCCTCGGTGGCGCAGCTCGCGAAGCAGGCCTACTCGGGCACCAACGAGGGACATCCGAAGTGGACTGCGCTCGCTGCCGACGAGCGCTCGCTGGCGAATTCGGTCGGCCTGATTCCCGAGGGCACCGGGCTGTTCAACCCCGGCTGCACCGTCCTGCCGGTCAACGTCTACCTCACCGATCACAAGGCATCGACGGTCAAGGACGTGATCGCCGCGGTGCGCGAGTTCCGCGACAGCGAGAAGCTCGACGGCGTGACGCTGCGGCTGGCCAGCGGCAACGTGGGGGTGCAGGCGGCGACCAACGAGGTGCTCGAGACCACCGAGCTGCCGATGATGCTCTGGGTCTACGCGACGATCGTCGCGCTGGTCTTCTTCACCTACCGAGACTGGCGCGCGATGATCGCCTGCTGCCTGCCGCTCACGTTGGCGACCTTCCTCGGCTACTGGTTCATGAAGGCGCTCGACATCGGGCTGACGGTGGCCACGCTGCCGGTGATGGTGCTCGCGGTGGGCATCGGCGTGGACTACGCCTTCTACATCTACAACCGCCTGCAGCTGCACCTGTCGGACGGCGCGAACATCGTGGACGCGTTCAAGCAGGCGCTGATGGAAACCGGCAACGCGACCATCTTCACCGCGATCACGCTGTCGGTAGGCGTGGCCACCTGGTCGTTCTCCGACCTGAAGTTCCAGGCGGACATGGGGATGCTGCTCACGTTCATGTTCATGGTGAACATGCTGATGGCGATCACGCTGCTGCCGGCGCTCGCCGTGATGATCGACGTGCTCGTGCCGCGGCGCCGGCCGGTGCGCGCGCCGTTCCTCGTCCATTGACCTTCTGCCGATCGGGGGCCGCATGTTCGAACGCCTGATCGCCCGCCTCTCCGGCGAACCCGCCGAGGCGCCCGGCACCGACCTCGAAGGGCGCCGCCAGCTCGCGGTGGCGGCGCTGCTGGTCGAAGCGGTGCACGTCGACCGCCACGCCGACCCCGAGGAGCGCCAGGCCGTCGTGTCGCTGCTTCGCGAACGCTTCGACCTGCCCGGCGAGCAGGCCGAGCACCTGGCCGAGCTCGCCGAGGCGCGATTCGCGACGGTGCTCGACGACTGGATCTTCGCGCGCGCCGTCAGGCAGGGCTTCGACCACGACGAGCGCGCCGGCATCCTGGGAATGCTCTGGGAAACGGTCTACAGCGACGGGCGCCTGGCCGCTTTCGAGATGGACCTGCTGCAACGGCTGACCGATGCGCTGGAGGTCGAACCGGCCGCGGCCGAGGCGGCGCGCGCGCGCGCGTTCGCGCGCATCGGGCTGAGCGAACCCGAGAACGGAGGCGACGCATGAGCGGGCGGGCACGCACGAAGCGGCGCACGGTCGCGATCGTTGCCGCCTGTGTCCTGGCCGCGTCGCTCGGAGTGTCGGGCACGGGCGCCGGCGCGGCGGACAAGCCGCCGTCCGACGTGCCCACCGGCGCAGGGGTCGCCCCGAAGACCGACGGCGCGGCCGGCGTGCACGCGCAGAAGGTCGCACACCCCGAACGGGCGCCGCTGATGGCGGCCACGCGCGCCGGATCGCGCATCGTCGCGGTCGGCGACTTCGGCACCGTCCTGCTGTCCGACGACCAGGGCGCGAGCTGGCGGCAGGCAGCCGACGTGCCGACGCGCGTCACGCTGACCGCAGTGCAGTTCCTCGACGCGAAGCAGGGATGGGCGGTCGGGCACGGCGGGCTGGTGCTCGCCAGTGCCGACGGCGGCGAGCACTGGCGCGTCGCGCACCGCGCCGGCACCGAGTTCTCGTTCTTCTCGGTGCACTTCTCCGACGCCGAACACGGGCTGGTGGTCGGCGCATTCGGCGCCGCGATCGCCACGGAAGACGGCGGCAAGACCTGGGACGAAATCACCGTCGGGCAAGGCGAGTTCTCCGATCGCCACCTGTACCAGATCTTCCCCGGCCCCGACGGCACGACCTGGATCGCCGCCGAGAGCGGCGTGGTCTACCGCTCGACCGACGCACGCGTGTTCGCTCCGGTCTCGCTGCCCTATCGCGGCTCGATCTGGGGCGGCATGACGCTGCCCGGCGGCGCGATCCTGGTCTGGGGCATGGGCGGGCACGTGCTGCGCAGCACCGACTCGGGCGCGTCGTGGCGCGAGATCCCCAGCGGCACCGAGAACCCGTTGACCGCCGGGCTGCTGCTGGGCAAGCGGATCGTGCTCGCCGGACTCGGCGGCGCGGTGCTCACCAGCGACGACCTCGGCGCGAGCTTCCGCGCCGAGATCCGTCCCGACCGCCTGTCCTACACCGCGGCGGTCGAGTCCGCCGGGGCGCCGCTGCTGACCAGCCTGTCGGGCGTAGCCGCGCCGCGCAAATGAGCACAGGGTCGCCGCGCCGCGGCGACCGACAACCAGCGAGGAGAACGATGAACCAGTCCGTCCAGAGCCAGCAACCCGAACTCTCGGCCATCCGGCAGAAGATGTTCATCGACGGAAGGTTCGTCGATGCGCGCTCCGGCAAGACGCTGCCGGTGTTCAACCCGGCCACCGGCGCCGAGATCGCCCGGGTGCCCGACGCCCAGGCCGAAGACGTCGACGCGGCGGTGCGCTCGGCGCGCGCCACTTTCGAGTCGGCGGCCTGGCAGGGCATGCTGCCCGCCGAGCGCGAGCGGCTGCTGCTGAAGCTGGCCGACCTGATCGAGCAGCACGGCGAGGAGCTCGCGCGGCTCGAGACGCTGAACAACGGCAAGCTGCTGATGTTCTCGCGGATGCTCGAGGTGGGCGCCAACGCGCAGTGGACGCGCTACATGGCCGGCTGGGCCACGAAGATCGAAGGCTCGACGCTGGACGTGTCGATTCCGTTTCCGCCCGGCGTGCGCTACACCGCGATGACCCGTCGCGAGCCGGTCGGCGTCGTCGGCGCGATCGTGCCGTGGAACTTCCCGCTGCTGATGGCGATGTGGAAGATCGCGCCGGCGCTGGCCTGCGGCTGCACCGTGGTGCTCAAGCCGGCCGAGGAAACGCCGCTCACCGCGCTGCGGCTGGCCGAGCTGGTGATGGAGGCGGGTTTCCCGGCGGGCGCGGTCAACGTGGTCACCGGCTACGGCGAAAGCGCGGGCGCGGCGCTGGTGCGTCATCCGGGCGTCAACAAGATCGCCTTCACCGGCTCGACCGAGGTCGGCAAGATCATCGGCCGCAGCTGCATGGACGACATGAAGCGCGTGTCGCTCGAGCTGGGCGGCAAGAGCCCGGTGATCGTGCTCGACGACTGCGATCCCGCGGTCGCGGTCGCGGGCGCGGCCGGCGCGATCTTCTTCAACCACGGCCAGGTCTGCACGGCCGGCTCCCGGCTGTTCGTGCACAAGAGCCGCTACGACCAGGTGCTCGCCGGGCTCGCGTCCGCGGCCGAGTCGACGAAGCTCGGCGACGGTTTCGACGAGTCCGCGCAGATGGGCCCGATGGTGTCGGCCACGCATCGCGACCGCGTGGTGCGCTACATCGAGTCGGGCAAGTCCGAAGGAGCCGAGCTGCTCGCCGGCGGCCAGGCGCAGCCCGGATCGGGCTACTTCGTACGGCCCACCGTGTTCTCGAACACCACGGGCAAGGACCTCACGATCTCGCGCGAGGAGATCTTCGGGCCGGTGGTCGTCGCGTCGCCGTTCGACGATCTCGACGACGTGGCACGCAAGGCGAACGACTCGCGCTACGGGCTGGGGGCGAGCATCTGGACCAACAACCTGACGCAGGCCTACCGGCTGATCCCCAAGGTGCAGGCCGGCACCGTCTGGCTGAACTGCCACAACATGGTCGATCCGAACCTGCCGTTCGGCGGCTACAAGGACTCCGGCGTCGGGCGCGAGCACGGCCGGGCGATGATCGACGTCTACACGGAGACGAAGTCGGTGTGCGTAGCCTACTGAGTCCGGGCAGGCTGGCGGCCGGGTTGCTCGCGGTCGGGCTGCTCTGCGGCGGCCCGGCGGCGGCCGCGCAGCCCGCAGCCGCGTCGGCGCCGCAGAACGCGGCGACGCTGTACGCGCTGAACTGCATGGGCTGCCATCCGCCCCCGCGCACGCCCGGCGCGGACCGCGGGCCGTTGCGCGGCGAGTTCTACCTGAACGCGCGCGGCCGCAACTTCTACATCCGCGTGCCGCAGGACGGCAAGCGCGTGCTCGGCCCCGACGAGGAAGCGCGGCTGCTCGACGAGATCATGACCTGGAAGCGCAGTTGCGCGGCGATCCTGCAGGACGCGCCCCAGGTGCACTACAGCGGCGAGCGCTTCGTCAAATGAACGTGCGCTCGCTGCCTCGGGTCGTCGCCGCAATGCTCGCCGCCGTGCTGCTCGCCGCGGCACCCGCGCGCGCGGCCGATACGGTTTCGCGGCCGCCGTCGCCGGCGGCCAGCGCGGCACTTCTCGAACTCGGCCGGCACCTGTTCTTCGAGTCGCGCCTGTCCGGCGACGGCAGCCGCAGCTGCGCGAGCTGCCACGCGCCGGCGCGCGGCTTCTCGGAGGGCGTGGCGCTGTCGCGCGGCTACAACCACAGCGGGCACTTCCGCAATGCGCCCGGCCTGCTCGGCCTGCGGCTCAAGGAGCGACTCGCCTGGGACGGGCGCTACCGCATCGACGAGCTGCCGAAGCTGGTCGAGGAGATGCTGACCTCGCCGATCACGATGAACGGCAACCCGGGGATCATCGCCGAGCGGGTGCGCCAGGTGCCGCAGCTGCTGCAGTTGTGGCAGCGGGCCTTCGGCGAGCGCACGCCGCCCTCGTTCGACGGCGTGGCCCGTGCGATCGCCGCCTGGTCGGCCGCGCACGACGGCGGCGACACCGCGGTCGACGCCGCGCTGCGCGGCGACGCGTCGGCGCTGTCGCCGCGGGCCGCCGAGGGGATGCGGCTGTTCACCGGCAAGGCGGGCTGCTCGGGCTGCCATTCCGGTCCGGCGTTCTCCGACGGCCTGGCGCACCGGCTCGGCGTCCCTGAATCGCCGCAGATCCTGCGCGATCCGGAGCGCACGGTCGCGCTGCTGGCCCATCACGCGAGTCATGGCTCGGCCGACCCGATGAGCGAGCGCAGCGACACCGGCGTGCACGCGTTGACCCGCAGGGCTTCGGACCGGGGACGCTTCTTCACGCCGGGCCTGCGCGGCGTGGCGCAGACCGCCCCGTACATGCACAACGGTACCCTCCCCGATCTCGCGGCGGTCGTCGCGTTCTACGACCGCGGCGGCGGCCGCGGCTCCGAGACGAAGCCGCTCGGCCTGTCCGCGAGCGAACGCGAAGCGCTGGTGGCGTTCCTCGAGGCGCTCACGCCGCGCACCGCGCTCGCCGTGGCGCCGCCGCCCGCCTTCGACTACGCCACGCAGGCGGGAGCCGGGCGATGAAGATCCGGGTCGTCACGGGCGTGCTGCTCGCGCTCGCTGCGAGCGCTGCGGTCGCCGTGGCCGCGCTGTCGGCCGCGCGCGCACCGGCGCCCGCCTCGGCCGACTCGGTGCCCGCGCTGGCGCTGCTGCCGCCGGTGCCGGTGCCGGCCGACAACCCGATGAGCGCGGCCAAGGTCGAGCTCGGGCGGCTGCTGTTCTTCGATGCGCGCCTGTCGGGCGACACCTCGACCTCGTGCGCGACGTGCCACGTCGCGCAGATGGGCTGGACTCACGGCGATGCGCTCGCGCCCGGCTATCCGGGCCACCGTCTGTGGCGCAACAACCCCACGGTGCTCAACGCCGCGCATTTCCGCCGGCTGATGTGGGACGGCAGCCTCGACCGGCTCGAGGTGCAGGCGCGCTCGGCCATGCAGGCGCCGGTCGAGGGCAACGGCAACGCCGCCATCGTCGAGATGCGGCTGCGGCTGGTGCCCGAATACGTCGACCGCTTCCGCGAGGCGTTCGGCGCCGAGTGGCCCAGGCTCGACGATGCGTGGCGGGCGATCGCAGCCTTCGAGCGCACCGTCGTCTCCGATCCGCGCAAGGTGCCGTTCGACCGCTTCCTGGCTGGCGACGCGAAGGCGCTGACCGCCGCGGCGCAGCGCGGCTACGCGCTGTTCACCGGCAAGGCGGGCTGCATCGCCTGCCACCATGGCCCGCTGGCGAGCGACGAGAGCTATCACGCGCTCGGCGTCCCGCGCCAGTCGCTGTACGACTCCAGCGCGCTGGTGCAGGTCGCGGTGCGCTGGCAGAACGCCCAGCGCGATGCGCCGCGCGCGCTGTACCGCGGCGCCGAGGAAGACCTCGGCCGCTACTACCGCACCCGCGATCCAGCCGACATCGGCAAGTTCCGCACGCCGTCGCTGCGCGAGCTGCGCTACACCGCGCCCTACATGCACAACGGCGTGTTCGGCACGCTGCAGGAAGTGGTCGACTTCTTCGACCGCGGTGGCGGCGACGCGCCCAACAAGTCGCCGCTGCTGCGCCCGCTCGGGCTCACCAGCGACGAGAAGCGCGACCTGGTCGCGTTCCTCGAATCGATGAGCATGGACGAGCCGCTGATCGTCGCCGCGCCCGAGCTGCCGCCGATGCAGCCGCTCGTCGAGGAAACGGCGGGCAGCTGCAGCGCGAACGATGGAGGAGGGGCGGGATGACGAACGCCGGCAGGCTCTGGAACCGCTTCGTGATGAACCCCCGGGGCTGGTGGCTGCCGCTGCTCGCGGTGCTCGCGATCGGCGTGGGCAGCATGCTGTACATGGGCACGCGCACCTACCTCGATGCGCCACCGGTGCCCGACTTCGTCGACGAGCGCGGCGTCGCGGTGGTACCGGCCGCAGCAATCACGCGCGGGCAGGCGGTGTTCCTGAAGTACGGGCTGATGAACTACGGCAGCATGTTCGGCGACGGCGCCGGACGCGGCCCCGACTTCACCGCCGACGCGCTGCACCAGATGGCGCGCGCGATGCGCGACCATCATGCGTCCGCCGACGGCGTCGACGTCGATTCCGCGCTCGCCGCCGCGCAGCGCGAGATCAAGCGCAATCGCCACGATGCGCTCACCGACACGGTCACCGTCGGCGCGGCGCAGGCCTATGCCGCGCGCGAGATCGAGCGTCGCGTGGCCGCGATGTTCCGCGGCGAGGGCAGCGAAGCCTTCCACCCTGCCGGCTTCATCGCCGACGAAGCCGAACTGCGCGACCTCGCGGCCTTCTTCTTCTGGGGAGCGTGGGTCTGCGGCGTCGAGCGGCCCGGCAAGGCCTACAGCTACACGCACAACTGGCCGTACGACGAGCTGGCCGGCAACCGGCCGAGCGCGCAGGTCATGCTGTGGAGCGTGATCGCGGTGCTCGCGCTGGTGGCCGCGCTCGGCGCGGTGCTGTTCCTGTACGGCCGCTACGCGTCGATCGCCGGATGGCGTCCCGCGCAGCGCGGCGACGCGTTCCCGCAGGCGGGAGCGATGGCCAGCGCCGCGGCGGTCGATGCGCTGCGCCCCGGCGCGCTGCAGCGCGCGACCTACAAGTTCTTCGCTGCCGCCGCGGTGCTGTTCGTGCTGCAGGTCGCCGCCGGCATCCTGACGGTGCACGACTTCCTCGGCATCACCCGGGTGTTCGGCGTCGATCTCGCGCAGGCGCTGCCGATCCCGGTGGTCCGCGGCTGGCACCTGCAGCTCGCGCTGCTGTGGATCACCGCCTGCTGGGTCGGCGCGTCGATCTTCGTCGTGTCGACGGCGGCGCCTCGGGCACCGGCCGGACAACTGAGGCTGGTCCAGCGGCTGTTCGGCCTGTTCGTCTTCACCGCGGTCGGCGGGCTGGCCGGTGTCGCGCTCGGGCCGCACGGGCTGCTCGGCGACTGGTGGCACCTGCTCGGCAGCCAGGGTTGGGAGTTCGTCGAACAGGGCAGGCTCTGGCAGGCGCTGCTGTTCGCGGTGTTCGCGCTGTGGTGCCTGGTGCTCGCACGTGCGGTGCGGCCGATCTGGCATTCGGGCGATGCGTGGATGCTGCCGAAGTGGCTGCTCTACTGCGTCGCCTGCGTGCTGGTGCTGTTCGTCTCCGGGTTCGTCGCAACCCCGCAGACCAACTTCGTGGTCGCCGATTTCTGGCGCTGGGCGGTGATCCACATGTGGGTCGAGGCGTTCTTCGAAGTCTTCACCACCGCGGTGCTCGCGTACTTCATGGTGCTGATGGGACTGGTGAGCCACCCCGCGGCCTCGCGCATCGTCTATCTCGCAGCCCTGCTGTTCCTCGGTTCGGGCCTGCTCGGCATCTCGCACAACTTCTACTGGAACGCCAAGCCGGTCGAGACGCTGGCGATCGGCAGCGTGTTTTCGACGCTGCAGGTCGTGCCGCTGATCCTGCTCACGCTCGAAGCCTGGCAATTCCGCAACGCGCCGCAGCGCGCGAACGCCGCTGGCGGCTTCGGCCAGTCGGAGGCGTTCCTGTTCCTGCTCGGCGTGAATGTCTGGAACTTCCTGGGCGCCGGCATGTTCGGCTTCATGATCAACCTGCCGATCGTCAACTACTACGAGCACGGGACCTACCTGACGGTGAACCACGGCCACGCCGCGCTGATGGGCGTCTACGGCAACCTCGCGATCGCGACGATCGTCTTCTGCGCGCGCTGCCTCATCGAGCCCGCCCGCTGGAACGCCGCGCTGCTGCGCCGCGTGTTCTGGTCGCTCAACGTCGGCCTGCTGCTGATGATCGTCGCCGACCTGTTTCCGGTGGGCATCGCGCAACTGCTCGACGTGCTCGAAAACGGCTTCTGGCACGCACGCTCGCAGGCGTTCATCGGCAGCGACCTGTTCCAGGCGCTCACCTGGGCCCGCATCGTCGGCGGTGCGCTGTTCGTGCTCGGCGGCGTGCTGCCGCTGGCCTGGTTCGTCGTGACTCGTGCGGCCGCACTGAAGGCGCCGCGTCCCGAGCCAGCCGAGGACGCGGCGACCCGCACTGCGCCGGGCGCGGACGCGCTGCCGTTGGCCGAGGGCCCGCGCGCCTGAAGCCTGCGTTGCTCAGGCGCCGCAGCTGACGAGCGCCGCCTCCAGCGCGTCGACGATCAGGTCGATTTCCGGCCGCTGGATCACCAGCGGCGGCGACAGGATCAGGTTGCCGCCGGAGACGCGGACCATCGCGCCGTTGCGGAAGGTCTGCGCGGCCACCGCCGCGGGCAGTGCCGCCTTGCGGTCGAGCGGCGTGCGCTTCTCCTTGTCGGCCACCAGCTCGACGCAGGCCATCAGCCCGATGCCGCGCACGTTGCCCACGGCGCGGAACTTCTGCTCGAACGGCTTCAGCCGCGACATCAGGTATTCGCCCTGCACGCGCGCGTTCTCCGGCACGTTCTCGCGCTCGACGATGTCGAGCGCCGCCAGCGCCGACGCGCAGGCCACCGGATGACCGCTGTAGGTGTAGCCGTGCATGAGGGCGCCGCTGCCCGTCTGGTCGCTGAGGAACGCGTCGGCGATGCGCGCCGACACCGCGGTCGCGCCCAGCGGCACGTAGCCCGAGTTGATGCCCTTGGCCAGGCACATGATGTCGGGCTGCACGCCCCAGAGCCGCGAGCCGAACATCGAGCCGGTGCGGCCGAAGCCGGTCACCACTTCGTCGGCGATCAGCAGCACGCCGTGCGCGTCGCAGACCTTGCGCACCAGCGGCCAGAAGTTCGGAGGCGGCACGATCACGCCGCCGGCACCCTGCACCGGCTCGGCGATGAACGCCGCGACCGTGTCGGGACCCTGGAAGCGGATCTCGCGATCGAGCAGCTCGGCGCAGATCTCGCCGAGCCGCTGCGGGTCGTCGGTGTAGGGGTTGCGGTAGTCCCACGGCGTGTCGACGTGGAAGCACCCCGGGAGCAACGGCTCGTAGGCGCGCCGGAACGCGGTGTTGCCGTTCACCGACATGCCGCCGAAGTGCACGCCGTGGTAGCCCTGCTTGAGCGCGATGAACTTGTGGCGGTCGGCCTGGCCCATCAACTTCCAGTACTGGCGCGCGATCTTCAGCGCGCCCTCCACCGCGTCGGAGCCGCCGCTGGAGAACGCGACGCGCGCCATGCCCTCGGGCTGCAGCATCCCGATCAGCCGCACCGACAGCTCGATCGCGCGCGGATGCGTGGTGCCGCGAAAGCACGAATAGAACGCGAGCTCGTCGAGCTGCTCGACGATCGCCCGCTTGATCTCCTCGCGCCCGTAGCCGAGGTTGATGTTCCACAGGCCCCCCACGCCGTCGACCACGCGATGGCCGTCGACGTCGGTGACCCAGACGCCGTCGCCGCGGGCCACGATGATCGGGGGCTGTTCCTGCATCTGGCGCGGGTGCGCCATCGGGTGCAGCATGAAGCGCGCGTTGTGCGCGCGCAGCTCGTCCGGGCCGGTCATGAGAGTTCTCCGGGAGCGGGGCCGTCGATGCCGAGCCGGGCGCGCACGCGTGCGAAGCTGCCTTCGGGATCGGCGAGGTCGAAGAAGATGGCGTCCATGCCCACCGCGCGCGCGCCCTCGACGTTGCGCGGCTGGTCGTCGACGAACACCGCACGCGCCGCGGGCACGCCGAGCGCCTCGAGCGCGGCACGGTAGGCGCGCGGATCGGGCTTGAGCACGCCGGTGTACGTGGCGTCGACCAGCACGTCGATCTCGCGCAACAGCTCGAGCCGGTCCATGAACGGCCGGCCCCAGAAGAGCTCGAGCTCGTTCGAGACGATGCCCACCCGCAGGCCCGCGGCGCGCGCCGCCGCGATCGTGCGCCGCGCGCATTCGCGCACCGCCCGGTTCGGGTCGTCGCCGCGGATCGCCTTGAAGAAGTCGAGCGGCGTCCATGCATCGTGGCCGAGCATGCGGCCGACTTCGGCCGCGCGCTGCGCCCAGTAGTCGCGCTCGCTGATCGCGCCGGCGGTCATGCTGCGCCAGAGCGGATCGGTGTCGGGGTCGACCGGCCCGAGCCAGCCGAGCGTGCCGGGCGCCAGGCCGAGGATCGTCTCGATCTCGCGCTGCCGCTCGAAGGCCGAGATCGTGATCACGCTGCCGAAGTCGAGCAGCAGCGCGTCGAACAGGCGCTCTCCGACCCGATGGGCGCGCGCTTCGGGGGCGTTCATGTCATCCTGGCTCCATAACGCAGTGCGTAGCGCACCGGGTCCCATTGCGGCGGATCGGTCGGGCCGGCGCCGGCCGCGGTCACCGGTCGCGCCTGCACCAGCACGATCGTGTCGCCTTCGCGGCGCCCGCGCTGCAGCACCCATTCGATGTCCACGGGGTAGCCGTAGTGCGCCTCGACCGCAACGGCGCTGCGTGCGATCGCCGCGATCTCGTCGTCGTCGAGCACGCGCGCGGCTGCGAACGCGGGCGGCATCGGACGCTCGACGACCGCGCCGCGCCGATAATCCATCACCGAGATCACCGTCTTGTCGGCGACCCGGTAATCGAGCAATTCGAAGCCGTCCTTGTCGAGTTCGGCGTGGTCCGGCACGACCAGCCCGCCGACCACCGCCTCGCCGTATCCCCAGGAGCCCTCGACCACCACGCGGTCGCGCCGTCCGGTGAGCGGATGCACCGAGAACGCGACGCCGGCAGCGCGCGCGCGCACCAGCTCGAGCACCCCCACGGCCATCGGCATCGCCGCGGCACCAAGCCCGGACTGCGCGCGGTAGCCGATCGCGCGCGCCGAGAACAGGCTCGACCAGGCGCGCCGGATGCTGTCGTCGACCGCGTCGAGCCCCGAGACGCCGAGGAAGGTTTCGTACTGGCCGGCGAAGCTGTGGTCGGCCGCATCCTCGCCGACCGCCGAGCTGCGAACCGCCACCGGCTTGTCGACTTCACGCACCTCGAAGCACAGCGCATCGTAGGCGCGCTCGAAGCACGCGCGCATCGCCTCGGGCAACGGCTGCGCGGCGAAGCGCCCGCGGATGCGCGACGACACGGTTTCGAGCCGATCGAGATCGCTGCCGTCGCCGATCGAGGTGAGTTCGGCGGCGATCGCGGTCTCGAGCCGCGTCTCGCGCACGAAGTGCAGGTAGGCCTCGACCGTCACCGCGTATCCGGTGGGCACCTGGAATCCCGCCCGCCGCAGCTCGGCGAGCCGCGCCAGCTTCGGGCCGACGATTTCGGCGTTCGCGGCGGCCGGCTCGGCCATCGCGACCACCCACGGGCTGGCGGCGGCGCCTGTCATCGCTCAGGCCGCCTTCAGCACGGTGACCGTGCCCGCGCTGCCGTCGACGTCGACCAGGTCGCCGTCGGCGATCACGCGCGTGGCCACCGCGGTGCCGACCACGCAGGGCACGCGGTATTCGCGGCTGATGATCGACGCGTGCGCCAGCGTGCCGCCCTGGTCGCACACACAAGCGGCGATCTTGGTGAAGGCCGGCGTCCAGCTCGGCGAGGTGCCTTCGCAGACCAGCACCTCGCCGGCCTGCACGCGGTGCAGGTCCTGCGGCCCGTGCAGCACGCGGGCGCGCCCGCTCGCCCGGCCGGGCGCCGCGCCGAGCCCGCGCAGCCGCTCGCCGGGCGCCGCGCCGACGCGCACCGCCGCGAGGAACTCGTCGGTTACGCCGTCGATCTCGATCAGGATCGGATCGCTGATCGATTCGGGCGCCGCGCCGAGGTACTTCGGCATCGTCTTGCGGCATTCGCGCCAGGACGCGTGATACGCGCGCCGCGCGTCGATCAGCGCATCGAACGAAGCGATCGGCTCGCCGCGGGCGACCCGCAGCAGCTCGGGGTAGAAGAGGAAGAACACGTCGTCGGGATGGCGCCCGGGCGTGCGCGCGCCGATCGCGAGCGCCGCGCGCCGCAGCGGAATCGTCGCGCGCAGGTCGATGTAGTGGTTGTGGTCTTCGTTCCACCAGACGAAGTTGGCGCGCTCGCAGCTGGCCAGCGCCGCGTCGAACGCCCGGCGCTCGGCCCGGGTGAGTCGCGCGCGGGCCGTCGCGATCGCGGCGCCACGCTCGGCGCGCGCCTCGTCGATGCCGGCGTCGAAATCGTGGCCTTCGCCCCGCTCGAGCAGGAAGGTTCGGATGTTGCCCAGCGGCGTGGTCGGATTCTCGCGCCAGCAAGGGAGCATCGGATCGGCCATTCCGTCGGTGCGCCACCCCCACTCGTCGAGGAACGCACCGAAGCGCGCGAGCCAGCGCGCACCCTCGGCACCCGCCCCGGCGAGCGCCGCAGCGATCGACTCGGGCGGGTTCTCGACGAACGCGGCGGCAAGCGGCTTGCCGCGCAGCTCGTGCGCGAAACCCCACAGCGCGCGGTCGCAACGCGTCATCGGCGTCTCGTAACCCTGCAGGAAGCGCGGCACCTCGGCCCGCGCGATCCCGAGTTCGTCGCACAGCCCGTAGAAGCCCGCCTGGTTCAGCAGCAGCGGGTACATCAGCTCGAAGTGCACCTCCCAGGCGCGGCGCTGGAAGGCACGCGCCCGCTCGAGGTAGTCGGCCTGCGCGCCGGGCGCATCGGCGCGCGGGTCGTGGCGCTCGAGAGTCCGCGCGTGCGCGTCGAGCTCGCCGGCGATGCGCCCCCACAGCTCGGGAAAGCGCTCGAGGAAGCCCGGGAGCGCGGCGCCGAGCGCGGCCGCGCGCTCGCGCGCTTCTTCGGGCGACAGCTGCTCGATCTCGGTGAAGTAGACGTGCGTGCCGGCACAGCGCACGGTGAGCCCGTTCGACGTGGGCAGCGGCACTGCCTGCGCGGCGCGCTGCGTCGCCCACGCGTAGCCGTCGTCGAGCAGGCACATGCCCAGCGGCGTGATGCCGTCGGGAAAGCGGTATTCGAGCAGCCAGAAGCGCTCGAGGTCGTCGCGGCGCATCGGCCCGACGCGCTCGAAGCGAACCACGTCGGGACGATGCGCATCGTCGGCGCCCGGATAGCCCGGATCGTCCACGATTCGCTGCAGCAGGTCGGCGTGCATCGGTCGTCTCGCAGGGTGCTCGATCGGCGCCAGTGTGCAGCGCCGGTCGATAGTTGTCAATGCAACGAACGTCCGGGGTCGAATCGTTCGCCGGGCGCCGTGCGCGGGACACATTGCGCAGTCAGCGAATGATTCATGGGACAGGTCGGCACGTCGAAGAAAATCCCGGAATTGGTTGCAAACACAACAGTCTGGTGCTTATGATACGCCCCAGCGCAACGCATCGACGACGAGCATGCTCCCCGAGTCGGCACCCGCCCCGCATCCGGCAGCGCCCACGGCCGCCTACCCCGCTCCCCGCCTGTACATCGACGGAGCCTGGCTCGAATCGGCGTCCGCCGGTGCCGCGCCGCTCGCCGATCCGGCCACCGGCGAGTCGCTCGGCGAAGTGCCGCTGGCCGGCGACGACGAGGTGCTCGCCGCAGCGGCCGCTGCGCAGCGCGCGCAGGCCGACTGGGCCGCGAGCACGCCGCTGGCGCGCTTCCAGGTGATCGTCCGCGCCACCGCGCTGCTGCGCGAGCGTGCCGACGCGATCGCCCGGGTCATGACGCTCGAGCAAGGCAAGCCGCTCGCGGAATCGCGGCGCGAGGTGCTGCTGTCGGCGGACATCATCGATTTCCTGGCCGAGGAAGGCAAGCGCGCCTATGGGCGCCTCGTGCCGCCGCGCACGCCAGGGGTGGTCGCGCAGATCGTCGAGCCGGTGCCGGTCGGGCCCGCGGCGCTCTTCACGCCGTGGAACTTCCCGCTGAATCTTCCGGCGCGCAAGGTCGGCGCGGCGCTGGCCGCCGGCTGCACCGCGGTGCTCAAGCCCTCGGAAGAAACACCCGGCAGCGCGATCGCGCTGGCGCAGGCATTGCACGATGCCGGCCTGCCGCCAGGCGTGCTCAACCTCGTCTGCGGAGCGCCCGCACGCGTCTCCGAACTGCTGATCGCGGCGCCGCAGGTCCGCAAGGTCTCGTTCACCGGCTCGGTACCGGTGGGCAAGTCGCTCGGCGTGCTGTGCGCGCAGCGCGTCAAGCGCTACACCGCCGAGCTCGGCGGACATGCGCCGGTGCTGGTGCTGCCGCAGGTCGACGTGAGGCGCGTCGCCGCGCTGTCGGTGGCCGCCAAGTTCCGCAACGCCGGACAGATCTGCACCGCGCCCACCCGCTTCTACGTTCACGAGTCGATCGCCGACGACTTCATCGACGCCTTCGCCGCGGGCGCGGCGGCGCTGCGGCTCGGCCACGGCCTCGATCCGGCCACCACGATGGGCCCGCTGTCGAACGCGCGCAGGGTGGCCGATGTCGGTGCGCTGGTGCGCGACGCGGTCGAGCGAGGCGCGCGGCTCGTCTGCGGCGGCGCCCCGCGGCCGGGCCCGGGTCACTTCTACGCGCCGACGGTGCTGGCCGACGTGCCGGCCTCGGCGCGCATCATGCGCGAGGAACCGTTCGGGCCGGTGGCCGTTGTCAACCGCTTCGCGCGCCTCGACGACGCGATCGCGCTCGCCAACGGCCTGCCCTACGGCCTCGCGGCGTACCTGTTCACGCAGGACCTCGCCCTGGCGCACGGCGTCGCCGCGCGCCTCGAGGCAGGCATGGTCGGCGTCAACCACTTCGGCACCTCGCAGCCCGAGACGCCGTTCGGCGGCGTCAAGGAAAGCGGCCTCGGATCCGAGAGCGGCAGCGAAGGGCTCGCCGCGTACTTCGACACGAAACTGGTCAGCATCGGCACCGGCTGAGGCACCCGCGACGGCCGGCGAGCCGCGCGAACAACGAACGACAAACGGACGACAGCGAGGAGGAGCGCACATGCAGCAGGCATCGGCAGGGCCGGCGGGCGCACGCGGCGGCCTGGGGCTCAGGGCGCTGGTGGCCACCGCGGTCGGCGTCGTCGTCGTGCAAAGCACGATGATCAGCATGCTCAACGGCGCGGGGCTGGGCGCGATCAACTACCTCGCGGCGATCGGCCTGGCGGCGCTGCTTGCGCTCAGCTACGTACTGTCCTTCGCCGAGCTTGCGCTGATGCTGCCGCGGGCCGGATCGGTCAGCGCGTATACGCAGGTCGCGCTCGGCCCGGGGCTGGCGATCGTCGCCGCGCTGTCGGGCTACGTCGCGGTCGCGCTGCTGGGCATTCCGGCCGAACTGATCCTGGTCGACGCGCTGCTCGAGCAACTCGCGCCGCAGCTCTCGCAATGGGCGGGGCAGCCGAGCCTGCTGCTGCTGGCGCTGTTCTTCCTGCTCAACCTGCAGGGCATCGACATGTTCGCGCGCATCCAGAGCGCGCTGGTCGCCACGATGTTCGCCGGCATCCTGTTGATCGGCGGCCTCGGCGTGGCCAGCGGCGACACCTCGGCGATTGCCGCGGCCCAGCCCTTCGAGCCGACCGCCGCGCTGTCGCTGGTGGCGCTCGCGATCTGGGGCCTGGTCGGACTCGAGTTCGTCTGCCCGATGATCGGCGACGCCCGCGCGCCGGAGCGCGACGTGCCGCGCGCGATGTTCATCGGCCTGGTCCTGATCGTGGTCGCCTACGGCTTGTACTGCGCGGCCGGCGTCGCGACGCTCGCGCCCGACAAGCTGGTCGCGGCGACCCCGCACATGGACCTGGCGATCGCGGTGTTCGGCCCCGCCGCGCGCATCGGCTTCGGCCTGCTCGCGATCCTGGGCAGCGCCACGCTGCTGAACACGGTGCTCGCCAGCGTGTCGCGGATGATCCAGGGCATGGCGCAAAGCGGCCAGCTGCCCGCGTTCCTCGGCCGCGAGAACCGGCGCGGGGCACCGGCGCCGGCGCTGGCGGCATTGGCGCTGGCGATCGGCGTGGTGCGCATTCCGCTGGGCATGGACGCCGGCTCGATCCTCACGCTCACCGTCGCGGCCGCCGGCTGCTGGCTGATCGCCTACATCATCGCGCACCTCGACCTGATCGTGCTGCGCTACCGGCTGCCGACGACGCCGCGGCCCTTCCGCTCGCCGTGGTTTCCGCTGCCGCAGGTGCTCGGCATCGTCGGCATGGCCTACGTATTCGCTAACATCTCGCCGACGCCGGAACTGGCCGGCCCGATTTACCGCAACGTCGCGATCATGCTCGGCATCACCTGCACCTACTCGCTCGTCTGGACCCTCTTCGTGATCCGCCGCAATCCCTTCAAGGCCGACCCGCTGCCCGCCCAGGCGGCCGAGCGGGCCCGCAGCTGAGCCGCGGCGCGAAGATGCCGGCACGCAAGCCCGCTTCCACCGCCCGCGCGCGGCCACCCGTCTCGGGCGACGGCGGCGCGTTGTGGCTGCACGAGTTCATCCCCTACAAGCTCGCGGTCGTCGCCAACCGCCTGAGCCAGTCGATCGGCTCGCTGTTCGAGGAGCGCTTCGGAATCCAGATCCCCGAGTGGCGCATCCTGATGGCGCTGCATGCGCACGGGCCCACCGCGCCCAACGAGGTGGTCGAGCTCACCAGCATGGACAAGGCGCGGGTGAGCCGCGCCCAGCGGCGCCTGGTCGAGCAGGACCTGGTCGCGGTCAGCGAAGACCCTCGCGACCGTCGCCGGCTGGTGCTGTTCCTCACCAGGAAGGGCGCGGACATCTGCCGCGACATCATTCCCGAGGTGCGGCGCATGGAGCAGTGGTTCCTCGCGGTGCTCGACGCGCGCGAACGCGCCGCGCTCGACGAGACACTGAGCCGGCTGTTCGAGCGCAGCCAGGAATTGCGGCAGCACGGCGGGCAGATGCCGGGCGGCGACGACGGCGCCTAGGAAGCGCCGCGCGCTCCCGCCTGGCGCGCCAGCCGGCGCAGCAGCCCCGCGAACGCCGCCGACCATGCGAGCAGCGCCGCGGTCAGGAACACCGGCGGCAGGAAATCCAGGAACCCGAACCCCATCGCGAGCGCCATCTCGTGCGTGCACGCTGCGTACATCCCGAGCGGAAACACCGCACCCCAGTACAGCGGGTCGTACCGCAACGGAAAGCGCTTGTAGACGTGGCGCCAGACGCCCAGCACCAGCAGCATCGGGATCCACCAGGTGCCGGTGGCCCAGTAGAAGACGGTGAAGCCCTTCAGGAACGGCAGCAGCGAGCGCAGGAACGGCGCGTCGGGGGCGTTGACGATCAGCAGCGAGCCGGCGAGCGTGGAGATCGCCATGGCGCCCATGTTGATCCAGTACGGCGGCGCGAGGTCGCCCGGCGAGAACGGGAAGAAGGTGTAGCGATAGAAGATCAGCGACATCATCCAGATGTAGAGCATGCCGCCCCACAGCCACATCGACAGCGCGAAGAAGTTCAGCTCGAGCTTCCAGGGCTGTCCGATGCGGGCCGCGAGCAGCGCGCTGAGCACCGCGATCGACTGCGTGGCCACGACCGCGAGCAGCCAGCCGCCGGTGATGCCACGGTCGAGCGTCGGCTTCGCTTCCTTGATGGTGAGGGCAGTGAACACGGTGTAGGTGAGGGCCACCCACAGCACCAGCGCGAACACCCACAATGCCACCGCGAGCCGGTAGTCGTTGGCCAGCAGCGCGAACTGGCTGCCCAGAACCGCGGTGCCGGCAACGGTGGTGAAGAAGCCGGGGCCACGCAGGTGATCAACGAGGTCGGCGAAGAAGCGGCTGCGATGGCGGACCATCCGCAGCACGCTGAGCACCCAGAGGACGATCCACGCAAGCACGTTCAGGCCGAACAGCACCGCCGCGACCGCATGCAGGCCGAGCTGCTGCGATGCGAGCGACACGATGCCGGTCGCCATCACCAGCGCGAAGTACGCAGGCGACATCCCCGCGAGCCCGGCCGGCGCCTCGGCGGGGTCCGGCAGCGCGCTCACGAAAACCAGCGCAGGAACGCCGCGGCGGCGAGCGCGACGACGGCGAGTGCGGTGAGCAGGCGCCAGGCGCGCCTTCGCGCCGCCTCGCTCCAGTCGGCCGCCCGCCACAGCCACAGCGCGGCGAGCGCGAAGCCTGCGATCGCGCAGGCGACCTTGAGCCACAGGGCCGCCAGCGCGACACCGTGGATGTCGGGAAGCTGCCCGTAGTAGTGCAGGCTGATCGCTCCCAGCGACGCACCGCTGGCGGCCTGCGCGGCCCAGCCCGCCAGCACCAGCCAGGCCGTGCTGCGCTGCCGGCCGAAGTCGCCCGCGGCAAGCCAGGACGCGCCCACCGCGCCGCCGACGACCGCCGCCGCGCCGAAGTTGTGCACGACCTGGGCGACCGCGTAGGCGAGGTTCTCGGCGCTCATCGCACGCCGGTCACTCGACGTTCGCAGTCACGCAGTCCTGCACGCCGATCGGGGTGTGCGCCTTGTTCACGACCTTGATGCACAGCGTGTGGCGTCCGGGCGCGAGCGTCTCGAGCGTGTAGCTACCCTCGAGCTTGCGCAGGATTCCGACTTCCCTGTCGTCGACGTAGACGTGCACGTGGTCGCCGCGCGGCCCGGGCTCGACCTTGTAGACGAGGCGGTTCTGCGCCATGGCGTCGAGTCGCGCGCCGTCGGTCGGCTGTGTGATGCGCACGTACGGTGCTCCGGCGGCCGAGGCGGCGAGGGGCGCGACGATGCCGATCGCGGTCGCGACGACGAGCGTGGTGCGGATGTTCATGTCGCCTCCGTGCGTTCTCTTCGCTGCGGGGACTATAACGCAGCGACACCGGCCTCATCGACGGCCGCGCCAGCCACTCGGGGGCCGGCCGCCGAACCGGTGCGCGATCCAGCCGCCGACCATGCCGCCCAGGTGCGCGAAGTGCGCCACGCCGGTCGCGGTGCCGGTCACGCCGAGCGCCAGCTCGAGCGCTCCGTACAGCAGCACGAAGACGCGCGCCGGCATCGGGATCGGCGGAATCAGCAGCATCACGGTCCGGTTCGGGAAGACGAGCGCATAGCCGGCGAGCATCGCGAACACGCCGGCCGAGGCGCCGATCACCGGCACGTCGGGCCCGCCGAACGCGACGACCACGAAGACCTGCGCGAGCGCGCCGATCGCCACGCCGGCGAAGTAACCGAGCGCCAGGCGCCGGGCACCCCAGACCCGCTCGAGGTCGGCGCCGAACATCCACAGCGCGAACATGTTGAACAGCAGGTGCGTGACGCTCGCGTGCAGGAAGCCGTAGCTGAGCAGCGTCCAGGGCGCGGACAGCAGCCCCGCCGGATCGCCGGGCCACAACGCGAACCACACGAGCAGCTGCTCACCCAACGCACCCTGCGCGAAGAAGGCCGCGAAGTTGGCGACGATCAGCCACTTGACCAGCGGAGGAAGCATCGTACCCATGCGCCGATTGCGCACCCTAAGTCTCGCCTAAGTCCGGCGGCGAACACTCGGACGATCGGAGCCGCATCGAAAGGAGTTGCCATGAATACCCGATCGCTTGCCCGGAAGCAAATCACCCTGGCGCTGGCTGCCGCGGGCCTGATCGCATTCGGCGCCGGCACGGTTGCCGCCCAGGCCGCAGCCCTGCCGCAAGTGCAGCGCAGCGGCGCAATCGAGTACCTGAGCGGCGGCGTCGGTCACGACGAGGCTGCCGCGATCGAAGCGGCCAGCGCGCACTGGCCCGTGACGATGGAGTTCGCGGTCCGCGACGGCAAGCGTTCGGAATTCGCCGCCGACGTGCGCGTGGAAATCCGCGACGCCAAGGGCCGGGTCGCGCTCGACACGCATTCGGGCGGCCCGTTCCTGCTCGCACGTCTGCAGCCGGGCAGCTATTCGGTGAGCGCTACGCTGGCCGACCGCACGCTTCACCAGAAGATCCACGTGAGCCGTGACAAGCCCGCCCGCGTGGTGTTCCTCTGGCCCGCGGGCACCGACGCGCACAGCGGCTGACGGACGCAGGACCGAGCAGGCCGGCCACGGGCCGGCCTCGCTGCGCTCAGCGGCCGAAGATGCCGCGGATCGCGTCGATCGCGCGGCCCGCGCCGGGCAGGCCCGGGATCGACGGGGCCGCGTCCTGCGCGGCCTGGCCGGGTTCGGCCGGACCGGGCTGCGCCGCCTGCGACGCGGGCGCCTGCCCCGGGGCGGCCGGCATGTCGCTGCCCAGCATCGCCATCGTGGTCGCCTTCACCCGCACGCGCGCGCTCCATTCCGGCTCCCACGGCGTGCGCGGATCGCTCGGGCGCGGCGGGTGTGCGAGGTTCAGCTCGCTGCCCCAGGCAATCATCCGCAGCATCGCGCCCTGGTCGTTGCCCGACGCGAAGATGCCCTTGGGCACCGCGCAACGGGCGGCCGAGGCCGGCAGCAGCACCTTCTCGGCGACCCAGCGATCGACGGTGGCGTTCGACAGGTAGTCGAACAGCCCCATCCCGGTGTCCGGCGTCTCGGACGAGCTCCACAACACCATGTCGCGGCCGACGCTGGCCATCGCATGCAGGTAATAGGCGCGTGCGTTGCGCACCGCCGGCCACTGCAGCGCGACGCTTTCGGCCAGAGCGCCGCTGGCGCTCAATTCGATGGCCGGCATGAAGTCGTGCGTCGGGCCGATCGCGAACTTCATGCTGGCGGGAACGCCCTCGCCGCTGATCGCGTGCTCGCCGGCCAGCGAAGCGCCGCGCGGCACCATCGTCCGGTTCTTTTCGTTCGGCCAGATCGAGTAGCCGGGTCCGACCCGCGCGCCCCGATCGGGCGCGTAGCGGCCGGCGAATGCGCGGCCGAACGCCTGCGGGTCGGCGCTGCCCAGCTCGATGATGCGCGGCTGGCCGCTGCGCACCGTCTCGCCGCAGCCCCAGTAGACGAGCAGGCGGCCGGTGGGCCGCTCGGGCACGCCTTCGGTGACGTCCTCGCGATCGGGGCGGGCGGTCGCCGCCACCGGCGTGAGCGGCAAACCCGCTCCCATCTGCATGGCTGCCGGAATCGCATGCGTCGCCTCGCTGCCTGACGGCTTGTTGCGCGTGTGCAGCGCGAGATCGAGCCAGCGGCCCGGGGACATGCCGCGCGCGTTGCCGTAGTGATTGCTGCCCGTCCCTGCGCCGCCGCCCATGAACGCGGGCAGCGACGGCATCTCCGGCATCCCCGCCATCGAGTGGGTCGCAACGTCGACCCAGTACTGGGCGATCGGTGGCTTGACCACCTGCTGGGCCCCCACGCCCGCTGCGAAACTGGCCGCGCATCCGGCGGCGGCGATCCGGGCGACGCGAAGCGAAGGTTTCATGATGGGGTCCTGTCGGAGGTGCACGCGATCATAGCCCGCCGGCGCGGCTTCGCGATATCGGCGCGGCCGGCATTTCGGCACGGCCGGCGGCTAGAATGGCGCGTCCTCTCCGGGCCATCCGCTCCCCCCACGCCTTGCGCACCACCCGACTCATCCGCATCGTCTTCGTCGCCTGGCGCCATGGGCTGGACGAACTGGCCGCCTCGGGCGCCGCGGCGACCACCGGCTCGCGCTGGGCGCTGGCGGCGGCGCGCGTGCTGCGCTTCGGCCGGCGCCTCGACACGCCGCGCGGCGAGCGCCTGCGCCGGGCGCTCGAGAGCCTGGGGCCGATCTTCGTGAAGTTCGGGCAGGTGCTGTCGACGCGCCGCGACCTGCTCCCGGCCGACATCGCCGACGAACTGGCCCGGCTGCAGGATCGCGTGCCCCCGTTTCCCGGCGACATCGCGGTGCGCGAGATCGAACGCGGCCTCGGCCGGCCGGTCGACGAACTGTTCGACGACTTCGACCGCACGCCGGTGGCATCGGCGTCGATCGCGCAGGTGCACCTGGCTCGCCTGAAGGATGGGCGCGAAGTGGCCGTGAAGGTGCTGCGGCCGAACATGGCGCCGATCATCGAGCGCGACCTGGCGCTGCTGCGCACCGCGGGCAGCCTGCTGATGCGCCTGTCGGCCGATGCGCGCCGGCTGCGGCCGCTCGACGTGATCGACGAGTTCGACACATACCTGCACGACGAGCTCGACCTGATCCGCGAAGCGGCCAACGCCAACCAGTTGCGGCGCAACTTCGCGGGCTCGCGACTGCTGCGCATCCCCGAGATGCACTGGGACTGGTGCGCGACCAACGTGCTGACGATGGAGCGGATGCACGGCTTCCCGGTCAGCCAGGTCGAGCGCATGCGCGAGGCGGGCATCGACCTGAAGCAGCTCTCGCGCGACGGCGTCGAGATCTTCTTCACGCAGGTGTTCAAGCATGGCTTCTTCCACGCCGACATGCATCCGGGCAACATCCTGGTCGGCGGCCCGGGCCCGGACTTCAACCGCTACATCGCGCTCGACTTCGGCATCGTCGGAACGCTGTCCGACTTCGACAAGAACTACCTCGCGCAGAACTTCCTTGCGTTCTTCCGTCGCGACTACCGGCGCGTGGCCGAGCTGCACGTCGAATCGGGATGGGTGCCGGCGTCGACCCGCGTCGAGGAGCTCGAGGGCGCGGTGCGCGCCTGCTGCGAGCCGTTCTTCGACCGGCCGCTGAAGGAGATCTCGCTCGGGCTGGTGCTGCTCAGGCTGTTCCAGGCCTCGCGCCGCTTCAACGTCGAGATCCAGCCGCAGCTGGTGCTGCTGCAGAAGACGCTGCTCAACGTCGAGGGGCTGGGTCGACAGCTCGACCCCGACCTCGACCTCTGGGTCACCGCCAAGCCGATCCTCGAGCGCTGGATGCAGGACCAGCTCGGCGTGGCCGGCTTCAACGAACGGATGCGCAAGGAGTCGGTGCACTGGAGCCGGCTGCTGCCCGAGCTGCCGCGGCTCGCCCACGCGGCGCTCGCCCGGGCCGCGCGCGACGAGCCGGACCCGGCCACGCGCGCACTGCTCGAACGCCTGTCCGACGACCAGCGCCGCAACCGGCGCTGGATCGGCCTGCTCGGGGCGGCGCTGGCTGCGGTGCTGGCGCTCGAGGCGGCCCGCTTCCTGGGCTGGTAGCGGCCGCGGCGCGACGCGCTTTACCGCGCTGGCGAGATAGGCTACTGTTTCGCCCGCTCCGCCGGACGCCACCCGACATGCTCACCTTCCTGGTACTGGTCTATCTCGCGGTCACCGTCGGCATCGGCCTGTACGCAGCCCAGCGGGTCAAGAACTCGAAGGACTACCTGGTCGCCGGCCGCAGCCTGCCGCTGTACATGAACATCGCGACCGTGTTCGCGACCTGGTTCGGCGCCGAGACGGTGCTCGCGGTCTCGTCGACCTTCCTGCGCGACGGGCTGCGCGGCGTGGTCGCCGATCCGTTCGGCGCGGCGTTCTGCCTGATCATCGTGGCGCTGGTATTCGCGCGGCCGTTCTACCGGATGGAGCTGCTCACGATCG
The DNA here is from genome assembly GCA_001724855.1 of Lautropia sp. SCN 69-89. GTDB lineage: Bacteria > Pseudomonadota > Gammaproteobacteria > Burkholderiales > Burkholderiaceae_E > Zeimonas. The sequence continues at coordinate 102,338 of MEED01000018.1, forward strand.
GCGACTTCTATCGCAAGCGCTTCAACCGCACGGTCGAGATCGCCACCGGCGTGGCGATCACGCTGTCGTACCTCGGATGGACCTCGGCGCAGATGGTCGCGCTGGGCATCGTCTTCAACACGCTGTCGGGCGGCGCGATCACGCTGCAGCAGGGCATCGTGCTGGGCGCCGGCGTGGTGCTCGTCTACACGCTGTTCGGCGGGATGTGGTCGGTGGCGTTCACCGACCTGTTCCAGACGGTGATCATCGTGCTGGGCCTGCTCTACATTGCATGGCTGCTCGGCGGGATGGCGGGCGGCTTCGGCGCGGTGTTCGACGCCGCGGTGAGCGAAGGCAAGCTCGAGTTCTGGCCGAAGGCCCAGCTGCGCGACTGGATCGCGTTCGTCGCTGCCTGGGCCACGATGGCGATCGGCTCGATCGCGCAGCAGGACGTGTTCCAGCGCGTCACCTCGGCCAAGGACGAGCGCACCGCGGTGCGCGGCACGCTGATCGGCGGCACCTTCTACCTGGTCTTCGCGTTCGTGCCGATGTTCATCGCCGTCTCGGCGCTGCTGATCGAGCCCGGCAAGGTGCGCGCAGTGCTCGCCGAGGACGGGCTCGACTTCCAGCTGATCCTGCCGCAACTGATCCTCGCCAAGACGCCGCTGTTCGCGCAGGTGATGTTCTTCGGCGCGCTGCTGTCGGCGATCCTGTCCACCGCCAGCGGCGCGCTGCTGGCGCCCACCGCGGTGTTCACCGAGAACGTGCTGCGCCCGCTGATGGGCGGGCGCGTGCCCGAGAAGCAGATGCTGCTGATGCTGCGGATGGTGCTGGTGATCTTCGCGCTGTGCGTGATGATGTTCGCGCTGAACAGCGAATCCTCGATGTTCCAGATGGTGCAGAACGCCTACAAGGTGACGCTGGTGGCGGCGTTCACGCCGCTCGCCTTCGGCCTGTTCTGGCGACGCGCGACCCCGCAGGGCGCGATGATGTCGATCGTGCTCGGCCTGACGGCCTGGGGGATCATGGAACTGTCGGCGCCCGACGCGCTGCTGCCGCCGCAGATCGTCGGCCTGGGCGCCGCCACCTTCGGGATGATCGCCGGCTCGCTCGCGCCGCAGATCGCCGGCGGACGCGGCCACCCCGACGCGGTGGGCGGCCCGCACCTGCGCTGAAGCCGTCAGCGAAACGGCGACGAACGGCAGCGCGGCCCGCTACCCGCGCGTGATAAGCTTTTCGGGAAGCACTCCGGAACTTGCTTCCAAGCCACTGAATCCAAAAGGGAAAACGTGAACGTCGTCATCCTTGCGGCCGGGATGGGCAAGCGCATGCGCTCCGACCTGCCGAAGGTGCTGCACCCGCTGGCAGGCAAGCCCTTGCTCGCGCACGTGGTCGACTGCGCGCGAAGCCTGGGCCCTGGCCGCATCGTCATCGTGTACGGGCACGGCGGCGAGGCGGTGCCTCGCGCGATCGCGGGTGAAGACCTGCTCTGGGCGCTGCAGGAGCCGCAGCTCGGAACCGGCCACGCGGTGATGCAGGCGCTGCCCCACCTCGACCCGGCCGCGCCCACGCTGGTGCTCTACGGCGACGTGCCGCTGATCGGTCGCGACACGCTGGCCCGGCTGCTCGCGGCTGCCGGCTCCGGCCGGCTCGGCCTGCTCACGGTAGAGCTGCCGGACCCCGAGGGCTACGGCCGCGTGCTGCGCGAAGGCGGACGCATCGTCCGTATCGTCGAGCACAAGGATGCCGACGACGACGCCCGCGCAATCCGTGAGGTGAACACCGGTATCGTGGTGGCCCCGACCGCGGCGCTGGCCCGCTGGCTGGGTGCGCTGTCGAACGACAATGCGCAAAAGGAGTATTACCTCACCGACGTCGTCGCGGCCGCGGTGCACGATGGCATCGGAGTGGTTTCCGCGCAACCGGCCGACGCCTGCGAGACGCTCGGCGTCAACAGCAAGGCGCAGCTGGCGGCGCTCGAACGCGTCTTTCAGCACCGGCTTGCCGGTCGGCTGATGGACGAGGGGGTGCAGCTGGCCGACCCCGCGCGACTCGACGTGCGCGGCGAGCTGACGTGCGGACGAGACGTGGCAATCGACGTGAATTGCGTGTTCGAAGGCAAGGTGGAAATCGGCGACGGCGCCAGCATCGGCGCGCATTGCGTGATTCGCGACACCCGCATCGGCGCGGGCGCGCAGATCCTGCCATTCACGTTGATCGAAAGCTCGTCGATCGGCGCGCGGGCGCGCATCGGCCCGTATGCGCGGCTGCGTCCCGGCACCGAACTGGGCGAGGAAACGCACGTCGGCAACTTCGTCGAGATGAAGAACACGCGGATGGCTGCGAAGTCGAAAGCCAACCACCTGTCCTATCTCGGCGACACGACGGTCGGCGAGCGCGTGAACATCGGTGCGGGCACGATCACCTGCAACTACGACGGCGCCAACAAGTACCAGACCGTGATCGAGGACGACGCGTTCATCGGCAGCGACACCCAGCTGGTGGCGCCGGTGCGGGTGGGCCGCGGCGCCACGCTCGGCGCGGGCACCACGCTCACGCGCGACGCCCCCGAGCACAAGCTGACCATGTCTCGCACGCAGCAGACGACGGTCGAATCGTGGAAGCGGCCGGTGAAGAAGCCGGCCCGCAAGCCGTAGCCTCGGTGCGGCGGCAAGGAGCATCGCCATGTGTGGAATCGTCGGAGCGGTTGCGCAGCGCAACGTCGTGCCGATCCTGATCGAGGGCCTTCGCAAGCTCGAATACCGCGGCTACGACTCGGCCGGCATCGCGATCATGAACGGCACGATGGAGCGGGTGCGCGCGGTGGGCCGCGTCGCCGACCTCGAGGCGCGCGCACGCGATGCCCGGGCCGATGCGCCGACCGGCATCGCACACACGCGCTGGGCCACGCACGGCGGGGTCAACGAGAAGAACGCACATCCGCACTTCTCGGCCGGCGGCGGCATCGAAGTCTCGGTGGTGCACAACGGCATCATCGAGAATCACGAGGCGCTGCGCCGGCGCCTGATCGAAGCCGGCTACCAGTTCACCAGCGACACCGATACCGAGGTGATCGCGCACCTGCTGCACAGCCACGTCGCGACCGGATCGAGCCTGTTCGAGGCGATGCAGCAGGCGGCGCGCGAACTCGAGGGCGCCTACGCCATTGCCGCGATCAACAAGAGCGAGCCGAACGTCGTGGTCGGCTCGCGCAGGGGCTCGCCGCTGCTTCTGGGCATCGGCAACTCGGGCTCGGGCAAGGGCGAGAACTTCCTCGCGTCCGACACCTCGGCGCTGCTGCAGGTGACGAAATACGTCGCCTACCTCGAGGAAGGCGACGTGGTGCAGATCCGCCTCGACGGCTATTCGATCGTCGATCGCGACGGCCACCCGGTCGAGCGTCCGATCGTCGAGAGCCAGCTCTCGTCGGACGCGATCGAACTGGGCAAGTACCGGCACTTCATGCAGAAGGAGATCTTCGAGCAGCCGGGCGCGGTGGCCAACACGCTCGAAATGGTGATGAACGCGGCGTCGCTGTCGGCCGGGCTGTTCGGCGCCGAAGCGGCCGACGTGTTCACGCGCACGAAGCAGATCCTGATCCTCGCCTGCGGCACCAGCTACCACGCCGGCTGCGTCGCCAAGTACTGGATCGAATCGATCGCCGGATTGCCGGTGTCGGTGGAGATCGCCAGCGAGTACCGCTACCGCGACTCGGTCGCGCTGGCCGACACGCTGGTGATCACGATTTCTCAGTCGGGCGAGACCGCCGACACGATCGCAGCACTGCAGCACGCCAAGTCGCTGGGCCTGCGCGACACGCTGTCCATCTGCAACGTGCCCGAATCCGCGCTGATCCGACAGAGCAGATTGCGCTTCCTCACCCGCGCCGGCCCCGAGATCGGCGTCGCGTCGACCAAGGCGTTCACCACGCAGCTCGCGTCACTGTTCGTGCTGGCACTGGTGCTGGCCAGGCAGCGCAAGCGCCTGTCGTCGGCACGCGAGAAGGAACTGCTCGCGCAGCTGCGCCACCTGCCGGCCGCGATCGCGCGCGTGCTCGAGTGCGAGCCGGCCGTGCGCCATTGGGCCAACCGCTTCGCGCCCAAGCAGCATGCGCTGTTCCTCGGCCGCGGCGTGCACTTCCCGATCGCACTCGAAGGCGCGCTGAAGCTCAAGGAGATCACCTACATCCACGCCGAGGCCTATGCCGCCGGCGAACTCAAGCACGGCCCTCTGGCGCTGGTCGACAGCGAGATGCCGGTCGTCGTGGTCGCCCCCAACGACGCGCTGATCGGAAAGCTGAAGTCGAACCTGCAGGAAGTGAAGGCGCGCGGCGGCGAACTGTTCGTGTTCGCCGACAAGGACACGCACATCGAGCCCGAGGACCGGATCAACATCATCAACCTCGGCGATCACGCGGGGCTGCTGTCACCGATCCTGCACGTGATTCCGCTGCAGTTGCTGGCGTATCACGCGGCGCTGGCTCGGGGGACGGATGTGGACAAGCCGAGAAACCTGGCGAAGTCCGTTACCGTCGAGTGAGATGCGGTTGGCTCCAGGTTTGTCGGCTTGCGGCGCAGGCTAACTTGCGCCGCAGGCGCAAGTTAAGGCGCGAAGCGCCGGGCCGAAGACACAAGCCTCGCAATCTTGCGAAGAGCGTGACGGTCGAATGACCGGCGCGATCTTTACGCGAGGTTTACAGCGAAGGCTAACCTGCGCCGCAGGCGCAGGTTAAGGCGCGAAGCGCCGGGCCGAAGCCAAAAGCCGAGGAATCTGGCGAAGTGCGTTACCGTCGAGTGGGACGAGGGTGGCGAACTATCTGGGGCAGGCCAGACTCGCCGCCAATCTGCCGCCCATACTCCCAGTTCATTCTATCCGCGCCCCTGAGATCCTGATGGCCTCCGCAAATCGAGCGGATTGTTCCTTCATGAAGGCCGCGAATTCGTCGCTGCTTGTTCCATGAGTCTCCATTCCGCGTTCAGCCAAGCGTGCCTTGATATCCGGGGACGCGAGGGCCTTGTTGATCTCTCGATTGAGCGTGCCTAGAACTTCAACAGGTGTTCCAGTGCGAGCCAGGAAACCAAACCACGATCCCGAGGAAAAGGCCTTTCCTCCTGCTTCCCCCAGTGTCGGCAGATCGGGGAACGTCGGCGATCTGCGTTTGGCAGCCAGGCCCAAGGCGACAAGTTTCCCGGATCGGATATGCGGACCAGCCGCTGGGAGATCCGCAAGCATCGCTTGCACTTGGCCAGCCATGACATCGGCCATGGCCTGCTGAGTTCCCTTGTAGGGGACGTGGATCATCTTGAACGCATAGGTACTCTTGAGCATCTCGAAGGCGAGATGGTTTGAACTGCCAATTCCAAAGGAAGCGTAGCTCAACTCCCCCCCTTTCTTCTCAGCCAGCGCGAGAAAGCCCTCCACGGTGTTAACACCAAGCGTAGGCGACACCACCAGGACGTGAGGGTTGGACGCTGCGAATGTAATGGGCACAAAGTCTTTGTCGGGATCGTAGGGCAGCTTCGCCATCAATTGGGCATTGATGAGAAAGCTCGACGCGTTCATGAAGATGGTGTGTCCGTCCGCCGGCGCTTGCGCGACGGCCGCTGCACCGATCGTTGTGCCTCCGCCTGGGCGATGATCGAGCACTGTTGGATGGCTCAGAGGGTGTCAGGAATTTTGTGTGCGAGGCATAACATGACGCAAAGGAGCATGTATGCCAAGCAGGAAGACGACCAAGGCGGCTGCGGCCGCGGCGGCGCGGATGCCGTCGATCCCGAAGGAACTCGTTGATCAGTTCGTGACGGGGCCGATGAGCGCCGAGGCGGTTCTGAACCGCCCCGGCTTTCCCGGAGGCTCGTTGGTTTGAGTCACGCCGTCACGACGGACCCGGTAAGTTGCGAATAGTAGGCTTGCTCGGCTTCGGCCGGCCGACGATTGTTGAACCAGTCGACCCACGCGAGCGTGGCCCATTCGACCTCGTCACGGGTTCGCCAGGACGGTCGCCGGTGGATCACCTCGGCCTTGTAGAGCCCGTTGATGGTCTCGGCCAGCGCGTTGTCGTAGGAGTCGCCCACGCTGCCCACCGAGGGCTCCAGCCCGGCCTCGGCCAAGCGCTCGGTGTAACGGATGGATACGTACTGCACGCCGCGGTCGCTGTGATGCACGAGCCTGTCCGGGCCGACCGGCTTGCGAGCGTACAGCGCCTGCTCGAGTGCATCGAGCACGAAGTCCGTGCGGGCCGACGACGAGGCCCGCCAGCCCACGATCCGGCGCGCGAACACGTCGATCACGAAGGCGACGTACACGAAGCCCTGCCAGGTCGAGACGTAGGTGAAGTCGGACACCCACAGCGCGTTCGGCCGGTCGGCGGAGAACTGGCGCTGCACTCGGTCCAGCGGGCACGCCAGCTTTGAGTCGCTGACCGTCGTGCGCACCGGCTTGCCGCGAATGACACCGCGCAGGCCCAGCCGCTTCATCAGCCGCGCCACCGTGCAGCGCGCCACCTCGAAGCGCTCGCGGCGCATCTGTCGCCACACCTTGCGCACGCCGTAGACGGCGAAGTTCTCGTCCCACACGCGACGGATCTCGGGCACCAGCTCGTCGTCGATCTTTGCCCGCCGAGAACGCAGCGCAGGATTCGCCTTGCGCGCCGCATGCGCGTAATACGTCGACGGGGCGATCGGCAGTACCTTGCAGATCGGCTCGACCCCGTAGTCGGCGCGGTGGTCATCGATGAAGGCCTTCATCGTTTCGAGCGGCGGTCGAGCTCCGCCTGGGCAAAATACGCCGACGCCTTGCGCAGGATCTCATTGGCCTGGCGCAGTTCCCGCACCTCGCGTTCGAGCTGCTTGATGCGCTCCTTCTCGGTCGTCGTCATGCCGTCACGCCGACCCGTGTCACGCTCATGCTGCCGAACCCAGCCGCGCAGCGTCTCGGCCGTGCAGCCGATCTTGGCCGCCACCGAACCGATCGCCGCCCACTGCGAGTCGTACTCGGCCTGGTGCTCCAGGACCAGCTTCACCGCCCGCTCCCGGACCTCCGGGGAAAACCTTCCTTGTCTGCTCATGGCTCCATCTTCTCAAGAGTTGGAGCCTCCGGAGATTCCGGGGCGGTTCAGTGAAGGGTCGTGATCGCTCCCCCGGCTCCCGTCTTATGGATCCACGCCCTCGCGAAGCATCTTTAGCATTTGCTTGGCGATGCGCTCCGGTGGATCACCGTCTGGCTTGTACCAGTACAACGACCATGATAGGGCGCCGATCAGCGTGAGCCGAAAGCGGTGGCGGTCCACCCCACGCCGCAGCGGAAGTTCATCAATCAAGGACGCGAAGATCTGTTCGTACTCGTCGCGCAGCGCGATCACACGATCGCGAATGCTCTCTG
>MEED01000019.1 GCA_001724855.1 Lautropia sp. SCN 69-89
CGCGGCCTCGTTCAACACGCCGATCGCCGGCGTGGTGTTCGCGATGGAAGTCGTGATGCTCGAGTACACGCTGGTCGGCTTCGCACCGGTGATCCTCGCTGCGGTCAGCGCGACAGCGCTGAGCTGGCTGGTCTACGGCGCCGACCCGGCGTTCACGGTTCCGGAGATGCGACAGCCCTCGCTGCTGGAACTGCCCTGGATCGTGCTGCTCGGGCTCGTCGTCGGTGCGCTGGCGGCAGCCTACGTGGCCGGCACGCGCCAGCTCGACCGGCGTTCGCGCGAGTTGCCGCTCTGGTTGCGCACGACGCTGGCCGGCGCGTTCACGGGCCTGTGCGCGCTGGGCGTGCCGCAGGTGATGGGACTGGGCTACGACACCGTGCAGCTGGCGCTGCTCGGGGAGATCGCGCTGTCGACGCTGGTGGCGATCGCGCTGCTGAAGCTGGCGGCGACCGTCGCGTGCGGCGGGCTCGGCTTGCCTGGCGGCCTCATCGGGCCGATGGTCGTGATGGGTGCGGCGGCGGGCGGGGGGCGCGAGCCTGCAGGCGCCACTGGCTGCACTGATGGCGATCCTCGAGCTGACCGGTAGCGCCAGGGTACTGCTGCCCGGAATGGCCGCCGTCATTCCGGCACTGCTCGTGGCTCGCTCGGTGTTCGGGCAGGACCCGATCTTCGTCGCGATCCTGCGCGGGCGCGGAATGGACTACCGTTTCGACCCGGTTGCCGCGCTGCTCGACCGCACCGGGGTCGCTGCGGCGATGAACCGGCGCTTCGCGATCGTCGACCGCGCGGCCTCGCCTGCGCAGTGGGAACAGGCGCTCGCCACGGCTCCCGACTGGCTGCTGGTCGCCGACGGCGACGCGATCGGCGCGATACTGCAGCCGCCGGCGCCTGCGGCAGCCCAGGACGGCCGCAGCCGCGATCGGTCCGAAGCGCGGAGCGCGGTCGATTCAGGCGAAACCGCCGGCCTCGCCGAGGCGGCGCAGCGCGAGTCGGGGCCCTTCGCGACCGTGTCGCCGCATGCGACGCTGGGCGAGACCCTGCGCCGCCTCGACGCCGCCGGAGCCCGGCTCGCGCTCGTCTGCAGCGGCGAGACCGCGCGAGTCGGCGAAGTCTTCGGGGTCGTGGAGCGGCGGGACATCGATGCGAACGTCGGCTACCGCGTCTGAGCGCCTTCGCCGGTGCCGCTACTTCGCGAACTTCCTGAACTGCGGCTTGCGTTTCTCGAGAAACGCCTGCACGCCCTCGCGCGACTCTTCGGTGTCGTAGTACAGCTTGAGCGCGTACATGCCCATGCCGGCGATGCCGGACTGGTGCGCGGTGTCCATGTTGAACGAGCGCTTGGCGATCGCGATCGCGGTCGGGCTCTTCTCCATGATCTCGTCGCACCACTTCTGCACCTCGGCGTCGAGCTGCTCGTGGGGCACTACCGCGTTGACCAGCCCCATCGCCAGCGCCTCGGCGGCCGGATAGCGCCGGCACAGGTACCAGATCTCGCGCGCCTTCTTCTCGCCGACCACGCGCGCCAGGTACGCGGTGCCGTATCCCGGGTCGACCGAACCCACCTTCGGCCCGACCTGGCCGAACACCGCCTTCTCGGAGGCGATGGTGAAGTCGCAGATCGTGCACAGCACGTTGCCGCCGCCGATCGCATAGCCCTGCACGCGCGCGATGACCGGCTTGGGCACGTCGCGGATCGCGGCGTGCAGTTCCTCGATCGGCAGGCCGATCGTGCCCCGGCCGTCGTACTGGCCCTCGTGAGCCGACTGGTCGCCGCCGGTGCAGAACGCGCGGTCGCCGGCGCCGGCCAGCACGATCGCGCCGATCGCGCGATCGTACCCGGCGCGGTTGATCGCGTGGATCAGTTCGTCGCAGGTACGGCCGCGGAACGCGTTCATCCTGTCGGGCCGGTTGATCGTGATCCACGCCGCGCCGTTGCGCACCTCGTAGAGGATGTCCTGATAGTCCATGTTCGTCCGCCGTGGTGGGAGTGGGTCGGCGACGCCTCGCGGCCGGCGCCGGTGGGTCGGCGTCAGGCGCCAGCCACGAAACTGCCGCTCTTGCCGCCGTGCTTTTCCATCAGCTGCACGCGCTCGATCACCATGCCGCGATCGACCGCCTTGCACATGTCGTAGACGGTGAGCAGGCCGACCTGCACCGCGGTGAGCGCTTCCATTTCGACGCCGGTCTTGCCGTCGCACTCGACGGTGGCGATGCAATGCACGGCGCTGGCCGCTTCGTCGATGTCGAAGTCGACCGCGACCCGGGTGATCGGCAGCGGATGGCACAGCGGAATCAGGTCGGCGGTGCGCTTGGCGCCCTGGATCGCCGCGATGCGCGCCACGCCGATCACGTCGCCCTTCTTCGCGGTGCCCTCGCGCACCAGGGCCAGCGTCGTGGGCAGCATGCGGATCGTGCCGCGCGCCACCGCCACGCGATGCGTGATTGCCTTGCCGGCGACATCGACCATGTGGGCGTGCCCGGCAGCGTCGAAATGGGTCAGCGCGTCGCCCGGCGCAGCTCGGGTGGCTCTCGTCATGGTGTGGCTCCGGTCCCGACTATGATAGCAACCCCTCCCCCGGATTCGCCGTGTTGCCGAGCCGTACCCTGTCATCGCGCTGCCTGGCGGCCTTGCTGGCCGGAACGCTGTCGTTCGCCCCGCCGTTGGCGCGTGCGCAGGTCGACAACCTGCCCAGGCTGGGCGACGCCTCGGCCGACGAGATGTCGCCGGCCACCGAGCGTCGCATCGGCGAGTCGATCGTGCGCGAGATGCAGCGGCGTGGCATGGTCTACGACGACGTCGAGATCACCGATTACCTGAACCGCTTCGCCGCGACCCTGACGGCGACGACACCGGCGTCGGGCTACGACTTCGAGTTCTTCCTGGTGCGCGACAGCACGCTCAACGCATTCGCGCTGCCCGGAGGCTACATCGGCGTGCACACCGGCCTGATCGTCGCGTCGCAGTCGGAGTCCGAACTGGCGTCGGTGCTGGCGCACGAGATCGGCCACGTGACCCAGCGGCACCTGGCGCGCATGCTCGCGCGCGAGCGCCAGGCATCGGTGGTGATGCTCGCCTCGCTGGTGCTCGCGATGCTGGCGGCGCGTTCGAACCCGCAGGCGATCGGCGGGCTGGCCTCGCTCGGCGGCACGGTCGCGCAGTCGCAGATGCTCAGCTTCTCGCGCGACGCGGAGCGCGAGGCCGACCGCGTCGGTCTCGACATCCTGCGCCAGGGCGGCTTCGACGCCAACGGCATGGTGTCCTTCTTCGGGCGCCTGCAGCAGGCCGGCCGCCTGTACGACAGCAATGCGCCCGAATACCTGCGCACGCACCCGGTCACCACCGAGCGCATGGCCGACATCCAGAGCCGCGTCGGCGAGACACGCTACCGGCAGCGGGCCGACAGCGTCGACTTCCGGCTCGTGCGCGCGAGGCTGCGCGCGCTGTCCGATACCAGCGTCGACGGCCTGCGGCTCACGCGTGCGCAATTCGAGCGCAGTGTGCGCGAACGCACGATCGACGATGCGGCCAACTGGTTCGGGCTGGCTACGGTGGCAACCGCGGCCCGCGACTGGCCCGCCGCGCGCAAGGCGCTCGCCGAGGTGCGCCGCAGACTGCCCGCCGGGCACCCGTTCGTCGAGCGGCTGGCTGCGCGCATCGAACTTGACTCCGGCGATCCGGCGTCGGCGCAGGCCATCGTCGAGGCGGCGCTGGCGCGCTTTCCGTCGTCGCGAGCGCTGGTGCAGATGCGGGCCACGGTGCTGCTCGCGCGGCGCGACTACTCGGCAGCGGTGCCGGTGCTGGAGGACGCGCTGAAGCTGTACCGCAGCGACGCCGGCCTGTGGCGGATGCTGTCGGAGGCACAGGGCGGGCTGGGCCAGGCCGCCCGCGCCCATCGCGCCGCGGCCGAACAGTACGTGCTGCTGGGCGCGACGCCCGCGGCGATCGAGCAGCTGCGGCTGGCGCAGCGCGCCGGCGGGCTCGATTTCCACACCGCTTCGCAGGTCGACGCCCGGCGGCGCGAGCTCGAGGCGCAGTGGCGCGAAGAGCAGCAGGAGCGCCGCGAGAGCCAGCGCTAGGGCCGCGGCGTCGCGACGAAGCCGAGGGCCTGCGCAGCCGAAGCGCAGGGCTGCAGGCGCAGTGCGTGCCCGTCGGCGATGAGCACGATGTCATCGCCGTCCTGCGCAAGATCGAGCATCGCCAGATCGAGATCGTGGACCACGGCCGGACCGGCGTCGGTGCGCAGCAGCACCTCGCCGTCGGGGCCGAGCCAGCCCGCATCGATCCGCATCACCGCAACGCCGGTGTGCGTAACCAGTCTCAGCCGCGGCGCGACGGCGAGCACGCGCAGCACCAGCGGTGCCGACTCGATGTCCACGTAGACGCGCTGCGGACCGTTCTGCCAGTACCAGCGGCCGTCCTCGTCGGCGGTGTAGTTGCGGCCGATGAACTCGACGATTCCCGGATGGCTGATCGGGCTGCCCGCGCCGTCGCGGGTTTCGTCGAAGCCGGCGCGGCCGCGATCCACCAGCAGCCAGCGTCCGCGGCGATCGAGCCGCAGCCAGCCGAATACGGCAGGCACCGCGGGCCAGCGCGCCATCGCGCGAATCACCTCTTCATCCATCGGCAAGCGCTCCGGCCAGGTGATCCAGCGCGCGCGCGGGCAGCCAGTCGAGGCGGCCTGGCGGAAGCCCCTGGGGAAAGCCGGCGTGGCCGCCTGCGCCCGGGTAGTCGAGCACGACGTGGGTGGAGACCTCGTCGCGCAACGCCAGCGCCCGCGCAGGCAGGAACGGATCGTTGAGCGCGTTCAGCACCAGCGTGGGCACGTGGATGTCGGCGAGGAAGCGCCGGCACGACGAGCGTTCCCAGTAGTCGAAGCAGCTCGCGAAGCCGTGCAGCGGCGCGGTCACCGCGTCGTCGAAGTCGAAGAAGTCGCGCGAGCGCAGCATCCGCGGGCCGTCGAACAGGCCCGGGTACTGCGCGAGCTTGGCCGCGCTCTTGCGCTTGAGCGTCTTCAGGAAGTGCCGCATGTAGACGAGGTTGAAGCCGCGCGACAGCACGACGGCGCTCGCGTGCAGGTCGTGCGGTGCCGAGACTGCCGCGGCCGCGCGCACGACGTCGCGCGCGGACTCGCGCTGCTCGCCGAGCCACTTGAGCAGCGTGTTCGCACCGAGCGAGACGCCCATTGCGACGAGCGGCGCGCCGGGCGTTGCGCTGCGCGCGAAGCGGCGCAGGATCCAGTCGATCTCGGCCGAGTCGCCCGAATGGTAGGCGCGCGGCGCGCGGTTCAGTTCGCCGCTGCAGCCGCGGAAATGCGCCACCGCGAAGTGCCAGCCGCGCGCCTGCGCGCCTGCCGCGATCGCGCGCGCGTAGTGGCTGCGCGAACCGCCTTCGAGCCCGTGGAACAGGACCAGCCGCGGCGCGGTGTCGCCGGGATGCGGATCGGACGGGCCGGGCAGCGCGAAATCGACGTCGATGAAGTCGTCGTCGGGCGTGGCCCAGCGTTCGCGGCGCCAGCGGATCGACGGACACGGCGACAGCGTCGCCGGCCAGATCGTCTGCAGGTGCGACCCCGGCAGCCAGCGGGGCGCCCGGTACGCGGCGACGGGCATCGACCGGCTCCGGCCCGCGGGCGCGCGCCGCGTCGTCAGTGCAGCACCGTCGAGCTCGCGAGCGTCGGCGGGTCGCCGGAGCCCGGGCCGGAATGGTGCAGCAGGATGCGCCAGCCGTTGGCGTGCTTGATGTAGACGTTGGTGGCCACGCAGCAGACCAGTTCCTGGCCGGTGCGGCCGGTGACGACCACCTGCTCGACCAGGTTGTGCACCGCGAGCATCGCGCCGGTGAGCGCGCGTACTTCATCGACGCGCACGTCCACGCCGCCGCCGGCGAAGATCGCGGCCCACGATGCGCGGATCGCGTCGAGCCCGATCAGGCGCTGGTGCCCGGGGTGCACGCACATCACCTCGTCGTCGTCGGCCCACAGGGCCATCATCGCCTCGAGGTCGGCGCGTCGCATCGCGTCGTAGAAAGCTTCCTCGGCGGCTTCGGCGGTGGAGAGAATCGGCGCGCGGCGCATCGCTGGTGGGCGTTTCGACGAAACCCGCAGTGTATGCGGTCCGCGGTGCAGGCTCAGCGCACCGGGCGGGCGCCAGCCGCCTCGAAGTGCATCACCTTCGACAGGCTCTCGAAGACGACCGACGGGGCGATGCGGCTCAGGCAGTCGGGGTCGCCCTTGGCGCAGGCGGGTCGGGCGCACGGCGGCGTGCATTCGCGATCCAGCCATTCGACCCGCGCGCGCGGCGAGCGCGGCGGACTGTGGCGCGGATCGCCGCTGCCGAAGATCGCGACCTGCGGCCGGCCAAAAGCGGCAGCCAGGTGCATCAGCCCCGTATCGCCGGAGACCACGCCGCTCGCCTGGGACACCAGCGCGATCGCCTCGCCGACCGAGGTTTCGCCGGCCAGGTTGCGCAGCGACAAGCCGGACAGCGCGGTGATCTCGGTGGCCACCGCGCGATCGCGCGCGGAACCGACCAGGATCAGTTGCGCCTCCGGCCACTCGTCGGCCAGCAGGTTCGCCAGCGCGGCATAGTGGCGCCGGGGCCAGCGCGGGGCGCTGCGGCCGCCGTCGGGGCACAGCACGATGACCGGCGCGGAAGGGTCGATGGCGAAGCGGGTGCGCACTGCGCGCTCCCGCTTCGCCTGTCGGGCAAGGCGGGGAGCGGGCAGCGCGCCCGCGAGCGGCTGGTTCGGCGCGAAGGCCAGCCGTGCGTAATGCTCGACCCGGGGAAGCGGATCCGCGGCCTGCGCTTCGTGGACCCGGTTCAGCAACAGCCGGTGCGCCTCGCCGCAGTAGCCGATGCGCTCGGGAATGCCGGCGATGAGCGCGGCCAGCATCGAACCCGGCGGGTCGGCCAGCGCGTAGGCACGGCGGTAGTCGCGCGCGCGCAGCCGCAAGCCGAGGCGGCAGGCGCGGCCCAGGCGCGCCAGCGTCGCGCCGGTACCGGCTGCGTCGAATACTTCGCTCACCTCGGGCATGGCACGGAACACCGAAGCGATGCGCCGCGGGCTCAGCACGTCGATGCGCAGCGAGGGTTCCCGCTGGCGCAGCAGGGCCAGCAGCGGCTGCGCCATGACGGCGTCGCCGATGCGATTCGGAGCGATCACGAGCGCGCTGGCACTCATGCGGGGATCCCGGCCGGGCTCACTCTGGTTATGTTGTCGGATCGTACGCCTGGGTGCGCCATTGTGGCGAGCGAGCCGGCTCGGCGCGCCGACCTTTTTCACGTCGGCCGGATTGACGCCGCCGCGCCTCGCCGACGGCAGGGCACCGGCGGGACGGGACGCAAGGACGGCGCGCAGCGCTACGCGGCCGCGACCGGATTCACTTCGCTCGCCGCCACCCGCTGCATCAACCGCTCCCACCCGGCGTCGACATCGGCCTGCAGCGTCTCGATCTCATGCTGCTTCAGGTGCCGGTAGCGGCGCTGAAGCGCGAGGTAGTCGGCGACCGGCCGCGTGCGCCGCGCGTGGTTGAGCGTGTAGCGGTAGCCGTCCTCGACCTCGTACAGCGGGAACACGCCGCTCTCCACCGCGAAGCGTGCGGCTCGCAGCCCGCCGTCGTCGGGCAGGCCCCAGCCGTCGATGCACGGGATCAGAAGCGTCAGCAACCGCGTACCCCGGATCGTCTTCGCCTTGTTCACCTTGCGCACCAGATCGGGCAGGAAGCCGGCAGTGGCCGTCGCCGCATACGGGACCTCGTGCGCGGCCATGATCTCGGTGAGGTTCTTCTTCCGCGACAGCTTGCCTGCGGGTGTCGACCCGGTCGATGCGTAGCGCGGCGTCGACGACGATTTCTGCGCGCCGGTGTTCATGTAGCCCTCGTTGTCGAGGCACACGTAGAGGAAGTTCTCGTTGCGCTCGGCTGCCGACGACAGGCACTGGAAGCCGATGTCGTAGGTGCCGCCGTCTCCGGCGAAGACGACCACCTGCGTGTCGTGCTTGCCCTGTGCGTCGAGCGCGCGGCGCAGCCCGGAAGCGGCCGCCGCGCTGGACTCCAGCGTCGGCTGGTACACCGGAATGCGCAGCGACGAGAACGGCTGCGGTCCGGCGATGATGGCCATGCACGACGGCGGGACGACGGCCACGGTGTCCGGTCCGAGCGTGGCGAGCACGTGCCGGACCGACAGCGCCTCGATGCACCCCGGGCACGCCGCGTGTCCCGAGCAGAACATCGCTTCTTCGGCGACTTCGAGCTTTCTCATCGCGATCTCCCTGTTTGCGCGCAACGCGTCAGCTCAGCCAGACCGACTCGGGTCCGGCGTCGTACGACGCGGCGTTGCGCACGAATTCGTAGATCCGCCCGGGCGGCACGTTCACGCCGCCGACACCGGCGAGCAGCCCGCGGATCGTCGGCGCATCGGGCATTCCGTAGAGCGCCGAGCGCAACTCCTGGTGCAGCACGCCCCCGCAGCCCGGCGAATAGTTGCGGTCGAGGACGATCGCCTCGGCGACGCCCGCGAGCGCAGCGCGCAGCGCGGCGACGGGCAACGGCCGGAACAGCCGCACTTTCAGCAATCCGACCGCGACGCCTGCGTCGCGCATCGCGTCGACCGCGTCGCGCGCGGTGCCGCACATGCTGCCCATCGTCACCAGCACCGTGCGCGCGCCGTCGCAGCGGTAGCGCTCGACGATGCCCCAGCTGCGGCCGGTGAGCCGCGCCCATTCGCGATCGACGTCGACCGCGAGCTGCGGCACCTTCGCCATCGCCTCGGCGAGATCGCGCCGATGCCGCGCGAACATCTCCTGCGTGACCACGTTGCCCCACGACTCGACCTGCGCCGGGTCGATGCGGTGCGGCGGCGCGTATTCGGGCAGGTAGGCGTCGACCAGTTCCTGCGCCGGCACCTTCACCGGCTCCAGCGCATGCGAGACGTAGAACGCGTCGTGGCTCACCATGGCCGGAACCAGCACGGCCTCGGCAATGCGAAACGCCTGGATCACGCTGTCGAGCGATTCCTGCGCACTCTCGCTGTAGAGCTGGATCCACCCGGTGTCGCGCTGCGCGAGGCTGTCGGTCTGGTCGGGCCAGAACGCCCACGGCGACGCGACCGTCCGATTCACGTTGGCCACCACGATCGGCGCGCGCGCGCCGCTGGCGTAGTGCAGCACCTCGTGCATCAGCAGCAGGCCCTGCGAGGCGGTCGCGGTGAACACGCGCACGCCGGCGAGCGAGGCCGGAATGCACGAGGCCATCACCGAGTGCTCCGACTCGGGCGTGATGATCTCGGCGTCGAATTCGCCGGCTGCCTCGAACTCGGTGAGCTTCTCCAGGATCGGTGTCTGCGGGGTGATCGGATAGCCGGGCGCGAACTTCGGCCGCGCGAGCTTCGCGGCCCACGCCACCGCGTGATTGCCGGTGAGCAGCATCGTGCGCTCGCGTGCCGGCGCATCGACCGGATCGGATGCAACGCCTGCGGCGCGCTCGGCTGCCGGCTGCGACAGGACCTTGCTCATTTCACCTCCTCGGTCATCTCCATCGAGCCGGTCGGGCACTCGCGCACGCAGATCCCGCAGCCTTTGCAGTAATTGCCGTCGACCTCGTAGCCGCCGTCGGGCAGGCGGCGGATCGCGAGGTCGGGACAGTAGTGGAAGCAGTTGTCGCACGAGATGCAGGTGCCGCACGAGAAGCAGCGCTGCGCTTCGTCGAGCGCGCGCTCGACGTCGAAGCCGAGCTGCACCTCGGCATCGCCGAGGCGCTCGCCGACCGGCAGCCGTGCTTCGGGTGCGCGCGACGCCTGCGGGTAGTAGAAGATGGCGATCGCATCGAGCGGAACGAGCTGCTGCACGTCGACGCCCAGGCCGGGCAGGCGCGCACCCGCGAGCCGCTCGCCGATCGCAGCCTCGGCGCCGTGGTTCGGCCCGGAGGTTCGCGCGGCCTTCTCCGACAGTTCGCGATCGATCGCGATTGCCGCGCGCTTGCCCATGCCGATCGCCTCGGTGACGAAGCGCGCCATGCTCGCGACGTCGCCGCCGGCCCAGACGCCTGGCGCCCCGGTGGTTTGCAGCGCATCGACGCGCAGCAATGCGCCCTGGGCCGGCACCGACTGCGCGAACGGTGCGAGCTCGGGGTCCTGCCCGATCGACGGGACGATCGCGTCGGCCTCGAGCCGGAACTCGCTGCCGGCGATCGGCTCGATGCGAAAGCGTCCGCGCTCGGCGCCCGCGACGAAATTCACGCGCACGCATTCGAGCACGGCGCGGCCCTCTTCGGCGAAGGCGCGCACCAGCGACGCGCCGTCGACGAGCCGCACGCCTTCCTCGAGCGCCTCCTCGACCTCGGCGCGCTGCGCCGGCATCTGCTCGCGCGATTCGAGCGCGAGCATCGTGACCTCGTGCCCGGCGCGTCGCGCGCTGCGCGCGACGTCGATCGCCGCGCTGCCGCCGCCGATGACGACGATGGCCCTGCCCAGGGCAGGCGCATGGCCGGCGTTCGCCTGCGCGAGCCACGCCGCGCCATCGACGACCCACGGCTGGCCGTAGTCGAGTTGCGGCAGCCGCTTCGGGCGCCGGGCGCCGGCCGCCACGTACACCGCGTCGAAGGACTCACGCAGCCGCGCGAAGGCCTGCGGCGAATCGATCGTCTCGCCGCAGCGCATCTCGACGCCGAGTGCGAGGATGCGGGCGATCTCGCCGTCGAGCACGTCGCGCGGCAACCGGTAGGCGGGGATCCCGTCGCGCATCAGGCCGCCAGGCTGCGGCTGCGCCTCGAAGACCGTGACCGCATAGCCGCGGCGCCGCAGGTGGTAGGCGGCCGACAGCCCCGAGGGTCCGCCGCCGACGATCGCCACGCGCTCGCTTCGCTCGGCGACCGGCGCCGGATACGACCAGCCTTGCGCCAGGCCCAGGTCGCCCACCTGCCGTTCGAGCTTGCAGATCGACAACGCTTCGTCGTAACCCTGCCGGTTGCACGCCGTTTCGCAGGGGTGATGACAGACGCGACCGGCCACCGCCGGGAACGGGTTGTTGCGCGTGAGGATCTCCCAGGCGCCGCGGAAGTCGCGCTCGCGCGCGCGGCCGATCCAGTGCGCAATGTCGCCGTTCACCGGGCACGCGGCGTGACACGGCGAAGGCGCGCTCACGTGGCGCGGCAATCTCGCGCGCCAGGTGCCGGTCTTGAAGACCTCGGTGCTGCCGGTCGTCCAGGCGGTCGGGGGCAGGTTTCGTGCGTTCATGCCGCGCTCCGCTGCAGTTGCGCATCGACGCAGCGCCAGCCTTCCTCGCCGGCGGCGGCGTTCGCTTCCTTCTGCTTGGGCGCTTCCTCGATCAGCGTGCGCTGCAGCCCCTCGAGCGACGGCTCGCCGATGGCGCGCGCCATCGCACCGAGCAGCACCGAGTTGACGATGCGCCCCAGCCCGTGGCGGCGCGCGATCGAGATCGCGTCGACCGCGACGACGCGCCGCCCCGGCAGCAGCGCCGCGAAGTGCTGCGCCGACTGCGCGGAGTTCACGACGATCAGCGTGTGCGGCGCGGCGCTGGCCAGGAGCCTGCCCTCGAGCAGGCTCGCGTCGAAGCACAGGATCGCGTCGGCTGTCTCGATGTCGCAGCGCACGCGAATCGGCTTGTCGTCGACGCGGATGTACGAGCTGACCGGCGTTCCGCGCCTTGCGCCGCCGTAGCTCGCGAAGCTCTGCACCTGCCGGCCCTCGGCGAAGAACGCCGTGGCAAGCAGGTTGCCGGCGGTCTGCGCGCCTTGCCCGCCGCGCCCCTGGACGATGATCTGCAGCACGATGCCTCCTCGACCGGCTTGCGCGCCCACTGGCGCGTCGATACCCGATCGACGACTACATCGCTTGCGCGGCGCGGCGTCATTGATCTGCCGCAAGAAGCTCAGTGAGCGCCGTGGACGATCGCGCCGGCGGCCAGCCGGTAGACGGTGCTGCAGTAGGGGCATTGCGCCGCTTCGCCGTGCGTCACGTCGAGGTAGACGCGCGGGTGCGAGGACCACAGCGGCATCTTCGGGTTCGGGCAATGCGCCGGCAGGTCGGCGGCGTCGAGTTCGACGAGACCGCGCGCCGCCTGGCCCGCGGCGCGCGTGGGGGAGTCGCTCATCGCGTGGTTTCCTTCGCGCAGCGTCAGACGGGAGTGAGCCACTTCGTGTAGCGCTCGTTGCGCCCGCTCACCACGTCGAAGAACACCGACTGCAGCTTGCCGGTGACCGGGCCGCGGCTCCCGTCGCCGATCTGGCGATCGTCGAGTTCGCGGATCGGCGTGATCTCGGCGGCGGTGCCGCTGAAGAAGGCTTCGTCGGCGCAGTACATCTCGTCGCGGGTGATGCGCTTCTCGCGCACCTCGATGCCGAGGTCGCGGGCCATGGTGATCACCGAGTCGCGGGTGATGCCGTCCAGGCACGACGCGAGGTCGGGCGTGTACAGGATGCCGTTGCGCACGATGAAGACGTTCTCGCCGGCGCCCTCGGAGACGTAGCCCTCGGTGTCGAGCAGCAGCGCCTCGTCGTAACCTTGCGCAGTGACTTCCTGGTTGGCGAGGATCGAGTTGATGTAGTAGCCGCTCGCCTTGGCGCGCACCAGCGAGACGTTGACATGGTGGCGCGAATACGAGGAGGTCTTCACGCGGATGCCCTTGGTGAGGCCTTCCTCGCCGAGGTATGCGCCCCAGGACCAGGCAGCGACCGCGACGTGGATCGTGTTGCCGCGCGGCGAGACGCCGAGCTTTTCGGAGCCGATCCAGGCGATCGGCCGCAGGTAGCACGACTCGAGCCCGTTGGCGCGCACCACGTCTTTCTGTGCCTGCACGATCTCGTCGAACGAGTACGGCAGCTTCATCTGGAAGATCTTCGCCGAATTGAACAGCCGGCGCGTGTGCTCGGGCAGCCGGAACACCGCGGTGCCCGACGGTGTCTTGTAGGCGCGTACGCCCTCGAATACCCCCATCCCGTAGTGCAGCGTGTGGGTGAGCACGTGGATCCTGGCGTCGCGCCAATCGACCATCTTGCCGTCGAGCCAGATCTGACCGTCGCGGTCCGCCATCGACATGGAAATTCTCCCGTTTGCGCGCGAAAACCACCCATTCTAGCGAACGCGCCGCCGGGCGCTAAACTGCGGCCCTCATGTACGCCACGCTGCGCTTCCAGATGGGCCTGCTGACGCTGATGCAGGCGCTCTTGCTCACCAACAACGTCACGCTGATCGCGGTCAATGGCCTGGCGGGCCTGCAACTGGCCGACAACAAGCTGTTCGCGACCTTTCCGGTCACCGGCTACGTGCTGGGCGGCGCGGTCTGGGCGATGCCGGCGGCGGCGTTCATGCGGCGCTACGGCCGGCGCGCCGGCTACACCGCCGGCTCGCTGGCGGCGATGGCGGGCGCGGTGCTCGCCTGGCACGCGATGACGATTGGCAGCCTGGCGCTGCTGTGCACCGCGACCTTCGTCTGCGGGCTGTACAACGCGTTCGGCGCGAGCCTGCGCTTCGCCGCGGCCGACGTCGCAGACACCTACCGTCCCGACTTCCGCGCGCGTGCCATCTCGCTGGTGCTCACGGGCGGCATTGCCGGCGGCGTCATCGGGCCCGAGGTGTCGAAGTGGTCGCGCGAGTGGTTGCCGACGCAATTCGCCGGCACCTACCTGACGCTGGTCGGGTTCGCGCTCGCTTCGCTGCTGCTCGCGCAACTGCTGCGCCTGGAGGCGTCGCGCCAGGCCGGGGCGGCAGGCCCGGCGCGCCCGCTCGCCGCTCGCCTACGGCGTGATGAACCTGCTGATGGTGGCCACGCCGCTGGCGATGGAGGTCTGCCGCCACCCGTATTCGGCGGCCGCGCTGGTGATCGAGTGGCACGTGATCGGCATGTTCGCGCCCGGGTTCTTCACGGGCTCGCTGATCGGCCGCTTCGGCGTGCTTCCGGTGATCGTGGCCGGCTGCCTGCTGATGCTGGGCTGCGTGGCGATCGCGTTGTCGGGCGTCGAACTGATGCACTTCGTCTCCGCGCTGATCCTGCTCGGCATCGGCTGGAACTTCATGTACACCGGCGCCTCGACGCTGCTGACCAGCACCTACCGGCCGAGCGAGAGGAACAAGGTGCAGGGCTTCATGGACCTGTGCGTGTTCACCGTGATGATCACCAGCTCGGCTTCGTCCGGCGCGCTGCTGTTCGTGAACGGCTGGTCGATCCTGAACCTGATGTCGCTGCCGTTCCTGCTGGCCGTGCTCGGCGCGGTCGCGTGGCTGGCACGGCAGGGCTGCCCACCCGGCTTTGCCGCTACCGCAGCACCGCCTCCCACAGTGCCGTCACCGCCTCGCGCTCGGTCGCGACGGCCGCCGGTGCGACCCGCGCGTACGGCGCGTCGTCGAGCTTGAGCTGGTGCTGTAACCTGCGGTAGCGCCGATAGGCGTCGGCGCAGCGGGTCGCCAGTCCCGCGTCGATCAGCCCGCAGGCGGCCGCGCGTCCGAGCAGCGCGATGTTGCCGGCGTTGTCGAGCAGGGTGGGGTGGTCGCACGAGAGGCCGAGCACGAGGTACTGCACCAGGAACTCGATGTCGACCATGCCGCCGCGGTCGTGCTTGAGGTCGAACAGTTCGCTGCGGTTCGGATGGCCTTCGTGCATCTTGCGGCGCATCGCGATCACCGCGTCGCGAAGGCTCGCCAGGTCGCGACGCTGCGACAGTGCGGCGCGGCGGATCGCCTCGAAGCGCTCGCCGATCGCGCGGTCGCCGGCCGAGAAGCGCGCACGCGTGAGTGCCTGGTGCTCCCAGACCCAGGCCGACTCGCGCTGGTAGGCGTCGAAAGCCGACAGCTTCGAGACCAGCATGCCGGCCGCGCCGTTCGGCCGCAGTCGCAGGTCGATCTCGAACAGCAGGCCCGCGGCGGTGCGCGCCGACAGCCAGCCCGACAGCCGCTGGGCCAGCAGCGCATAGGCCTCCGGCGCGCGCTCGTCGTCGTCGTCGTACAGGAAGACCAGGTCGAGGTCGGAGGTATATCCCAGCTCCTTGCCGCCGAGGCGGCCATAGGCCACCGCGGCGAAGCGCGGCGTGTCGCGAAAGCGCAGCCTGAGCGTTGCCCAGACCAGCTCGATCGCCAGCCCCAGCACGCGGTCGGCCAGCTCGCTCAGGTGGTCGGAGACGCGCTCGACGGTGAGCCGCCCGGCGAGGTCCTGCGTCATCAGCCGGAACACCTGCGCGTGATGGGCCTCGCGGACGATGTCCATCTGCCGCTCGACATCGGGTTCGCCGTCGTGCCGCGCGGCGTCGACGCGTTCGCGCAGCTGCTGGCTCCAGCTCTCGTAGTCGGGCTGCTCGAGCAGCTCGTCGTCGAGCAACTCGTCGAGCACCACCGGGTGCTGCATCAGGTAGTCCGCTGGCCACTTCGCCCAGTCGAGGATGCGCAGCACGCGGCCGAAGGCCTCGGGGTACTTGCCGAGCAGTGTCACGTAAGCCGGGCGCCGGCAGACGGTGTCGAGCAGGTCGACCAGCCGGACCAGTCCGGCGTTGCCGACGCGCTTCTGCACCGCGGTCGCCAGCAATCGCTCGATGGACGCGCGGGTCTCCGGACGCGCCGCACCGTAGCGCGGGCCGGCACGAAATGCATCGAAACGGCGGCGCACCTCGGCGTCGAGCCCGTTCTCGCCGGCCTCGCCCTCGGCCGCGGGCTGCTCGCCGCTGTCCTCGGGAGCGAGCAGGCGGTCGAAGACCCGCGCGACCTGCTCGGTGCCGCTGGCGATCGCGTGGTCGAATTCGTCGCGCGTCATGCGCAGCATCGCTGCTGCCTCGTCGCGTTCGATTCCGTCGTTGGGCAGGCGGTGCGTCTGTGCATCCTCGCGGTACTGCAGCGCGTGCTCGGTGCGGCGCAGCAGCCGGTAGGCCTGCACCAGCGCCTGCGACTCCTCGGCGGGCAACAGGCCGCGATCGACCAGCGTCGCCAGTGTCTCGACCGTGCTGCGGCTGCGCAGCGCGGGGTCGCGGCCGCCGCGCACGATCTGGAAGAGTTGAGCGATGAACTCGATCTCGCGGATGCCGCCGCGGCCGAGCTTGACGTCGATCGCGCCCGGGTCGCGCGCGGTGCGCCGCGCCACCTCGCCGCGGATCTTCGCGTGCAGATCGCGCAGCGCGGCGAAGGCTTCGTAGTCCATGTACCGGCGGAAGACGAACGGCGTGACGACGCGCTCGAGCGCGGACTCGTCGTCGCGGCGCGTCGCCTCGCCCGCGAGGCCGGAGTCGGCGATCACGCGGCCCTTCAGCCACGCGAAGCGCTCCCACTCGCGGCCCTGCGCGTAGAAGTACTGTTCGAGCATGCCCAGCGAAACCACCAGCGGGCCCGAGTCGCCATTCGGGCGCAGCCGCGTGTCGACGCGGAACACGAAGCCGTCGGCGGTGTACTCGGCCAGCAACTCGATCGCGCGGCGCGCGAGCCGGTGCATCCACTCGCTGCTGGCGAGGCGCCCGTGGCCCGCGGCAGCGTCGGTGCCCTCGGTTTCGCCGTCTTCGCGATAGACGAAGACCAGGTCCAGGTCGGACGACACGTTCAGCTCGTTGCCGCCGACCTTGCCCATGCCGACCGCGAGGAGATCCTGCGGGCGTCCCTGACGGTCGAGCGGCCGGCCGTGGCGGGCGGCGAGTTCGGCGGCGGCGCTGCGCAGCGCGGCGGCGGTGGCGAACGCGGCGAACGTGGTCATCGCCGTGCAGACCTCTTCGAGCGGCGCGACGCCGCCCAGGTCGCGCTCCATCAGTGCCAGCAGCAGCCAGGTGCGTGCGCGTCGCAGCGTGGCGCCGGTGTCGCCGGGTACGTCGACTTCGGCGGCGAGCCGGGCAATCGCCGCGCCGTCGACCGGCTGGCGCGCGAGCGCGGCGAGCCGGGCCCGCGCCGCGTCTTCGCCGAGGGTCGCCGACAACGACCGCAGCGCCCGCCGGAACCACGCGGAATGCTGCTCGCCGTGGAATTGCATGGTGGCCGGTCCGAAAGGTTATGCTTGGCCGGGATTGTCGCTCATGTCCTTGCCGCCTCCTTCGAGCCCCACCGGATCGCCTGCCGAGCCCGCGCCCGCCGACGCTGCTGGCGCCGCACGCGATGTCCGTTCGGCGCGCTGGGTCCGCCGCGCGGCGGGCGTGCTGCGCTGGAGCGCCTGGGCGGTGTTCGCCTCGGTCGTCCTGCTGGGGCTTTCCTGGCTCACGCTTCGCTACTACGTCTGGCCCAACCTCGACCGCTGGCGCCCGGCCATCGAGAGCCGGCTCGCCGAGGCGGTCGGCCGGCCGGTGAAGCTCGGGCCGCTCGCCACCGGCTTCGAGGGGCTGCGCCCGCTGCTGATCGCACGCGAGGTTTCCATCGACGACGAAGACGGCCAGCAGGCCTTCGCCGCGGCGGAAATCCGTGCGCTGCTGTCGCTGCGCTCGCTGGCGACGGGCAGGCCCGCGCTGGCACTGCTCGAGATCGACTCGCCGTCGTTGCGCATCGAGCGGGTCGCCGCGCGCCGCCTGCGCGTGGCCGGCGTGGACATCGACCTCGACGCATCGGCGGGCGGGGAGTGGCTCGACCGGCTGTTCGCGCAGCGCCGCATCGTGCTGCGGCACGCGCAGGTGCAGTGGCACGACCGGCTTTCCGGCGAGTCCGGATCGCTGGCCGACATCGACCTGGTGCTCGGCTCGGCCGGGCGCCGGCACCGCGTTTCGCTGCAGGCGCCGGCGCTGGCAGAACTCGGAAGCGGCGTCGATCTCGCGGTCGAGTTCCGCCGGCCGCCGTTCTCCAGGGCTGGCGACTGGCGCAAGTGGAAGGGTGAAGTCCGGGTCGGCGCAGCGCGTCTCGACCTCGCGGCACTGGCGCGGCGCGGGCAACAGTGGGACGCCACTGCCGCTCCCTCGATGACGGTGCGTGCCGGGCAGGCGCGGCTGCGCGGCTGGTCGCACTTCGAGAATGCGGCCTTGGTCGACGGAATGCTGGAGTTCGCTGCCGACGGCGTAGACGCCGAGCTCGACGGACGGCCGCTGCCGCTGCGCGCGCTCACGGCCGAGGCGCATGCGCGCCGGCAGGCCGACGGCAGCACGCTGGTCGCCCTGCCGGTGCTGCGCGTGTCGGACGCGGAGGGGTGGTCGTTGACCGCGAGCCCCGAGGGCTCGAAGCTGGTGCTGTCGCCGCGAGGCGCGCCGGCGGCGGCGCGGCTGACGCTCGATCGTTTCGACGCGGCCGAAGTGGCGAGGCTGCTCGGCCGTCTGCCGCTGCCCGAGGCGCTGGGCGCCGGCTTCGCATCGATGAAGCTCGACGGTATCGTCGAGCGGCTGGCGATCGACTGGTCGGCCGACGAGCGTGCCGATGCGACCGGGTCGGCGCCATCGCATTTCGGGATCGAGATGGCTTTCGAGCGCCTCGGTTTCCAGCGGATCGAGGCACCGCCGCGTCCGGGCGAACTGAAGCTGCCGGGGTTTGCCAACGTCTCGGGCAATGCGCGGATCACCGAACGCGGCGGCCGGGTCTCCCTTCACGGCGAATCGGTCGTCCTGCGCTTTCCCGGCCTGTTCGCCGAGCCGGAGGTGCCGCTCGACC
Organism: Lautropia sp. SCN 69-89; assembly: GCA_001724855.1. Classification (GTDB taxonomy): domain Bacteria; phylum Pseudomonadota; class Gammaproteobacteria; order Burkholderiales; family Burkholderiaceae_E; genus Zeimonas. Next base: position 18,535 of record MEED01000019.1, read on the forward strand.
GGCTCGAGGCTCAGGCCAGCTGGACGCTGGCGCCGCCGCCGACCGAGGGAGCGGCCCCGGTCGTCGACCTGGCAATCGAGTCCTTCCATTTTGCCAATGCCGATGCCAGCGGCGAAGTCAGTGGCCACTACCGTAGCGGCGGCAAGGGTGCGGGCCTGGTCGACCTGCGGGGTAGCCTGCAGCGCGCCGACGCGGCGCGCACCGCGCGCTACCTGCCGCTGGAAATCCCCGAAGAGGTCCGCCACTGGGTGCGCGATGCGGTCCTCGCGGGTCGCTCGAACGACGCGCGCTTCGTGCTGAAGGGCGACCTCGAGGACTTCCCCTACCGGGAGCCCGCCACCGGCGAATTTCGCGTCGAGGCGAGCCTCGCGGACGCCACGCTCGCCTATGCGCCCGGCTGGCCGGCGATCGAGCGGATCCAGGGCCGCCTGCGCTTCGAGCGCGCGGGCATGGAGATCGAGATGCGTTCGGGCCGGGTGTGGGACGTGGCGCTCGCGCAGACCCGGGCGCGCATCGCCGAGTTCCGCGAACCGCTGCTGCGCATCGAAGGCAGCGGGCAGGGGCCGGCGCAGGACATGGTGCGCTTCGTCAACGAGAGTCCGCTGCTGGCGCGCATCGACGATTTCACGCGCGACGTGGCGATCGACGGCGGCGCGACGCTGCGGCTGGCTTTCGAGATGCCGCTGGAAGACATCGACGCGACGCGGGTCCGCGGCAGTGTGCAGCTGCCGGGCAACGACCTCGTGCTCGACCGCACGCTGCCGCGCTTCGAACGCGTGGCGGGCCGGCTCGAGTTCACCGAGGATCGCCTCTCGCTGCGCTCGATGACCGCGACCCTGCTGGGCGGGCCGATCAGCGTGGAAGGCGACACCCCCGAGCCGGGCCGCTTCCAGCTGCGGGCACGCGGGACCATGCCCGCCGAGGGCATCGTGCGCCTGGCCGACAACGTGCTGACGCGACATCTGGCCGGCTCGGCACAGTACTCGGCCGAGGTCGACGTGCGCAGGCGCGCCGCGACGCTGATCGTCGATTCCGACCTCGAGGGGCTCGCCAGCACGCTGCCGGCGCCGTTCGGCAAGGCAGCCGATGCGAGGTGGCCGCTGCGCATCGAGTCGCGACCGGTGCCGCCGCCGGGGCCCGCCGAGCGGCCGGTGCGCGACACGCTCATGGTGAGCCTGCGCGATGACGTGCGGCTGGTCTTCGAGCGCGAGCGCGATCCGGGCTCCGAGCAGCTCAGGGTGCGACGCGGCGCCTTCGCGGTCGCCGACGCGCCGACGCTGCCCGACGCAGGCTTCGCCGTGCTGCTGAGAACGGCGGCGGTCGACCTCGACGCCTGGAACGCGCTGCTCGGCGACGAACTGCTCGACGGCGCGCGCGCAGGTGCCCCGGAAGGCTTCTCGCTGATGCCCGACACGGTGTCGCTGGTCGCGGGCACGGTGGAGGTGGCCGGCAAGGCGCTGCACGACGTGGTGCTGGGGGCCTCGCGGGCCGACGGATCCTGGCGCGCCAACATCCACGCGCGCGAGATCGACGGCTATTTCAGCTGGCGCAAGCCCCGGCCGGGCGAGGCGCACGGCACGCTGACGGCGCGCTTCGCGCGCCTGGAAATCCCGCGCGACCGGATCGACGACTTCGAGGCGCTGCTCGAGACGCCGCCGCAGTCGCTGCCGGCCCTGGACGTGACCGCCGAACAGCTGATCCTGAACGACCGCCGACTCGGCGCGCTCGATCTCGCGGCGGTCAACACCGGCAGCGCCGCGGCGCCGGTGTGGCAGCTGCAGCGGCTGCGCATCCGCAATCCGGCGGCGACGCTGAACGCAAGCGGCAGCTGGCAGACGCGCCCGGGCGTGCTCCGGCGCGCCACCGCGCTCGACTTCGACCTGCAGATCGCCGACGCCGGCGCGCTGCTCGGGCTGTTCGGCTTTCCGCAGACCGTGCGCGGCGGCAGCGGGACGCTGGGCGGCCAGGTCCGCTGGATCGGCTCGCCGATGCGGCTCGACTACCACAGCCTCGGCGGCGAGCTGTCGATCGACCTCGGCAAGGGCCAGTTCCTGAAGTCGGATCCCGGCATCGCCAAACTGATCGGCGTGGTGAACCTGCAGTCGCTGCGCAGGCGCCTGGCCTTCGACTTCCGGGATGTCTTTGCCGAGGGCTTCGCGTTCGACCGCATCACCGGCAACGCGCGAATCGAAGGCGGCATCGTGCGCACCGACGATTTCGCGATGCGCGGCGTGGCCGCACAAGTCGGCATTCGCGGGCAGACCGACATCGCCGCCGAAACCCAGACGCTGGTCGTCGAGGTGCGTCCCGAACTGAACGCCGCGCTGGCTTCGCTCGCCTACGGGGCGCTGGTCAATCCGGCCGTCGGGCTGGGCTCGCTGGTCGCGCAACTGGCGCTGCGCACGCCGCTGCAGCAGATCTTCGCGTACGAATACGATGTGACCGGTCCCTGGAGCGACCCGCAGGTGACGGCGCGTTCGCGGGGGCCCGCGGCGGCGCCAGTGCCCGCCTTACCCTGATGGAGGAACCGATGGCCCAGGCAAGGAATGCGACGGGCGCGCAGGCGACATCGGCCGAGCCGACGCTGCGCGTCGCAGCGGTGCAGATGGTTTCGGCGGTGAACGTTTCGGACAACCTGGCGCGCGCCGAGGAGCTGATCGGCGAGGCGGCGGCAGCGGGCGCGCGGCTGGTCGCGCTGCCCGAGCACTTCGCGCTGCTCGGGCGCAGCGACCGCGACAAGCTGTCGATTCGCGAGCCCGATGGCGCCGGTCCGCTGCAAGCCTTCCTGTCCGGACAGGCGGCCGCGCACGGCATCTGGCTGGTCGGCGGCACGTTGCCGCTGGCGAGCCCGAACCCGGGCAAGGTGCTCAACAGCTCGCTGGTCTACGGCCCCGACGGCCGGCGCGTGGCGCGCTACGACAAGATCCATCTGTTCGGCTTCGAGCACGGCAGCGAGCGCTTCGACGAGGCCGCGACGATCGCGCCGGGGCGCACGCCGGCGGTGTTCGACCTGGAGGCGGCACCGCAGGGTGGCGCACCGGCGGCCGCCTGGCGCATCGGGTTGTCGGTGTGCTACGACCTGCGCTTTCCCGAGCTGTACCGGGTGCTCGCGCCGGTCGACCTGCTGCTGGCGCCTTCGGCGTTCACCTTCACCACCGGCAGCGCGCACTGGGAGGTGCTGCTGCGCGCGCGCGCGATCGAGAACCAGTGCTACCTGCTGGCGCCCGCGCAGGGCGGCCAGCACGAGAACGGGCGGCGCACCTGGGGCCACTCGATGCTCGTCGATCCATGGGGTGAGATCGTCGCGCAGCGCGAGCCCGACGGCGAGGGGATCGTCGTCGGCGACGTCGCCCGCGCGAGGCTGAGGCAGGTGCGTGCCGGCCTTCCAGCCCTGTCGCACCGCGTCATGTAGCATGTCCGCGATGAAACCCGCAGAACCTCCCTTCGCACACCTGGCGATCGCGCGATCGGTGCTGCTCGAGCCGTACGGGCTCGACGAAGCGCACCTGGGCGCGGCGCTCGCCGAGATCTTCCGCCACCGGGTCGACTACGCCGACCTGTACTTCCAGTTCACCCGCAGCGAGGGCTGGAGTCTCGAGGAAGGCATCGTCAAGTCCGGCAGCTTCTCGATCGACCAGGGCGTCGGCGTGCGCGCGGTCTCGGGCGACAAGACCGCCTTCGCCTACTCCGACGTGATCGGCGCCGAAGCGCTGATGTCGGCGGCGCGTGCCGCGCGCACGATCGCTTCGCGCGGCGCCGGGCGGGTGAAGGTTGCCGGCGCGCTCCGGCCAGGGGCCGGCCGCGCGCTGTACGCCGCCGAAGACCCGATTCCGCGGCTGGAGGCGGCGGCCAAGGTGGCGCTGCTCGAGCGCGTCGAGCGCATGGCGCGCGCGAAGGATCCGCGCGTGAAGCAGGTGATGGCCGGTCTCGCCGCCGAATACGACGTGGTTCTGGTGGCGCGCTCCGACGGACTGCTGGCGGCCGACGTGCGGCCGCTGGTGCGCGTCTCGGTCACGGTGATCGCCGAGCAGGGCGGGCGGCGCGAGCAGGGCCACAGCGGTGGCGGCGGCCGATTCGATCTCGGTGCGTTCGATGACTCGCGGCTCGCCGGCTACGTCGACGAGGCGGTGCAGGCCGCGCTCACCAATCTCGAAGCGCGGCCGGCGCCGGCCGGAACGATGACCGTCGTGCTCGGCCCCGGCTGGCCCGGCGTGCTGCTGCACGAGGCGGTCGGCCACGGCCTGGAGGGCGACTTCAACCGCAAGGGCTCGTCGGTGTTCGCCGGGCGCGTCGGCCAGCGCGTCGCCGCGCGGGGAGTCACCGTGGTCGACGACGGCACGCTGCCCGAGCGGCGCGGCTCGCTGAACATCGACGACGAGGGCAATCCGACGCAGCGCAACGTGCTGATCGAGGATGGCGTCCTGAAAGGCTATCTGCAGGACACGCTGAACGCGCGGCTGATGAAGGTGCCGGTCACCGGCAACGGCCGTCGCGAGTCGTTCGCGCACCTGCCGATGCCGCGGATGACCAACACCTGCATGCTCGCCGGCGAACGCGATCCCGGCGAAATCGTCGCCTCGATCGATCGCGGCCTGTATGCGGTGAACTTCGGCGGCGGACAGGTCGACATCACCAACGGCAAGTTCGTGTTCTCGGCATCCGAGGCCTGGTGGGTCGAGAACGGCAAGCCGCAGTACCCGGTCAAGGGCGCCACGATCATCGGCAACGGCCCCGACGCGCTCACGCGCGTGACGATGATCGGCAACGACATGCGGCTCGACGCAGGCATCGGTGTCTGCGGCAAGGACGGGCAGAGCGTGCCGGTGGGCGTCGGCCAGCCGACGCTGCGCATCGAGGCGCTCACCGTCGGCGGGACGGCATGAAGTGAGCGAGCCCGCGGCGTCCGCGGCTCAGGCCGGCGACTCGGCAGGCCGCCGTCGCCGGTGGCTGCGGGTGTTGCTGGCCGTGCTGGCGGCCGTGGGCGTCTATGCGCTGCTCGGCTTCGTGGTTGCGCCGCGCGTCGCGCAGGGCCAGCTCACCGAGCGGCTGGCCGCGGAACTGGGGCGGCCGGTCGCGATCGGGCGCATCGAGTTCAATCCGTTCACGCTGGTGCTGCGCGTGCACGACTTCAGCGTCGCCGAGCCGGCTGGCGGCGGCGCCGGGGAATTCGCCGGCTTCGCGCAGCTCGAGGCCGACGCATCGTGGCGCTCGCTGTACCGGTTCGCGCCGGTGCTGTCCTCGGTCAGCCTGCACCAGCCGCGCCTGCACCTCGCGCGCGACGCCGCAGGCCGCACCAACATCCAGGACCTGCTCGACAAGTGGGCTGCGCGGCCGCCGTCCCCGCCGGGCCCGACGCCACGCTTCTCGGTGGCCAACATCGCGGTGGATGACGGCCGTTTCGCATTCGACGACGCGAAGCTCGACGCGCGGCACGAGGTCACCGGGCTGGCGCTGCGCGTGCCGTTCGTCTCCAGCCTTCCGGTCGACGAGAAGGTGTACGTCGAGCCGAGCCTGCGCGCATCGATCGACGGCGCGTCGTTCGAACTGCAGGGGCGCTCGCTGCCGTTCAGCGCGACGCACGAGTCGACGCTCGATCTCGAGCTCGACGGCGTCGACCTTACCCGCTTCGTCGGCTATGTGCCGGCGGCGCTTCCGTTCGAGTTGCGCTCGGCGCGGCTGGAGTCGGCGCTGAAGCTGGCGTTCTCGCAGGCCGAAGGCGCCGCGCCGTCGATCGCGGTGACCGGCAGCGCGAAGCTCGACGCGATCGACCTGCGCGAGCCCGGTGGCGCGCCGCTGCTGGCCGCCGAGTCGATCGCCGCCGACGGGATTTCGCTTGCATGGCCGGCCGGCAGGTACACGGTCGGCCGGGTCGCTGTCGGCGCGCCCGCGGTGTCGGTTGCACGCAGGGCGGGCGAGCGGCGCTTCCTCGAGCCGGTGCTCGCGGCGATCGAGCGCGGCCGCGGCGCGGCTGCGGCGACGACCAAGGCCGGCGATGCCGCTGCGACGAAGTCCGAGTCGCAATGGAACGTGGACGAAATCGTCGTCAGCGGCGGCCGGCTCGTATTCGAAGACGCGCAGTTCCAGCCGCGGCCGCTGCGCCTGGACGCCAGCGCGATCGAGGCGACGGTGCGCAAGCTCGCGAGCGACCCGGCAGCCGCGGCCGACTTCGATCTGGCGTTCTCGCTGGCCGGCGGCGAGCACGCGAAAGTGTCGGGCACCGCGTCTTGGCAGGACGGGGCGGTCGATGCGAAGGCGCAGTTGTCCGGGCTCGCGCTCGCGAACTGGTGGTGGATCGCCGAGCCCGTGCTCGCGATCGACGCGACGGGCGGTGCGCTCGCGCTGCAAGCGCGGGTGCACGTCGCGCCCGTGCAGGGCGGCTCGCCGGCGATCCGCGTGGAGGAGGGTTCGGCCAGGCTCGTCGACCTCGCGCTGCGCCAGCGCTGGGACAAGCGCACGCTGCTCGCGCTGCCGCAGCTCGACCTCGACGCGGTGTCGATCGACTTCGCGCAACACCGGATCGCGCTGGGCACGCTGGCGACCCGCGGCGGCCAGCTGCTGGTGCGGCGCGAAGGCGACGCGCGCTTCAACCTGCAGCGTCTGGGCGCCGACCATCCGGGCGCCGCGAAGGAAGCGGCCACGAAGGATTCCGGGCCGGCGCGCGCCGCGCCGGGCTCGGGCGAGGCGGCGCAGCCATGGGCGATCTCGCTCGGCAAGCTCGCGGTGAGCGGCTTCGGCGTAGACGTGGAGGACCAGCGCGGCGGCAAGGCCGCGAACCTGCACCTGAGCGCGATCGAGATCGGCGCGAGCGGGCTTTCCAGCGCCGATCGCGCGCCGCCCGCGAAGGTCGAGATGCGGGCGCGGGTCGATCGCCGCGGAACGCTGTCGCTGTCGGGCGAGGTCGGTGCGAAGCCGCTGGGCGGTACGCTGCGCGTGGCTGCGCGCGACCTGGTGATCGTGCCGTTGCAGCCGTATTTCACCGAGTACGTGAACGCGCTCGTGTCGAGCGGCTCGGTCAGCGCGGACGGCAACCTGCGCTTCGCGGTCCGCGAGGGGGCCGCGCCGCGCGTCGGCTGGAAGGGACGAGTCTCGGTGGCCGGTTTCTCGGCGGTCTCGAAGGAGGCGAACAACGACCTGTTGCGCTGGAAGTCGCTCGCCTTCGACCAGGTCGATTTCGATTCCGAGCCGTTGAAGGTCGACGTCGGCGGCATCGCGCTGGAAGACTTCTACGCGCGCGTGATCCTGAACCCCGAAGGCCGGCTGAACCTGCGCGAACTGCTGGTCGATCGGCAGGGACCGGCGCCCGACGGACAGGGGCAGCCCGAGCGCGGCGCGTCGGTCGCGGCGCCCGGTGCAGCGCCAGCGGCCGCGCCTGCGTCGGCATCGTCGCCGACGTCCGACGCCGCGAAGCCCGCAGCGCCGGCACCACAGCGCAACCTGCGCGTGGGCGGCGTGCGACTGGTCAACGGCAACATCGACTTCAGCGACTTCTTCGTGAAGCCGAACTACTCGGCCAATCTCACGGGCATGAACGGGCAGATCTCGCAGATCACGCCGGGCCAGGCCGGCGATCTCGAACTGCGCGGACGCATCGACCACACCGGCAGCGTCGAGATTCTCGGCAAGGTGAACCCGCTGGCCGATCCCCTGTACCTCGACCTGAAGGCCAGCGCCAGCGACATCGACCTGCCGCGGCTGTCGCCGTATTCCGGCAAGTACGTCGGCTACGGCATCGAGAAGGGCAAGCTGTCGGCGAAGGTGGCCTACAAGGTCGAGAACCGGCAACTGAGCGCCGAGAACAACATCGTGCTCGACCAGCTCACCTTCGGCGACAAGGTCGAGAGTCCCGACGCGATCAAGCTGCCGGTGCTGTTCGCGGTGTCGCTGCTGAAGGACCGCAACGGCGTCATCGACGTGAACCTGCCGATCAGCGGATCGCTGGACGATCCGCAGTTCAGCGTCGGCGGCATCGTGCTGCGGATCATCGTCAACCTGATCGTCAAGGCGGTCACCGCCCCGTTCGCGCTGATCGCGAACCTGGTCGGCGCGAGCGGTGCCGAGTTGTCGTGGGTCGGCTTCGAGCCGGGCAGCCCCGATCTCGACGCGGCCACGCTCGGCAAACTCCAGTCGATCGCCAGGGCGCTGACCGATCGACCGGGCCTGAAACTGGATCTCGCCGGCCGCGCCGATCTGGCGGCCGACCGTGAAGCCCTGCGCCGGCTCGCACTGCAGCGGTCGGTCAAGGCGGAGAAGCTGAAGGAGACGGTCAGCGGCGGCGGCGATGTCGCGGCGATCGACAAGGTGCAGGTCGATCCGAAGGAGTACCCGAAGTACCTCGAGCGCGCATGGCGCGCCGCGAAGTTCGACAAGCCGCGCAACGCGATCGGCCTGGTGAAGTCGCAGCCCGTTGCCGAGATGGAACGGATGATGCTCGCGCACATCGAGGCGACCGACGCCGAGTTGATCGCGCTGGCCAACGAGCGCGCGCAGCACGTGAAGGACTGGCTGATCGAGACGGGCAAGGTGCCCGGCGAGCGGATGTTCATCGTGACGCCGAAACTCGGCGCAGGCGACGCGGGCGCCCCGGCACCGGCGTCCCCGCTTTCCCGGGTCGATCTCTCGCTGAAGTAGGGCCGATCGTTCAGCCGAGCCCGGTCACCGGCAGCGCGACCCCGTGCACCGCCCGGGCCTCGTCCGATGCCAGGAAGGCAATCACGTTCGCCAGGTCGCCGGGCGCCACCCAGCGGGCCGGGTCGGCGCCGGGCATCGCGGCGCGATTCTCCGGCGTGTCGATGATCGTCGGCAGCACGCAGTTCACGTTGATCCCCTTGTCGCGCAGTTCCGCCGACAGCGTCTCGGTGACGCGGATCACTGCCGACTTCGCGGCGACGTAGGCGCCCATCAGGGCCGCGCCCTTCTGTGCCGCGAACGCGCCCACGTTGACGATGCGTCCGCCGCCGGCTTCGATCATCTTCGGTACGACGGCGGTGGTCGTGCGCAGCAGCGTGCGCACGTTGATGTCGAACATCGCGTTCCAGTCGGCATCGGCAGTCTGGTGCGCAAGCGTGCCCATCCGGAATCCGCCGGCCAGGTTGCACAGCACGTCGATGCGTCCGAAGCGCCCGACCGCCGCGGCCACGGCAGCCTCGACGCCCGCCTGGTCGAGCAGGTCCACCGGCGCGAACATGCGTCGCGCGTCCTCGCCGCCGAATGCGCGCTGCAGGTTCTCCGCGCGCGCGTCCGCCAGCACCAGCGCGGCGCCGCGCGCCGCGAAAGCCTGCGCCACCGCGCGGCCGAGATTGCCGGCGGCGCCGGTCACCAATACGCATCGATCGTCGAAATTCACGGCAATCCTCCGGATTCAGCCTTGTACCCGATCGGCCGGGATGCGCCCAGCGCCGCCAGAGCCGCGCGGGCGGCGCCGGCGATCGCGGGCCCCTCTGCGGCGGCCACCCTGAGCCGGCGCGACAGCCATGGCAGCAGGTCCTCGCCCGGCGGCTCGGCCGGCAGCAGCGCGAGCGCAAGCTCGTCCGGCCGCTGTCCGGTCGCCGCCGTCTTCGGGGCCGGCCCGAGCGAGGCCTGCAGCGCGCGGCGTGTGTCCCGGAGCGCGGCGAGCGCTTCCGGGCTGCGCAGCGACGCGCCGCCGCGCGCAAGCATCAGGCGGATCATCGACAGGTGCGCCATCAGCCGCTGTCCGTGATCGAGCAGCGCAGTCAGTTCGTGGATCGGCGGCCGCACCGTCGAGGGTTCGAAGGCGCTGCGCTTGAGGGCCGCGGCGATCGACCCGAGCGCGTCGTAGGCCCTGCGTCGCGCCAGCCGCTGGGCCAGCGCCGCATCGGCGCCGACCTCCAGCGAATGTTCGGCGTATTCGCGCAGTGCCTGCAGCGTCCGCCTGATCACCCGCGGCATCGCCCGCCGTTCCCACGACGGCAGCACGTAGCTGAAGCCCCAGGCCAGCAGCGCGCCCAGCAGCGTGTCGGCCAGCCGCTCGAAGATCGCGAAGCCGCTGGACGGATCCAGCAGGTGAGCCTGAAGCAGCGCCGTGACCGTGCCGGCTGCCGCGGTGACGAGGTACTGGACAGCCACGAACGCGTGCGCCACGCCTGCCGAAACGGGAAAGATCGAAGCCAGCAGCCCGGGGGAGTCCAGGCGCGCGAGCGCCAGCACCAGCAGGCAGCCGAGGACCGTGCCCAGCACGCGGGCGTTGCGGCGCGACAGCGTCTGCTCGAGGCTGCCGCGCAGAACGACCGCGACGCTGAGCACCAGCCAGTACGGGTGCGAAGTCCACGGCAGGGCCAGCGCGATCAGGTACGCGGCCGCGAGGGCGAGGCTCGTGCGCACGGCGTGGCGAAAGACCGGCGAGTGCGGCGAGAGCTGCGCGCGCAGCGCGCTCGGTGGCCATCCCTCGGGCGCGACGAAGAGCCTGAGCTGGTCGCGCGACAGCGGCACCTGAGCGGTATCCTCGCGGCCCCCGAGCAGCGCACGAATCCGCGCCGCGTCGGCATCGAGGTGCACGAGGCGGTCGGTCAGCGCCGGCAACAGGCGCAGCCGCAGGTCGCCCGGTTCGAGCCGCACGGCTTCGAGCGCGCTGCCCGGGGATCGCGGACCGCAACCGGCCGCCCCCGGCGCGATTGCGCGGCGCAGCGCCGCTTCGGCGAACTCGAGCTCCGCCGCGACGCGCCCAAGGCCGTCGGCGAGCGCTGCGCGCATCGCGCGCCCCGGCTCGTCGGTGCCGAGCAGGTCGACGTCCAGGCGGCTGGCCGTCAGGATGTCGCGCAGGTCGATCGCCTCGAGCAGGATCGCGGTCTCGCGGCGCACGCGCGGCGTGTCGGGCGCGCAGAACAGCAGGTCGCGCGCCGCCTGCAGGCGCTCGGCCAGCTGCGCCTCGTCGTCGATCCAGGTGCGCAGCGCGCGCGCATCCGCATCGGTGCCCGGCGGGGCCTCGAGCGCGTCGGCGCGCGAGCGCAGCAGTCGCGCCGTCGCGCCCAGCGCGGCAGCCAGCGCGAGGCTGCGATAGCGTCGCCGCAGCATGGCCCCGCAGGCGCACGAACAGGCCAGGTAGGCGAGGGCTCCGGCGGCATTCCAGGCTGCCGAGGTGGCCGCGTGGCCGGCGTGTGCGGGCTGGGCCATCGTGAAGACGATCGAGAGGATCGGGGCGAACGAGATCGGGCCGGCGCGCGCCCCCCATGACATCGCCATCGCGGCGGCAAAGCCGATGGCCGCGATTGCCGGAGCAAGCGCGAGCGGCCAGGGTCGCAGCAGGCCCAGCACGAATGCGGTGGCGCAGCCGAGCGCGCCGGCCGCGAGCACGCTGCGCCAGTTGCGCTCGAACCGTACCGGCAGGTCGGCGAGGCTCGCATAGACCGCTCCGGCGACTGCGAGCTGCGCGGCCACGTGATCGGCGAGCCCGGCGAACAGCCACTGGACCATGCCGATGCCCAGGCCCACCGTGAGCCCGTTGAGCAGGTGCGCGGGCGGTCCGGGCAGCCGCAAGCGCGCGGCAACCGGCCCAGCGCTCGCGGCATGCGGATCGGTGTGTGGCATGGCGATCAGCATAGCGGGCCCCGGCGCCATGCCCCGGGGTTCGCATGCGACACCGATGCGACAGCGCTGCGAGGCCGACTTGCGGGCCCGACGATCCGGCCGTACACTGTCCTTATGTTGCAGCGCATCGCGTCTTACTTTTACTTCTTCGGCTTTTCCTGCCACCGGCGGGACGAGTCGGGAGCGCGTTCGCAGACCTGAAGCAACGAACCGAATCCGATGAAGCCGCCGGCCCCGTCCGGCGGTTTTTTTTTGCCCTGCCAACCGAAAGCCCTCCGAGCCATGCGCCACACCACCGACGACCTGCGAATCCGCGAGATCAAGGAGCTCGCGCCTCCCTCACACCTGCTTCGCGAGTTCCCGATCAGCGACCGCGCGGCCGCCACGACCTACGTTGCGCGCCATGCGATCCATCGGGTGCTCCACGGCATGGACGACCGGCTGGTGGTGATCGTCGGACCCTGCTCGATTCACAATCCGGAGGCCGCACGCGAATATGCGGCCCGGTTGCGTGGCGAGCGCGAGCGCCTGGGCGCCGACCTGGAAATCGTGATGCGCGTCTACTTCGAGAAGCCGCGCACCACGGTGGGATGGAAAGGCCTGATCAACGACCCCGACCTGAACGACAGCTTCGACATCAACAAGGGGCTGCGCACCGCGCGCGAGCTGCTGCTCGACATCAACGAGCTGGGCCTGCCTGCGGGCACCGAGTTCCTCGACATGATCACGCCGCAATACATCGCCGACCTGATCGCGTGGGGGGCGATCGGGGCACGCACCACCGAGTCGCAGGTGCATCGCGAACTGGCCTCCGGACTGTCGTGCCCGGTCGGTTTCAAGAACGGCACCGACGGCAACCTGAAGATCGCGCTCGACGCGATCAAGGCTGCCTCGCAGCCGCACCATTTCCTGTCGGTCACGAAGGGCGGGCATTCGGCGATCGTCTCGACCAACGGCAACGAGGATTGCCACGTGATCCTGCGCGGCGGGCGAAAGCCGAACTACGATGCGGCCAGCGTCGAGACAGCCTGCCGCGAAGCGGCGGCCGCGGCGCTGGCATGCCGGCTGATGATCGACGCCAGCCATGGCAACAGCCAGAAGAAGCCCGAGAACCAGCCCGCGGTCGTCGCGGCGATCGCCGCCCAGGTGGCTGCGGGCGACACGCGCATCTTCGGCGTAATGATCGAGAGCCACCTGCAGGCGGGCCGCCAGGACCTGGTGCACGGCAAGCCGCTGGTGTACGGGCAGAGCATCACCGATGCCTGCATTGGCTGGGACGACACGGTGGCGGTGCTGGACACGCTGGCCGAGGCGGTACGCGCCAGGCGACTGAAGGCCAACGGAGAGTAGGGGTGGCGTGCCCGCACTGCGAGCACGCCACCTGTCGGGAAAACGCCGACGCGCGACCGCCGAGGCCCCCGATACGAGCCGGATCGCGCGGTTTGCATGCTATAAACGTCCAAAAATGGAGGTAGCCATGGAAGCGGTCAAGGGCGGCAGCGTGCCCCAGGCATCGGCGACCGCGGCCGGCCCGGCCAAGCGTACGCCGCACGAGCGGCTGCTCGCCCTGGGCTTGCGTCCGGTCGGGCGCGCCAGCGAATTCGCCGACCAGATCCACGGACTGATGGCGCAGACGCCGCTGTTCTCGGGGCTCGACATCCACGAGACGCGCAAGCTCGGCGGGTTCATGTACGTCTACGAGGCGGCCCCCGGGGTCACGATCATCAACGAGGGCGAAGCCGGCGACTTCATGATGCTGCTGATGCAGGGCATGGTCGACGTGTTGCGCCGCAACCGCTACAACTATCCTTCGCGGATCGCGGTGGCGCATTCGGGGCACTCGCTCGGCGAGATGTCGATGTTCGACGGCGAACCGCGCTTCGCTTCGTGCGTCACGCTCGAGAACAGCCGCATCGCGGTCCTGACCCGCGACTCGCTGATGCTGGTGCTCGGCGAGGAGCCGAAGCTGGGCAACAAGATCCTGCTGAAGCTGGTGCAGCTGCTGTCCGAGCGCCTGCGCCAGACGAGTGCGAAGCTGGTTTCGTACCTCGAAGCCGCGCGCGACGCGTAGGGCCTCCGAGAAGGCGCTAGCGCGGGCGTCCCTTCTCCCACATCACGTCGGCGACGCCGGCCTCGCGGTTGAGCACGCGCGACAGCACGAACAGCAGGTCGGACAGACGGTTCAAGTATTGGCGGCAGACCGGCCTGACCGGCTCCTCGCGTCCCAGCGCGACGATCGCGCGCTCGGCCCGCCGGCACACGGTACGCGCCAGGTGAGCGAGTGCCGCCGGGCGCGAGCCGCCCGGCAACACGAACTCCTGCAATCGCGGCAGGTCGGCGTTGTATTTTTCGAGGAGCTCGTCGAGCCGCGCAACGCGCGTCTCCGGCAGGTTCTCCAGCCCCGGTATGCACAGCTCGCCGCCGAGATCGAAGAGATCGTGCTGGATGTCGGTGAGCGCGGTGCGCACGCCGTCGGGCAGGGCCTCGACCTGCAGCAGGCCGATCGTGGAATTCAGCTCGTCCACGCTGCCGATCGCGTCGATGCGCCGGCTGTCCTTGCCGGTGCGACTGCCGTCGCCGAGGCCGGTCGAGCCGTCGTCGCCGGTGCGGGTGGCGATCTTCGAAAGTCTGAATCCCATGGGCGGCTCCGTCGGGGGCAAGCGATGGTGCAGTGTACCGCCGGGGTCATTACCGACGTTGCGAGGCACGGTTTCGCGTCGGCGCGCGCGCGGGGCCGGTCTACAATCGCCGGAACCCCGGAGCCATCGATGAACCACCCGCGAGCCTTTCCCGCGAGCCTGAAGCACCCGCTGCCCGACGCCCTGGTGGCCGCGCTGCGCGCGCGCTTCGGCGAGCGCTTCAGCACCGCCGCCGCAGTGCGCGAGCACCACGGGCGCGACGAATCGCCGTTTCCGCCCACGCCGCCCGACGCGGTGGTGTTCGCGCATTCCACCGGAGAGGTCGCCGAGGTCGTCGCACAGTGCCGCGCGCACAAGGTGCCGGTGATCCCCTTCGGCGTCGGCTCGTCGCTCGAAGGGCACCTGCTCGCGGTGCAGGGCGGCGTGTCGATCGACGTATCGCAGATGAACCGGGTGCTGGCGGTCAATCCCGAGGACCTCACGGTGACCGTGCAGGCCGGCGTGACGCGCAAGCAGCTCAACGAGGAACTGAAGTCCACCGGGCTGTTCTTCCCGATCGACCCGGGCGCCGACGCGAGCCTGGGCGGCATGGCGGCCACGCGCGCGTCGGGCACGAATGCGGTGCGCTACGGCACCATGCGCGAGAACGTGCTCGGGCTCACCGTGGTCACCGCCGAGGGCAAGGTGGTGCGCACCGCGGGCCGCGCGAAGAAGTCGTCGGCCGGCTACGACCTCACGCGGCTCTACGTGGGGTCCGAGGGCACGCTCGGCGTGATCACCGAGGTCACCGTGCGGCTCTATCCGGTGCCCGAGGCGATCTCGGCGGCGGTGGTCAGCTTCCCGAGCCTCGCGCAGGCGATCGACGCGGTGATCCAGATCATCCAGCTCGGCGTGCCGGTGGCGCGCTGCGAGTACGTCTGCGAGCACGCGATCCGCGCGATCAACGCCTACAGCCACACCACGCTGCGCGAGGCGCCGACGCTGTTCTTCGAGTTCCACGGCAGCGAGTCGTCGGTGAAGGAGCAGGCCGAAACCGCGCAGCAGATCACGCGCGAGCACGGCGGGCAGGACTTCGAATGGGCCACGCGCCCGGAAGACCGCACGCGGCTCTGGACTGCCCGCCACAACGCGTATTTCGCCGGAATCCAGATGCGCCCCGGCGGCCGCGCGATCACCACCGACACCTGCGTGCCGATCTCGCGGCTGAGCGATTCGATCACCGGCACGCAGCGCATCCTCGACACCGCGAAGTTCCCCACGATGATCGTGGGTCATGTCGGCGACGGCAATTTTCACGCGATGCTCGTGATCGACGCCAACGACCCGCAGGAGATGGCCGAGGCCGAGCGCCTGAACGACGCGATCGTGCGCCTCGCGCTGTCGATGGACGGCACCTGCACCGGCGAGCACGGCGTGGGCCTGCACAAGATCGGCTTCCTCGAAGAGGAGGCGGGCGACGACGCGCTCGACCTGATGCGCCGGATCAAGCGCGCGCTCGATCCCGACGACATCATGAACCCGGGGAAGATCTTCAGGCTGTGAACCTGCGCGCCAGCGGCGCCGCAAGTCGCGGCCGGCGCGGGTGCGACGGCACGGCAGCGTTGTGAAACCGAGGTTGGTCATGTAGAATGACCAACCAGAAGGCGCGCCACCCGGGCGCTGTCGCAACGGGCGCGAACATGTCGAAGTTCAACATCGCCGAGGCAAAGAGCCGCTTCTCCGAACTCGTCCAGAAGGCCATGATGGGCGAAGAGGTCATCATCGCCAAGGACAACAAGCCGGTGCTCAAGCTCGTGCCGCTCGAGCGGCCGGCGCAGCCGCGCGTATCCGGTTCGGGCAGGGGGCAGATCCTCTACATGGCGCCCGATTTCGACGCGACGCCGGAGGAGTTCCGGGACTACACGTGAAGCGAATCCTTCTCGACACGCACGCGTTCCTGTGGTGGGTCGAGGGCGATCGCTCGCTGCCCGCGAGGGCACGCGCCGTGATCGCCGATCCGGATACCGAATGCCTGCTCAGCATGGCGAGCGCGTGGGAAATCGCGATCAAGGTGGCTCTGGGCAAGTTGAGGCTCGTGGTGCCGGCCAGACGGTACATCGTCGAGCACGTGGCCGCCAACGGCTTCAGGATGCTCGACATCGGGATCGCGCACGTCGGCCGCATCGAGACGCTCGAAAGGCACCATGGCGACCCGTTCGACCGTCTGCTCGTTGCCCAGGCGCTCGAAGAGGCCGTGCCGATCGTCACGGCCGACCCGGTGTTCCGGAAGTACGGCGTGCGGCGTATCTGGCGATAGGGTGCACGCCGCGGTTCAGCGGTGCAGGATCTGGCTCAGGAACTGCTTCGTGCGCTCGTTCTTCGGCGCATCGAAGAAGTGCGCGGGGTCGTTCTCTTCGACGATCTCGCCGCGGTCCATGAAGATCACGCGGTCGGCGACCGCCTTGGCGAAGCCCATTTCATGGGTGACGCACAGCATCGTCATGCCTTCGCCGGCCAGCATGATCATCGTGTCGAGCACCTCCTTGACCATCTCCGGGTCGAGCGCCGAGGTCGGTTCGTCGAACAGCATGATCGACGGGTTCATGCACAGCGCGCGTGCGATCGCCACGCGCTGCTGCTGGCCGCCGGAGATCTGGCCCGGGTACTTGCCCGCCAGTTCGGCGATGCGCACCCGCTCGAGATAGCGCATCGCGGTCGCCTGCGCCTCGGCCATCGGCTTCTTCAGCACCCAGAGCGGCGCCAGCGTGCAGTTCTGCAGCACCGTGAGGTGCGGGAACAGGTTGAAGTGCTGGAACACCATGCCGACGGTGGAGCGGACCTTGTCGATGTTCTTCAGGTTGTCGGTGAGCTCGATGCCGTTGACCTCGATGCGCCCCTGCTGGTGGGGCTCGAGCCGGTTGATGCAGCGGATCAGCGTCGACTTGCCCGAGCCCGAAGGCCCGCAGATCACGATGCGCTCGCCGCGCTGGACGCGCAGGTCGACGTTCCTGAGTACCTGGAACTCGCCGAACCACTTGTTCAGGCCCTCGATCAGGATCGCCGGCGCGCCGGGCGCCGCGGCGTGAGGGGAGGCGGCTCGCCTGGTGTCGCCCATTTGCGTTCTCCGTGCGTGCTCAGCGGCGCTCGCCGCGCGCGAGGTCGCGCTCGAGCCACTGGCTGTATTTCGACATCGCGAAGCAGAAGACCCAGTAGACGACGATCGAGAACAGGAACGCCTCGATGAAGTACTTCTTCCACGAGAAGTCGGTCTCGACCGACTTCTTCACCGCGTACGCGAAGTCGTAGATCGCGATGATCACCACCAGCGAGGTGTCCTTGAACAGCGAGATGAAGCTGTTGACGATCGACGGAATCGCCACCCGCAGCGCCTGCGGCAGGATCACCAGCGCCATCGATTTCCAGTACGGCAGGCCGAGCGCCTCGGCCGCCTCGTACTGGCCCCGCGGAACCGCCTCAAGGCCGCCGCGCACCGCCTCGGCCAGGTACGCGGCGACGAACAGGATGATCGCGATCTGCGCGCGCAGCAGCTGCTCGATGCGCATGCCCTCGGGCAGGAACAGCGCGAACATCACCGAGGCCATGAACAGCACGGTGATCAGCGGCACCCCCCGGATCACCTCGATGTAGATGACCGACAGCGAGCGCACGATCGGCAGGTGCGAGCGCCGGCCCAGCGCGAGCAGCACGCCCAGCGGAAACGCGAACGCGATGCCGAAGATCGCCAGGATCAGCGTGACCGGCAGCCCGCCCCACTGTTCGGTGCGCACCGGCATGAGTCCGGCGCCCCCGCCCATCAGCCAGAACGATACCGCGATGCCCAGCGCCCAGACCGCGACGAGCCAGGGCCGCCAGGCGCGTGGCATCGCCGACACCACGAGCAGCGCGCACAGCACGACGATCACGATCGCCGGCCGCCATTGCTGCTCGTACGGATACACCGCGAACAGCATGAAGCGGAACTTCTCCGTGACCACCGCCCAGCAGGCGCCCTGGCCGCGCACCGCGTCGCAAGCCGAGGCCGGGGCATGGCCCCAGACCGCGTCGAAGAACAGCCAGCGCAGCGCCGGCGGCAGCGCCCAGCCGAGCAGGGCGAGCATCGCGATCGTCATCGCCGCGTTGGCCGGCGAGGAGAACAGGTTGGCGCGGATCCAGGCCATCGCGCGGCTATCGCTCGACCAGGCGCGTGCGCGCCGCGTACCAGTTCATCAGCAGCGAGATCGCCAGGCTGATGCTGAGGTAGACCGCCATCAGGATCGCGATCGCCTCGATCGCCTGGCCGGTCTGGTTCATCGTGGTGTTGGCCACCGCGACCAGGTCGGGGTAGCCGATCGCGACCGCCAGCGACGAGTTCTTGGTGAGGTTCAGGTACTGGCTGGTGAGCGGCGGGATGATCACGCGCAGCGCCTGCGGCATCGTCACCAGGCGCAGGCGCTGGCCCGGCTTGAGCCCGAGCGCCATCGCCGCCTCGGTCTGGCCGTGCGGCACCGACAGGATCCCGCCGCGCACCACCTCGGCGATGAAGGCCGCGGTGTAGGTGGACAGGCCGAGCAGCAACGCGATGAACTCGGGCGACAGCGATCGCCCGCCCTGGAAGTCGAAGCCTCCGGGTTGCGGCACATCGAGCCCGGTGGGTGCGCCGCCGGCCAGCCAGGCGGCGGCCGGCAGCAGCACCAGCAGTGCGATCGCGGGCCAGAACACCGGCCACTGTGCGCCGGTCGCGCGCTGGCGGCGCGCGGCGAGCGTGCGCCAGGCGAAGGCCAGCGCAATGGCGGCGGCCAGCGCCCAGCCCGCCGCGCTCCAGCCGGGCGCGGCTTGCGGCCACGCGTAGCGCAGGCCGCGCTGGCTGAGGAAGACCAGGTCGCCGAAGGCGATCGCCTCGCGCACCGGCGGCAGCAGCTCGGTGATCAGGCCGTACCAGACGAACAACTGCAGCAGCAACGGGATGTTGCGCATGAACTCCACGTACGCGGAGGCCAGGCGCGCCACCAGCCAGTTGGAGGACAGGCGGGCGATGCCGACCAGCGTGCCGAGGACGGTGGCGGCGACGATGCCGAGCGCCGACACCCAGAGGGTGTTCAGCAGCCCGACCAGGAACGCGCGACCGTAGGTGTTCGACGGGTCGAAGGCGACGTGCGACTCGGCGATCTCGAATCCGGCTTCGCGCGAGAGGAACCCGAAACCGACCTGGATCTGGCGCGTCGAGAGGTTGTGCAGCGTGTTGGCGACCAGGAACCAGCCGACGCCGACGACGGCCGCCAGCAGCAGGGCCTGGTAGAGGATCCCGCGGACGCGCTCGCTCGCGAACATGTGCGATCGGCCGGATGCGCGCGCGGCCGCGGGTGTGGGTCGGCGATGGCGCCCGCGTTCAGCGGATCGGCGGCGCGTACATCAGGCCACCGTCGCGCCACTGCGCGTTGATGCCGCGCGCGATGCCGATCGGGCCGATGTTGCGCTGGTACATCTCGCCGTAGTTCCCCACCGCCTTGATCGCGCGCACCAGCCAGTCGTTGTCGATCCCGAGCCCCTTGCCGACGTCGCCGGAGGTGCCGACCAGCCGCTGGATCGTCGGCTCCTTGCTCTCGGCCTTGAGCTTGTCGACGTTGGCCGAGCCGATGCCGTACTCCTCCGCCTCGATCAGCCCGAACAGCGTCCACTTGACGATGGTGAAGTACTCCCAGTCGCCGCGGCGCACCAGCGGGCCCAGCGGCTCCTTGGAGATCGCCTCGGGCAGGATCACGTAGTCGTCCTTGTTGGCCGCCTTCAGACGCGTGGCTGCCAGCCCCGAGATGTCGGTGGTGAACACGTCGCAGCGTCCCGAGAAGAACGCCTGCTCGACCTGCTGCAGTTCATTCACCACCACCGGCCGGAAGCTCATCTTCTTCGTGCGGAAGTAGTCGCTCAGGTTCAGCTCGGTGGTCGTGCCCGGCTGCACGCAGACCGTGGCGCCGTTGAGCTGGGTGGCGCTCTTCACGTTGGACGACTTCCTCACCATGAAGCCCTGGCCGTCGTAGAAGATGGTGCCGGCGAAGACCGCGCCGAGCGTCGAGTCGCGGCTGGAGGTCCAGGTGGTGTTGCGCGACAGGATGTCGACCTCGCCCGACTGCAGCGTGGTGAAGCGGTTCTGCGTGTTGGTCGGCACGAACTGCACCTTGTTCGCGTCGCCGAGGATCACCGCGGCCACCGCGCGGCAGAAGTCGACGTCGATGCCGTGCCAGACGCCCTGGCTGTCGGGGGCCGAGAAGCCGAGCAGACCGGTGTTCACGCCGCAGCGCAAGGCGCCCCTCTGCTTGATCGCATCGAGGGTCGGGCCGGCCGAGGCCAGCGACGGGGCGAGCAGCGCGGCCGCTGCCAGCAGTGCGGCGATACGGATCTTCTTCATTTCGGGGATCCTCCTGATGGAATATCGCGCGAGTCTACGCAGAAGGCCGAGCCCGATACAAGGCGGGGCGGGCGCGCCGAGGGGAAACCCCGAGAAGAGCCCCGGGGTGCGCGGCAGCCTCGTCAGCGCTTGTAGCGCTTGGGCACGAACGGCAGCGGCGTGGGCATCACGCCGGGGCGCCGGTCGCGCACGACCGCGCGCAGCGGCGCGCGGGTCGCGTCGTCGAGCGCGCCACGCTCGACGCGCGCCAGCATGACCGGATGGCCGAGCGTGGGCGAGACCGTCCCGCTCGTGACCTCGCCCACCACGCGATCGTCGGGCGCGACGATCGCCGCGTGCGCGCGGATCGGCACCGGCTCGTGCGAGACCAGCCCGACCAGCCTGCGCGGTGCGCCTTCGGCGAGCTGCGCGAGGATCGTGGCCGCGCCGGGAAAGCCGCCCGCCTTCGCGCCGCCTGCGCGGCGCGAGCGCGGGATCGCGAACGCCAGGCCCGACTCCACCGGGGTCGTCGACGCGTCGATGTCGCTACCGTGAAGCGGCAGGCCCGCTTCGAGGCGAAGCGTGTCGCGCGCGCCGAGCCCGGCGAGTTGCACGGCCGGATTCTCGAGCAGCCGGCGCACGATCGCGTCGGCCTGCGCGAGCGGCAGCGAGATCTCGTAGCCGTCCTCGCCGGTGTAGCCCGAGCGGGTGGTGAAGCATTCGGCGCCGAGCAGCCGCAGCGTCGCGGCCTGCATGAAGCGCATCGGCGCGGCGGCCGGGTCGAGCGCCGCGAGCGCCGCCTCGGCGGCCGGTCCCTGCAGCGCGACGAGCGCCGCGTCGACCCATTCGATGCTCAGCTTCGGGCAGCGTTCGCGCAGCAGCCGCAGGTCGGCGTCGCGATTGCCTGCGTTCACCACCATGCGGACTTCGGCGCGCGCGCCGTCGACCAGGTGGACCAGCATCAGGTCGTCCTCGATGCCGCCGCGCCCGTTCAGCAGCAGCGAGTAGCGTTGCGTCGCGTGCGGCCAGCCCTCGAAGTCCACCGGCAGCGCCGCCTCGAGTTGCGCGTGCAGCGTGGCTGGCCGGTCGTCGGCCGCGCGGATCCGCAGCTGGCCCATGTGCGAGACGTCGAACAGGCCCGCGCGCTCGCGGGTGTGCAGGTGCTCGGCCTTCAGGCCTGCGGGATACTGGATCGGCATCTCGTAGCCGGCGAAGGCGCCGAACTTCGCGCCGTGTTCCGCGTGAAGCGCGTGCAGCGGGATGCGTCGCAATGCGCCCTGGTCCGGTCCGCTCATTGTGCGCCTCCGTGGTTCGCGTAGTCCGCCACCGGCGGGCAGGTGCACACGAGGTGCCGATCGCCCGCGGCGTTGTCGATCCTCTTCACGCTCGGCCAGAACTTCGCCTCGCGCACCCAGGGCAGCGGGAACGCCGCCTCCTCGCGACTGTAGCGGTGCGTCCACTCGCCGGCGATCTCGGTGGCCGTGTGCGGCGCGCCCTTGAGCGGATTGTCGTCGCGGTCGAATTCGCCCGACGCGATGCGCTGCAGCTCGCCGTGGATCGCGATCATCGCCTCGCAGAAGCGGTCGAGTTCGGCCTGCGATTCGGACTCGGTCGGCTCGACCATCAGCGTGTCGGCGACCGGGAACGACAGCGTCGGCGCGTGGAAGCCGTAGTCCATCAATCGCTTGGCGACGTCCTCGGCGCTCACGCCGTAGTCGGCCTTCAGGTTGCGCATGTCGAGGATGCACTCGTGCGCGACCTCGCCGTTGCGGCCGCGGTAGAGCACCGGGAAGTACGGCGCGAGCCGTTGCGCCACGTAGTTCGCGTTCAGGATCGCGACTTCGGTGGCCTTGCGGATTCCGCTCGCGCCCATCATGCGGATGTACATCCACGAGATCGTCGTGATCAGCGCGCTGCCGAACGGCGCGGCCGACACCGCGGCGTCGCCGGCCGCGGCGCGCGCCGCCTCGCGCGCGCCGGTGCTCGCCGCCGGCAGCGGGAACGGCTCGGCCGGCAGGAACGGCGCGAGATGCGCCGCGACCGCGATCGGGCCCATGCCGGGGCCGCCGCCGCCGTGCGGGATGCAGAAGGTCTTGTGCAGGTTCATGTGGCAGACGTCGGCGCCGATCAGGCCCGGCTTGGCGAGGCCGGCCTGCGCGTTCAGGTTCGCGCCGTCCATGTAGACCTGCCCGCCGGCCGCGTGCACCAAGCGGCAGACTTCGACGATCGACGCCTCGAACACGCCGTGCGTCGACGGATAGGTGACCATCAGCGCGGCGAGCGAGTCCCGATGCTCGTCGATCCGGCGACCCAGGTCGGCGACGTCGATGTTGCCCTGCGCGTCGCAGGCGACGACGACCACGCGCAGCCCCATCATGTGCGCCGACGCGGGGTTCGTGCCGTGCGCCGAGGCCGGGATCAGGCAGACGTCGCGGTGCGCCTGCCCCTGCGCCGCCAGGTAGTGGCGGATCGCCAGCAGGCCCGCGTACTCGCCCTGCGCGCCGGAATTCGGCTGGAACGACACCGCCGCGAAGCCGGTGATCTCGGCGAGCCACGCGCCGAGTTGCCCGAGCATCGCGGCGTAACCCGCCGCCTGCTCGCGCGGCGCGAACGGGTGAAGGTTCGCGAACTCGGGCCAGGTCACCGGCGCCATCTCCGAGGCGGCGTTGAGCTTCATCGTGCACGAGCCGAGCGGGATCATCGAGTGCACCAGCGAGATGTCGCGGTTCTCCAGCTTCTTCAGGTAGCGGACGAACTCGGTTTCGCTGTGGTGGCGGTTGAACACCGGATGCGTGAGCACCGCGTCGGCGCGGCGCAGCGCGGGGGCGATCGAGTCGGGTTCGAGCCCGAGCGACGCGGCCGCCGCGTCGAGCGCCGATGCGTCGACGCGGGTGCCGCCGAGCACGAAGGCGAGGTCGGCGACGTCGGCGAGCGTCACCGTCTCGTCGAGCGCGACGCCGACGTGCCCTTGCGGGCCGCACTCGGCCGCGAACTCGCGCAGGTTGATCCGAAGCGCCCGCGCGCGCGCGCGCACCGGTTCGGCGTCGGCGCCGAGGTCGAAGACCAGCGTGTCGAAGTAGCTGTCGTGCAGCGGGCGCGGGCCGCCGTCGGTCCGCGCGAGCAACCGGGCGAGCAGTCGCGTCATCGCGTTGACGCGCAGCGCGATCCGCGTCAGCCCCTGAGGGCCGTGGTAGACCGCGTAGAACCCCGCCATGTTCGCCAGCAGTGCCTGAGAGGTGCAGATGTTGCTGGTCGCCTTCTCGCGCCGGATGTGCTGCTCGCGCGTCTGCAGCGCCATCCGCAGCGCCGGGTTGCCGGCCGCGTCGTGCGAGACGCCGATGATCCGGCCCGGCATCGTGCGCAGCAGGTCGTCGCGCGCCGACATGAACGCGGCGTGCGGGCCGCCGTAGCCCATCGGTACGCCGAAGCGCTGCGCCGAGCCGATCGCGATGTCGGCACCGATCGCGCCGGGAGACTTCGCGAGCAGCAGCGCCAGCGGGTCGCAGCCGACGGTGACGCGGCCACCGGCGGCGCGCAGCGCCGCGATCGGGGCCGAGAAGTCGCGCAGCCGCCCGAACGTGTCCGGCGACTGCAGGTGCGCGCCGAAGAATCCGGCCGCGGCGTCGCCGGCGAGCGCGCGCGAGGCGTCGTCGACCACGACCTCGATGCCCATCCATTTCGCGCGCGTGCTCACGACCGCCAGCACCTGCGGGTGGGTGGCCGCGTCGACCAGGTAGCGATTCGCCTTCGATTTCGACGCGCGCCGTGCCATCGCCATCGCCTCGGCTGCAGCGGTCGCCTCGTCGAGCAGCGACGCGTTGGCGACCGGAAGGCCGGTCAGGTCGACGACCATCTGCTGGAAGTTCAGCAACGCCTCGAGGCGTCCTTGCGCGACCTCGGCCTGGTACGGGGTGTAGGCGGTGTACCAGCCCGGATTCTCGAGCAGGTTGCGGCGGATCGGCTCGGGGACGATCGTGCCGTGGTAGCCCGCGCCGATGTAGCTGCGCCAGAGTTCGTTGCGCCCGGCCAGTTCGCGCAGTTCGGCGAGCGCCTGCGCCTCGGAGGCCGGCTCGCCGAGCGCGAGCGGGGCGTCGAGCAGCAGGTCGGGCGGAACCGTCGCGCGGATCAGGGCCTGGCGCGACTCGAAGCCGAGCGCTTCGAGCATCGCCGCCTCCTGCGACACGGTGGGCCCGATGTGGCGGGCGTGGAATTCGTCGTGGCCGAGCAGCGCGCGGATGTCGGCGCTGGGGTACCCGGAAGGGCTCATGGACAGGATCTCCGGCGCGGCCTGCGGGTTCGCGGCCTGCATGAATGGCATCGAAGGATCACGAGGCGCGCATTCGCGCGCCGCCTGGGGCTCAGCCGGCGCCGGGCCCGGCCGCGTAGGCGCCGGCGTCGAGCAGCGCGTCGATCTGCGACGGATCGGACGGCCGCATCCGGAAAAGCCAGCCGTCGGCGTAGGGCGATTCGTTGACCGTCTGCGGGGCCTCGGCGAGCGCCGGATTCACTGCCAGCACCTCGCCGGCCACTGGCGCGTAGACGTCGGAGGCCGCCTTGGTCGACTCGACGACGACGCAGGATTCACCTTGCGCGAGCTTGCGGCCGACTTCGGGCAGTTCGACGTAGACCAGTTCGCCGAGCGCGTCCTGGGCGTGAAAAGTGATGCCCACCGTCGCGGTGCCGTCGGCTTCGAGGCGAAGCCACTCGTGCGACGAGGTGTAGCGGAGATCGGCGGGGTTGTTCAAGGCAGGGCTCCGAAGGCGGCCGCGTCGCGACCCGTGGTTGATCGGAAGCCCCCTCTGTCCGTTTGCCTGAGACATTCAGCGCCCGCGCCAGCGCGGACCCCTGTTTCCTTCGGCGAGGCATGCACCGCGGTCTCGCGACCGGCGGCGCGGAGCCTTCTCTCCAGAGAGCCGAACCGCTGCAGTCCTTTTGCCTGAGAGTTTCCGGGGCGATACACCTTCGGCGCCACGCCGGACCGGTCGGCTTGTTTCCGGTCCGCGCAGTCTCTCCCACAGCGGTTGTTCGGCTGGCGCAAAGAGTGCCAATCCGGTGCTTCGGTGTCAAATTGCCGCGTGCGCGCGCCGGCGCTGTGTCCACAGCTTGAGGGCTTCGGTGAAGACGATGTATCCGGCGACGATCGCCAGCGACGTCGCCAGCAGCGCCGGCGGCATCGGCACGAAGCCGAAGGCGGCCGCGACCGGCCCGAGGTACGGAACGCACAGGGCCGCGATCATCACCACCACGGTGGACAGGCCGAGCAACCGGCCCGGCCTGCTCCGCAGCGCCGGGCGCGCGGTGCGCAGCACCAGCACGACCGCCAGCTCGGTGAGCAGCGAGACCACGAACCAGGCGGTCTGGAAAGTCGGTTGGTCGGCGCGGAAGCCCAGCAGCAGCACCGCGAAGGCGAGCAGGTCGAAGACCGAACTCGCCAGCCCGAACACGACCATGAAGCGGCGCACGTCCCGCACGTTCCAGCGCTGCGCGCGCTCGACGTGCTCGGGATCGACGTTGTCGGTGGACACGGCCGCCGACGGGATGTCCGACAGGAAGTTGTTCAGCAGGATCTGCTTGGCGGCCAGCGGAAGGAACGGCAGAAGCGGCGTGGCGAGCGCCATGCTGACCATGTTGCCGAAGTTCGCGCTGGTCGTGATGTTGATGTACTTCATCGTGTTGGCGAACGTGCGGCGACCCTCCTCGACGCCGCGCCGCAGGACGTCCAGGTCGGGCCTGAGCATCACGACGTCGGCCGATTCCCGCGCGACGTCGACCGCGCCCTCGACCGAGATGCCGACATCGGCGACGTGCAGCGAAGGCGCGTCGTTGATGCCGTCGCCCAGGTAGCCCACCGCGTGGCCGGTGCGCTGCAGCGCGCGGACGATCCGCTCCTTCTGCTGCGGATCGACCTCGGCGAACAGGTCGGCGCGCGCGGCGCGGTACCACAGCGATTCGTCGTTGAGCCCGGCGATCTCCGCGCCGGTCATCATCGCCGACGCATCCAGACCGATCGCGCCGGCGACGTGCGCGGCCACGTAGCGGTTGTCGCCGGTGATCATCCGCACGCGGATGCCGCGCACCTGAAGGTCGGCGATCGCCTGCGCAGCGCCGGCCTTCGGCGGATCGAAGAACAGCAGGAAGCCGGCCAGCGTCATCGACTGCTCGTCCTCGCGCGAGTGGCGCGGGCTCGCCGGCACGCGTTTCGTGGCCACCGCCAGCACCCGGAAGCCCTCGCCGCCGCGCGCGCGGTACCAGGCGCCCAGGCGCTCGCGCGCATTCGCGTCGAGTTCCTCGTCGCCCGCGTCGGCCGCCACGCGCGTGCAGGCCGCGAGCACGTTGTCGAAGGCGCCCTTGGTGATCATCAGGTGCATGCCCGCGCCGGCCGCCTCCTCGATCACGATCGTCAGCCGCTTGCGAATGAAGTCGTACGGGATCTCGTCGATCTTTCGCTCGCCCGCGACGCCCAGCCCCGCCGCCTCCCCGGCGGCGATCAGTGCGGCGTCGAGCGGATTCTCGATGCCGGTCTCGAACGCTGCGTTGAGCCAGGCCATCCGCCGCACCGCGTCCGACGGTCGACCCAGCGGATCGGTGGCGGCATCGAGCTGGATCACGCCCTGGGTCAGCGTGCCGGTCTTGTCGGTGCACAGCGTGTCGATGCTGCCGAGGTTCTCGATCGCCTGGAGCCGCCGGACGATGACGCCGCGCTGCGCCATCGCGCGCGCGCCGTGCGACAACGTCACGCTGACGATCGCGGGCAGCAGCTCGGGCGACAGCCCGACGGCCAGCGCGGTCGCGAACAGCAGCGACTCGATCACCGGGCGGTCGAGCGCCTGGTTGACGACCAGCACGAAGGCCACCATCACCAGCATCACGCGCACGAGCAGGTTGCCGAAATGGCGGATCCCGCGTTCGAACTCGGTCTCGGGAGCTCGCGCCCGGAGGCTCGCGGCCACTTCGCCGAACAGCGTGCGGCGACCGGTCTCGACCACCAGTACCGTCGCGGTGCCGCTGCGCACCGAGGTGCCCAGGTGCACGCAGTTCGTGCGTGCGCCGACCGGGCTGTCCGCAGGCACGGTGCCGGGCTGCTTCTCGACCGGAAACGGCTCGCCGGTGAGGCTCGCCTCGGTGACCAGGAAGTCGCGCGCACGGATCACGACCCCGTCGGCGGGCACCAGGTTGCCGGCCGCGAGCTCGACGACGTCGCCCGGCGCGATGTCGCTGGCGGGCACGCTGCGCAGCGCGCCGTCGCGCAGCACGCGCACCGTCAGCGCGAGCCGCTGGCGAAGCTCGGCGACCGCCGCCGACGCGCGGTACTCCTGGACGAAGCCGAGCGCCGCGCTGCCCACGACGATCGCGACCACGATCGAGGCGTCGGCCCAGCTGTGCGCCAGCATCGAGATCAGCGCGCCGAAGACCAGGATCAGCACGAGCGGGTTGGCGACCTGCCGGAGCAGCAGCCGCACCGCGGTGAGCCCCGGCGCATCCTCGACCGTGTTCGCGCCGTGGACGCGCAGGCGGCGTTCGGCCTCGCCTTGCGAGAGCCCGCCCGCGCTCGCGCCGAGTTCGCGCATCAGGTCCTGCGCGTCGCGGCTCCACCACGCGTCGACGGGCCGCTGCGGAGCGTCGACGCGCTCGTCGCGCGGTGCCGATGGCGCTGCGCTCATCGATGCCCCGCGCCGGTCGGGGCCGGCCACGCGACGAGCGCGATGCCCGCCGCGGCGCAGGCGAACGCGATCGCGTCGCTCGCGCCGAATCGCTCGCCGAGAAAT
Organism: Lautropia sp. SCN 69-89; assembly: GCA_001724855.1. GTDB lineage: Bacteria > Pseudomonadota > Gammaproteobacteria > Burkholderiales > Burkholderiaceae_E > Zeimonas. The sequence continues at coordinate 46,839 of MEED01000019.1, forward strand.
GCGACGCCGGTCGCGCTCGCGGTGACCGGCAAGGCGACCGTGAACACGCCGCTGTGCTGCGCCGGCACCCGCCGCAGTCCGCTCAACCAGAGCCAGGTCGAGAACATGCTCGCCGACAGCGCGTAGAACACGAGCAGCGTCCAGAGGCCCGGCGTGAGTGCGCCGATATCGAATCCGCGCGCCTGCCACAGGCCGAACGGGGTCGTCAGCGCGAGGCCCCAGGCATTGATCAGCGCCGAGATCCGCTGCGGTGACAGCGACGCGGTCAGACGCTTGCCGAGGATCACGTAGGCGGCTTCGCAGCCGACGCAGGCGAACACCAGCAGGTTGCCGAGCCAGGCGCGCTCGCCGGGCCCCGCCGTCGACGTCGCGTTGCCGCCGGCGCTCAGCACGGCGATGCCGGCGGCGGCCAGCATCACGGCGAGCGCCGACCGCTGCGTCATCGTCTCGCGCAGGAACACCCAGGCGAACAGCGCGACGACCGCCGGAAGCGTCGCCAGGACCACGCCGGCCGCGCTCGCCGACGTCATCGAGACGCCGTAGAGCATGAACACCGAGAACAGGAAATTCCCCAACAGCGACTGCAGGAACAGCGTCCGCGCGATCCGGGCGTCGATCGGCGCGTCGCCGGGTGTCGCGCGCAGCCAGGGCAGCATCGCCACCGCGCCGATGCCGAAGCGCAGCCACGCGAGCAGGAACACCGGCATCGCCGCGACCAGCGGCTTGACCAGCGCCACGTAGAGCCCGACCAGCGCCATCCCGGCGAGCAGCAGCCCGTATCCGGCCAGGCGTTCGGGGGTCGGGTTCGTCTCGCGCATGGGTGGCGACACGTTAGCATCCGGCCGCGGCGCGTTGACAGCCCCGCGGGTCGGCCCGATCCTTGGGCCTCGCCTCAGCTGCGGAGTCCGGATTCCCGATGCGCGTGCGCAGTGCCGTCTTCCACCGTCCCGGCGATCCCCTGTCGATCGAGGAGATCGAGCTCGATCCGCCGCAGGCGGGCGAGTTGCTGGTCCGCGTCGAGGCCGTCGGCCTGTGCCGGACCGACTGGCACGTGATGCAGGGCGAGCGGCGCGTCGCGATGAGCCCGATGGTCCTCGGCCACGAGGGCGCTGGCGTCGTCGAGGCGATCGGCCCGGGCGTCGCCGGCGTCGCCCCCGGCGATCACGTCGTGCTGGCCTTCATTCCGGGCTGCGGCACCTGCCGCTGGTGCCGGGCCGGCCGCGAGCACCTGTGCGTGCTCGGGCCGAGGATCACGCTGGGCCCGCAGGTCGACGGCACCTTTCGCCGGCGCGATGCGACGGGGCGCGACGTCGGCGCGTTCTGCATGATCGGCGCGTTCGCGCAGTACACGGTCGTGCACCAGGCCTCGGTCGTGCCGATCGACCGCGACCTGCCGCTGGACCTCGCCAGCCTCGTGGCCTGCGGCGTGCCGGCCGGCGTCGGCGCGGCGCGCCATCGCGCGAAGGTCAGGCCCGGCGACTCGGTGCTGGTGGTCGGCGTCGGCGGCGACGGCATGAACGTCGTGCAGGGCGCGAGGCTGGCCGGCGCGGCCACGATCGTCGCCGCCGACGTCGTCGCGCACAAGCTCGACTGGGCGCGCGCGTTCGGGGCGACGCACACGATCGACGCCGGCCGCGAGGACCTGGTGGCCGCCGTGCACGCGCTCACCGACGGCGTCGGCGTCGACCATGCGTTCGTCTGCATCGACCCGCCGCGCACGCTGCTGCCGGCGTTTCGCGCGACGGCGAAGGCCGGCAACGTCGTCGTGACCGCGCTGACCCCGGCCGACGAGCTGTCGCTGCCGGTGCCGCCCCTCGAACTCGTGACCTCGCAGAAGGCGATCATGGGCTCGGTCTACGGGTTCGCCAGCCCGCGGGTGCAGATCCCCGAACTCGTCGCGCTCTACCGCCAGGGCGCGATCCGGCTCTCCGAGCTGGTCACGCGACGCTATCCGCTCGACGCGATCAACGACGGCTACGCCGACCTGATCGCCGGACGCAACCTGCGCGGGGTCGTGCTGCCCTTCGCGTGACGCGCGGCGCCGCGCGCGTCGCGCCGCGGTTCGCGTGCGGCGACGGCGGCGCGCCCCGTGTCGAACTCAACGCCTGAGCGGCTGCCCGACCGAGGCCTGCGGGGCAATGTGGTATTGCGGCGGATCCTGGTCCCACAGCGCCAGGTTCACCGCCCTGACCAGCGGATCGGCACCGTGCTTGCGTTGCAGCGCGGCGAGATCGATTCGCGGTGTCGGCGTCGGCGCGTGATTGAGCATCCGCTCGAAGCTGGCGGCGACCTGGTCGTCGGCGAGCGGCGGGCCCGCGAACGCGCTGCACGCCAGGCCGGCGAACGCGAGGCCGGCGAGGGACTTGATCATTCGTTGCATGGTGGGCTGCTCCTGCTGTTGACCGCGAATGCCCGGGCCGATTGCCCGGCGCCGATGTCCCAGCGAGATCCGTGCCAGCCCCGCCCGGACGCCCGGCACCCCTGCGCCGAGCGCATCGGGGGTGGCACGACACCGGTCGGTGCACCTTGTGAACGTTCAGGTGGACGTTCATACTGGACACTCGGGGTGCCCCATGATCACGATCGCCGCGCTGAAAAACCTGCTCGACAACCTCGAGGAGGGAGTCGTCTTCGTCGACGCGCAGCGGCGCGTCGTCGAGATCAACGCGGCGGCCGGCCGCCTGCTCGGGCGCGACGGCGATCACCTGCTCGGCACCGCGTGTCCGACGCTGTTCGCCGGTACCCGCTGCGCGCGCGAATGCCTGAGCGGCGGGCGCTGCTCGCTGGTGCCGGGCGGCGCCGACGCGCGAAAGGTCCAGGACATCTCGCTGCGGCGTCCCGACGGCAGCGAGATCGCGCTGCGCATGTGGGCGATGCTGCTGCCGGCCAACGACGCCGGCCTGCACTGCTCGATCGTGCTGCGCGACCGCTCGCGCGAGGTGGCGCTCGAGGCCGAGGTGCGCGAACGCTGGCGCCTGGGCGCACTGGTCGGCCGCGCGCCGGCGATGCAGGCGCTCTATGCGCAGCTGTTGCGCGCCGCGGTGAGCGACGCCAGCGTGCTGGTCACCGGCGAGAGCGGCGTCGGCAAGGAGCTCGTCGCGCGAGCGCTGCACGACAACTCGCCGCGCGCGCACGGTCCGTTCGTCCCGCTCGACTGCGGCGCGCTGCCCGAGAACCTGCTCGAGTCGGAGCTCTTCGGCCATGCGAAGGGCGCGTTCTCGGGCGCGGCCGCGGCACGCGTCGGGCGCTTCGAGGCCGCGAACGGCGGAACGCTGCTGCTCGACGAGATCGGCGAGATCTCGCCCGCCATGCAGACCAAGCTGCTGCGCGTGCTGCAGGAACGCGAAGTCGTGCGGCTCGGCGAGAACCACCCGCGCAAGGTCGACGTGCGCGTCGTCGCGGCGACGCACCGCGATCTCGACGCGATGGTGCGCGGCGGCCAGTTCCGCGAGGACCTCTACTATCGGCTGCGCGTGCTGCCGCTGCACGTACCGCCGCTGCGCGAGCGCGCGAGCGACATCGCGCTGCTGGCTGCGCGCATGCTCGGCGAACTGGCCGAACGCTATCGACGCGCGCCGCTGCGCGTGTCGCCCGAGGCGCTGACCGCGCTCGAGGCCTATCGCTGGCCCGGCAACGTGCGGCAGCTGTTCAATGCGCTCGAATTCGCGATGGTGCAGGCCGACGGCCCCGTGATCCTTCCGCACCACCTGCTGCCGGAGATTCTCGCGCCCGGCGCCCGGGGCGACGAGCGCGCGCCGGCGGCGCCCGGGCCGGTGCGCGCGTCGGCGGCCGAGCCGCGCGGGTCCTACTACCGGCGCGCGATGCGCGCCGACGAGGAGCAGGCGATGATCCGCAGCGCGCTCGAGGAAGCCGGCGGCAACCGTGCCGAAGCGGCGCGCAGGCTGGGGATGTCGCGAACCACGCTCTGGAAGAAGCTCAAGGACGCGCGGCCTGGCTGATCATTGCGGGCGTCGCGCCGCGACGCCGCTGCGGGATCGTGCACAATCGCGGGAGCGCCATGAGCACACCGACCGTACCCACCGCCGAGCGACCCGACGCCGAAGCCGCAGGCTTCGACGACCGCTTCGCCGACCTCGCCGCGAAGCCTGCGCCGGAGCGCCAGCGCGAGGTCGTCGAGCGGCTGCGCGCGATCGTGCCGGACCACTGCCTGCTGTATCGCGAGGAAGACACCAGACCCTACGAGTGCGACGCGCTGTCGGCGTTCCGGCAGCTGCCGATGGTGGTGGTGCTGCCCGAAGTCGAAGAGCAGGTGCGCGCGATCCTGAAGGCCTGCCGGGAGCTCGACGTGCCGGTGGTCGCGCGCGGCGCCGGCACCAGTCTCTCGGGCGGCTCGATGCCGCACGCGTCGGGCGTCGTGCTGTCGCTCGCGAAGTTCAACCGCATCCTGTCGATCGACCCGCTGGCGCGCATCGCGCGCGTGCAGCCGGGCGTGCGCAACCTCGCGATCTCCGACGCCGCGACGCCCTACGGCCTGTACTACGCGCCCGACCCGTCGTCGCAGATCGCCTGCACGATCGGCGGCAACGTCGCCGAGAACTCGGGCGGCGTGCATTGCCTGAAGTACGGGCTGACGGTGCACAACGTGCTGCGCGTGCGCGCGCTGACGATCGAAGGCGAGACGGTCGAGTTCGGCAGCGAGGCGCTCGATTCGCCGGGCCTCGACCTGCTCGCGCTGATGATCGGTTCCGAGGGCATGCTCGCGGTCGTCACGGAGATCACCGTGAAGCTCGTGCCCACGCCGCCGCTGGCGCGCGTCGTGATGGCCTCGTTCGACGACGTCGTCACCGCCGGCGACGCCGTGGCGCGGATCATCGCAGCCGGCATCGTTCCGGCCGGGCTCGAGATGATGGACCGCAAGGCGACCGTCGCGGTCGAGGAGTTCGTCCACGCGGGCTACGACCTCGAGGCCGCGGCGATCCTGCTCGCCGAGTCCGACGGCACGCCCGAGGAAGTCGCCGACGAGGTCGCGCGCATCGAGCGGGTGCTGCGCGAGGCGGGCGCGACCGGCATTCGCGTGTCGAACTCCGAGGCCGAGCGGCTGCTGTTCTGGTCGGGGCGCAAGAACGCGTTCCCGGCCGCCGGTCGCCTGTCGCCCGACTACTACTGCATGGATGGCACGATCCCGCGCCGCAACCTCGGGCGCATGCTCGCGTCGATCGCCGCGATGGAGGAGAAGTACCGGCTGCGCTGCATGAACGTCTTTCACGCCGGCGACGGCAACCTGCATCCGCTGATCCTGTTCGACGCGAACGACCCCGACGAATGGCAGCGCGCCGAGCGCTTCGGCGCCGAGATCCTCGCGCTCTCCGTCGAGTACGGCGGCACGATCACCGGCGAGCACGGCGTCGGCGTCGAGAAGATCGATTCGATGTGCGTGCAGTTCTCGCGCGCCGAGCTCGCGAGCTTCTTCGCGGTCAAGCGCGCGTTCGACCCGCCGGGCCTGCTCAACCCGGGCAAGGCGATCCCCACGCTGGCGCGCTGCGCCGAGTACGGCAAGATGCACGTGCACGGCGGACGTCTCGCGTTCCCCGAGCTGCCGCGCTTCTGAGCCGATGACCGATCCCGCGAGCGACCCCGCCCTGGCCGGATTGCGCGACCGCGTCCGCGCCGCCGCTGCGGCGCGCAGGCCGCTGTGCATCCGCGGTGGCAGCACCAAGGATTTCTACGGCGAGGCGCTCGCCGGCGACCCGCTCGACATGCGCGGCTATCAAGGCATCGTGAGCTACGAGCCGACCGAACTGGTCGTCTCGGTGCGATGCGGGACGCCGCTGGCCGAGGTCGAGGCCGCGCTGGCCGAGCGCGGGCAGATGCTGGCGTTCGAGCCGCCGGCGTTCGGTCCGTCGGCGACGATCGGGGGCGTGGTTGCCGCCGGCCTCGCCGGGCCGCGACGCGCCAGCGCCGGAGCGGTGCGCGACTTCGTGCTCGGTGCGACGCTGCTCGATGCGTCGGGCAACGTGCTGCGCTTCGGCGGCCAGGTCATGAAGAACGTGGCCGGCTACGACGTCTCGCGGCTCGCCTGCGGGTCGCTGGGCATTCTCGGCCCGATCCTCGAAGTGTCGCTGAAGGTGCTGCCGGTCCCCGCGTCCGAATGCAGCGTGCGCATGCCGATGGACGAGGGCGCCGCGCTGCAGGCGCTCAACCACTGGGGCGGCCAGCCGCTGCCGCTGTCGGCCAGCGCGTGGCGCGACGGCGTGCTGACGTTGCGGCTGTCGGGCGCGCCGGCGGCGGTCGACGCCGCCGCGGTGCGCTTCGTGCGCGAACGCGGTGCCGCGCGTCTCGACGAGCCGCAAGCCCGCGCATTCTGGGCCGGCATCCGCGAGCAGACCGACGGATTCTTCGGCGGACCGCTGCCGCTGTGGCGGCTATCGGTGCCGTCGGTCGCGCCGGCCCTCGGCCTCGACGGCGCGTCGATGCTCGAGTGGGGTGGCGCGCTGCGATGGTTGCGCAGCGACGCGCCGGCCGGAGAGATCCGCGCCGCGGCCGCTCGGGTCGGCGCCAGCGCGACGCTGTTCCGCGGCGGCGACCGGGCGGCCGGCGTGTTCCATCCGCTGCCGCCGGCCAACGCGGCGCTGCATCGGCGGCTGAAGGACGTCTTCGATCCGGCCCGGCTGTTCAACCCGGGACGCATGTACCCCGACCTCTGAGATGGAAACGCATCTTGCCGACTGGCTGAAGGGGAGTGCCGACGGGATCGAGGCCGAGTCGATCCTGCGCAAGTGCGTGCACTGCGGCTTCTGTACCGCGACCTGCCCGACCTACCAGCTGCTCGGCGACGAGCTCGACGGGCCGCGTGGGCGCATCTACCTGATGAAGCAGGTCGTCGAAGGACACGAGCCCGGTGCATCGACGCAGGCACACCTCGATCGCTGCCTGACCTGCCGCAACTGCGAGTCCACTTGCCCGTCCGGCGTCGACTACGGCCACCTGCTCGACGTCGGGCGACGTCTGGTCGACCAGCGCGTGCGCCGTCCGCTGGCGCAGCGACTGATCCGGTTCGTGCTGCGCGAGTCGCTCACGCGTCGCTGGCTGTTCGATCCGGCGATGCGCATCGGGCAATGGATGCGTCCGGCGCTGCCCGCGGTGCTTCGCGACAAGGTTCCGGCACGACGGGCCGCGGGCGAGTGGCCGCAACGCGAGCATCCGCGCAAGGTATTGATCCTGAACGGCTGCACGCAGCCGGCGATGATGCCCGGCATCGACGCATCGACCGCGCGCGTGCTCGACCGCATCGGCATCCAGGTCGTCGTCGAGCGCCGCTCGGGATGCTGCGGCGCCATCCGCCATCACCTGGGCGACACCGACGGTGCGCTCGGCCAGGCGCGCCGCAACATCGACGCCTGGTGGCCGCACCTCGAGCGCGGCGTCGAAGCGATCGTGATCAACGCGTCCGGCTGCGGCGCGATGGTGAAGGAGTACGCGCACCTGCTGCGCCACGACCCCCGCTACGCCGCGAGGGCGCAGCGCATCGTCGAGGCCACGAAGGACCTCGCCGAATGGTTGCCGACGCAACTGGCAGGCTCGATCGACGCGATTCGCGCGCGGCTGCGCGCGCGAGGCGCCGATGGCGCCGAGCGCGTCGCGTTCCACCCGCCGTGCACGCTGCAGCACGGCCAACGGATCCGCGGCGAGGTCGAGCGCCTGCTCGATGCGCTCGGCGTCGCGCGGCTCGGCGTGGCCGAATCGCACCTGTGTTGCGGCTCGGCCGGCACCTACTCGGTGCTGCAGCCCGAGCTGTCGCTGCGCCTGCGCGAGCGCAAGCTGGCCGCGCTGCAGGCCGGCGGGCCGACGCTGATCCTGTCGGCCAACATCGGCTGCCTGGCGCACCTGCAGGCCGGCACGGGCACACCGGTCCGGCACTGGATCGAGTGGCTCGACGGGGCGATGGAAGCACCGCAGCAGTGAAATAGTTCCGCTTCCGCCGCGACGCCTGCCGCCGTCGGAACCCGCGCAGCCGCCGCTTGTCCGGCATGGCTCTGCCTGCACGATCCGTCCGTGCAGACTCGTGTTCCAGGCCATGCTCCCGTAGGTGTTGCCCTTGAACTCGCGTGGATTCACGCTCGTCGAACTGCTGATCACGATTGCGATCGCCGCGATCCTTTTGTCGGCGGGAGTGCCTGCGTTCAGCGACTTCATCCGGAACAACCGGCTGCAGAGCGCGGCGGCCGGCATCGTCGCGGACCTCACGGCCGCCCGGACCGAGGCGGCGCGCACTTACCTGAGCGTCTTCGTCTGCCCGAGCACCGCCGGCACCGGGTGTGACGGCACCGACTGGAACACCGGGCGCATCGTCTACGCCGACGCCAACGGCAACGGAATGGTCGAACCGGGCGAGATCATCCGCTGGTCCGCCCCGCTCGACACCGGGCTGGCGGCCACGGCCACCGGTTTCTCGACGCTGATCGCGTTCCGCCCCACGGGCGCGGCCTCGGCGGCCGGCAGCATCGACGTGTGCGACGGCCGAAGCGGCCCGCACGGGCGGCGCGTCGACCTCAACGCGGCGGGCCGGATCTCGCTGCGGCAGGTGAGTTGTCCATGAAGCGGACCCCGACGAGCCAGGCGGGCTTCTCGCTGATCGAGGCGCTGATCGCGATCCTTGTCGTTGCGATCTCCGTGCTCGCGATGGGCGGACTGCAGCTGAGCTCGCTGCGTTCGACCGGCAGTTCGATGTTGCGCACGATCGCCACGCAGCAGGCCTACGACATCGCAGACCGGGCGCGCGCGAACATGCCGGCCTACCGCAGCGGCGCCTACGTGGGCGCCGGCGTGAGCCACGCAGCGTGCTTCTCGCTGGCCGGATGCACGCCGCAGGAGCAGGCGGAGATGGACCTGTACCTGTGGAACCAGGCCAACGCGTCGGTGCTCCCGGGCGGGCAGGGCGTGGTTTGCGTCGACAGCACCCCGAACGACGGCACGCCGGGCACGCCGGACTGCGACGGCGTCGCCGGCGCGAACCTGGCGATCAAGATCTGGTGGGACGACGACCGTTCGGGGTCCTCGAACCAGCGCTTCGTGCAGAGCGTGCGGCCATGAGGACGAACATGTCCGGCCGCGGGCAGCGCGGCGCGACGCTGATCGAGCTGATGATTTCGCTCGTGATCGGCCTGCTCGTCGTGCTGGTCGCCTCGAGCCTGTTCGTCGCGACCAAGCGGACCAACCGGGTGCAGAGCGACAGCGCGCTGCTGCAGGAGACCGGCCGCTACGTGCTGGAATCGCTCGGGCGCGAGTTGCGGATGGCCGGCTACCGCGACTACACCGCCGGCGTGTCGTTCACGTCGGCGGCACCGCCGCTCAGCATGAGCAACGGCACCGGCCTGAACGGAAGCGACGAACTGACGGTGCGCTACTACGGTTCGAATGCAGCCGGAGGCGGGCCCGATTCGGGCGTGCTCGATTGCCTCGGCAACCCGGTTGCGGCAAACGTGCTGTCGGTGAATCGCTACTTCGTCGCCACCGACGCGAGCACGGGCGAGCCTGCGCTGCAGTGCGAGTCCTCGTCGGCGCCCGGTGCGCCGGTCGTGCTGGTCACCGGCGTCGAGAGCCTGCAGATCCTTTACGGCGAAGACACCGACAGCGACGGCGCGCCGAACCGCTACGCGCCGGCCGGCCTGGTCAACCCCGACCGCGTGATCAGCGCGGTCGTCTCGGCCGTGATCCGCGGCGAGCGTTTCACCGATCCGGCGGGGGGCACGACCGTCTTCAACCACTTCGGCGTCGCCTATGCACCCGGTGGCGTCCCGCCGGGCACCGACACCGGTGCGGTGTTCGACCCGCCCGACGACCAGCGGCCGCGCCGGATGTTCCAGTTCACGGTCGGCCTGCGCAACCGAATCGGATGAACGCCATGAAGACCCCGTCGGCCCGCAGCCAGCGCGGCGCATCGCTGTTCGTCGCGCTGGTGATGATGATCGCGATCACGTTGATCGGGATCGCCGGTGCGAACCTCTCGACCAGCGAGGAGCGCATGGCGCGCAACGCGCGCGACTCGAACATCGCGCTGCAGGCCGCCGAGGCGGCGCTGCGCGACGCGGAGACCGACATCGTCTCGACGCGCGCGCTCTCGGGCGCGACGCTGTTCTCCACGACTTGCGACCAGACCGGTGGCAAGGGGCTGTGCATTCCGGCCACCAGCGGCACGCAGCGCTGGGAGGCCTATCTGGAAGACGCGTCGAGGTCGCTTTCGTACGGGGAACAGACCGGCGTACCCGGGTTCCGTCCCTCGACCGAGTCGGGCGGCGTCACCGGGCAGCCCCGCTACCTGGTCGAGGCCATTCCCGATGCGGTGGGCACCAGCCTGCGCGCCGGCGGCGGCCGCTACATCTACCGCATCACTGCGCTGGGTTACGGCGCGCTCTCGGGCACGCGCGTGATGCTGCAGGAATTCTTCCGGCCCTGACGCGGTATGCGGAGCAATGCCATGAACAGGAACGTGCGCAACAGGATCGAGTCGACCCGTTCGCGAGCCCGGCGCAACCGCCGCGCCAGGCTGGTCGCCGCGTGCCTGGTCGCGCTGCAGCTGGCCCCGGTCACGCCGGCGTTCGCGCTCACGCTCGCGCAGTCGCCGCTGTACGCGGGCGGCGCCATCCCGCCCCTGGTGATGCTCGACCTGTCGAAGGACCAGCAACTCTACAAGAAGGCCTACAACGACTACTCGGACCTCGACAACGACGGCGAGCTCGAGACGACCTACAAGCACTCGATCGACTATTACGGCTACTTCGACTCGGGCAAGTGCTACAGCTACAGCACGAGCAACCAGCGCTTCGAGCCGGTGGCCACGACGAGCACCAAATACTGCACCGCGGGCACCAACCAGTGGAGCGGCAACTTCCTGAACTGGGCGACGATGGCGCGGATGGACGCGGTGCGCAAGCTGCTCTACGGCGGCATGCGTTCCACCGACACCGGCAGCGACACCGTCCTCGAGCGCGTCTACATTCCGCCCGATGCGCACGCCTGGGCCAAGCACTATGCGGGTGCCGACCTCGACCAGTTGACGCCGTTCAGCGTGCCGAGCGCGCCGCCGTCGGGCTCGGTCTACGGGTCGAACAGCGGCTATTCGAGCAACCAGTCGCAGTCCGTGACCAGCGGAACCAAGTACTTCCGAAACAGCGCGGCCACGGTCTGCGTCGGCGACCAGGTTCGCGTCGCGCGGACCGCGAGCGACTACGTCACCGGCACCGTCATGGCGGTGAGCGGCGGCGCGGTCTGCGGCACGAGCTTCCAGCTCGACGTGCACAACCCCACCGGCGTGACCGGGTCTGGCTCGAACCCCGCGGCCACCGCCTGGACGGTCACCAACCTCACCGACGTCGGCCTGTCGATCTGCAACCTCACGATCGGCACCTCGACCTCGCAGGCGAACACGAACCCGCCGGTGATCCGCGTCGCGCGCGGCAACTACGGCCTGTGGGCGGCGAACGAGCGCTGGCAATGCCAGTGGCGCGCCGAATCGACCAGCCCGGGCCGCGTCGCCGACGGCAGCATGTTCAACACCGGCGCCACGCGCAGCAACAGCAACCGCCTGAGCCAGAGCGGGCTCGCATCGGCGACCGTCGAGCCGAGCCAGCTCGACCGGGGGCTGGGCAACGGCTACGCGGGGGGGCGCGGGACGAGCTACGACAACGGGCAATACGTGGCGCGGGTGCAGGCCTGCGTCCCGGGCCTGCTGGGCAACGAGAAGTGCAAGCAGTATCCGAGCGGCAACTACAAGCCGATCGGGCTTCTGCAGGTCTACGGCGAACCGGGCCTGATGAAGTTCGGCCTGATGACCGGCAGCTACCAGAAGAACATCTCGGGCGGCGTGCTACGCAAGAACGTCGGCACGTTCACCGACGAGGTGAACGCGACCACCGACGGCACCTTCAAGTCGGCGATGCTCTCGGCCGGCGCGGCCGGCATCGTCAACACGATGAACCGGCTCCGGATCTACGGCTACAACTACGGCGACGGCACCTATCTCGGTTCGAGCGGCGACAACTGCACGTACCAGCTGACCAGCATCACCGAGGGCAATTGCCGCAGCTGGGGCAACCCGATGTCGGAGATCTACTACGAGTCGCTCAGGTACTTCGCCGGCAGGTCGCGCACTGCGGCCTACAACTACGGCTCGGGCTCGGCCGACGCGACGCTGGGCCTGCCCAGTGCCAGCTGGTCCGATCCGCTCTCCAACACCAACTACTGCTCGCCGCTGAACGTGCTGGTGTTCAACTCGAGCGTGTCCTCGTACGACGCCGACCTCGCCTCGACCGCGCTCGGCGACATCGGCGATGCCGGCAAGACCGCGAGCGGCGTGACCGACCGGGTCGGCGACCTCGAGGGCATCACCGGCAACGACTACTTCATCGGCCGCAGCGGCGCGAGCGTCAACGAGCTCTGCGACGGCAAGACGATCACGTCGCTGGGCGGCGTGAGCGGGATCTGTCCCGAGGGGCCGACGGTGGCCGGCAGCTACCTGATGCCCGGCCTCGCCTACCAGGCGAAGACCAACCGGATCCGCTCCGACCTGTCGGCGGTGCCCAGCGACGACGACCGCTCGCTGAAGGTGACGACCTATGGCGTGCAGCTCGCGACCAACGTGCCGACGCTGAAGATCAAGGTGCCCGGCCTGGCGTCGAGTCCCGAGGTCGTGATCCAGCCGATCTACCGGCTCGACTATCCCGGCCGCGGCCTGGGCGGCGGCGCGCTGGTCGACCTGAAGGTCGTCTCGCAGGACGTCGTCGGGAGCACCGTGCGCGGCAAGGTCTACGTGAACTGGGAGGACTCCGAGCAGGGCGGCGACTACGACCAGGACGTCTGGGGCATCATCGAGTACGAGCTCGACGCGGCCGCGAACACGGTGCGCGTGACCACCGACGTGATCGCCGAGTCGACCAACCAGCCGCAAGGCTTCGGCTACGCGATCAGCGGCACCACCAAGGACGGCGCGCACTTCCACTCGGGAATCGGCGACACCAGCACGACGGGCTTCAACTTCACCGACCCGACCGGCGTCACCGGCTGCAGCAACTGCCAGCTCAACGATCCGCCGGTCAGCGTGACCTACACGCTCGGCTCGAACGTCGCCAAGGAGCTCGAGGATCCGCTGTTCTATGCGGCCAAGTATGGTGGCTTCATCGAGACCGGCAGCGGCAACCAGATCCCGGACCTGGCGAGCGAGTGGGACGTTCGTGACACGAACGGCTTCCCGGTCTCCGACGGCATCCCGGACAACTACTTCTTCGTCGCGAACCCGCTGGCGCTCGAGGCGTCGCTCGACCGCGCGTTCATCTCGATCCTGGCGACGTCGTCGGCCTCGTCGGTGGCGACCAACTCGACGTCCCTGCAAACCGGCTCGAGGATTTACCAGGCTCGCTTCAACTCGAACGACTGGAGCGGCCAGCTGCTGTCGTACCCGATCGACTTCAACGGCAACATCTCGCCGACGCCGGACTGGGATTCCGGGCAGGTGATCAACAGCCAGGCGCCGAACGACCGGCGCATCCTGACCTGGAATTCCGATCCGCTGGCCCCGAGCGCCGGGGTGCCGTTCCGCTTCGCGTCGCTGTCGACCGCGCAGCAGACCGCGCTGGACACCAACGCGCTGGGCGCCAACGACAGCCGAGGCAGCGACCGGCTGCTGTGGATGCGTGGAGACACCTCGAACGAGGGGTCTTCCGCCGGCAAGTTCCGGCGACGCCCGGTGTCGCGGCTCGGCGACATCGTGAACTCGAACCCGCAGTTCGTCGGCGCGCCGAACGCCGGCTACTGGGAGAACAACTACGCAACGTTCCGCATGAGCAACCTGTCGCGCACGCCGATGATCTACGTCGGCGCCAACGACGGCATGCTGCACGGCTTCGTCGCCAGCGGCACGGACGCGGGCAAGGAATTGTTCGCCTACGTGCCGTCGATGGTCTACGGCAACCTGTCGCGGCTCAGCGATCTCGCGTACAGCCATCGCTACTTCGTGGACGGTACGCCGGCGGTCGCCGATGCGGTCGTCAACAGCAACTGGGCGACGGTGCTGGTCGGTGGGTTGGGCGGCGGCGGCCAGGGCGTGTTCGCGCTCGACGTGACCGATCCCGCGGCGGTCACCGAGGCCAGTGCGTCGACCAAAGTGCTCTGGGAGTTCAGCGACCGCGACGACCCGGACCTGGGCTACACCTACGGGCAGCCCCAGATCGTCAAGCTCGCCAACGACAAGTGGGCCGTGCTGATCGGCAACGGCTACAACAACTCGGAGGCCGACGGCTACGCAAGCACCACCGGGCGCGCTTCGCTGTTCATCCTCTTTCTCGACCGCACCCCGGGTTCGCGCACCTGGACGCTGGGCACCGACTACATCAAGCTGCAGACCAGTGCGGGGTCGGTCGCATCGCCCAACGGGCTCGCCAGCGTGTTCCCGGCCGACGTCGACTTCGACGGCAAGGTCGACTATGTCTACGCCGGCGACCTGCAGGGCAACCTGTGGAAGTTCGACCTGACGTCGAGCGCGCCGTCGTCGTGGGGCGTTGCCGCGGGCGGACTGCCGCTGTTCAAGGCGGTCGACCCCTCCGGTACGGCGCAGCCGATCACCGCGTCGGTCGAGGTGATGAAGAATCCTTATGGCGGCTTCATGGTGCTGTTCGGCACCGGCATCTACCTGCAGCCGAGCGATCCGTCGGCGCCCTACCAGCGCCAGAGCTTCTACGGCATCTGGGACAAGAACGACGGCTCGACGGTGAGTTCGCGCTCTTTGCTGCAACAGCAGACGGTACAGGGCGAGGTCGCGGCCGGTGGCAGCGTCTACCGCGTCACTTCGAACAACGTCGTCGACTGGACGAGCCAGCGCGGCTGGTACATGGACTTCCCGACCGACGGGGCGGGCGCCGAGACCGGCGAGCGGGTCGTCTACCCGCCGCAGATCCGCTTCGGGCGCGTCGTGTTCCCGACGCTGATCCCGTCGACGAGCCCCTGCGACAAGGGCGGCACCAGCTGGCTGATGGAGCTGGATGCGTTGACCGGCAGCCGCCTTGACTCGTCGCCGTTCGACGTCAACAACGACGCGCTGTTCTCCTCGGCCGACCTGGTGACGCACCCGACCAGCGGGTCGCCCACGGCGGTGAGCGGACGTCGCTCGCGCGTAGGGATCACGCCGATGCCGACCGTCATCAGCGGCAGCCCGCCGCTGACCTCGGGCGCCCCCAAGGAGTTCAAGGTGTCGAGCGGCTCGTCGGGCGGTGTCGAGTCGGTGGCCGAGTCGATCGCCGGCTCGCGCGGCCGGATCGCGTGGCGCGAGATCATGAAACGATGAGCCGGGAGACCGAAGTGAAACGAATCGGACGCGTCATCCAGGGCGGGTTCACGCTGATCGAACTGATGATCGTGCTCGTGGTGGTCGCGGTGCTGGCGTCGGTCGCCTACCCGAGCTACACCGAGTACGTCGTGCGGACCAAGCGCGCCGAGGGCAAGGCGGCGCTGCTCGAGGCCGCCCAGTCCCTGGAGCGGCACTTCACGAACTACAATACGTACCCGTCGTCCCTGTCGGCGGCGGGCGTGCGGACGCACTCGGGCGATAGCCCTGGCAAGGCTTCCTACACGCTCGCGATTGCCGCCGGCACCACCGGAACGCTCGCCTCGAGCTACGTGCTCACTGCCACGCCCGCGAACGGCCACGTCGATCCGAAATGCGGAAACCTCAGCATCGACCAGCTCGGGCGCAAGGGCGAGACCGGCACGCTGACGGTCGCGGATTGCTGGTGAGGCGATCGATGCGCCTGCTGGTTCCGGCGCTCGCACTGGTCGCGGTGGCTGCGGTCGGCGCGGTGCTCTGGAGCGCCCCCTGGCTGGTCGGAATCGGCGCTGCGACGACCGACGACCTCAAGACGGTGTCGAACCGCCTGACGGCGAAGCTGCCGGTGATGATCGATGCCGAGACCCGGCTCGAGAGCGCGGAGGCCGGTGCCGGCCTCGAGCAGGTGTTCCGCTTCCGGCTCGTCAACAAGGACGCGCGCGAGCTCGAGGCGTCCGGCGTCGCCGCGCGCCTGCAGGAGCGCGCGCGTCAGGGGATCTGCGGGCGCTCGTCGACGGCGCCCCTGGTCACGCGCGGCGTCAGGGTCACCTACGTCTACGAGGACCGCGCCGGCCACGAGGCGATCCGGTTCTCCGTGCGTCCGGTCGATTGCCTGTGGACGCGGATCCAGCGCGTGGCCGGGGCCTGACGGATCAGCCGGCCTCGCGCCAGTCGAGCAGCTGCCAGCGCACCCAGTCCTCGCGGTAGATCGGCTTGAAGTCTCCGCCGGGGATCACGTAGCGGCCGGTCCACTCGCGCTGCACCCAGCGGTTGACCGCCGGCGCGTACCAGATCGTCTCTTCGCGGACCGATTCCTCGCGCCGGAAGTCGATGTGGACGAACTGGATGATGCGCTCGACGCGCAGCGCCAGGAACTGGCCGGCGGGCACGCGCAGGTCTTCCCAGCCGCGCGCGACCATCCGCTCGTTCCAGACCAGCGGGTAGTCGCGCCCGAGCACCGAGCGGTAGCCCACCTGCGTGAACCCGCCGCCGCCGACCGCGAGCGGCTCGGGCAGCAGCGGCACCGGCCGGTCGAAGATCTGCGTGTAGTCGTACGAGGGCTCCTGGACGACGCGCCAGGGGCGGTCGTAGATCTCGTCGTCGCGGCGCCTGCCGTCCGCGTCGGTCAGGCTCACGCGCAGCTGCGGCGACACCTGGACGACTTCGGCGGTGACGACCGCGCGCCGCTCGCCGTTGTAGCGGTTGATTTCGTCGTAGCGCCATCGCTGGCCGACCTGCACGCGGGGCGCGGGAATCGCGCCGGCGGGCGGCGGCACGAACTGCGGCCCGGCGCAGCCGACCGGCAGCGCAGCGGCCGCCGCCAGCAGCAGGCGGCGGCGGCCGGGGCGGGGTGCGAAGGTATCCATCGGGCCTGGTCGGGACGTGCGGGTTGCGGCTTACGGGACGCAGCCGGCGCCTCAGGGGATCGCGCGCCCGTCGTTCAGGCGCATCCAGCCCTTGATCATCCGGTAGGCGAACCAGATCTGCGCGAGTACGAAGAACGGCACGAAGCCGATCGTCAGCATCGTCGGCACCAGCAGCAGCACGAACCACAGCAGCGCCCACCAGAACGAGCGAGTCTGCCAGCGGAAGTGCGACTCGTAGACCGTGCCGCGCGCATCCTCGCGCTTGATGTAGGCGATGATCAGGCCGACGACGAAACCGATGATCGAGATCAGCCCCAGCAGGTGCATCGCATAGCCGAGCATCGCGTACTTGCGCAGCGATTCCTCGCGGGCGGCGTTCAGGTCGACGGCGCTGTCCATGGTCAGATTCCCGAAACGAAGGTGCGGATGCCCGAGGCGACGAACTGCACGCCGATGCAGATCAGCAGGAAGCCCATCAGCCGGGTCATGACCTCGATGCCGTTGGGGCCCAGTCTATTCGAAATCGACCGGGCGCTGCGCAGCACCAGCCAGGTCAGCAGGCTCGCGCAGACGATCGCCGCCACCGTGGCGGTCCAGGCGATCAGCGTGTCGGCCCAGCCGCCGATCTCGCGGATCTCCGTCGAGATGCCGATGATGACCGCAATCGAGCCGGGTCCGCTGATGCCGGGCAGCGCCAGCGGGAAGAACGCGGGGTTCCGGGCCGCTCCGGCCTCGGGGGTGCCTCGCTCGTCGCGGCCGAACAGCATGCCGTGGCCGAGCAACGCGACGACGATTCCGCCGGCGATTCGTAGCGCGCCGTAGGAGATGCCGAAGGAGGCGAGGATCAGTCCGCCTGCGAACAGGCTGACGGTCAGGATCGCGAAGACGTAGACGCTCGCGTCGCGGGCCAGGCGGTCGGCGCCGCGTTCATCGAGCGGCGCGCTGAGGGCGTTGAACAGCGGGATCGCCGAAGGCGGGTTGATGATCGTGACGAGGCTGAAGAACGAGCCCAGGAAGAAGCTCGCGAACAGCCCGATCGCCGACGCGGCCATCGTTCACTCGATCGCCTTCACCATGTCCTCGACGACCTTCTTCGCGTCGCCGAACACCATCATGGTCCGGTCCATGTAGAAGAGCTCGTTGTCCAGCCCGGCGTAACCCGAGGCCATCGAGCGCTTGTTCACGATCACCTGGCGCGCCTTGTACGCCTCGAGGATCGGCATGCCGGCGATCGGCGACTTCGGGTCCTTCGCCGCCGGGTTGACCACGTCGTTGGCGCCCAGCACCAGCACCACGTCGGTGTCGCCGAACTCGGAGTTGATGTCCTCCATCTCGAACACCTGGTCGTACGGCACCTCGGCTTCGGCGAGCAGCACGTTCATGTGGCCCGGCATGCGGCCGGCCACCGGGTGGATCGCGTACTTCACCGAAACGCCGCGCTCGATCAGCTTGTCGGCGAGCTCCTTCAGCGGGTGCTGCGCGCGCGCCACGGCGAGCCCGTAGCCGGGCACGATGATCACGCTGTCGGCGTTGGTGAGCAGGAACGCCGCGTCGTCGGCCGAACCGGACTTGACCGGGCGCTGCTCCTTCGCGCCGCCCGATGCCGCCGCGGTCTCGCCGCCGAAGCCGCCGAGGATCACGTTGAAGAACGAGCGGTTCATCGCCTTGCACATGATGTACGAGAGGATCGCGCCCGACGAACCGACCAGCGAGCCGGCGATGATCAGCATG